>CAYLRY010000014.1:0-65509 GCA_964386535.1 uncultured Dehalococcoidales bacterium | reverse complement strand
AAAACCATGGCATCAGGTAAATCATTGGATAAATCCAGCCGTGCAACACATTGAATAGGAGGGCTTTCAAGTGCCTTATGATAAATCTTTGTGAAGGTTGTGACCTCACCGCCGTCCGAAATGGCCCGTTTTAGATCGCTGATTCTTATTCCCATTATTTCTGATACAAATACCCCAGAAATGATTATAACATATCTCTGTAAAGTGAAAAAAATTATAAGTTGAATTGTTACACCTGAACATTTATCTCTGGGGAAAATAGATCAGGCATCTGAAGCAATCCTTGAAAAGAGACATTGAACAGCCTGTTTTCGTATCTGTAAACGGTTATTATGATCTTTGATTAATACTATCGGTGGTACTTACCTGGCTAAACCGATTGGAGTATTATGTTTAAGGTTAATGTGGCTTATATTCTTTTCCTAACAGGTCATAGGCTTTAATTAATAGTCTGTGCAGATGTGAGTCCAGGTCTACTTTTTCTTCTTCTGACAGGCTTGAAAAAGTATTCATAATGGAATCCCGGGATACTTTTTTTAATAAGGTCAGGCCTTTGTCTGTAATAAACACCTTGAAAATCCTTTTATCATCTGCAGTCTTTAGCTTGTTGACCAGCCCCTGTCGCTGCATGCGGTTAATAAGCGTAGAAATGGAATGGTGCTGGCGCATAGTCAGGTCAACTATTTCATTAATAGTGGTAGAACCTCCGCTTTGAGAAATAATATCCAGAACATGGACCTGCTCAGGAGTCAGACCGTAGCGGGCCAGTTCCATTTCACGCAGACGGCCTATCATGAATTTGGTATGGTCTAATAGCTTCCACAGACGGAAAACATCTACTCCCGTTTTATTATTCTCATTATCCTTCTGACTCATCAATACCATCCCCGACAGATTTTATTTCCCCTGGCTGATACCTTTAAGAAATTGCAGGACTATATCCATGGCTTTTACCTCACGCCGCAGACGGTGTTCGGCTCCATTAATAATGACTAATTTCTTTGGCTCTCCTGCTTTCTCATAAAGTCTTTGTGCATTCAATACAGGAACCACAGGGTCTTCGCTGGCATGTATCAGGATTAGAGGACGTGGAGAAATCTCAGCCACACTATGTAGCGCATCAACCCTGCGAAAACCGTTAATCCAGGCCTCAGGTGAAGGAGGAAAATGAGAATCGCGAATTATTCCGGTTTTCCGGAAATATTCAATCGGCTTCCGGGGATCATCAACCTCGTATATGGAATTAAAAGTCGCCGGGCAGGCGCAGGCAGCCACACCGGTCACCCTCTTATCCTGTGCGGCTATATAGATCGAAACTGTAGCTCCTGCGCTGAATCCAACCAGGAATAATTTTGATTCATCTCTTTCCGCTAAATTCCAAACATAATCAATAGCTGCTTCCAGATCACGGGTCCAACCTTCAATATCGAAATTCCCGGCGCTGATGCCTGTGCCTCTGAAAGAAAAGGTCAGCACTGCAAATCCTTCCGCAGCAAAACGGGCAGCTAGCTCAGGATATCCCCCATCTGCCGGATCAACTATTCCAGAGGGTATGCCGTGACATAAAATTACTACAGGATAAGGTGGCTCTTTTCCTGGTGGTAAAAAAAATTGCCCGCCTATTTCCAGATCTTCAATGGATATTCTAATCTCTTTGTTCATGTATCTGCTCTTCCCCGGTCGAACTCTTTAAGATAGAGTAGTACTTTAATGATGAGATGTCAAAGATAAAAATTATTTGTGTTATAATTCGAATATATGAAAATTTTAGGAATTGAGTCTTCCTGCGACGAAACTGCTGCTGCTGTAGTTGAAAACGGCGTCAGTATTCTCTCCAATAAAATCGCCTCACAGGTTGAAATCCATGCCCGCTATGGCGGAGTAGTCCCGGAAGTGGCTTCCCGGCAGCATATGCTGGCTGTTATCCCTATTATTGAACAGGCTATGAAAGAAGCGCAGGTCACCTGGACTGACCTGGATGCTGTTGCGGTAACCCATGGTCCGGGTCTGGCAGGTTCTTTATTGGTTGGTTTAAATACTGCTAAAGCAATCTGCCTGGCGCGTAAACTGCCCTTGATCGGTGTTAATCACCTGGAAGGACATATCTACGCTAACTGGCTGACCGGTTCAGCTATAACGTTTCCTGTTATCTGCCTTATTGTTTCAGGAGGTCATAGTGATCTGGTTTTGATGCAGGCTCACGGTCGTTACACTTTATTGGGCAGAACTCGGGATGACGCCGCCGGAGAAGCCTTTGATAAAGTCGCCCGTATCCTGGGTCTTGGTTACCCCGGAGGACCGGCAATAGAAAAAGCGGCACGCAACGGCTCTGCCGTTATTAAACTTCCACATGCCTGGTTGGAAGGTAGTAATGATTTCAGCTTCAGTGGCATTAAAACCGCTCTTTCCAGGATGGTTGAAGGAGGGAAGATAACACTGGAAGACTACAAACATAACGGTTTGCCTTCTCGCTGGGACGCTGCTGCTAGTTTTCAAAAAGCTGTCATTGACGTTCTGGTCACCAAGACTATCCATCTGGCTGAAGAACAGAGGGTCAATCAAATATTGATTTCGGGCGGTGTGGCTGCTAATAGAGCTTTATGCCAGCACCTGATAGAAAGTTCATCTGTACCTGTCCTGGTTCCACCTATTATCCTCTGCACTGATAATGCTGCAATGATCGCATCCTGTGCTTATTTCAAATTCCAATCGGGCAAAATTGACGGCCCGGATCTGGATGCTGTTCCTAACCTCACACTGGCCTGATTTGAGCGCCTTAAAATGCCAGGTCCACGCAGGCTGGTTTTATGAATTTTTAGATTCCTGATTATGAGGTTGATGTTTTTACCTTTAACTTTTAATCTATACTTTTGGGATTTGATTATGAGGTTTAAAATAGAAAAAGCCTTCATTTGTGTTAAAATACGTGAAAGGGTTGATCTTTATATACCCTGGTATTTTTAAGATGGAAAGGTATTGATCCTTGGATCTGGAAAGTTTGAAGAACCGGATATTGGCTGATATAGATAATTGCCAGGAAGAATTGACTGGATTAAGCCGCCAGATTTTTTCCAATCCTGAGTTAGGTTTCAAAGAGCATAGGGCCATGGCCTGGCTTACGGATTTTCTGGAAAAGCGGGGTTTCTCCATCGAGCGTGGAATATTTGGCCTGCCAACGGCATTTCAGGCTGCTTATGGAAAGGGGAAACCAGTTATTGCCCTGACGGCTGAATATGATGCTCTGCCAGATCTGGGACATGCCTGCGGCCATAATTTAATAGCAGCTTCAGCAGTAGGAGCAGCCTTCGCCTCAAAAACAGTGATTGATAGCCTGGGTGGAAAAGTTGTCGTCATTGGTACACCGGCTGAAGAGCTCTATGGTGGCAAAGTGACCATGGCTCAAAGAGGAGCTTTTAACAACCTGGACGCCGCTATGACGGTACATCCGGGCACTCGTAATAAAGCGGTTACCAGTGCTTTAGCCTGCCAGGGACTGGATATTCAATTTTTCGGACGGGCTTCGCATGCAGCCGGCAGTCCTCAAAAAGGCATTAATGCCCTGGAAGCTATGATTCTCTCTTTTAACTCCGTTAATTCCCTGCGTCAGCATATCGAATCTACAGCGCGTATTCATGGTATTATCACAGATGGCGGGCAGGCTCCCAACATTGTACCTGCCCATACTGCTGCCAGCTTTACGGTAAGGGCTGCCGATGAGACATATCTATCTGAATTGAAGCAAAAGGTGTTGAATTGTTTTAAAGGTGCCGCAGCCGCGACTGGAGCCAGGCTGGAATACCACTGGGATGAATTGAGCTATGCCCCCATGCTGAATAACCTGACTATTGGAAAGTTGTTTGCGCGTAATATGCGCCGCTTAGGTCGTAATATGAAAATGGTAGACCCTGATCTGGATTTCGGCAGTACTGATTTCGGCAATGTCAGTCAATTAGTACCCGGAATGCATGCGCAGATTGCCATCGCCCGTCCGGGAACAGTTACGCATTCCCCCCAGTTTGCCGCTGCTGCTGTCTCGGATAGAGGTATGCAGGGCATGCTGGACGCCTCAAAAGCCCTGGCTATGACAGTTGCTGACCTCATATCCAGCCCTGAAATCCTTGAAAAAGCCCGGAAAGAATTTTTTAGCTTTAAATGATCACGCGCGCTTTTTGTAATAAAATAATATATATTGGAAAGGTTATTATAGTATCATGATCATTGCCGTAGATGCAGCCGGTGGCGATTATGCACCGAATGAGGTTATCAAAGGAGCTGTCCGGGCTGCCGAAGAATATGATGTTGAAATCGCACTGGTTGGAAGAAAGTCTCTGATACATGTTATCGCTGCCCATTACAGGAAAAAAACCGGAATTTCCATTATAGATGCCAGCCAGGTCATTGAACCTGATGAACACCCCATAAAAGCCGTGATGAGCAAGCCGGATTCATCTATTGTTGTCGGCATCAATCTATTAAAAGAAGGTAAAGCTCAGGCTTTCGTGTCTGCCGGCAATACCGGAGCCCTGTTTGGTGCCGCTTTTCTGAATCTGGGCAAACTGGAGGGCATTGAGCGTCCTGCTATATGTGCTATTTTGGATATCACCGAGAGTACACCGGCTCTGCTGATCGATGCCGGAGCAAATGCTGACTGCAAACCTCATTACTTATTACAATTTGCTGAAATGGGTCAGGCTTTTGCCAGAAATATTCTGGGGAAAGAAACTCCGCGGATCGGTCTTTTAAGCAACGGCTCGGAAGAAACGAAAGGGAACCGGCTGGTCATCGAAACTCATGAGTTATTAAAAGACTCCAACTTGAATTTTATTGGTAATATTGAAGCTAATGAGATCCCCAGGGGAAAAGTTGATGTTATTGTAACCGATGGATTTACCGGTAATATCGTTTTAAAGACCATTGAGGGGTTGGGGGAAGCTGTGCAGGGTTTCAAGCAATTATGGAACGGTATTCATAAGACCTATCAGGTTCATGGAAGTGCCTTGCTTAATAGTGTAGGTTTGGATTCCTGGGCGAAAAAAATGGACTTCCGTGAATATGGCGGAGCCTGTTTGCTGGGAGTCAAAGGTAATGTCATAAAAGCTCACGGCAGAAGCCATGCTCATGCCATTAAGAATGCCATTAATTTAGCCAGGCAAACCGCTGAAGCCAATCTATACGTCACATTTAAAAAGGAGGAAAAGAATGTCTAACACAATCGCAGTTACAGATAGCACATTTGATCAAATAGTATTGAAGTCAAGTAATCCGGTATTAGTGGATTTTTGGGCTACCTGGTGCCGTCCATGCCAGATGGTAGCGCCGATACTGGAAGAGTTGACTAAAGAATATGCCGGAAAATTAACCATCGCCAAGCTTGATGTTGATCAAAATCAACAAACAGCCGCCCAGTACCATGTAATGTCAATACCTACTATGATCATTTTTAAGCAGGGCAAGCCGGTGGCCAATATCGTCGGTTTCAAACCCAAGGACAAATTAAAACAGGAACTGGATGCAGCCCTGGGATAACAGCGGCATATATAAATTCATATGTTTCTACCTTTACCCTGGAAAAGGAAAAAACGAGGAATTTAAAATGGAAAACGAATATGAGTTAATTATCCTGGGCGGCGGCCCGGCAGGATTGACTGCCGGAATTTATGCGGTGCGCAGTAAGTTGAAAACACTCTTAATTGAAAAGACCATGCCTGGCGGACTGATTACCATTGCAGACTGGGTGGAGAACTTCCCCGGTTTTCCTGATGGCATTTCCGGACTGGACCTGGCACTTAACATGCAAAAACAGGCTGAGAAGCTAGGCCTTCAAATAATTATTGACGAGGTTACCAACCTCAAGCTGCAAGACTCCTGGAAGATTGTTAGCACCGCTGGAGGCAATTTTTCGGCTAAAGCCCTGGTGATTGCCTGCGGCTCTGATAGGATAAACCTTAATGTCCCGGGGGAAAAAGAATTTACAGGCCGGGGAGTCTCTTACTGTGCCACCTGTGATGCGGCTTTTTTTAGAGATAAGTCAGTAGCTGTGGTAGGAGGAGGTGATTCGGCTGTCGCTGAAGCTCTGCATCTTGCTAAGTTTGCTTCAACTGTTACGGTGATTCATCGCCGAGATCAGCTTCGAGCAGTTCGTACTATGGCAGATAAAGCCCAGGCTGAATCTAAAATCCGCTTTCTCTGGAATACCACTGTCAGCGCCATTGAAGGGAAAGAACAGGTAAATCAACTCCGTCTCAAGGATGTAGTTAACGGACAGCTCTCCGTTCTGCCTGTTTCAGGCGTTTTTGTTTCCATTGGCCAGCGGCCGAATACTGGTTTTCTTAAAGGTATTGTTCCCCTGGATGCCGGCGGTTATATCATAACCAATGAAAAAATGGAAACCGCTATTCCCGGTGTACTGGCTGCGGGAGACATCCGCAGTAATTCTATCCGCCAGACCGTCTCTGCTGCCGGGGACGGTGCCACAGCCGCCATATATGCTGAGAGGTATTTGGGATAGTTTATTAAGGGCGGGTTTTCGCCCGCCCTTAATCAGATCACCTCTGTCTTCAAGCGTTAAATACGGATTATTTTTTCCACTCACGGAGAAATTCATACTGTACCCTTGAGGTCAATTGTACTTTTTGTCCCCAGGTTTCCTGCATATCTTTCCTGGCAGCCTCCATTTCAGGGCTGTTGTTAAATTGTTCAAAATCCTCCCGGCTGGCAAAGTTGTAAACAGCCATAAAACTGGGCTGCTTACCTGTATCTATTACTTTATACCGGGCCGCCCTCAGTAATTTATTTGATTTCATTAGCATGGGGATATGAACTTCATCGTACCACTTATTAAACTTCACTTCGTCCTCAGGTTTACATTGCGTCATTACCACATTTATCATAGGTTTACCTGGCATAATTTTAATACCTCCCTTTTCTGATGTCTTTTTCTATATATTGATACTGAATTCAATTTTACACTTGAGTATAGTATTAGTAAAACAAAACCCCCTGCCTTTTCCAATTTCTTATAGTTCGCCTACACTTTTTAATATCAGCATTTTATATTATCAGCATTCCTTGCACCGTAACATTTTTCGCGGGATAATAATTTAGTCGCCATCCAGGATAATTATTGGTAGAGAAGTTGTGAATCATTGAAAAGAAACAGGATTTGCTTCATAATGAATATCGTCTAATTTGAGATTTTTCAGCCTGTGCCCGATCGTTCGGGGTTCACATAATAGTATTTGATTTTGATTTATTTTTTGCCTTTTATGAAACAAAATTGAATTAACAATTACATGGCAAAGGTTATAATTTCCGGTTTATCCGGGTTAGGGGGATAAAATGAAAGTCATATTTCTGGAAGATGTACCTAATGTAGCCAAAGCCGGAGATATAAAAGAGGTCTCCGATGGCTATGGACGTAATTATTTACTTCCCAAAAAATTAGCTCTGGTAAGTAAGCCTGGCGCAGTAACGCAGGTTAAAGCTCAGATCGAAGCCAGGGCGGAAACTGAGAAAATGAAGAAACTGGCTGCCCAGCTCGAAGGTAAAGAGATCACTTTTACGGTGAAAATGGGCGCCAAGGATCGTATGCACGGCTCCATTACCGCTGCTAACATCGCTACTGAGTTGAAAGCCATTATCGGTCAGGAAGTGGACAAAAGAAAAATTGAGCTGGCTGAGCCGATCAAACAAATCGGCAATTACGATTTAACCATTAAGCTGGCTAAAGACATAGAACCAAAAATCAAAGTCAATGTGGTTGAGAAAGAAAAAGAACCGGAGAAAGAAAAGCCCGTGGAGTAGGAGAACATGGCGGATCGACTGCCACCTCATGATATAGATGCTGAAGAAGCCACCCTGGGTTCTCTCCTGATAGATGGCTCAGCCATTATTAAGGCTGAGCCTATTCTGCTGCCGCCTGATTTTTACAGCGAGCGCAACCGGTGGATTTATGAAGCCTGTCTCGAAATCTACCGGCGAAATGAGGGTATTAATCAAATTACCGTGGCTCAGGAACTGGCGCGCCAGGATAAGCTGGAAAGCTGTGGCGGCGCGGCCTTCTTAAGCCACTTGATCGCCGTTTGTCCCACCTCCCTGGACATTGAGTTATACGCACGTATTGTCTACCGTCTTTCCATGATGCGGCAGTTGATTACAGCGTCTGACCGGATTGCGGCAATTGGTTACCAGGCCGATCCTGATGTAGATGCTAGCCTGGACAAGGCTGAGGATATCCTGTATAACCTCAGGCATGGGAAAAGTCCTCGCGGCTTTTTGCACATCCGTCAAATTCTGGACAAAATCCTGGAAGCTGAACCTGAAGAAAATGAAGCCATTAAGCCCAGTGAAATGAAGCATGTGCCTACTGGATTTGTTAGCATGGATGAATTACTTAATGGTTTCCAGCGCTCTGATTTAATAGTCCTGGCCGGACGTCCCAGTATGGGGAAAACCAGCCTGGCTCTAAATATTGCCCGCAACGCCGCGGTAGAACATAATGCCTGTGTTGCAATCTTCAGCCTGGAAATGTCGGCGGAATCCCTGGTTTACCGGTTAATATCTAATGAGTCTCTGGTGAATTCCTGGAAAATACGCCGTAGAAATGAAACTCCCGAAGAGCAAAAACGGATTATGGATGCCATCGGTATTCTCTCTGAAGCGCCCATATATATTGACGACTCACCCATGATGCGCATCAGCGAAATGCGCAGCAAGGCCAAACGCTTGCATTCTGAACATAATATAAACTTAATAATTATTGATCATCTGGGATTACTTCAGGGAGACACCCGTATTGATAACCGTGTACAGGAAATTAGCTATATTACCCGCTCCCTTAAAGTCCTGGCACGTGAAATGAATATACCGGTGCTGGTCGTCTCACAGTTAAGCCGTGCTTCGGAATGGCGTGTGTCTCATAAACCTCAACTGTCTGACTTGCGGGACAGTGGTAGTATTGAACAGGATGCAGATGTTGTCCTGTTCGTTTACCGTGATGAATATTATTATAGAACTGAAGAGGACTGGAGCAAAGAACATCCTGATGAAGAATACCCGGCTGGTCTGGCAGATGTAATCGTAGCCAAACACCGCAATGGACCTACCGGCGAGATAAAATTACGCTTTCAAAGCGTGCTGGCAAAATTCGAGAATATGGCGGTTGAACCTACAGCCCCTGTTGACCCTGAACAGAGTTTTCTATGAACAAATTTAATGGATTCCCTACCGGTATAAGGTATACACAAGTGCCCAATACTGTTTTTAGCTCTGTGTTCCCGTTGATAGAGGATATCACGGAACTCAAGGTTTTATTTCATATTTTCGAAATGCTGTATCCGCCCAAAGGCCGGTACCGCTTTGTCTCTTTTAATGAATTGCTGAGCCATGCCAACTTGTTGAAAAGCTTGAAAACCTCGTACCGGGAGAATCTCAGGAAAGTCCTGGAAGCTCTGACTGCAAAGGGGGTTCTTTTACACTTATCAGTCTCTCTGGGCAATAATATTCAGGATCTTTATTTTATTAATACTGTAAACAATCAATCTGTTATACAAAAAGTTCAAAATGGCGAGTTAATCTTACCCGGACTCGAAGAAGGTCATCCTGTCCCCTCGGAACCGTATGATTTACCGGATATTTTTACCCTCTATGAACAGAATATTGGCATGCTGACTCCCCTGATCGCTGATGAAATCCGCGAGGCGGAAAAACAGTATCCTGACACCTGGATTCGGGATGCAATTCGTGAAGCTACGACATTGAATAAACGTAACTGGAGATATATAGCCCGTATTTTGGAACACTGGTTATCAGAAGGGAAAGATAATGGAATACATCGGGGATATACTAAAAAGAATACAGACCCGGACAAATATATCAGAGGAAAATACGGACATATGGTACAGCGATGAGCCGCTTCAACCAACCATGGCGGATCCTGATTGCCCTATTTGCAAAGGAGCTGGCTTTATTCATCCTCGTAAAACCTCGGGGAAACCGGATTTCAGCCGGGTAATACCCTGCCGCTGTATAAAGGCTGCAAAACAAAAAGCACTGGAAAACCGGTTGCAGAAATATAGTAATCTGGGTATACTGGTCAGCTATAGTTTCGATGCAATAACAGAAAGCGGTTTTTCCGGACATGCAATTAACCAGGAAATATTCCTCAAAGCTACTGAAGCAGCTAAAAAGTATGCCGCTGATCCGCGGGGTTGGTTTGTACTTACGGGCCCTTCCGGAAGTGGTAAGACCTATCTGGCGGCAGCTATTGCCAACGAACGAATAAAGCACGGACAGCCTGCCTTTTTTCAAACTGTACCTGATTTGTTGGACCATCTGCGGTCCACCTTTGCTCCAGGCAGCGAACTTCCCTATGACGAGCTTTTCGAACAGGTCAGAAGTGCACCCCTTTTAATTCTTGATGACCTGGGTATCCAGGCTGGGTCTCCCTGGGCTAAAGAAAAGCTCGACCAGTTACTCAACTTTCGATTTATCCATGAACTGCCTACGGTTATTACCACTAATCTTCCCCTAGATAAACTGGATGATCGTATCCGTACCCGTTTGTTATCCAGGCAAAGCCAGGTATTTGTCTTTGAAGATAAAGCTTCTTCTCTGCAAGAATATGCCTGGCCGCCGGCTTTTGAATTGCAGAAAACCATGCTCTTCAGCAATTTCGATTACCAACGTCTGAATTTGCCGGCTCCCCAGAGGCAAAATCTGGAAGCAGCTTACCAATGCGCACGGCAATACGCTGAATCGCCTGACGGCTGGGTTGTTTTTCAAGGCTGTAATGGTTGCGGTAAAACACATCTGGCTGCTGCTATAATCAATCATCGCTATGAACAAAAAAAACCGGCTTTATTTATTGTGGTTCCCGATTTTTTGGGCTATTTGCGGTCGACTTTCAGCCCCGATAGCAAAATCTCTTATGACCGCTATCTTGAAGCAGTGCAGCAGGCTTCCTTTCTGGTGCTGGATGACTTTGGAGAACAGGCCGCTACCCCCTGGGCTCAGGAAAAATTGTATCAGGTACTTAATTATCGCTATAATGCCAGGCTGCCTACAGTAATTACCACCAGCAGTTCACTGGATGAACTTGAAGCGCGTATTAGTTCCCGGCTGGTTGACCCCAAAATCAGTATGGTGATCAACATTACCGCTCCTGATTATCGTGGAGATACATCCTCTAACCCGGGCGCCGGTAAAAACACGTTCAGGCGTTTGAAGAAAAGTAAATGGGGACAGGATTGAAGCCGTCCGGTTAATTTTCTGATGCTTCAACGTTTGAAAAGGGATAACGGCTGATAACTGCCTTTTAATAGCCCCAATGGCCCTGAGTCTTTGATGATCCAGCCCAATTTTATATAGTTTTTCCTTTAAAAAATGTTAAACAATATTGAAAACCTCATGGAACAGGCCTTACAAGCGGCTGTCAGTATAGATAGGGCAACCGCAAAAGGCGATGTATTTGCGGAAATAGCTTATATATATCTGAAATCCGGGCAGCCGTCCCGTTGCCTGGAAATACTTCAGGAAGCCCTGCGAATAGCAGACTCCCTGAAACACCCTGAAGATAAAGCCGCTTTGCTCGCCTGGTTGGCCGGGATATACGTTCAGGCTGGATATATCCCTCTTTCCAGGGAGTTATTTACCAGGTCCAGGTTGCTTGCCGGGGCTGCTGAAACTACTGCATTGAAGGCTGATGCATTGAAGCAGATTGTACATGAATACCTGGATGCCGGTCTTCAGTCTGAGGCTGAAGCTATCATACATGACTTGCATGAAATTATTGTTAATCCGGAAAGCGGCCTCGATAAGACCTCTGAACTTATCTGTCTGGCCAGAATTTACCTGGATGCTGGCTTATCTGCACAGTCCCGGCAGTTACTGGACGAAGCTTCACGAACAGCCGCTCTCACCAAAGACCCATGGTTTAAAACTGAATATTATACATCTATTGCAGAACTGTATACTGAAATGAAAGAAAACCTTAATTCTGTTAAGGAACTGGAAAGTGCAGCCATATCAGCCGCTAGATTAGATAAAATGAGCCGTCCCTATTTTCTCCTAAGAATGGCCCAAACTTACATCCTATTGGACTTAATAATAAGGGCCCGTGATATTCTTACCGCGGCCTTGAGCATAGTCAATCAAGAGGAGATGGCTTTTTCAAAATGTGGAGACATTTTAACTATAGCAGAGATGTTAGCTCATACAGGCGAATACACTCAGACCAACGCTTTACTGGCTCAAGTCAAGGAAATTACGGAAAATATTGAAGATATAAAAGACAAAATCACCGGTTTAATAACTCTTGCCAGGTCGCTGGATAGACTGGATCAGGTCAAAGAGGCTACAGTTATGGCAATCCAGGCATTGGATTTATGCTCGAGTATAGAAAACCAGAGAACGCTTTTATTTCTTCTGGGAGATATAGCTCTGCTTTTTGTAGAATTACAACAGCCGGAAAAAGCTTACGGGGTTATTCACCAGATAACAGAAATAGCTTCAAATCCTCGTATAAAAACTTCTGGATTAGGCACTACCGTCAGTGATATGTGTGAAGCTCATCAGGAACAGATGGCGTTACTATTGGCCGGGGTTATCCATGAACCTGACGCCCGGGCCAAAGCCTTTATCAGTTTAGCAAAGAACCTGCTTATCCGCTCCGAGAGATAAAACCTTTCAACCTCCGCTCCAGTAATACACGGTCCAGGAGAACGGTATGCTGGCATTTAAGACATTTTATCCCTATATCCGCCCCTAATCTTACTATTACCCATTGATTACTTCCGCAGGGATGAGCTTTTTTCAGGCGGATAATATCACCTAATTTGAATTCTAATACCATAAGCTTGTTATCTTGAACCCAGGCGGTATCTGTTGATTTCATCCCTTAATTTTAAAGTGGCCTGACGTGCTGCTTCAGCAAAGTCTTTCCCTTTTGAAGCATAAATGATCTGACGGGATGAATTTATAATGGCTCTTTTCCCTTCCCGGTTGACTCCATTGTGTACGGTTAAGGCTACATCTCCGCCCTGTGCTCCTATACCGGGTATTAAAATTGGCATTTCAACGTGTTGTTCACGTATAATTTTTAGTTCATCCGGATACGTCGCTCCTACTACCAGGCCAATATTACCGTTTGTGTTCCAGGCTTGCGCTTTTTCCGCCACAATTTCAAAGAGAGGCTTATAGCCTTGAGGAGTATCACAACGTAAAGACTGAAAATCAGCCGCCCCCGGATTGGATGTCCGGCAAAGAATAAAGATGCCCTTGTCTCTGTATTGTATGAATGGTTCGATGGCGTCAAAACCCAGATAAGGATTGACTGTGGCTGCATCAGCCCCCAGAAAGTCAAAAAGCGCAATGGCATATGCGCGAGAGGTATTACCGATGTCACCCCGTTTGGCGTCAGCAATGACTGGAATTTCCGGTGGAATAAATTTAACCGTTCGCTTCAACGCTTCATTCCCTATTTCTCCCATAGCTTCATAGAAAGCCACATTGGGTTTATATGCGCAAACCAGATCAGCGGTGGCCTCTATAATAGCTTTATTGAAGTCAAAAACATTTATTCCCTCCGGCACTAATTTGGGATCAATATCCAGCCCCACACAAACCAGACTTTTATTTTTTTCAGAAGCCTTATCCAGCTTCTCAATAAAATTCATCAAGTCCTCCCCTTAGTATTTCATCTTGCAAGCTGATATTGATGATACATTGGCTGTTTATCTGAGTCAAATGATACAATTAAAAAGTGATGGGAGGATATTTATGAATTATAACCAGGCCCTGGACTATATTTACGGACATACTAATTATGAAGCGGTACCTAAACCTCACGCGGAAGATAACTATGACCTGCGCCGTCTTTACGAAATATTAGAGAGGCTGGGTAACCCTCACACCCGGGCCAGGTCTTTACACATTGCCGGGACTAACGGCAAAGGAAGCACCTCAGCTATGTTGGCCTCGATATTAGCGGAAGCCGGTTATCAAACCGGGCTATACACTTCTCCCCATCTGATATCCACACGTGAAAGGATCATGGTAAACGGGCAAATGATAACAGAAGATGAACTGGCCTCTATTATGACCCGCTTGCGGCCGGAAATAGAATCAGCTAATCAAAAATCCATTTACGGCAGGCTTACTGTTTTTGAGATACTGACCGTTTTAGGCTTCGTTTATTTTTCTGAAAAAAAGTGCCAGATGCAGGTGATGGAAGTGGGTATGGGCGGACGCTTTGATGCCACCAATGTCATACAGCCGGAAGTGTGTCTATTAACCTCAATTAGTTTTGATCATACCGCTATATTGGGGAACACTCTAACTTCAATCGCTACTGAAAAATGCGGCATAATCAAACCAGGTTGCACGGTTATCTCCCATCCTCAGGCTGAAGAGGCTGATCATGTAATACAGGATATCTGCAGCGAAAAAGGAGTTAATCTGATTCGAGTGGGTAGAGAGGTAACCTGTAAAAGCCTCAACTATGATTTCAACCACCAGGAAATGGAGATTGAAGGCCGCCTGGATAAATATATTATTTCCATTCCGCTTTTAGGGCATTATCAGTTGGATAACGCCGCAGCCGCGGTCGCTGCTATTGAAGTCCTTCAGGAGCGAGGTTACTGCATTCCCAAAGAAGCCCTTATAACAGGGATGGCTAAGGTGTCATTCCCGGGCAGAATGCATATCCTGAGCCTCAAACCCCTAATAGTTGCAGATGGGGGCCATAACCCGGGCGCAGCGCGTAAACTTAAAGAAACCCTGCTGAATTACTTTCATCCTGAGAATGCTATTCTGGTAATCGGGATCTCCAGTGATAAAGATATTCCCAGTATTATTTGCGAGCTTTCTCCCGTTTTCAGTACTGTGATTGCTACCAGGGCCGACAGCCCTCGTTCGGCAAAACCAGAGATCATAGCTGCAGAGTTCACCCGGCTTGGTATTCAAACTTCCATCGCTTCCAGTGTGTCTACCGCTTTAGCTGAAGCAAAAAAAATAGCTAACGAAAAAGATCTTATTTGCGTGACGGGTTCATTATATGTAGTGGGAGAAGCCCTCGAATATATCGAAAATTATACCGGCAATCATTAGCTGATTTGCGGTTGCGGTTTTATTTATTCAGTAACGGCTTTATGGCATGCTGTTAATTTTGAGATTGCTAAGGGCTTCCTTCGGCAGCATATTGCCAAGTATTTTTTCCATCGCCATAGTGTGGCTGCACATTTTCCAGTTAGGGAAAAAAGAGCAGGTACACTGCCACTTGCCATCTTTTAAGCTGGTGATATAAGTATCATGTTCACCGCGGAACTTGACACTGAACTCGGAGAAGGTAATTCGGTCGGTTTCCTGTGCATAACGCTTGGCTTTCTCGATCTTCCCAATCAGACTTGATTGCATTTTTTACCTCCCCAGTATAATAAAAAAGCACCGGCTTATAATAGCTCAGTGCTCTTAGCTTACCTCTTTTATAATAGGAATTAATATTCGCATGGCTGTAGTTACTCCTTAATCTTGCTTCTTTATTATACCCCGTTTTTTTACTACAAGTCCAATGCAGGTTTGCAACTACGGTATTGAACAAATCCAATTTAGCATGGGTTACAATTTCTTGTAGACAGTCCTGATTAATATCTCAAACCTCCTCTTTCCCAATCAGACTTTTTCATCAAACCGGTAGCAGCAAATTTAAGCGTATTAATAAACTGTCTTCAATATGTTAAAATAAAAACGTTAAAATAGATTCACATTATGTGTTCGGAAAGCTATGTCGATAATTGTGCATTTGCTCAAGTTGCGCGTTCAATGTTCTGCTCTATTTAAAATCTTTAAATGATATATATGAAATATTATTTAATATAAAATTATTAGTGTATTTTTATTTTTAAAATTTAACATTTTTTTAATTCAGGTTTTGGAATTTCCGGTTAATCCGGGTCAGGAGTTATTGAAAATGAAAAAAGCCAGAATAGGGATTATAAACGTCACCGGTTATGTGGGTATTGAATTGGCACGCATTTTATGCCAGCATCCGGGAGTTGAGTTGGTATCCATCACCGGACGCAGTGCTGCTGGGCAAAAACTGGGCCAGGTTTTTCCACATTTATCCGGCATAGATTTAACCATCGAGCCTAAACTCGGTGATGTTGAGATTGCTTTTTCCGCCATGCCTCATGAAGAAAGCGCCAAAGAGGTAATACCGCTGCTCAATAAAGGAGTGAAAATAATTGACATGAGCGCCGATTTCCGTTTAAAGGATGCCGGGGATTATCAGCGCTGGTACGGCTTTACCCACCCAGCGCCCCAGCTTCTGGCACAGGCTGTATATGGTATTCCCGAATTATACCGCCGGAAAATCGCTACCGCTCATCTGGTAGCCAACCCCGGCTGCTATCCCACTTCCGCCATTCTGGCTCTGGCTCCGGCTGTCACAGCCGGTATAATAGAACCGGATATTATTATTGATAGTAAGTCCGGTGTGTCCGGAGCCGGCAGAACTCTTAAACTGGGTAGTATGTTCTGTGAAGTTGATGAAGATCTGACAGCTTACTCCTTAAACGGACATCGCCATTTACCAGAGATCGTTCAGGAAGTCAGCGCCCTTTTTTCGGGCACTGTTCCTGATATCACTTTCGTGCCTCATCTTATACCTATGACCAGAGGTATGTTAAGCGCCTGCTATGCCAAACTGGTTCCGGCAAGATTAACCGGTAAGGACGTGGCGGCAGTTATCAGACAGATTTATGTGGAATATTTTGCCGATGAACCTTTTATAAAAATTGGCGAAAGTCCTCCCCACACCAAGCATACACAGGGCAGTAATTTTTGCCATATTTTCCCCACTTATGATCCCCGAACAGGTAGGTTGATCGTAATCTCCTGCATCGATAATCTGGTAAAAGGGGCTGCCGGACAGGGGATCCAAAATATGAATGTGATGCTAGGTCTCCCCGAGACCACCGGATTGCTGGCGCCTGCCCTTTTCCCCTAAAGCTGGCGCTTTCGGTAAGGCTATTAAAATGTTATAAAAAACCCCCCTTATTAATAAGGGGGGTTTTTCTCTCTTTGGTTTGTTTTCTTTTAGCCGCCCATTTTTACGAACAGCGGGGCCATAACCAGTGTAATAGTAGCCAGTAATTTAACCAGAACGTGGACAGAAGGACCTGCGGTATCTTTGAATGGATCGCCGACTGTATCACCCACTACAGCCGCCGCATGAGCGGAGGATCCTTTGCCCAGTACTTTACCGTTCTCGTCTTTTAATTGATTATCTTCAATGTATTTCTTGGCGTTATCCCAGGCGCCTCCACCATTATTCATAAAGGAAGCCATGAGGATGCCGCCGATAGTGCCCACCATCAAGAAAGCAGCTACCACCATAGCCGCATCATAATTGGCTGCAGCCGGCATATATCTGAATATTACGCCTACCACAATGGGACCCAGTACAGGGAGGAGACCCGGAGCTATCATCCCTCTCAGGGCTGCCCTGGCGGTAATATCAACAGCGCGGGCATAGTCCGGTTTAGCTGTACCTTTCATAATTCCAGGGTTCTCCCGGAACTGTCGCCGTACCTCGTCTATGATTTTTGAAGCAGTCTTACTGACTGCGCGTATTGCCAGAGAGCAGAAGAAATAAACCAGCATGGCAGCTAAGAGCGCTCCTACAAAAACATCCGGATGAACCAGATTTACATTTTCAAACGGCTGCAACACGCCATTTACCCTGACATCTCTCAGGATAGCCACCCTTTCCAGGAAAGCCTGGAAAAGCAGGAAGGCTGCCAGACCAGCGGAGACCATGGCATAACCCTTGGTTAATGCCTTGGTAGTATTACCCACCGCATCCAGACGATCAGTGATTCTCCTTACTTCAGGACCTGCTCCAGCAAACTCGTTTACACCGTTGGCATTATCTGTAATAGGACCAAATGTATCTTCCGTCAGGATAAAGGAACAGGTCATCAACATACCCATGGTGGCGATAGCCGTACCGAAAGCTCCGGCTGCCAGAGGTGAAAGATCTTTGGTACCTTCAAGTGCTTGAGTACCCAGGAAATAAGATGAAAGCAAAGCTACACCAATGATAATAGCAGTCATCAATGTGCTTTCAAAACCCACGGCCACACCTGTGACCATGTTAGTAGCCGGGCCTGTTTTTGAAGCTTCCATAATGGATTTCACAGGACGGTAGCGGCCTTCAGTATAATACTGGGTCATGTATACTACTACAATACTGGTAAGGATACCGATCAAGCCTGCGCCGGCTAACCATCCCCAGCCGCCTGGAGCACCGCCCAGCATAGCCCACACGGTCAGAACCATACCGATGGCGCTTAGGGCAACCGAGACGTAATAGCCCCTGTTTAAAGCATTCATAGGATTCTCGTTGCCGCGAATGCGTACAGCCAGGATGCCTATAATGCAGGCAATAAGACCAAAGGAACGGACCACCAATGGGAATATAATCCACTCAACGGCGCCTGTTGCTAAATAGAGCACAATACCCAGAATCATAGCGCCGATGTTTTCAGCAGCAGTTGATTCAAATAGATCGGCACCGCGGCCGGCACAGTCGCCAACATTGTCTCCAACCAGATCAGCGATAACAGCCGCATTACGCGGATCGTCCTCTGGGATACCGGCTTCCACTTTTCCTACCAGGTCTGCCCCCATGTCAGCGGCTTTGGTATAAATACCACCACCAAGCTGAGCGAAGAGAGCTACGAAGCTGGCGCCGAAACCAAAACCAAGTATCAAATGAGGAGCAATATCGGGATTATTGTTGCCGCCGTAAGCGAAAAATATGGCGGTAACCCCAATCAGGCTTAGAACTACAATTAAAAAGCCAGGTACCGCAGCGCCGCGTAAAGCTACTTGAACCGCATCGTTCAGGCTTTTTTGTGAAGCTGCTGCGCAGCGGCAATTGGATTTCACGGCAATGATCATGCCGATAAAACCAGCTACACCTGAACAGATTGCGCCCACCAGGAACGCAACCCCAGTCCTCCAGGCAAATCCGAAAGCGGTTATACCCGCATCTTCCAGGCCGGTATTGCCTTTAAGTACACCTACCAGGACTGCAATGATGATAGCTACCACGATCGATATCATACCAATGGTACTGTACTGACGCTTCAAAAACGCCCAGGCGCCTTCATAGATCATGTCGCCAACTTTTTTCATCTCTGGCGTCCCTGGACTGCGTCTAAGAGTGGTGATAACCAGCCATATTGCAAATAAGACTGTTATCACGCACGCCGCCGGAACCACCCAAAATATTCCAGGCATTTTTCCTCCTTATTACTAAGACTTTACTGTCTTTTTTTTGCTCAAGGATTAAGAAATTCTTTATTGAAGGTCATATTAGACCTTTTGCGTGCAGCAACAGAGGTTTATTGTTAGTAGCCATAATTTCAAGTCATATCATACTACAAGCCTAAGGTCAGGTCAATAATACATCGTCTGATTTTCTTTAATGGAATCTTGAATGCCAAATAGCCGGTATTAAGTGCCAGCCTTTGAAGGAAATTATTTTAACCGTTCCAGATTTCACTATATTAGCTATGGTTTATTCATCCGGTTTGGAAGTTTTTTAAGACTGTCTCCACCTTTTCAATTATAAGAGAAGGCGTGAACGGCTTTGTAATATAATCGTCCGCCCCGGCATCCAGGGCTTTTTGCTTATCATCGATTTGTGTTCTCCCGCTCAATATCAATACCCTGGCATGCGACAAAGATGAATCTGACTTTATCAGCCGGCACACGTCAAGACCGTTAATTTGGGGTAATTGCACGTCCATTAGAATAATATCTGGCTTATGTTCCTTCGCCGCTTTAAGAGCCTCTTCTCCATCAGCGGCGCAATATATCTGGTAATTATTAAAACTTTCGAAGACTTCTTGAAGGAGTTCTAAAATAATAACTTCATCCTCAACAATCAATACTTTAACCTTGTCTTTCATTGTTAAATCCCTGTTAAGATAATTTTATATCTCCAGTCCCATTTGAATTATTGGTAGGAACCGCTACAAAAAACGAGGAGCCTTTATCAAGTTCGCTCTCCCCCCACACGTCATACAGGTTGCGATTTCAGCAGTATGGTAATCATCCGCAATTGGACTTTATATTGCTCTCTTTTTTTACCTCAGGCTTAACGGTATCCATTATGATAACCTCAATCACGCAATACCAAGAATAACCTTAATTGCGCTCTGGCCGCACCTGCGCTTTCTGCCTTTTTGAAGGCTTCCCATGCCTTTTGTTTATAAAATTCCATTTTTACTATAGCATAATAAACCGCACCATTCCTGAAAAACAAGTCTGGCTGTACTGCAAAAAGGTAGTATTTTAACATTTTGGTCAGAAATTTAGCCTCTAAAATTAGCATAAAATACAATTCTAAGACCTTTTTGCATTTGAGCCAGGTTTTTATTTGTAATAATATCTGGATTTTTGCCAGTTAAGTGCCGGTAAATTCGCTCGAAATTCTGCTAGTCTGAAACTTCACCTTTTACTCATGTATATATTACCGGTAAAATTATTTCCCGTTTATAAATGTCTTTTATTTGAGTAATTCCCATTATATCATTGGCAATTCGGGCAGCCATGCCGAGATTATAGCCAAATATATGAAAAACTTCTACAAATTTTTACTTGAACCCGGTTGCCAGGGCTCCTATTTAGAGAGAATATTATATCGGTTTCTTCGCGTAGAAGTTCGGCTTCTTTCTTCCGTCACATAGACAGCCATGTATATTATCGCTCAATTAAAATATTCACAACAGAGCCCACTTTAGATGACTGATTTGCGGTCATTTACAAATAAAAGTTGTTGTATAATATGGCTTTCTTTTCCGGATTACTTCGATAGTATCTAAAACAACCTCTGGATCAGACATAAGCAAAATAATTTCAGGTTGTTCCTGGCTGGACAGAAAACGACCGTTACTGATATGCTTATTATGAAAATCAACCGGTGAAAAACCGCTTTTTTAGGAGATTAATATCATTATTAACACTTAAGCCTTTTTTCTCTCAGGCAATATTTAATAAAAGCTTAAGTTTCTTTTAATATTTTGATTTTTTGTATTTCATTTAAGGTAGCACATTGACAATCGCACAATAATGTAGAGGTTTAGCATTAATTATGTCTTTTCAAATTGAATTCGAGCCATTGGGACGACGTGGAGAATGCCCGGAGGGAGGTTCGCTACTGGAATGCGCCCGTCGGCTTGGCGCCGGACTGGCCAGCATCTGCGGGGGACAGGGGAAATGTAATGCCTGTAAGATCCAGGTGCTGCGAGGTCTGGTTTCAAATCCTACCACCACTGAACAAAAGATATTCACCCCAGCAGAAATACAAGCCGGCTGGCGGTTGGCCTGCTTGACCTTCCCTCTAAGTGATTGCACTTTGCATGTTCCCCCGGAATCCATGACCACCCTCCAGCGTATGCAGGTAGAAGGGATGGAGTTAACGGTTGCTCCTGAACCTGCCGTTAAGACCTATAATATCAAGGTAGCTCCGCCTGACTTGCACGATTTACGTTCAGATGCCACGCGGGTCTGTCAGGCATTAGGTCAGCAGCACCTTAATTGTAATAACATTGATATTGCTGTACTACGAAGATTATCCACTGATTTGCGTGACTATAACTGGGAAGCCCGGGTCTCTGTAAAAGACCACGAAGTAATTGCAGTTTCACCTCCAGCCTGCCGTTCCCTTGGACTGGCGGTAGATGTAGGAACCACCAAGATCGCAGGATATCTGGTAGATTTACTTACCGGCAATACCCTGGCCTCTCAGGGGGTCATGAACCCTCAGATTAGTTACGGGGAAGATATTACCAGCCGTATGCTAAATGCCATGAAATCGCCTGAGGAAGCTGCCCGTTTACAGGCGCTGGAGGTGTCCGCTATTGACCAGTTAGCCCGCGATCTATGTGCCCGTATACAGGCCCCCCCTGATGCTATCCTGGATGCAGTAGTTGTAGGTAACACAGCCATCCATCATCTAATGCTGGGACTCCCTGTTAAACAATTGGCCTTTTCACCCTTCGTGGCTAATGTCCAGGAAGCCATAGATATCAAGGCCCGGGATATGGGGCTTCATCTCTCACCCGGAGCCAACGTACATCTCCTTCCTAATGTAGCAGGGTACGTGGGAGCCGATCATATTTCCATGCTCCTGGCCATTGATGCCGGCCGGATTAAAGAACCTGCCATTGCCATTGATATCGGTACCAATACCGAAGTGTCTCTAATTTTTAATGGACATATCCTCAGCACCTCCTGCGCTTCAGGCCCCGCTTTTGAAGGAGGTCATATCCAGTACGGGATGCGTGCGGCCAGCGGAGCTATTGAACGCCTGAAGGTGGAAAACGGACAAATTGATTTCCAGACAATTGATAATGCCCCACCTATTGGGATTTGCGGCTCAGGCGTAATTGACGCCCTGGCCCAATTCTACCTGTCAGGGATCATAGATGCCAGCGGACGCATTATACCTGACAGCCCCCATACTCACAATTCCGGTGAACAATTGGAAGTTGTCCTGGCTGTGAAGCCGGACGGAGAGACTGCCGTGGCAATAACCCAGCATGATATCAGAGAATTGCAACTGGCCAAAGCCGCCATTCGCAGCGGCATACAGGTCTTATTGGAATCTGCCGGAAAATCAGACGAAGACATCCATGAGGTGATCATTGCCGGTGCTTTCGGGACCTATATAGACGTTCGCAGCGCAGTGGCAACGGGTATGTTGCCGTCACTCCCTCTAAATTGTTTCCGTCAGGTCGGCAATGCCGCCGGACTGGGAGCAAAAATCGCCCTTGTTTCACTTCCCCAGCGCCTGGAGGCACAAAAACTGGCCGGCATGGTAAGTTATATTGAACTGGCTACAACCCCTGGCTTTATGAAAACCTTTATGCAAGCCGGTTATCTGGGTGAATATCATATTCAAAATGGTAAAAGGAAGGAGATAAGTTAGATGGAAACGAAATTGACCAGTGCGACAAAAGAAGTAATTATCAGTGACGAAAGGCCGACAGTTCTCATAGGCGAGCGTATTAATCCAGCCGGAAAAAAGAAGCTGGCTGAATCTTTAAAAGCAGGCAACATGGACATCGTCCGCAAAGAAGCCGCTGAACAGGTCAGGGCCGGGGCGGATGTTCTGGATGTCAACGTTACGGTCTTCGGTCTGGATGAAACCCCTATCCTGCCTCAGGCAGTACAGGCTGTCATGGAAACAGTGGACGTGCCTATATGTATTGACAGCGCAAATGCCGCAGCTTTAAAAGCTGCTCTAAAAATTTATAAAGGCAAACCCTTGATCAATTCTGTCAGCGGCGAGGAGCGGTCACTGGAAAGAGTCCTGCCGCTAGTTAAAGAATATGGTACTGCTGTTGTTGGTTTAACCCAGGACGATAACGGTATCCCCAAAGATTCAGCTACCCGTATAGCGATAGCCGAAAAAATAGTCAACCGGGCAGCCCAGATGGGGATACCCAGAGAAGACATTGTGATTGACTGCCTGGCTCTGGCTATCGGTGCGGATCCCATGTCTGCGGTGACAGCACTCCAGACCATTCGCGAAATCAAAGCCAGACTCGGCGTTAATATGACGCTGGGCGCCAGCAATATCTCCTTTGGTATGCCCGATCGTATTTATGTAAATACCAGCTACCTGGCTATGACCATTGCAGCCGGGGTTACCTGTCCGGTGGTGGATGTGGCCAAGGTACGTCCCTATGTTTTAGGGACTGACCTCTTGTTAGCCAGAGATAAACGTGCTCGCCGTTATATCCAGGCTTATAGGGAAAGACAGGCTGCTTTAGCCGCCCAGAAATAATAAATGAGTGCCCCTTGTTTTTTAGGGGTTTTTGTTGTATGTTATAAACAATAGAATATTGTTGAGTCTCAGAGTGCAAGCCGGTGGAAATCCGGCGCAGTACCGCCTACTGTGATCCCCAGGAATAACTGGTGGAAAGCCAGAACGCTGAGTCCGGTAATTCCTCCGCGGGAAAGGAGGTGGGATGTGAGCGTAAACTTTTAAATCCCCCTCACTGGTTGTTTGAGGGGGATTTTATTTTTTGGCGATCTTTCAGGTAGCATTAACTCTTTTTATTCAAGAGGATAATGTATAAACAATTATAATTTGAAAATTGTTTTTGATATTAAAAAATTGCCGGCCTGTCCGGTGTCAGGATGTGTAGATGAAATATTTCTTGATGATGATTATCATTCCATTTTCAGTGTTACTGGTGTTTACCGGCTGTCAATCCCCTGCTGAAACCTGTCTGTCAGTAAATATTACAGATGACCTGGGTAGAAGCGTTCAAATTGAATCCATCCCGCAGCGTATTATTTCATTGGCCCCTTCCAACACTGAGATCCTTTATGCTCTTGGATTAGACGAAAAAATAGTCGGCGTGACTACCTATTGTAACTATCCTGAAGCCGCTAAGACGAAACCTCAGGTTTCTGGTTTCAGCCAGGTGGACGTGGAAAAAGTAGTTGCCCAGCAGCCGGATCTGGTGCTGGCCAGCGACATACATAAATCTGACGTAATACCGGCTCTGGAAAAACTGGGTATTAAAGTACTGGCCATCAAACCTGCCACAATAGAGGCGGTGTTGAAAGATATTAAGCTAGCAGGCCAAATTACTGGGGAAGATCAAAAAGCTGATGCACTTGTTTCTAACCTGGAAAAACGGATAAGGGCAATTACAGAAAAAACCCTTATTTTGTCCAATGACATTAAGCCCAGGGTATTTTACGTCACCTGGCATGACCCTATTTATACCGCAGGCAGCAACACCATGATAAATGATCTGATACAAAAGACCGGGGGGATTAATATCGCCGCCGATCTCAGCGGATACGCCACTATAACACTGGAAACCGTGGTACAGAGAAATCCGCAGCTTATCGTGGTGATGAGCAGTATGGGATCCAAAAATACCTCTTTTGACTACATTAGAAACGAACCCCGTCTCCAGGCCACGGATGCCCTGAAAAATAACCGGGTCTTTATGATAGATACTGACATCTTCGGACGCACTACCCCGCGCATCGTGGACGGATTGGAGGAACTGGCGAAATTGACTCATCCTGAGATTTTTCAAAATAAGTAACTGTTTATTTAGTTTAATAAATAATAAAATAATATATTAAAATAAAGCATCCGGTACCATCGACTAATATGATTTCTGAGGTAATCGAAAAATATTTTGGTAACTCAAACTGGTGAAAATGTAAGTTATCAAATTGAGAAAAACACGGCGCATTATTCCCGCCGCTGGCAGTTCCGCCTCTATTCTATAGGGGGGTTGGCGCTGGTATGCATTATCATCGCTATACTGGCCCTGACGGTTGGAAGCGTGCGCATCCCTTTTAGCACAGTCTGGGGAATCCTCGTATCTCACCTGCCTCTAATTAACCTTAGCGGAGACTGGTCAGCTACCACCGAAATGATTATTACAGGCATTAGATTGCCCCGTATCCTGATGGCGGGAATGGTAGGCGCTGCCCTGGGAGTCGCCGGCGCTACCTACCAGGGATTATTTCGTAACCCTCTGGCAGATCCCTATCTCATAGGAGTGGCGCAGGGAGCAGCCTTGGGCGCTGCTCTGGGTTTTGTCCTCCCATGGACCTTTTCGGGTATTTATTTTATACCCCTGCTGGCGTTCCTGGGAGCTCTGGTCGCAGTATTTGTAGTCTATCTGATTGCCAGGGTCGGAAAGACTCTTCCGGTCACTACCTTGATTCTGGCAGGGGTTGCCATAGGCGCCTTCCTTATTTCACTTACCTCTTATATTACCCTGATTTCACCGGATAAGACCCATGGTATCCTGGCCTGGATGATGGGACGTTTCGCCCTCAGCGACTGGAGCCAGCTTGCCCTGGTCGCTCCATATATAGCTCTTGGAACGGTAGTGATCTTCATCTTCGCCCGTCCTTTGAACGTCATGCAGCTAGATGAAGAGCAGGCGCAACAACTGGGAATTAATGTGGAGAAAACCAAATTGATACTGCTGGCAGCAGCTACTTTAATCACCGCAGCCGCTGTCTGTTTCGTTGGTACCATTGGTTTTGTGGGCATTATCGTTCCTCATGCAGTGCGTCTCATATGGGGACCTGACCACCGCACTTTATTGCCTTTATCAGCCGTTGCGGGAGCCATTCTTTTAATGCTGGCAGATACTGCCAGCCGGACTATCCTGCCGTCAAGTGAAGTACCGGTAGGTGTGATAACCGCTTTTCTGGGAGCGCCGTTTTTTCTTTTCCTCTTAAGAAGGAAAAAGAAAGCAGTCTTTTAGAAGGAGGATAAACTTCAAAAAAATATTAACCATATAAAAATAATCCAAGCCTATCAATATTTAATAATTAACTTTATATTTATTATTTTGATTGAATTATTTAATTTAGAGTTGAATGTTATTTATTATTTTGGATCTTAATCAGGATTAATGCTAAAACTAGACATACAAAATATATCTTTAAGCTACAATGGCCATCATGTGGTTGAAGGTCTGAGCTTTCATTTATCACCCGGCGAAGTGCTGGGAATGGTGGGGCCTAATGGTTGTGGAAAGACCAGCGTGATCAAAGCCGTCAGCCGCGTGATGCCCCTGCGCTCTGGCCGGATTCTTCTCGATGGTCAGCAGACCAACTATTTTTCACACAGCCAACTAGCGTGCCGGATCGGGGTAGTTCCCCAAAATCCATCAATACCGGATTCCTTTAGCGTCTCTGAAGTCGTACTTCTGGGTCGCAACCCCCATCTAGGACTGCTGCGTAACGAAAGTCCCCGGGATCTAGCCATTGCCTGGTGGGCCATGGACCGTACCGGTATTCTTCCTCTGGCAGAAAGAAGAATGGGGGAACTATCCGGAGGCGAAAGGCAGAGAGTAACCATCGCAAGGGTATTGGCCCAGGAACCCCAGGCTATCTTGCTGGATGAGCCCACAGCAAATCTGGACATCAACCACCAGGTAGAAGTCATGGAACTGATAAGCGACCTTTGCCGGGAGAAAAGCCTGGCAATTCTAATAGCCCTTCACGATCTGAATCTAGCAGCCCAGTATTGCCACCGTATTTTGATGCTGAAAAAAGGAACTCTGCATGCTGAGGGCACTCCTGAACAGGTAATTACGGTAGAAAATATAAGGGCTGTCTATGGTACTGAAAGTTATGTTCAACCCCATCCGGACAACGGGTTGCCTGTCGTTGTATTAATGGGAAAGAGAAATACAAATGCCGGTTAAAACTATTATGGTACAGGGTACCGCCTCATCAGTTGGAAAAAGCATTATTGTGACTGCCCTCTGCCGTATCTTCCGTCAAGATGGTTACCGTGTAGCTCCTTTTAAAGCACAAAACATGGCCTTGAATTCTTTTGTTACACGGGAGGGGGGTGAAATCGGACGGGCCCAGGCGGTACAGGCTGAGGCTGCTTGCATTGAACCCACCGTCTACATGAATCCGGTGCTGCTTAAACCGGAAGCAGATTCCCGTTCGCAGGTTATTGTCCTGGGCAAAGTAGCTAAAAACCTCAAGGCCAGTGAATATTACGCTTATACCCCTTTCCTTTTACAGATCATTGAGGATTCTCTTAATCGCCTGCGAACAGCCTATGATATCCTCGTGATAGAAGGGGCCGGTAGTCCTGCTGAAATCAATCTCAAGGAAAGAGAAATCGTGAATATGCGTATCGCACGCATGGCTGGAGCCCCGGTTTTACTGGTAGGAGATATCGATAGAGGTGGTGTCTTCGCTTCCCTGGTTGGCACCCTGGAGCTTCTCCCTGCCAGAGAGCGTGATCTGGTTAAAGGACTGATCATTAATAAATTCCGTGGGGATCTGGAGCTTTTAAAACCCGGATTGGCAATGCTGGAAAACCGGGCACTTAAACCCGTCTTAGGCGTTATTCCCTTTTTTAAGAATATTAGCATTGCCCAAGAAGATTCCGTGTTCCTTGAAGATAAAATTCCTGCCACTAAGGGACAGGGATTAAATATCGCCATTATCCGTTTACCTCATATCTCGAACTATGATGACTTTGATCCCCTGGAAGAAATGGGATGTACCGTCCGCTATATTTATGAAATAGAGGAATTGGGCAATCCTGATTTAGTTATCCTCCCCGGAACCAAGAGCACCATTCCGGATCTAATCTATCTCAAACAAAAAGGACTGGACCGGGCTGTGATACGCCTGGCAGCCGGTCATACCCCTGTCATAGGTATTTGCGGAGGTTATCAAATGCTGGGAAAAGCTATTTTTGACCCCCAGGGGATAGAATCTGACAATACCTCTATTCAGGGTCTGGGACTTTTAGACTGCGAGACCGTTTTTCAAGAGGAAAAGAGAACCGTGCAGGTAAAGGCTAAAGTTGTCTGCTGTGATGGGCTGCTTAAAGATTTGAATAATGTAGAAGTAAACGGCTATGAAATACACATGGGAAAAACAGAAAGTGCCGAAAAAGCGGTTTTCCAGGTGTTAAATACCCCATCTGGGGAAGCGAGCTATTTAGACGGTGCGGCTGGCAAAGGAGGCTTGGTCTTGGGCAGTTATCTGCATGGTTTGTTTCATAATGCTTTATTTTCACAGATTTTCCTGGATAATCTGCGGCACTTACGGGGTTCATCTGTATCCATTTCTTCCCCTAAAAACCGGCAAACACAGTATAATGAGCTGGCGGATATCGTCCGCCGTAGCCTGGATATGCAGCAAATTTACCGGATACTGGATTATTCTTTAATTGGCTAAAAATACATTTTTAAGACTTTTTTGCACTCGAGCCAAATGTGTATTTTTTGAGATATGTTCTTTTTTATATGCTCTTTTAAACAATGAACCTGAAAAAGTAACTCTGGGAGAAGAGTGATGGCTATATCGGAAGATAAAGGTCTGATACAGGTTTATACAGGCGATGGTAAAGGTAAAACCACTGCTGCTATTGGCCTGGCCGTTCGTGCTTGCGGACAGGGAAAAAGAGTCGGCTTTATCCAGTTCCTTAAAAACGAACCCTGTGGTGAGCATTTTTTTCTTTCCACTCATCCGGCTTTTGAAATCATCCAGGTCAGCACCGAAAACTGTTTTACCGGTCCTAGGGAAAAAATAAAGGAACAGGCTCAAAAAACTCTGGTCTGCGCCGAAGAGATGATGTTAAGCGGAAAATATGATCTTTTAATACTGGATGAAATTTGTGTAGCTGTATATCGCGGTCTTATTAACGTCAATCAGGTGCTTCAAATCTTGGATAGAAAACCTTACCCCCTGGAACTGGTACTTACCGGACGCTATGCACCGTCTGAAATCATTAATCGTGCCGACCTTGTGACTGAAATGCGTCCGGTCAAACATCCTCTCCGCCAGGGAATAAAAGCCAGGCCGGGGATTGAATACTGATGGAAATTTTGGCTGTTTTGGGTGGAGCACTGGTGTTGGATTTATTATTGGGTGAGCCACCGCTGGCCATACACCCTGTGGTCTGGATGGGGAAATTGACCATGTTATGGGAAAAAGGCTGCTGGCTGCAAAAACCTCTTTTCCAGTTTTTCTACGGAACTTTTTTCACAATATTTACAATCGCCTTATTCGCCGTTCCCGCTTATTTTTTGATGCATTTCCTGAAAGGATGGAATATAGTAACCTATATCATAGTTGGAGTGGTACTCTTTAAAACCACCTTTTCTTTCCGGGAACTCAGACAGGCAGCCCAGAAAATAAAAATTTTGCTTTTGCAAAAAGATGTGGAGTCAGCCAGATTCAATCTACGGGCCCTGGTTAAACGAGAAGCCAGGGATTTACCCGAACCCTTGATTGTCTCTGCTACCGCGGAATCTGTAGCCGAAAATACCTGTGATAGTTTTGTAGCGCCTTTGCTCTTTTTCCTGGTTCTGGGTATACCCGGAGCAATGGCCTACCGCGTAATCAATACCCTGGATGCTATGATCGGAATGCATGGAAAATATGAATACATGGGTAAATTTGCTGCGCATCTGGACGATGTGGTTAATCTGGTCCCCGCACGTTTGACTGCTTTGCTAATCGTTTTTGCGGCTTTTATAATGAGGACCCGGGGCCGGGAGTCCTGGCAAATCATGTTCCGTGACCACTCACGTACTGCCAGTCCCAATGCAGGCTACCCTATGGCAGCAGCAGCCGGCGCACTGGGGGTTCAATTCACCAAAATCAACCATTACCGGATTGGCGATGCCCGGCAACCGCTGGAACCACAGACCATCGATAAAGCTCTAAGATTGATCGATGTATCAGCTTTTTCCTGGATTATTATTTGTATTATCGCGGAGGTAGTCTATTTTGTCATTGCGTCCCAGACCGGAAATTGAATCCCTTGCTCCTGCGATCCATGGCGGACCTAACTATGCAGAATTGAACAGCCGGGGGCTTTCTGCGGATACAGTGCTGGACTTCAGTGTCTGCTGTAATCCTTATCCACCGCCCAGCACAGTCAGGGAAAGCCTGCGGCGCTTACACCTTGGCAGATATCCGGATTCCACTTCTACAGATCTTAAAAATAAACTGTCTTATCTGCATGGGATACCTGCCGGAAATATTTTAGTTGGCAGTGGTACCACTGAGTTAATACGTCTGATCACCCTGACCTACTTAAATAAGGGGGATGCCGTACTGCTTTTCAAACCCTCTTATGGAGAATATGAAACCTCCGCACTTCTGGCCGGCGCCGGAATTATTGAATATAAAGGACTGGTTTCGGAGAATTTCGCCATACAGCCTGAAAAAATAGCCGCCTTAATAAAGCAAACCCGAGCCAGAATCGTTTTCATCTGTAATCCTAATAACCCCACTGGTCAGTACCTGTCTGCTGCTGAGATTGATGTTATTTTAAAAAGCTGCCGGAATAGTATACTGGTATTGGATGAAGCTTATATCAATTTCGTAAAACATCCCTGGTCATCCCTGGATATCTGGCGACGGGGAAATGCAATTATCCTCCGCTCCATGACCAAGGACTACGGACTGGCTGGATTACGCTTGGGCTATATGATAGCTGCTGAAGAAGTCATCCTTACTCTCGCCCGTGTTAGCCCTCCCTGGAACGTCAATGTAGCTGCTCAGCGTGCTGGGCTCGCTGCGCTTGACTGTCCCGAGTTTTTAAGACAGTCTCAAATTAAAATACACCGGGCTGGTCAATACCTGCGGGATGAATTGACTAAGCTTGATTTACCGCCATTACCCTCACAATCTAACTTCTTTATAGTTAAAGTAGATGACGGAAAGCGCTTCCGTACGCTGCTTTTAGATCAGGCCATCCTGGTACGCGATTGTGCCTCCTTTGGTCTGCCCGATTATATCCGGATTGCACCGCGTAGCCTTCAAGATTGCAGGGCTTTAATAAAAGTGCTGAAAAAATTAAGTAAATTAGGTAAATTATAATATAATTATATTACTATTAATTTAATATTTTTAGAAATTAATCTTGATCTTTTTTATCTGATAATTATCTCCTGTTCATTGTTTGTAATCATTCAATTGTGTCCTAGTAAATATCAAAAGGAGTATCAATGTCGGAGTTACTAAATAGTACCATTGATAATATTAAGCCTTTAAATACAGAGGCTATGGAAATTGCTCGTATCAGGCAGGATGCCCTTACCAAGCCTGCTGGCAGCCTGGGCAGGCTTGAAGAGCTTTCAATCCAGATGGCAGGTATCCAGGGAAAACCGCTGCCACGCATTGACCGGAAAGCTGTAATCGTTATGGCAGCGGACCATGGTATTGCCGCCAGAGGAACCAGCGCTTATCCCCAGGAAGTCACCCCTCAGATGGTCATGAACTTTATCCATGGCGGGGCCGGAATCAACGTTATCAGCCGTCAGGTCGGCGCCCGTGTGGTTTTTGTGGATATTGGTGTAGCGGGTAATCTGGGTTTCCAGCCGGGACTGATCTCCCGTAAAATTGCTTCCGCTACCAGAGATTTTAGCCTGGAACCGGCCATGTCTCCCATCCAGGCGGTACAGTCCCTGGAGATAGGGATAGACATTGTCACCGCTGAGATACAAAAAGGGCTGGACATTGTAGGTACCGGGGATATGGGCATAGGTAATACCACTGCCAGCGCCGCAATTTGTTCTGTTATTACCGGCAAGCCTCCCGCAGAAGTCACCGGAAGGGGCACAGGCCTGGACGATAAAGGTCTACTTCATAAAATAGAGGTAATCAACCAGGCACTGGTATTGCACCATCCTGAGGCTGGTCAACCCCTTGACCTTCTGTCTAAAGTTGGAGGCTTTGAAATCGGTGGATTGGCTGGAGTAATGCTGGGTGCTGCCGCTCAAAGGGTTCCCGTGGTTATCGATGGCTTTATCTCAGGGGCTGCCGCCCTGATCGCCGTAGGGCTTTGCCCGCAGCTTAAAGAATACCTGATAGCCGCACACGTATCCGCTGAACCGGGACATAAATTTTTATTAAAACATCTCGGTCTGACCCCGCTTCTGGACCTGAATATGCGCCTTGGAGAAGGAACGGGAGCCGCCCTTGGTATTGCCATGGCTGAAGTAGCCTGCCGGATACTGGCAGAAATGGCTACCTTCGAGGAAGCCGGAGTTTCTCATAAAGGAGAGGGTTAATTGGGATTACTGGCAGCCCTGCAATTCCTGACTTTGCTGCCTATTAAACGCAGCTTCGCATCAGAACAAATTGGCCGCTCTACGGCCTATTTCCCTGTGGTAGGGCTGTTTATCGGACTGGTACTGGCGGCTTTTAACTATATTCTAAACCTGCTTTTCCCTGCCTCAGTTGTAAATATAATATTAGTAATATCTATGGCCTTATTAAGCGGGGGTCTTCACCTGGATGGTCTGGCGGATACCCTGGACGGCATGGCTGGACACCGTACCCCCGAACAGAGATTGGAAATAATGCGGGACAGCCGTATTGGTGGATTTGGCGCTCTGGGGCTGGCACTTTTCTTAATAGCGGAATATGTCACTCTTAACAGCATCCCGGCGGGCTGGATGCCGCATGCGCTGATTTTGAGTTCCGTCTTAAGCCGTTGGGCAATGGTCACTGCCATTTTTGTCTACCCTTATGCCAGACCTGCGGGTCTTGGCAATGCTTTTAAGAAAGCGGTCAACTGGCAGCACTTTTTTCTGGCTACAATAGTCGCTCTGGCCCTGGCTGTGATACTATTCAAAATAGCTGGTCTGGTCATTATGGCGGCAGTCTGGATTATTTTAAGCCTTATAGCAACCTATCTCAAAAAACAACTCAGAGGACTTACCGGTGACACTTACGGAGCCATTAATGAGCTGGCTGCCATCAGTGTACTGCTAATGGTGAGTATGCTGGCTTTTAAACACTGGTTGGGGATCTAAACGTTTTTTACCCTTCCATTCTGGAAGGTTAAAAATGGTCTCCCCTTAAATAATTGCTTTGTGTTCTTTTATTTAAGATACGTTTCGAATTTCGTATTAAGAGACTGGAATATACGGTCATTCCGGTACAGGAGTCCTGATGTCCCGTTTGATTCTGGTTAGACACGGAGAAACCGAGTTTAATAGCTCACAAAGATACTGGGGCAGCACCGATGTCGCCCTGGGCACCGAAGGCTTGCTTCAGGCTGAGAGGCTGAGAGTCCGTCTGGCTGAGGAAAATATCAACCAGATTTATTCCAGTTCCATGAAGAGGGCCATGACTACTGCCTCAATCATCTCCAGTGGACATAATCTGAAGGTGATTGCTTGCACGGAATTAAGAGAGATTGATTTCGGAAGCATCGAAGGCCTGGATTTCAAACAGGTACAGGAACAGTTCCCTGATATTGCCAGGATGTGGATTCAACGCAGTCCCTCTCTGACTTATCCGGGAGGTGAAAGCCTCGCCCAGTTGGATCGGAGAGTTGCTGATTTTGTAAAACGGCTGGATTTGCATCTCCCGGATACTATTCTGGTAATAGCCCACAGTGGTGTCTTAAGAACGTTAATCTGTCAATTGATGGAATTACCTATGATCCATCGCTGGAATTTACGGTTGGATCTGGCCTCCCTTAGCATTGTAGATACTTATGCCGGAGGTGCAATTTTAAGTTTACTAAATGATACAGCTCATCTCAGGCACGGAAAAGTCTGAAAAAATACTTTTAGATTTAAGAATTATAGGTAAAGATAAGGAGACCTTAAGATGAAAAAAGCTTTCGTTTCCTGGAGTGGGGGTAAGGACTGTTGTCAGGCGGCATATCAGGCCGGACTTATGGGATTCTCTATTGAGTACCTGGTCAATATGATCACCCAGGACGGCCTGCGCTCCAGCAGCCACGGCATATCAGCCGCTTGTATTAAGCTTCAGGCTCAGGCCATGCAAATACCCATTTTACAGAACCCCGCTGCACGTGAGACTTATGAATCTGTGTTGATTGGCGTTATGGCCAGGATTAAGGCAAAAGGGGTTGACACCGGCATTTTCGGCGATATCGACTTTAATGCTCATCGTGAATGGATTGATAGGGTCTGCGGTCTGGCCGGAATAACACCGGTATTGCCTTTGTGGTTGGAAAACCAGGAACGAATCGCCCTGGACTTTATTGGAGCCGGGTTTAGTTCTATTATAGTTGCCGTTCGTGCAGATCTCCTGGGACCGGAATGGCTTGGTCGTTACTATGATGCCGGTTTTTTAAAGGACCTGACAGCACATAACCGGGATATTTCACTCGTTGGTGAAGCTGGTGAATTTCATACACTGGTCATTGACGGCCCCCTGTTTAAAAAGCGACTATCGATCACTGAATCCAATGTCGAACGCAGAGAAAACCACTGGTTTTATAATATCCTGAAATGCGAACTGGCGGAGAAACAGCCGTGAGCAAAATGATTTTGCTATTAGGTGGAGCCAGGAGTGGAAAAAGCCGCTATGCACAGGAACTGGCACAAAAGACCAATCGAAAAGTTCTCTTTGTAGCCACTGCTACCGCCGGTGACGAAGATATGCGGCGCAGAATTATCACACATCAAAATGAACGTCCAAGAGACTGGATTACCCTGGAAGCATCTACACACATCGGCAGATATATTGAAAATGACATCGGCGATGCCCGGGTAGTTATAATAGACGATATCACCCTGCTGGTAAATAACCTTTTTTTCGAAATTGATGGCCTTGACTTCGATCAGGTTGATGAATCTCTCCTGGATAAAAAAGTAAAAACAGAAATTAAGGAACTCCTAGCCTGCATTAAAAAGACAGACGCCGATTATATTGTTATCAGCAACGAAGTGGGACTGGGGCTGGTACCGGATAACCGTATGGGGCGCCTTTACCGCGATATCCTGGGCAGGGCTAACCAGCTCCTGGCTCAAGATGCCGCAGAAGTATATCTGATGGTGGCTGGAATACCCCTTAAAGTAAAATCGGTAGGAACCTGACAAATCGATTCAGGATAATACAAATCCGGAATACAGTTAGACTACCTGGCAGATATAGAACAATTGTGCTATATTAATAATCATGAATATCTTTTTGGGATTGCAATTAATCCATATACTTGACATAAATATCATATTAAGATTCCCCGCATATACAGGAGGTGATGAAAAACAAGATTTTGTAAAAAGGAACCCAAATTAGCCTCGTTTTATTAAATGCTTCCTTTCTATTTTTATATATGAACAGAGTCTGTAATTGTTCTATAATGAATTCAAATGATGAATAAATTTCTGTATCGAAAAAATCCCGCTCTTTATGAGCTCAATACTATTGCCTGGCTCTTCGAATTGAGCCAAAAACTGGGTTCACAGGTCACACTGGGCAATCTACCACCCTCTGAATGGGACCGCCTTAAGGCATCCGGTATGGACTTTGTATGGCTGATGGGAATATATCAGCACAGCCAGGCCGGCCGCCGTATTAGCCTGCAGGATACAGAGTTACAAAAACTGTATCGTACAGTACTACCTGGTGTCAGCGCAGAAGATGTTATCGGCTCCTGCTATTCCACCGGATCCTGCGAACCTGATCCCATGGTGGGGACCTGGGATGATATCGATCGTATTCGGGTTGAATTACATAAACGCGGTATGGGCTTGATATTGGACTTTATCCCTAATCATATGGGTATAGACCATGTCTGGCTTAGCCGGCATCCGGATTATTTTATCCAGGTTGGGGAGCCGGACTACCATCGTTATCCGGAGTCTTTCTTTCCCTTAGATTATGGAAGCCGTAGACTTTATATTGCACATGGACGTGACCCCAATTTTCCACCCTGGATGGATACAGCGCAGCTTAATTACTTTAATCCAGCCACCCGGGAAGCCATGATAAAAAACTTAAAGCAACTTTCGCTCCATTGTGATGGCGTTCGTTGTGATATGGCTATGCTGGTTTTAAACGACGTCTTTAAGAAAACCTGGGGCTGGGCTAACCTCAAAGGCTCCTATAATATGCCGTCTGAGGAGTTCTGGTTTGAAGCTATCAGGCGTGTCCCCCAACTGGTATATATCGCCGAAACTTACTGGGACACCGAGTGGACATTGCAGCAATTGGGTTTCGATTTTACCTATGATAAAAGGCTTTATGACCGGCTGGTTTACACGGATCCAAATGGAGTCTATTTACATTTAACAGCCGGGATAGACTTCCAGGAAAAGCTGGTACGTTTTATAGAAAACCATGACGAATCTCGTAGTGCTGCGTTAATGGGTCAGGAAAAAGTAAAAGCCGCTGCTGTTCTTTATTCGGGTTTGCCTGGCATGAAACTCCATTTTCACGGTCAGTGGGAAGGTAAATTGCTCCGCCTTCCTCTCCAGTTAAGACAAACCAGGCCTGAACCCATAGATCAGGCCATAAAAAGCTTCTATAATCAGTTACTTCCAGCCGTCAATTCGCCTATTTTTCATGAAGGCGCCTGGCGTTTGAAAGAAGCTTTTCAGGATATAGACGATACGGCCGTCAACTTAATCTGTTATCTCTGGAAACTGGCAGAACGCCTCGCGCTGGTCATAGTTAATCTATCTGATAAACCGGCGGAGTGCAGGATTTGTTTTGAGGATGATGTTGAAGAGTCCATTATTTATTCTTTAAGGGAAAAATTTACCGGGGAAAAAATTGTACAGTCAGGAAAGTTAATGGCCCACCCGGGATTACGGTTTAGTCTGGCAGGATACCAGGCGCAAATCTTTGATATTGAGCCGGTGGAAGACCCTTTGTGAATTCTTTCGATCTCCTCATTTTAAAAAAATCATCCATTTTTGCCGCCCTGGAGGATGATGAAATCCGGGAGCTGGCAAACCTGGTTGTAGAACGGCCTGTCGCCGCAGGGGAGACCATTTTCTGGGAAGGCGATTCTTCCGACTGGTTTTATATTATTGCGTCAGGCCAGATTAAAGTAACCAAACTTTCCTCTCTCGGTAAAGAGACCATCATCGCATTTTTCGGCACAGGGGAAATGTTCGGCGAGGTGGCTGTCTTTGATAATAAGCCCTACCCTGCTTCTTCACAGGCGGTCGGGGAAGCCCGTTTATTGGGCATACGTAAAGAGGCCTTCTTAAAATTCCTGGCTGGTCATCCCACTGTTGCTCTGCATATTATCAATGAACTTTCCCATCGTTTGAGAGATGCCCAAAACCGGCTGCGAGATCTGGCGGGAGAAAGAGTAGAGCAGCGGCTCGCCCGTATGCTGTTGATGCTGTCGGATAAAATCGGTAAAACGCTTCCATTCACCCGTCAGGAAATTTCGGACATGTCCGGTACTACCACTGAGACAACCATCCGCATACTGAGCCAGTGGAAAGAGCGGGGCATTATAGAATCTGTCCGGGGCAAAATTACTATCCTTGATGAGGTCAAACTCAGGCTGTTGGGAGAAGGTCCTCCTGCTGTATGACCTGGATCATAGATTCTCCCGGAATCATCTCTTACAATATAGTTGAAGAGGAGAAAATAGGATTCCAGGAGGAAAAAGAGATGGTCAGCCGCTGCCCTGGTCAGGACGGAAGAAACCTGAAAGTATCCCTCCATAAATGCCCCACTTGTGGAAGTGAAGTGGAAATTTTTTCTGATGAGACCCGCATTAAATGCCGTAAATGCGGGAACTATGTTTACAGAGAAAACGTGCCTACCTGTATCGAATGGTGTTCTAAAGCCCGTGAATGCCTGGGGGATGAGCGCTGGAAAACCCTCAAAGGCATTGAGTAGTTTGAAGAGGTTTTAAGATGAGAGCTAAAGTAATTAGAAAAATCATCCAGATCGATGAAGAAAAGTGTAACGGCTGCGGAGCCTGCCTGCAGGCTTGCGCCGAAGGGGCCCTGGCCCTGGAAAATGGAAAAGCCCGGTTAATTAACGAAAAATATTGCGATGGACTGGCCGCCTGCCTGGTAAAATGCCCGCAGGATGCCATCCGTATTATTGAAAGAGAAGCTCAGGACTTTGATGAAGAGGCAGCCAAACAGCATCTAAAAGAAAAGTCTTCAACCGCCGGAGATAACTCTGGCCTTTGCCGTGGAAGTGCAGCCAGAGAAATACCCAGAACGAAAAGCATGGCCGCGTTTTCAACAGGTACAGAACAGGAGCCCACGCTCAATCACTGGCCGGTGCAACTGGCCCTGGTCCCACCCGGCGCCGGTTTCCTTAAATCCAGGGATGTGGTACTGATTGCCGATTGTGTGCCTTTTGCTTACCCTAATCTGCACCGTGATTTTTTAAGAGACCGCAGTATCCTGGTAGCCTGCCCTAAACTGGATGATTTTGCCGCACATCTGGCCAAATTAACCGCAATCTTACAGACTTCAGGTATCAAGAGCCTGACCGTGGTCCATATGGAAGTGCCCTGTTGTTCAGGCCTGGCTTACATGGCGCGAAAAGCCATGGAAACCAGCGGCGTCGAAGTTCCTTCTAAAGAAATCATCATCAGCATACATGGGAACATAAAGGTTATTGCTGGCGCAGTAAACTGATAAGGTTTCTGAAACAGCCAGCGGTTTGTGTTTACCACCCTCTTCAAGCAGATATAGATATTATAAGAAAGGCACTTCAATATCAGCCTGATTCTTGTTTACAATGTACCCCTGAGTTTCGGATCGAGAGAATCTCTCAAACCGTCACCCATCATATTAAATCCGAATACCACCATCATGATAGCCGCACCCGGGGCGAAAGACAGGATGGGATTAGTTAGAAGGTATCCATAGCCGTCATTGATCATGCTACCCCAGGCTATGGTTGGCGGTGTTATACCTATTCCCAGAAAGCTAAGGGCAGCTTCCGAGAGGATTACCATTCCTATATTCATGGTAATCAAAACCAGCAGTGGCGGGAAAGCATTGGGGAAGATATGCCTCAGCATCATACGTATATCACTCGCCCCTATTGAACGCCCTGCCATCATATAGTCATTTTGTTTGATGGTCATAGCCATGCCGCACATCATCCGGCATTGTCCGGCAATGCCACCGACAGCCAGCGCAATAATGACGTTCTTCACTCCGCCGCCGAGCACAGCCGCGATGACGAAAGCATTTAACATCATGGGAATGGACATTAGTGCGTCCGTAAATCTCATAATGATAGAATAGGTCAAACCTCCATAATGCGCTGCCGCCAGCCCCATGGTTTCCCCGATTAATGCCGCCGCCATAACTGCCGCCAGGCCTATTATAAGTGAAGTCCGGCTACCGTATATCACCCGGCTTAAAACATCTCGCCCTAAAGAATCGGTCCCCAGCCAGTGCTCCCGGGAAGGCTGTTCCAGTCCTTTATCCAGTTGCATTAAATCAGGATCATAAGGGGCAAAAAAAGGACCAAATATGGCAAAAATTATCAAAATTATAATAAAGATTAGACCCACAACGGCCAGTTTCCGTCCGAAGAATACTCTTAATACGCGCCGGAATTCGCTGTAATGGGGCGGCGCTGCCTCCAGTTCACCAGTTAAGGCTTGCTTAGTTGTTTCTGGATTATTCGTCATTATCTTCCCTATTCGTATCTAATTCTGGGGTCAAACCAGCCATAGGAGATGTCTACGATAAGATTGGCTAGTACCACAACCGTGGAAATGATCAGCACGCCTGATTGAACGATCTGGTAATCCTGGGTAAAAACCCCATCCTTCATCATCCTGCCGACACCCGGGATGTTAAATACAGTCTCTATCAGCACCGAGCCGCCGAAGATAAACCCCACCTGCATGCCCAGCATGGTGACCACCGGAATTAGTGAATTTTTAATTATGTGCCTTAAAACAATAGTCCTTTCTCTCAAGCCCTTGGCCCAGGCAGTGCGGATATAGTCCTGCCTTACCACTTCCAATGTAGCTGAACGAGCCTGGCGCGTCAGAGAGGCTAAAGAAAACACCGAGAGGCAAAATACCGGCAATATCACCTGCTTGAGGCTGAGCCAGAAATCTTCGAAAGGAGAGGTATACCCGTATACAGGCAGTAAATTTAGCTTTAACGATAGAAAATACATCAGCATAATAGCCACCCAGAAGGAAGGGGCGGTGATGCCCAGATTGGCCAGTATGGTCAATAAGCTGTCAATCCATTTTCCGCGTCTTAACGCACAGATCACCCCAAAGGTCGTGCCTACTATAGAACTAAATATTATGGATAGAAGGCCCAGATGGAGGGTTACAGGCATGCGTTCAGCCATGAGAGTTCCTACGCTCTGTCCAAGCATGATGGAGTCACCAAGGTCGCCACGGAAAACGCCACCTATCCAGTTGATATACTGCATGAACAGATTTTGGTCCAGTCCAAACTGAGCCCTGAGTTTTGCCAGGTCCTCGGGAGAGATGTTTTGAATTTGCGATTGAGCAATATAGAGCATCAGAGGGTCCCCAGGCAAAAGCCGCATCACTAAAAAAATAAATATAGAGACAATAATAAGTACCAAAATGCCCTGTAATAAGCGACGGATAATATAAGTTGTCATTCCCCCACTCCGCCTGGAAGTTACCGATAATTTCGCTCGCTATAGGGTACCAGCGGTATTAAACCGCGGGTACCCTATGAAAAGACTTAAAACTTTATTCTTCTTTAAAAAGAAGACCTTGGATTATTTGTTCAACCAGGCGTCCTCCGGCGTCCAGGTCATGGTCCATATATCACGTATATGGTCACCCTGGACTTCAGGTGTTTTGGCCGCCAACAGATAGACATTCCAGGTTGAGATAATCAGGGCATTGGTGTCTATGATGTTTTTGCATAACTCCTTAAAAGCTACTGCCCGTTTGTTCCAATCTGTTTCCTTCATCGCCTTGTCATAAATAACTTTAAAATCGTCAGGACGAGCAACGCTTACCCAGTTGTACGCAGGACTGCTCATGTAGACGCTCATCTGGTAACCCGGGTCTGTGCCCACGCTGGCTGTTGACTGGCTGCGGTACAGCCCGTTGTTCCAGCCCTGCATGCTAGCCTGGCCATATGCAGCCCCTGCCAGGGGTTTTATCTCGGCTTTTATACCCACCTGCTGCAGGAAGTTCTGGGTAGAGGTTTCAAGGTCTCCCAGCGGCGGCGCAGTACAATACAGGCTGGTTGTGAAGCCATTAGGATAGCCGGCTTTGGTCAATAAAGCTTTAGCTTTGGCCGGATCATAGGGATAACCAACTATGGTTGGATCATAGGCATAGCTGAACTTGGGGAATACCTGGTTCCAGTAGGGATCCCCCCAGCCGAGGGCCTGGGCTTTGGCCATGGCTACCGTATCGAGGGCATGCTGAGCAGCCTGACGTACCTCCAGCTTGGACCAGGGTGAGTTGGCGTTGGCGCTGTCCGGTAACCACTGGTAGATGCTGCCCCGGGCGCCTGTGATGGTAAATCCATTTTTCTGCAAATCTGCGGCATCCTTGGGCATCAGGTTGTAATGAACCTGGGCAACCCCTGCCTTTAAGGCAATGATAGCAGTAACATTGTCAAGTATAATTTGATATTCAATACCGTCCAGATAAGGCTTACCTGCCTGCCAGTAGTCATCGAAGCGGGTGAATTTGAGATAGACATCCCGTTTGTAGTCTTGATACTTAAAAGGACCGGTACCTACCGGATGCGTCCGCCTTTCCTCGGCAGACATGGTTTTAGCTGCAGTGGGAGATACCATCCAGCCGGATCTGTTGGCCGCCCACAGACCCCAGATATGCGGCTCATACTTAGATAGGTTCACTTTGGCTGTATACTCATCAATTACATCTACTGAAGTTATGGCTTTCATCTCAGGCATGGCTGATTTGGCATTAGTTTCAAAATTATACTTAACGGCTTCAGCATTAAAAGGTGTACCGTCATGAAACTTGACGCCCTTCCTCAGGTTAAAGGTTACCGATTTGTAGTCAGGGGCGATGGTCCATCCGGTGGCCAGCCATGGGACATAGTTACCATTTTCATCGGGACGGCACAGGGTTTCCACAGCCGGACAGGTCAGCCACAGATCAGGCGGCGCACCCCCTTCCCATGGTATGCCTAAATTAGTTGGGGCGCCCGTAATAACCTTTAATATGCCGCCCCTTTTAACGGTCCCGGTAGCTGCTTGTGTGGTGCTCAAAGGAGCTGGTTTAGAGGTAGTGGTAGTGGAGGTTGGTGCCACAGTGAAAGCAGAAGTGGTAATCGGTTTGGCTGTAGTAGTAGCCGGGGCAACAGTAGTGCTGGTGGTAACTGGCTTGGCAGTTGTAGTGGCTGGAGCAGATGTTGTAGTATCACCCCCGCAGGAAGCCAGCACCATGGCGAAAGCAACTAGGAAGCCTATCGCCACCCAAAGTACCTTAGTTTTCATTCTTCCTTTCCTCCTTTTTTATCGAACCTGGTTATTATGATAATAAAAACAGGGCATGAAATATGCCCTAAATTGCGGGTTTTTCACACCTTCCCGTATCCTCAAGTATGTGATAAGGCTGATTTAATACTCCGCTAAACATGATATTTTGTTATTAATTCCAAACCTGGTTAGTATAGTAATTTTTATACCGCTTTTGAATGAGACCTGCAAATGCTCCAGAAGTATTTACATATCATTGCCTACCAACTTAGACCGATAAAATAGAATTTTTAATTAGGTGCCATTCTAACATCTCATAGTACTATTGTCAAGCGACAATCGTTATTGATTTTATTATATTGACAAGTGCAGGCCGCCTTTATGTATTCACGACTAAAAATGGTAATTTATAAACAATACGCTTCTTGCGGTAAAAATGCTCAAAATACCGGTTTACTGGCCAAATAATTGTAATAAGCTAGAGAGAATTTACATTTGATAAAATGTATTGGGTTAAAAGGTTTAACCCCGTTATACTATTTTTCAACTTAAAGAAGTTCCCAAATGCTTTTTAGCTGGGAATATTCGATCAGACCGCTTTCTCCCATGTTCTCCATGGAAATACCGCTCTCTACTGCTGCTGCGGCTGGATTGAGACCGCCCAGTAATATCATTCCCACTCGATTCAATCCTACGGAAATCTGGCAAAGAGGCTCGCTGGTATTGCCCAGCAGGCATACGCCATTGATGTTTGCGTCTTTTAAAAGGGCTATTTTCTGTTCTACCAGGCTGCGGGCAGGTGCCGGTATCTCACGGAAATTGGCCAGTATTTTACCGTTGCCGGTTTGAGTCGCTTCACCCACGCTGGTCATCCCGGCGCGGATATATTGCTCCGAAGGGTCCAGTGATGTACCGGCATAGCTGATTATCGCCACAAAGCGTCTTGGCAATGATCTGCGCAGTTCCAGCACACCCCCAAATCTGGATTCAATGGGTATACCTGCCTTTAACAGAACTCCATTGACCACTACGCTGCACACCGTCGCCAGTGCTGTCTTACCTGACGGCACCACCACCGAACCGATTTTTTCCCCTTCGCCGGCCACAGCCACCAGAGGGCTAACTGCCAGATCAGCTTTAAAGACCTCTTTCATCTTCGTCAGAGCCTGATGGAAAACCGGGGCATCCATCAAAGAAGTATTTATGGGCACCAGCCCGCTCTTCTTTTCCGGGTCGAAAGTGGTCTTATATGCCATCAGCTCCAATTTATCCAGGATAAATCCTACCTGATCAGGCGCCAGAGCCAGCCGCAGTTCATCCTGACCCTGAGGAGTCAGCATGCGTCCATCACGCCCCAGGGCCTGAGTGTATCCTCGTTCATCAGTAATTCTTAAATGATAGCGTACTGCTCTCTCACTCAACATGATACCGTAACGCTCAAGCTCGCGGGCAATAGTGATGGATCCAAGGGGTTCGGTGGATTCACTTAATACCTTTAGAATAGATATGACCTTACGTTCGGTATCCGAGCCGGCTGCCTGGACCGTGCGGATATCTCTTTCTTCTCTCATAGCAGACATAACTTGTTAAACCTCTATATCAATTGCAGGTCAAAAATTTTAAAAAAGGAAAAATGATCAATCAGGATTAAGCTTGTATTATTAAATTTTTGTATTGTGACTTTTATGTGTATGAAAGTGCCTGATTCCGAATATTGACCATTTTCAGGAATAAACCATGCAATCTGGTATCAGCCGTCAACTCTGGATGAAAAGAAGTGACCAGCATGTTATTTTGCTGTGCAGCCACGATCACTCCGTCAGGCAGCCGGGCCAACACCTTAACGTTGGCTTCTACTTCCGTGATTAGAGGCGCCCGAATAAAAACAGCATGGAACGGTTCTTCTTCCAAACCTGTGATGGTCAGATCAGTTTCAAAGCTGTCAACCTGCCTTCCGAAGGCGTTGCGTTTTACCGTGATATCCATCACCGATAAAGGCTCAATATGTGATTCCTGAGAATTTAAAACCTTCTTAGCCAGACAGATCATGCCCGCACAGGTCCCCAGTACCGGTAGACCCATCTGAATTTTTTCTTTTAGAGGTTGAAATAGTGCATAGTCATGTATTAGTTTTAAAATAGTGGTGCTTTCGCCTCCCGGGATAATTATTCCTTCCACTTTATTCAGATCACCAGGCAGCCGTACTTCCCGTGCCTCTTCCCCCAGCCTGCGGATTACCTCGATATGCTCAATAAAAGCTCCCTGAAGAGCCATCACTCCTATTTTCATGACAGTCCTTTTAGTTGTCCCTCATCACCTTTCCTCGGGTTTTATTACTTCGGGGAACACCCTTTGATTATACTAGCACATCCAGGGTTACCGGTGGTATACAAAAGGCCAGTCAAACGGCAAACTCCGGATTTGTACTTCCGGAGTTTGCTCTATTTCACCTGCCATAGCGGCAGATTCCTGCATTCTACTAAAGGATAGGCAGATATTCCTTGATCTCGTAGTCTGAAACCCAGGTCCTGAATTTGTCCCATTCCTTCTTTTTGTTAGCCAGGAATGTCTCGAAGGTATGTTCGCCCAGAGCCTTTTTAACCAGGCTGCTTTTTTCCATTAATTGTAAAGCTTCACCCAGGTTGCCTGGCAAAGTACCGATATTGAGTTTCTTTCTTTCCTCATCAGACATGTGATATACATTGCCTTCTGCTGGCGCAGGCGGGGTCAGACCTTCTTCGATACCCTGGAGGCCGGCTGTCAGTAATACACTGAAACACAGGTATGGATTGCAGGCTGGATCAGGAGACCGGATCTCAAATCTGGTAGCATTTTCTTTCCCGGGTTCATATCCGGGAACTCTAACCAGATCAGAGCGGTTGCGAATAGCCCAGGAAAGATAAACCGGCGCTTCGTAACCTGGAACCAGACGCTTGTAAGAATTTACCCACTGGTTGGTTACCGCAGTAAACTCCGGAGCATATTTCAGGAGACCAGCCACATAGCTTTGGGCTAACTTGGAAAGATGGAAAAGGCCGTTCTTGTCGAAAAATGAGTTTTTACCATTTTTAAATAACGATTGATGAACATGCATACCCGAACCATTGATGCCGAATTTCGGTTTCGGCATAAAGGTGGCGTACCAGCCGTGCCTGTCCGCTATCTCCTTCACCACCAGCCGGTATGTCATTACCTGGTCTGCCATGGTCAATGCATCAGTATACCTCATATCGATTTCATGCTGGCTGGCTGCCACTTCATGATGAGACTTGTCTATCCCTATTCCCATCTCTTCCAGAGCCAGCACTGTTTCGTTCCTGATTTCGGAAGCAGCATCTCTTAAAGTCATATCATAGTAACCGCCTTCATCCAGGCCTTCGGTAGATTTATCGTTTTTGAAATAGAAGTATTCCAGTTCCGGCCCTACATAAAAGGTATAGCCCATCTCTGTGGCTTTTTTCAGGTTCCTTTTTAAAATGTATCTGGGATCGCCTTCGAAAGGCGTCTTGTCCGGGTTATAAATATCGCATATCATTCTTGCCAGACAGACATCCTCCCTGGGTCTCCAGGGTAATAACTGAAAAGTATCCAGATCCGGTACAGACATCATATCGCTTTCGTCAATACGGGCATAACCCTGTACTGAAGAGCCGTCAAAACCCAAGCCGTTATCGATCGCGCTTTCCAGTTCTGATACAGGTATAGCGTAGCTTTTCAGTTGCCCCAGAATATCAGTAAACCACAACTCCACAAACTTTACGTTGTGTTCACGAGCCATCTTAAGGACATACTCTTTGCCTTCTTTCCTGTCTTTGTTTTCCATGAAATTCCCTCCTAATTTTTTTCCATTCCGAAATTCTTTGCATGTTTAGTATCAGTTTAGAGTACAAATGTTACAATCAGATTAAATATATGTTAATTTTCGGTTACAAATTATTAATCACCCCCATAAGCCCGTTCCCCATGTTGCGAAATATCCAGTCCTATCACTTCTTCAGTTTCGTTAACCCTTAACCCCAGGGTTACATTTACCAGTTTCCCCAGCACCCAGGTCATTCCGAAGGCAAATACCCAGATAACCGCAACCCCCGCCAGTTGTTTTAAGAACAGCAATCCGTTGCCGTAAAATAATCCATCAGCTCCCGCACTATTTACAGCCAGTGATGCAAAAAGGCCGGTAGCGAGCGTTCCCCAGCTTCCTCCCATACCATGGCAGGCCCACACATCCAGCGATTCATCAATCCGTCTTCGTATTCTAAATTGCATAGCAAAGTAGCAGATTGTTGCCGCTATCATTCCTATTGGAATTCCCATGATAGGTGATATATAACCTGATGCCGGAGTTACCGCCCCCAGTCCGGCAACCGCTCCGGTGACAATCCCTGTAACCGTCGGCCGCCGGAAATACCAGCTCAGACACATCCAGGTAAAAGCCCCGGCCGCAGCAGACATATTGGTACTCACAAAAGTGCTTACAGCCACCCCACCAGAGGTAAGGGCGCTTCCAGCGTTGAATCCAAACCAGCCAAACCACAGCAGACCGGCGCCAATGACCACCAGAGGTACATTGTGTGCTGCCATAGGTGTACCATTGTTATAGCCCTTACGCGGTCCCAGTAAAAATGCCATGGCAAATGCGGAGACTCCTGCTGTAATATGCACCACCAGCCCTCCGGCAAAATCCAGAATACCCAGCTTTTGCATCCACCCTCCACCCCACACCCAGTGGGCTACTGGCACATAGACCAGGGTAAACCACAGAATGGAAAAGATCAATAAAGAACCGAACTTGATTCTCTCCACTACTGCGCCTGTGATTAGAGCAACTGTAATCACTGCGAACATCATTTGAAAAATCATAAAAGCCTGATGAGGCACTGTAGTTGCATAAACGAGTGACGGTTCCTGCCCTACATTTCTAAGTCCGATGTAGTCCAGCCCTCCAATAACCCCTCCCCAGTCCGTACCAAAAGCCAGGCTGTACCCGTATAGCGCCCATAATATACTGATGACCCCCAGACTGATAAAGCTCATCATAATGGTGGATAATACATTCTTGCTCCGAACCATCCCTCCATAAAATAGGGCCAGTCCCGGAGTCATTAACATGACCATTGCTGTAGAAACTAATATCCAGACAGTATCCGCCGGATTAATCGTCATGAAAGGCCTCCCAAAAAGTCTTTCTGTTTATTTTAGAGGCCATTTGTTACAGGCGTATTACAGATAAAATTTTTAATTAGGTCTTTTCTATCACCTCCCCTGTTATTTTTACCAGTAGTATTGTGATGCCGGTACGCTGCTTGGCCAGGATTGGCAGCCTTTCCCATAACCGGCGAAACTCATTAACATCAGGAAAAGCTATGCTGTATTTGCAGGCCGGATCATCCATTCTTTGCAGGACTTCACCCAGCACTGAAACAAATGCGTTTATCGGTAACGGGTTTAATGGTTCCGAACCTTTAACCTCAATGATCCACTTCTGTGTTCCCCGTCTAGCTTCAATATCTACCCCGTGTGTGAATCCCCAGGCCACCCTGGTCTCCCATCCCTGGGAGACCAGGTGTGTTTCTATATATCTTTTTATTTTCTTACCCGGAAAATCAGCGGCCTCTTTATTTAATTCAGGCTGCGTGATTGATCTAAGTAGAGCATTCCCGGTTAACCAGTTCCCTATCAGCCCATCTTGTCTCTTTTTTCTCTCCACAATTCCCTGAGATTCCAGTAACCTGCATTTTTGATTGATATATTGCGGTGACTCCTTACGAGCTTTTACAATATGAGCTATTTCTTTATCCGATAATCCCGGATTATACTCCAGCAAACGGATAATGGTTCTTTCAATATTGTCCAATTGCACTTACCATTTTTCGATTATTCCAGTTACTGGGCACCATGTCAGGATTTTTTGAACTTAAACTGCTCCATTCCCCCGGTCTCCCGTTCTGACACGTATTACATCTTCTACAGGTAAAATGAATATCTTTCCATCTCCCACTGACCCTGTCCTCCCTCTTTCACAGATTGTATCCACCACTATCTGACAATCTTCATCTTCCACCACCATTTCGATTTTCTTTTTTGGCAGAAACTCGATTCTGTGTTCGCCTACACGCCATTTTAAAGAAACCCCTTTTTGCTTGCCTCTACCGAAAACATCACTTACGGTCATACTGATGAATCCTTTTTGCTCCAGGGCAATTTTTATTAGATGGAATGAGTCTTCCCGGACTATGGCTTCAATTTTTTTCATTTTAGTCTCCTATAATTCTTCACCGTAAGCGCTTTCACCATGCTGTGAAATATCCAGACCGACAGATTCTTCAGTCTCGCTTACTCGAAGCCCCATAGTAATATCTATAACTTTCCCAATGATCCAGGTCATGCAGAAGGCGAAGGCCCATACAACCAGTGTAGCTAAAAGCTGCAATCCCAGTTGTTTTAAATTACCGTTTATCAACCCTCCTGAAGCTGTCATTGCTGAACTCGCAAAAATACCGGTTGCAATCGCTCCCCAGGTGCCTCCCATTCCATGGCAGGCCCAGACATCCAGAGATTCATCTACTCTGGTTTTATTACGCAATCGCATCATAAAGAAACAAATTACTGAGACTATAATGCCGATGGGTATGCCCATAATAGGATTGATAAAACCGGCTGCCGGTGTTACTGCTACCAGCCCCACTACTGCACCTATAGCTATACCTGAAACCGTAGGCCGGTGATAAAACCAGCTCAGGAACATCCAGGTTAAAGCCGCTGCTGCCGCCGCTGTATTGGTAGCTACAAAAGCGCTGGCTGCTAATCCCCCGGATGTCAGAGCGCTGCCGGCATTGAACCCGAACCAGCCAAACCACAGCAGACCGGCACCGATAACTACAAAAGGCACGTTATGCCCGCCCATAGTAACTCCATTCTGATACCCTTTTCGGGGTCCTAGTAACATCGCCAGTGCTATGGCCGAGACCCCGGCATTGATATGAACTACCGTACCCCCGGCAAAATCAAGTGCCCCTAATTTAAACAACCAGCCGTCAGCATTCCATACCCAGTGGGCTACCGGCAGGTAAACCAGCGTAAACCAGACCACCGCAAAAACCAGAATAGCACTGAACTTCATTCTTTCCACCACTGCTCCGGTAATGAGTGCCACAGTAATGATGGCAAACATCATCTGGAAAGCCATAAAAGCCAGGTGTGGAATGGTAGTACCGTATACTGTGGATGGATCCTGTCCCACGCCATTCAAGCCGAAAAAGCTAAAGTTACCGATGAAACCGCCTACGGAAGGACCGAAGGCCAGGCTGTAACCATATACCACCCAGAGGACGCCGATCAGTCCCAGCGTCATAAAGCTCATCATGATGGTAGACAGTGCATTCTTTCTCCTAACCATTCCTCCATAGAAAAAAGCCAGGCCTGGAGTCATAAGCATGACCAGGGCAGTCGAAATGAGCATCCAGGCAGTATTTCCTGTATCAATTGTAGGCATAAAAACCACCTCCAGATCTTGTGATAATAAAATTTTAAATCTGTAATGTTACCGCAATGTTACATGTAAGTTAAGTCTGTGTTACAATTCCATTTTGCTTTGCCTGGGTAATTTGGGGTAAAATTACCTTAACTGAAGGTGAACAGGGTACTATCTGGTGGTTGTTTTGTTTCGTGAATCAGATGTGTAATATTGATTTGAGGAATAAAATTGCGGACTGCCTGTCTATACTGAAGTTGTTCTTACTCAGATAATAGATAAATTTATTGAGATTAGCAGTGTTTAGTAAACCGGTAACCGATATTGCGCACAGTTTCAATAAAGACCTGTCCGGAAAGCTCTATCTTACTTCTCAACCGCCTGATATGCACATCCACTGTACGGTCGCCGCCGAAATAATCATAACCCCAGACTTTATTGAGCAGGGCTTCTCGCGAATAAACGCGCCCTTTGTCCTGGGCCAGGAATTTCAATAATTCATATTCTTTGAAGGTCAACTCCACCACTTTCCCTTCCACCCGTACCTCGCAATTCGCCAGATCAATCACCAGATCACCGCAATTCAATATCTCATCCTGCTTTATTTTCTTTTGAAGCTGCCTTTTTATGCGGAAGACAATTTCTTTAGGATCATAAGGACACACGATAAAATCATCAACTCCCAGGTAATCGGCAGGTTGCATGAGATTTTCGGGCGCCACCAGAGCTATAATAGGCACTTTGCTTTTGATCTTACTGGAATGAGTTAAATTGTGTAAAAGCGACTGACCGGTTTGCCCGTTCATTTCCAATAAAATCAATTCTGGGGATTCTCGAACAACACGCTCTATGATCTTCTCTTTTTCAAGAGCCAGCAGTATGTTGTACCCTCGCTCAAATAATTCCCTCTGGAGTTTTTTACCAGACTCGATTTCCGAGGTAATTATTAAAATATCAGGCATATCGTTATAACCTGACCGGAATATTTTTACCCGCTAAATATTGTTTGGTATCATGTATAGAGTATGTTCCAAAATGGAAAATACTGGCTGCCAGAACTGCATCCGCTTTACCGGTTATCAAAGCCTGGTAAAGATCCTCCGGTCTTCCAGCGCCCCCGCTGGCAACTACCGGCACAGTAACGTTCTCTGAGATAGCTTGCAGCAGTTCCAGATCATAGCCCCCCTGCGTGCCATCCGCATCGATGCTGTTCACCACAATCTCACCGGATCCTAGCTTCACAGCGTCCTGCGCCCAGGTAATCGCATCTATACCGGTACCACGTCCGCCATCTGCCCCGGTGTGGGTGAAAATCTCCCAGCGTACAGGATTGGAACCGGGTACCCGTTTTGCGTCCATACCCAGAACTATACACTGGTTGCCAAAGCGCCTGGCACCTTCCTCTATCAGATCAGGGTTAAGAACGGCTGCCGTATTTATTGACACTTTATCAGCCCCTGCCTGCAACATCAGGCGCATATCCTCTACCTTTCTCAGCCCTCCTCCAACGCACAGAGGGATGAATACCTTACTGGCGGTTTTTTTAACCACTTCTAGCATGATGGGACGATTATCACTGGAAGCTGTAATATCGTAAAATACCAGTTCATCTGCGCCCTCGCGGTTATAAAAAGAGGCCATTTCAACCGGATCACCTGCATCGCGATGCGATTTAAATCTAATACCCTTTACCACTCTGCCGCCTTTGACATCCAGGCAGGGAATAATGCGCTTGGTTAACATTACGCTCCTCCGGCTGATCTGATGAAATTATTATAAATTCTTAATCCCAGATCTCCGCTTTTTTCAGGATGAAATTGAGTAGCAATTAAGTTACCTTTTACTATAGCGCTGCAAAAAGAGATACCATACTCAGTAACACCGGCGATCACAGATTTATCCTCAGGTTCACCATAGTAGCTGTGTACAAAGTAGAAGTTTGATTCATCCGGAATGCCTTCCATCACCGGATGAGCTATTTTCCAATGTACCTGGTTCCATCCCATATGAGGCACTTTCAGCCCCGGGGGTAATTTTTTTACCCTTCCCGGGATTATATCCAGACATTCGTGCCAGCCGCCTTCTTCAGTGCCTGTAAATAATATCTGTAAACCAATACAAATCCCAAATAAATATCTGTTCTCTGCCACCAATTGATGAATGGTTTGGATTAATCCCAGTTTACGCAGGCTGGCCATAGTATCGCCAGCAGCGCCTACCCCCGGTAAAAAAACAATTTCAGAGTGTAATATTTCCGCCGGTTGACTGGTGATTTGAGCCTGGTATCCCAGTTGATTGATAGCATTTAATACACTACGTAAATTACCGGCTCCGTAGTCTATAATTGAAATCATTCCATTCTTACCCCATAGAGGTATACAACTTTTTTACTAACCTCTCTCTGCTTAATTATAGCAGTTTGTCTGTAATAACCAATATTCCTTATGACCCCCTACCAGAAAACAACCTTTTAATATGACACAGGTGCTTTCCATTGACAAAATAACAAACCCCTGGAGAGCAATTGTGTCTCCCTCAGGGGTTTGTTAATTCGTTAACTGCCACAAGAGTCTTTATATAGAAGTTTTAAAGGCTAATCAACTGAATTATTTATAGTCAAATTTAACTCAGACAATCTCTGAGCTTTTCCTTGTTTTCAGGGGAACGCAGCATTTTCATTGCCTTTAGTTCAATCTGTCGCACCCGTTCCCTGGTAATCCCCATTTCACGGCTTACTTCTTCCAGCGTTCGTCCAATCCCGTTTCCCAATCCGAATCTTAATTCAATAACTCGGCATTCTCGTTCGGGTAAGGTTTTAATCAGATCTCTGATCTGTTGGCTGAGCACTTTATCAATGGCTTCGGTCTCCGGTCCTGGAATAGATGCATCTTCTATGCAGTCACTGAGAATGTCATCAGCTTCTCCGACCGGTGTCTCCAGTGATACCGGCTCCAGAGTCATTAACTCCTGAAGGTCTTCAACTTGAAGAGTTGGCATACCCATATATTTTGCTAGTTCTTCAGTGGTAGGCTGACGTCCTGATTCTTGAAATAATTTCTGCCTGATGGCCAGCAGACGGCGGCTGTAATTCCCTACATGTACCGGTAAACGGATCAGGCGTGAATTATCCGAAATAGCGCGGTTAATGGACTGCCTGATCCACCAAGTAGCATAGGTACTGAACTTAAAATTTTTACGGTGATCAAATTTTTTCACCGTCCGTATCAATCCGATATTACCTTCCTGTATAAGGTCAGGTAAGGATAGACCTCTTCCCAAAAATTTCTTGGCAATGCTGACGACCAGACGTAAATTGGCAATTATCAATTGATTCTCAGCTTCTCTGGCCGCATCATGTATCTCTTGAAAGTGCTGGGTTAATTCATTCTTTCTCCGGATCAGATTTTTTTGAAAATCCTGAGAATTGACTACCTTGGAAAACCCCGCAAACGAGATTTCCTGTCCTACATCTTCGATTAAACCCCAGTTAATTAAAAGGTTGTTCAAAGACAAATCAATAATCAAATGCTCAGCCTGTGAACAAGTTACTCCGGTTGTTTCGGCTACCTTATCAATTAGTTCTTGCTCCAGAAAACCATCTATTGCTCTATGTAACTCGAAATTACAGGCTCTGTGCCCTATAGTTTCACCTGAATCGATGTGACAATATTGAGAAACAGCCTCGAACACTTTGCCCAGTTTACCGAATCGCTCAACCAGACAGGACAATACCTCATTCGATGCAGGAAGGTGGTCATTTTTGGCATTTAGTTCCTGCTCAAGATGAGACAGGTATGCACCCTGCTGTATCTGGCAGCCCAACACTTTTTCATCCGCAGCATACAGCTTGGGGGTCTTTCCTAACTCAGTGAGATACATATAAACGATGTTATCCAGATCGGCTACACTATCCAGAGATATATGCGACTGGTAGTCCTGACGGCTTTCATCTACTTCAGCATCAGATGGATATTGATATTCTCTTAATGTCACATCAGTTTTAACTTGATTGCTCCTGCTCTGACGGATGCTTGAACTGGCTTTCCTCCTGGTAGTAATCATCAGCCACCTCCTGTTATATATTTATCCATTATTGAATACCAAAGATATAAAAAGGCCATAATAGGAAAAAGATAAATGCGTTCATACAACTCTAATTTCCCAAATTTTACACGGTCAGTAATGGAGAAGTTATAAAAAGGGGCTGAAAAATATTACAAAATTAAAACATCTGAAAAGTAGAGGGATTCTTTTGATGTGAATCAGTCAGGAATCTGGCTAAACGTTAGGCTGGTTAATAATATATCCTGTCTTGGGTACAGTTCGTATTATAGTTGGACTGGCAGGGTCTTTTTCTATCTTGTTTCTGAGGCGGCTTATCCAGGTTCTTAATATTTGAACATCATCTCTGTACTCCGGACCCCATACCCTGGTAAGAAGCTCTTCATAAAGCATAAGCTTACCAGCATTTCGTGCAAGTTCGCTCAACAGGAGCCATTCTATTTTCGTTAACGGCGTTTCTTTACCACTCACCGAAACCAGATGCTTTTTAAAATTAATGGAAAGGTGACCAAAAGACATCAAATCCTGCATTTTACGATCTTGGGATATTACACGCCGCCTGATTGCTTCAATACGGGCCACCAGTTCATCCGGGCTAAAGGGCTTGGCCAGGTAATCATCAGCACCCAGCTCTAATCCTTTTATTTTATCCACATCAGTTTCTTTAGCACTGAGTATAATAACCGGGATTGAAGAAATAGCGCGGATCTGTTTCAAGGTCTCAAAACCATCTATGCCCGGCATCACTACATCCAGCACAATAAGATCCGGCTCATTGGTCTGAACCTGTTCCAGAGCTCTTAATCCATTTTCAGCAACAAACACATCATAACCGGAAGTCTTGAGCTTTATACTCAGGAATTTAAGAATACGCGGTTCATCATCAACTACGAGAATACGGTATTGCCTCATTATTTTTTCCTGTATTAGCTTCTTTAATAATACCTAATGAAAAAGATTATATCAATAATTAATATTTTTTCCAGCCGTATCAGGTAAAGAAAAAGCCGGATTAAATAGGTTACCACTATTGCCGGGAATAATTTGAAAAATGTAATGGTTTTGTAATATTGATCACCTAATTTTTATTATTTCTATATTGCGTCCGGTTTATAATCATCAGGGCAAAAGAGGTACGTCCAGTTTTGATATAATTTATAATATAGGTTTTCACTGATTTACAGGATATGCATCAGTTCGTTTGACACAGCCGGAGGATTAAAAACAATTGGTTGACAAAGAACAAAACAAACAATGCGTACTGGTGGTTGATGACCACCCGAAAGTATTGAGATTTATAGAAATTGATTTAAAACTGCGCGGATTTCTGGTTATTACCACCACTTCGGGTGAAGAAGCTCTGGAATTGGTTAAATCTGCCAGACCGGATTTAATGCTCCTTGATATGGTCATGCCCGAAACAGACGGTTTTGACGTATTAAAAAGATTACGGGAATTCTCAAAACTGCCGGTTATTGCCTTTAGCGCCAGCCCTGGAAATTATGACGAAGCTATACGCTGCGGCGCTAACGATTTTATAAACAAGCCTTTTAAGCCGGATGAAATGGTCACCAGAATCAAAGGGCTTTTAAATCACTGACCTGAAAAGAATAACACATCCTGTTTTATAACTTTATTTTAGGTAGTGCAAAAGAAAATACCGAGCCTTTGCCTGATTCAGATTGCACCTTTATCCAGCCGCCATGAGCTTCTACCAGCCGCTTGCATACTACCAGACCTAAACCTACACCTTTAGCTGACGAGCGTTTTTCTAATCGCTGGAAAGGCTCAAAAAGTCTGGCTTGATCATCCAGAGACATACCTTTGCCTTGATCTTTTATTTCAGTAATTATAAAATCCCTTTCCAACCGGCTGGAGACCTCGATTTTACTTCCTTGAGGTGAATATTTTACCGCGTTTTCCAGTAAATTATAAAAAATCCTTTCCACTCTCATAGGATCAGCCTCAACCGGAGGCAGATCAGCAGGTATGTCTGTTATAAACTGATGTCCGGTTCCTCCCACTTTCAACTTTTCAATTACGGCGTCCACCGTATTAGAGATTTTAACCGGCTCAATATGAAGTTGGAGACGGCCTGCCTGTTGCCGTGAAAGCTCCAGCATATTTTCCAGCATGGCTGAAAGCGAGTCCGCCCCTTCAATAGCGTTCTGTAATAGTTCTCGCTGATCATCAAATGACAAACCTTCTGACATGGCTGTCCTTAACGACCCTGTTATCACAGTTAAAGGTGTGCGCAATTCGTGGGATACCAGACCTATAAATTCATCCTTCATCTGCTCAACCCGTTTGCGCTCAGTTATATCCTGCCCCTGGGCAATTGTAGCAATAACCTTCTCGCCGTCAGGGTTGTAGAGATTGGCCGAGTTCCATAAAAGGATATGGACCGCACCGTCTTTATGCTTGATAGGAATTTCCACAACTTCCCAGCGTTCTCCGAAGGTAGCTTCATGGATATGCTTCATTGATTCATCCCGGCTGTCATCCGGAAATAAGACATCCAGTGTCCGTCCCAGCATTTCATCTGCTCTATGTCCGGTCAGGTGTTCAAAAGCATGATTAAAACGGGTAATTTGGTATTGGGGATTCCAGACAATGATAGGAGCATTGGCGTAGTTGATCAGATTGTCCAGATAATCTCTGGTTTCCTGGAGATCCATAGTACGTTCCCGAATACGCCGCTCCAGATCATCATGAGATTTCAACAGGGCTTCCTGAGCTTGTTTTTGCTCTGTGATATCAATGCCCATTTCCATAACCACGTGCGACCCATCTATATCAGTAAAGGGATAATCATGAATATCATAGATGCGTCCATCCGGGCCTTTCCACTCCCAGTTTTTGGTACTGTTTGTTTTCAATACTGAAAAGGTCTCACAGTTTTCGCATGGCTCGCTGCGGTTAAACAGATATTCAAAACAGCGCCTGCCATAGGATTCCCCAAATCGTTCCCTGAAAAAACGGTTAGAAAAGGATTCATGATAATCCGGCGTTAACAAAATCACATAAACAGGAAGCATGTCCAGAACATCAATGAATCTCTTTCTTTCCGCTTCTAGAGCTTTTTTGATGCGTTCACGATCTTCAACTTTTACCTGTAATTCACGGTTGGTCTTGTACAATTCTTCAGTACGCGCTATTATTAGTTCTTCCAGATGCTCACGGTATTTGTGCAGTTCGTCTTCAACTTCTTTCTGCCGGGTAATATCCATTACAACATAAGCAAACTGAGGCAGTCCTGAAACACCGTTTCTCAGGAAGCTGACCGTAGCGGACAGCCAGGTTTTACGGTCTCCTCGCTGGTCCATATACTCGAAACGGATCGGTTTTCCGGCCTGGAGACTTTCCCGGTAATGGCTTACCCAGAGACCGGTGATTTCAGGTGTCTCCCCCAGTTCTGAGCTCAACTTATTACGCATTTTTTCGGGGGTAGTACCCATGAAACCTGCCATTACCCGGTTGTCCAGTATATGCCTGATTGTGGTATCATCTACCACCTCAACTATACCTCTCATTATTCCAGGGCTATCAAAGAAGGCGTTCATGAGGCTTTCGTTATCTTGAATTATTTCCGGAGTTGTATCAGCGGGAACAGGAGAATTCCTTTCCATTAAAACGTTTCTCTTACTTCTTAAGGTTTCAGCGGTCTTAGTCTTTCTACCGGTCTGATGTTTAAGAGTCTCTTTTTTCTTTCCCATATATCGCCTCCGCTTAATTAGGGATAAATCTTTATAATCAAATGAATCATTTATTTAGACTTTATTCTAACATAAACAATTGTAGAATTAAGAACTTGCTTATCAAATCCCTTTTTTTGTCTTTATCTTCAGATAACCTCAGTAAGGATTGCAACCCTCTTCATGGTTGAATATAATACCGTAATTGACACGGAGCTGCGATTATAAGATTATTTTTTTAGCCTGTGTTATGATATGAAAAGTAGAAAAGAGTTGAATTAAAAAAAGGCCAGGCACAGTTAATATCGAAAATTCTAGCTGGTTTACCGTTTCTAAAACAGCCTCTGAATGCCAAGCTCGACTGGGGATATTGAATACTCCTCATGGAATGGTAAATACTCCCGTCTTTATGCCTGTTGGCAGCCAGGCGACAATAAAAGCCTTAACACCTGAGCAGCTAAAAGAAATAGGGGTTAATATTCTGCTCTCCAATACTTATCATCTCTATTTAAGACCAGGGGTTGACATAATTCGAGATTCAGGCGGTATACACCGCTTCATGGATTGGGACCGGGCAGTTTTAACTGATAGCGGAGGGTTTCAAATTTTCAGTTTATCTCACCTCTGTAAACTCAGTGAAGAAGGTGTGAAATTCCGTTCGCATATTGATGGTAGCGAACATTTTATTTCTCCTGAGGCGGCAATTCAACTTCAGGAAGCACTCGGGGCAGACGTGATTATGGCCCTTGATATCTGCCCGTCTGTCCAGGATAGCCCTGAAAAAGTTAAAGAGGCTACGGAGAGAACTCATAGATGGGCTGAAAGATGTCTAAATGCCCGCACGCGGCCTGATCAAGCACTTTTCGGCATTGTTCAGGGCGGCTTCGATCCCAAATGGCGTATTGAGTCTGCTCGCTACCTTTCCTCACTCGACTTCCCCGGTTATGCCATTGGAGGCCTGAGCCTTGGAGAACCCAAGGAATTAACCCACCGTATGATTGATCTAACAGCACCGCTATTACCCAACAATAAACCTCGTTATTTAATGGGAGTCGGTTCACCTGAAGATATCCTGGATGCCGTTTCCCAAGGAATCGATATGTTCGATAGTGTCCTGCCTACCAGGGTAGCCCGTAACGGAGGGCTTTTTACGGCAGTAGGCAGGTTGAATATCCGGAATGCCAGATGGAAAAATTCTTTAGTGCCTGTTGATCCCACCTGTAATTGCTATACCTGCCGCCGCTTTTCAGCAGCCTATTTACATCATCTTTTCCGTGCTGAAGAGTTACTGGCTTTTACCCTGGCTACAATACATAATCTTACTTTTATGAACAATTTCATGGAACAGATCAGGCAAGCTATTAAACAGTCAAGGTTTAATACCTTTAAAGAAAACTTCTTAGCTGGTTATCAAATTACTGATGAAAAGATCCGCATAACCCAAAAACAGAAATGGATTGAGACTCAAGAAAAATATTTTAATAACTCTGGTTATTAAGTGGCTATTTTTCAGAATGGGAAAAAATAGCAGAAAGCGTTTCTAAAAAGTTCTGGCTTTATCGATTATTGCACCCTATTCGTACTCACTTACCCCCTATAATTTCCATACGCCCAGCGCAGCTAGCAATACGATCACAGCGATAGCAATACCGGCACCCACCCACCCGAGCAGTGTTAAAACCGTTACAATGACACCTGCAACTACAACTCCGATCGTTATCGAAAGCAAAGATTGCCAGAATTTCAAGCCAAGAATATACGCTATCAGAGAGCCTGTCCACGCTCCGGTCAAGGGTAGAGGTATGGCCACGAATACGATAAGACCTACGAACTTGTATTTTTCTACCGCCCCAGTGCGTCTAGCGGTCCGTCTTAAAAGCCAGTCGATAAAACGCTTGCCGGTGGTAGTTTTCTGTAGGAGTTTTGATACGGCATCAAAAAATAAAAGTAAAAATGGAATGGGTATCAAGTTGCCGATTATACTGAGATAGAAACCTTGATACCAGGGTAATTCAAATACAGTAATCGATATAGGTAAGGCTGCCCGTAACTCAGCTACGGGCAGCATGGCTAAAATTATAGTAATAATTTCTCTTGAAAGAGTTGAATTTATAATCTGATCCAGCAAAATAAATTAATTCCAATTATATTCTGATCATCTATAATATAATCTGTAGATGCCTATTTATCAATCAGAATATCTAAATCATTCAATATCCTGAAAATGTTACTTTTAGCAGTAACGATTTTAGCCGGCCGTCCTTCAAAATAAATAATAATAAAAAAATAAATAATAATAAAAAAGAGCGGCCAGGTAAACTTGCCGCTCTAAAGACTCAGTAATTAAGATTCACTTACGTGGTAGCCAGACTCCCAGCCAGGGGTTTGATTACTATTTCATCACCTTCGATATCCACTACAACAGTATCCCCAAATTGGAATTTACCCCTGAGCAATTCTTCGGATAGTTTATCCTCCACTCTATCCTGAATGGTTCTGCGCAGAGGTCGGGCTCCAAATACTTCATCATATCCCTTTTCACCCAGGAAATCTTTAGCTTTATCTGTCACTTCTAGCTTTATACCTTTTTCCAGCAATTGCTTGGTAACAATAGAGAGCATCAGATCCACTATCTTACGGATATGTTCTTTAGATAAAGCATGGAATACAACTACTCCATCAATCCGGTTGAGAAACTCCGGCCGGAAGGATTTTTTTAATTCACCCAGTAATTTTTCCTTCATGCGTTCGTAATTCTCTTCCCTGACCTTGGATTCATTTGTAGTAGTTGCGAAGCCAATATTGGTACCTTTTCTGATAGTTTCTGCCCCAATATTGCTGGTCATCACGATGATAGCATTCCGGAAGTCCACCCTGCGGCCTTTGGCATCAGTCAGGTGTCCGTCATCAAATACCTGAAGCAGAATGTTGAAAACATCTGGATGGGCTTTTTCAATCTCATCAAGAAGAATCACACAATATGACTTGCGTCTGACTGCTTCAGTCAACTGCCCTCCCTCATCATATCCCACATATCCAGGGGGTGCTCCTACCAACCTGGCAACAGTATGCCTCTCCATGAACTCAGACATGTCCAGCCGGATAAGAGCGTCTTCTTTACCGAACATGAATTCGGCCAGCGCCCTTACCAGTTCCGTCTTTCCAACCCCGGTGGGCCCCAGGAAAATGAAGTTGCCTATAGGATGTCTGGGATCTTTCAATCCGGCGCGGGCTCTTCTGACCGCTTTGGCAATAGTAACAATAGCTTCATCCTGGCCTACAATCCTTTTATGCAGTGCATCTTCCATTCCCAGCAATCTCTTGCTCTCATCAGAGGTCATCTGCACCACCGGGATGCCGGTCCACATGCTTACGACCTCAGCTACATCTTCTTCGTTTACTTCCGGTTTATCTTTCTCTAGCTGGGCTTGCCAGTCCTCTTCCAGCTTTTTTATCTTTTCTTCTGTTTGAAGCTCACGGCTGCGCAATTCGGCTGCGAATTCATATTGCTGTGTTGCCAGGGCGGCATCTTTATCACGGCGCAAATTATCCTCTGACAACCGGGCCTCTTTCAAAGCAATGGGTACTGTCCAGTGTTTGATTCTCACCCTTGAAGCTGCCTCATCAATCAGGTCAATAGCTTTATCCGGTAAAAAGCGATCCGGGATATACCTGGCAGCCAGAGTGACCGCAGATTTCAGCGCTTTGTCTGTAATAACCAGTCTATGATGTTCTTCGTAGCGCTGCTTTATTCCTTTTAAAATCTCCAGGGCATCATCTACTGATGGTTCTGCAATTAAAACAGGCTGAAAACGCCTTTCAAGCGCAGCGTCTCTTTCAATATATTTGCGATAATCATCAAGTGTGGTAGCGCCGATGGTTTGAAGCTCGCCTCTAGCCAGGGACGGTTTAAGAATATTAGCGGCGTCTACCGCACCTTCAGCAGCTCCGGCGCCTACTATGGTATGAAATTCATCAATAAAGAGAATACAATTGCCTGCATTTTTTATCTCTTCAATGACTTTTTTTAATCTCTCCTCAAATTCTCCACGGTATTTGGTACCAGCCACCAGTGAACCAATATCCAAAGTAATTAAACGCTTACCTTCCAGGGTTTCCGGCACATCGCCAGATACTATACGGTGAGCCAATCCCTCAACAATAGCCGTTTTACCAACCCCAGGCTCACCTATAAGGGCGGGGTTATTTTTGGTTCTACGGCTCAAAATCTGAATGATACGCTCTATTTCTTTCGAGCGCCCAATTACTGGATCCAGTTTACCTGCTCTTGATGAAGCTGTTAAATCAATACCGAGTTGGTCCAGAGCCGGTGTCCGGCTGGGACTGCGTGCAGCTTTAGCTCTTGTGGCTCCCTGCTCCTGCACTTTGGTAATCTCTGCTCTTATTTTTTCCAGAGTCACTCCAAGGCTATCCAGTACACGTGCAGCAATGCCTTCACCTTCACGTAACAGCCCTAATAGCAGATGTTCAGTACCAATATAGTTATGACCAATATATCGAGCTTCATCGATAGCTAACTCAATCACACGTTTCGCGCCAGGTGAAAGACCTACTTCAGCCCGGCTAGCAGCTTCACCGTGTCCAATAATAAACTCCACTGCAGAGCGGACTTTATTCAGGCTTACACCCAGATTAACCAGGACTTTAGCCGCTACGCCATCAGGTTCACCAACAATTCCCAGCAGAATATGTTCAGGTCCAATATTGGGATGATTAAAACGCTGAGCTTCTTCTTGGGCTAGTGTCAGCACTCTGCGTGCTCTTTCTGAAAATTTTTCAAATCGACTTGCCATATTATTTCCTCAATACGACCTTTTAGTTACGAACCCTGTACTCTAATTATTATAATTCATAGCTAAAACAAACGTCAAAAAAATAATAAAAAAAGCCTCCTGGCAATGACATATTTTCCACAAGGGCCTTCGCCCTCAGTATCGTCTGCGCTGAGGCGTTTCACTTCCGTGTTCGGGAAGGGAACGGGTGGTACCACCTCGCTTCAATCACCAGGAGGCTTTAAAAACCTCAATTGTATACTTTTTAATTTACTCTAAATCGGAAGAATCCAAATCTGAAAAGATCCTTTCGTTATGGTATATAAGTTTCAATGTAGCTAATATCAACTCTGAATCAGGTCAAGCCCTCGACCATTAGTACGGCTAAGCTCAACATGTTACCATGCGTACACACGCCGCCTATCAAGCAGGTAGTCTACCTGCGGTCTTACTTCTTTCCTTGCGGAAGAATGGGAGATCTAATCTTGAGGCGTGCTTCGCACTTAGATGCTTTCAGCGCTTATCACAACCAGACATAGCTACCCAGCGATGCCTCTGGCGAGACAACTGGTACACCATTGGTCTGTCCTTCTCGATCCTCTCGTACTAGAGAAAGCCCCTCTCAAATCTCCAACGCCCACGACGGATAGAGACCGACCTGTCTCACGACGGTCTGAACCCAGCTCGCGTTCCCCTTTAACCGGCGAACAGCCGGACCCTTGGGACCTGCTTCAGCCCCAGGATGGGAAGAGCCGACATCGAGGTGCCAAACCTTGCCGTCGATGTGAACTCTTGGGCAAGATAAGCCTGTTATCCCCGGGGTAGCTTTTGTCCGATAAGCCACGACCCTTCCATACAGAGTCGTAGGATCACTTTGCCCCAGTTTCCTGTCTGCTTGACTTGTATGTCTTACAGTCGAGCCCCCTTATGCCAATGCACTCAATGGGTGATTTCCATCCACCCTGAGGGGACCTTTGGGCGCCTCCGTTACCTTTTAGGAGGCGACCGCCCCAGTCAAACTACCCACCAGGCATTGTCCCCTAGCTTGATCTAGAGTTAGAGGCTAGATTCATCAAGAGTGGTATTTCACCGTCGGCTCTGCCAGAGCTAGCGCCCTGGCTTCACAGCCTCCCACCTATCCTACACATGACAAGCCCAGACTCAATGCCAAGCTATAGTAAAGCTCCACGGGGTCTTTTTGTCCAGTCACGAGTAACCCGCATCTTCACGGGTATTTCAATTTCGCCGAGTCCCTCTTTGAGACAGCGCTCAAGTTGTTACACCATTCGTGCAGGTCGGAACTTACCCGACAAGGGACTTCGCTACCTTAGGACCGTTATAGTTACGGCCGCCGCTTACCGGGGCTTCGGTTCAATGCTTTTAAAACATCTCCCCTTAACCTTCCGGCGCTGGGCAGGTATCGGCCCCTATACTTCAGCTTACGCTTTAGCAGAGACCTGTGTTTTTGTTAAACAGTCACTCGAGCCATTTTCGTGCCACCTCCCGAAGGAGGTCCCCCTTATCCCGAAGTTACGGGGTTAGATTGCCGAGTTCCTTAAAGAGGGTTATCTCGATCACCTTGGGACTTTTATCCCCGCCTACCAGAGTCGGTTTGTGGTACGGGCACTCTTATTTCAAAGACAACGAGGATTTTCTAGGCAGTCTGAATTCAACTGAGTCGTCTCGAGTCTCCTCTCAACTTCCCCTCACACTCAGCTTAACAACCGAAGTGGATTTGCCTGCTCCGGTATTGCCTTATATGAGGAACACACCGTGTCCAGTAGGTATGCTCAATCTATCCTTCTGCGTCCCCCCTTTGTCTCTATAAGGGTGGTACAGGAATATTGACCTGTTCTCCATCGCTTACGCTTTTCAGCCTCAGCTTAGGACCGACTAACCCTACGAGGATTAACCTTGCGTAGGAAACCTCAGGCTTTTGGTGGATGTGTTTCTCACACATCTTGCGCTACTTATTCCGGCATTCTCACTTCTCTACACTCCAACGTTACTTACATAACGCCTTCACTGCGAAGAGAACGCTCCCCTACCCCTTCTCATAAAGAGAAAGCCATAGCTTCGGTGACAGGCTTAGCCCCGCTGGGTTGTTTGCGCAGCACCACTCAACCAGTGAGCTGTTACGCACTCTTTGAAGGATGGCTGCTTCTGAGCCAACCTCCTGGCTGTCTGTGCAGTCCTACCTCATTTACCACTTAGCCTGCTCTTAGGGACCTTAGCTGATGATCTGGGCTGTTTCCCTCTCGACCAATGAGGCTTATCCCTCACGGTCCGTCTCCCAGGATACGGTTAATGGCATTCGTGGTTTGGTTGGAGTTGGTAAGCTTTTAGCCCCCTAGTCCATCCAGAGCCCTACCTCCACTAACTATTGCCTGAGGCTGTACCTCAATACACTTCGGGGAGAACGAGCTATCACGGAGTTCGGTTGGCATTTCACCTCTATCCACAGTTCATCCAACAGCTTTGCAACGCTGGAAGGTTCGAGCCTCCACTCCGATTTTATCGGAGCTTCACTCTGACCATGGATAGCTCACCCCGCTTCGCGTATAATCCGTGCAACATGACGCCCTATTCAGACTCGCTTTCGCTTCGGCTCCGCAATGAAAATTGCTTAACCCGCTACACAGATTAACTCACCGGATCATTCTTCTATAGGCACGCCATCACCCGCTAACGCGGGCTCTGACTGCTTGTAAGCACACGGTTTCAGGTTCTATTTCACTCCCCTCCCGGGG
>CAYLRY010000013.1:0-65570 GCA_964386535.1 uncultured Dehalococcoidales bacterium | reverse complement strand
ATATCCGGGTTAATTCGGTTCATCCTGGCAATATTGATACACCGCTCTTCAGAAAGCTGGTGGAGAAGATTGGCGGCGGTGTAGAATATACGGCTAAAATACTATCTGCTCCCGTGCCTATGAACCGTATGGGCAAACCGGAAGAGATAGCTTATGGAATCCTTTTCCTGGCCTCTGATGAGGCCAGCTATGTTACGGCGGCTGAGCTGGTGATGGACGGAGGCATGCTCAATGCCCCGTTGCCAATATATCCCGATAATCCGGTATACCCTCAGAGAACCAATAAGTAACCAGGAGTAAAATGATGAGTAAAATGCTGGAAGGGCGTGTGGCTATTGTCACTGGCGCCGGAAATGGGATCGGCCGGGCTGAGGCTAGGGGGCTGGCTGCACAGGGCGCCAGGGTGGTGGTTAACGATATCGGCACTTCTCCTGATGGCCATGGATTTTCTACCGCTCCGGCTGAGTCTGTGGTAAAAGAGATTATCAGCAATGGGGGATCGGCGGTCGCCAATTTCAATAGCGTGGCGGTGGAAAAAGAAGCCGAAAATATAATTAAGACGGCCATTGATAAATTCGGCCGCCTGGATGTGCTGGTGAACAACGCAGGTGTGGTAAAGGACCCCCTGGATATTGATCTTATTCCTACTGAAGAATGGGATATTCAAGTTAAGACTCATTTATTCGGCGATTTCTACTGTATGCGGGCTGCCTGCGCCTGGATGAAGAAGCAGGGTTATGGGAGGATCATCAACACGTCCTCTCATACCGGGTTAGGCTGGAAAGGCTTCGCACCTTATTCGGCAGCCAAGGAAGGCATCATAGGATTAACCAGGACAGCCGCCAGGGATATGGCTGAGTATGGGATTACCATCAACGCTATCCGGCCCATTGCTGCCTGGAGGGGTATAAAGGAAAAAATCGACCGAGTGGCCAAAAACCGTCCGGAAGACGTGGCCAGCCTGGTGATTTTCCTGGCCAGTGAAAAGGCAGGTCATATCAACGGCTGTATTTTTGAGGTCTGGAAGGGACATGTAGGCATTTTCATAGAACCTCCGCCCGTGCAGCAGGTTCTGCGAAAAGATGGAAGCTGGACGCCTGAAGAACTGGCTGAAAAAATCCCTCTGACTTTGACCATAGGCCGCTCCGGCCGGCACTTTTCCCCAGTTATTGGATGGGATTGAACAACTAAAAATCGAAGATAGATCTACGCAAATCCGGGAAAATACCTGGTTATAATATCCTGGGTTTCCTCAAACCAGGTATCTCTTTGCTCGGATGTGCTGGTGATGATCATGCCGAAAGGTGCGCCAGCAGAAAGAATACCTTCATTTTCTATTTTCAACTCCTCCGTGTTAACCGCACGCTCAAATTCTCGAAGATTTCTCTCTACAGAATAATCTATTTCATACCATTTTCAAAAATCCCAGAATAAAGGTAAAGCGGCATTGCAAACTATATAAAGGATGAAAATATTACCTTCTTTACATAAGCACTATAGTACATATAGACACTATTTCTGGATTCCAGAGTGAAACAGGCATATACTAAGCTTAAATGATAATAGTATTTTTAGAAGGGACGAGATGAAGAATGGTAGATAAAAAAACTCAAAAAGAAGGATGTCAAAAACCCAATCTGTGTGTAAACGAAAAGACCACCATTAAATGCCTGGGTTTTCTGGGTGTGGGAGGCGGAGTCCCCTGCGCTGTGGATACCCGGGACGGCAGAATAATCCGCATCAGACCTTTGCACTTTGATATGGAATATGACATTACGCAGTTAAAACCCTGGAAGATCAGTGCGCGGGGTAAAACCCTGGAACCGCTGCCTAAATCGCTTCCGTCACCTTTCTCACTGGGCTATAAAAAAAGGGTCTATTCACCCAACCGGATCAAGTACCCTTTGAAGAGAGTTGACTGGGATCCTGATGGAGAACGTAATCCGCAAAACAGGGGTATCAGCCGGTACCAGAGGATCTCCTGGTCTGAAGCTGCTCAAATAGTAGCTGGCGAGATCAAAAGAATAGACCGGCAATACGGCCCCCTGGCCATACTGGCACAGGTGGACGGACACGGTGAATGCAAGACAGTGCACCATGCCCACGGTAACTCTGCACTTTTATTGGACAAAGTCGGCGGTTTTACTCAGCAGGTCAGAAATCCTGATAGCTGGGAAGGCTGGTATTACGGGTCTAAATTTATCTGGGGAGACGGGTACCGCGGTCTGATGCGGCCGCAGGATAACGCCATGAAGGACATCTCAGAACACGGCGATATGGTATTGTACTGGGGCTGTGATCCGGAAACCACCCCCTGGGGATTCAGTGGACAATCAGCTTCGCAGTTCTGTTACTTCTGGAAAGACATCGGCATAAAGCAGGTCTACATTTGCCCTGATCTGAACTATGGGGCTGCTGTCCATGCTGATAAATGGATCCCAGTCCTGCCCAATACCGATGCCGCCTTACAACTGGCCATTATTTATACCTGGATTAAGGAAGATTCTTATGATAAAGAATATGTGGCCACTCATACTGTAGGCTTTGACCAGGTCAAAGCCTACGTCATGGGAGAAGAAGACGGTATAGCCAAGACCCCAGAATGGGCCGCTAAAAAATGCGGAGTCCCGGAATGGACCATCAAAGCTCTGGCCCGTGACTGGGCTAAAAAAGCCGTCTCCATAGCCCATTATTACGGCGGTTCCTACGTCCGCGGGCCGTATTCGCACGAACCTGCCAGGCTGGAATGTATTTTATTGGGTATGCAGGGATTGGGTAAACCGGGAGTGCACCAGTTCCAGATCAGCATGAACGCCTGTATGCCCAGGATTCAGGTGCCCAGCGGATTCCGCAAAACACTGGGGAAGGGGGCTTTCGGCACGGAAAGGATACGCATTTCTCTCCTTCATGAGCTTACTGCCAGCGTGTACGGCAGGCAGTTTGTACCCAAAACCATGATACAGGAAGCCATTCTCAATCCACCTATCAGTTTTATGGGCACCGGAGCTCTGGCAGCCGAAGTTGACGACCAACTGGTGAAATATACTTATCCTCTTCCTAAAGATCAGGGCGGTACGGAGATCCATATGATCTGGACGGATACCCCCTGCCGGACGACCTGCTGGAATGACGGGGACCATGCGATAGAGGCCTATCGCAGTCCTAAAATAGAATGTATTGTAGCCCAGCATCCCTGGCTGGAGAATGATTGTTTGCTGGCGGATATTATACTACCGGCTAATACCACACTGGAGGTTGAAGACATCGAATCTGCCATAGGCGTCGGCGGTTCACAGTTCCCGGCGGTCTGTTTTCAGCAGCAGTCCATTAAGCCTGTAGGTGAATCGAAAAGCGACCTGGAGGTGGTACTGGAAATTGCCAGGATCCTGGGTCTGGAAAAAGAGATAACCGGTGGAAAGACAGTTGAAGAATGGATGCATTACTTTTTTGATCACCAGTATGGTTTGTCAGAGGTTATTAGCTGGGAGGATTTCAAGAAAAAGCAATACTATGTGTGTCCTGTGGCTAAGGATTGGGAAAATGATCCAGCCGGTCTGATTAAATTTTATCAGGACCCATCTGCCAATCCATTGCCTACCCCTTCAGGGAAGCTGGAGTTTTACTCAGAGAAATTGGCCCGGCACTTTCCCTCTGACCAGGAGAGGCCTCCGATACCTAAATGGATTGAGAAAGGCGTGACCCATGATGAGCGGTTCTCCAGCGCTAGGGGGCAGATGTTCCCACTATTGATGATGTCTAACCATGGAAGGTGGAGAGTACATGCCCAATGTGATGATATATCCTGGAGCCGGGAAGTAAATACCTGCAAGGTCAGAGGATCGGACGGCTATCTCTATGAGCCCTGCTGGATCCATACCAGTGAGGCGGCCAAGAGAGGTATTAAAAGCAGGGACATTGTAAAAGTATTCAACGAAAGAGGCACAGTGCTGGCAGGTGCTTACGTGACTGAAAGATTGATACCGGGTGCAGCATATATTGATCACGGAGCCAGAGTGGATCCCATCATTCCGGGAAAACTGGATAGAGGCGGGGCAATTAACCTGATCAGTCCCCGGGGCACAATTTCTCAGAACTGTATTGGCCAGGCCACCAGCGGATACCTGGTTGAAGTGGCCAAAGTAAGCCCTTCTGAAATGGAGGCATGGCGAAGCTTGTATCCTGAGGCCTGGAACCGGGAATACAATCCTGCCTCTGGTTTGAGCTTTAACGCCTGGGTAGTAGATTAAAGCGAGGGGTATAAACCAGCCGGATCATTAACGAGAAGAGGAGTTGCTTCTACACAACTCCTCTTCTTAAATATTGTTAGAATTTAAGTTACAGGCTTTTTTCTTCCGCATATTCTGCCGGAATATAGGCCAGCCAGTCAGCAACGTTATTGGGGTCCAGGGCTTTTTTGACCTTTCTCAGCCAGAGATCACAATTATCGTAAATGGGCCCCCATCTCTGGTGGATATGGTCAATAGACTCCACCTGCATCATGGCGCCCCTGTTAGTGTAGCCGAAACGCCTGAAGGGACTATTCGGGTCGTAGATTTGATCCATATACTTTCTGGCAGAGGCCAGGGAGACCGGGTCCCAGGGATCGAAGGCTGTTCCTATGCCGCCTGAGCAGCCGAGAGAGAGGTGCTCCTGTGGTCGGTACATCACTCCAGAAAGCGATTGTACGACCGCGCCGTCCTTGACGAAAGGTTTCGCCACCTCGATCTCTATCGGACGGTAATGCATCTGCATATCCGGTGAACCATCTGCACCCTGAATAGAAACCATAAAGTCGCCGGTAGGCCGCAAACCGGGCACACCGGTAGACCACATCTGATACATAAAGCGCTGTGCCTGAACTTTTGGCGTGTTCATGGCTTCATCCAGATAACCGCCCCATTTTTCCATGATGGTCATGACACATTTCTCACGGTAGGCCAGTTCTCGGCCAGAGTGGCCGTTGAGGGTCACGGAAACTGAGTTCCGGTATTTTTCTGCATCTTCGGGTTTTATTTTTTGCTGTTTAGCCCACTGCTCATCATTGCCCTCTTCAGAAAAACCGGTATCCACGAAACCGGGAAGGAGAACACAACATATTTCTGCATGGCCTATCTCCATAGAAGCTTTAAGCATTTTATCCATAGAGGGGAAGGTCAGTACCCAGGCGCGGTAATGGTCAGGCACTTTTTCTATCTGAGCAAAGGAAGGCGGAGTTCCGGGTTCTCTTTTTAGTTCATAGGAGGTTGGAGCATCGGCATACCATGGGTAAAGCTTGACGCTGGCTTTGGTAATGACGCCATGACCGCCGTTTGCGCCGGCGCGGCCTCTCAATATACCTCTCAGGGAAAAGCCAGGACCATCTCCGGAAAACCAGCCTTCTTTTCTATTGCTGGTTCCCAGATTCAGGATATCTCCAGTAGGCAAGACCCACTCGCAGCCCAGCACGTTACGCCCGTAACCGCTGGTGAAAATCTGGGAATGGCTCATCTCCTGATGGCAGCAGGCCACGGCAATCACTCCAGCACTATACCCTACTCCAGGCTTGGCGGTAAATAAGCCTACCTTGGCTGCTTCTATTTGAAGTTTATAAATGGATACATATGGTTCCACCACTGCATGCATGTTCTTTTCATCAATCTCCAGGATACGGTCCATCCGCCTGAGGTCCATGATGATGCCTCTTTCACTCTCCATGGCCGTGGCTACCAGCTCAAATCCTGAGCTAAAGGCTTTAAACAGAATGCCTGTTTTATTGCAATATTTGACTATTTTCTGTATTTGCTCGGTTGTGGACGGCAGTAAAATAGCTGCCGGCGGAGAAGTATGTTTTTGTCCGAATACCAGCTTATTGCCCCAGACCTGGTTGTAGCTTTCTTTAATTACCGCTTCCTGGGTGATATATTCCGGACCTACTATATCTTCCAGCGTTTTATATTCATCTTTAGTAAGCTTCATTTTTCAACTCCTTGACCGGAAAAACCGGACTTGAAAAGCGACTTTTTAAAATATCAACAAATTCTTAAACCTGAATAATACAGACTCACTATACAGATTGCTGTATTAACTCGATAATGTCCAACACCTGGATTTTATCTCCGGTCTGAGCGGCTGCATCCAGGAAGTTTCGCTTGCACCAGGGACAGGCGCTGACGATGGCTTCTGCCCCTACCTGGTGGGCTTCTTTCAGCCTTTCGGCGCCGGTCCAGGCAGCGAAGTCCGGAAAAGCGTCTATCACCCCGCCTCCCGCTCCGCAGCACCAGGCGTATTCACGGATACGGTACATTTCTATAAAATTCAGTCCGGGGATGCTTTTAAGGATATTCCTGGGAGTCTCGTAAACCCCAAAAGTCCCACGGCGGTATTTCTTAGGCGGGTCATGCAGCCACATCTGTACAGAAGCTTTGACTTCCCTGCCGTTCCAGTGAATCCAGGGTTCACCCAGCCGGCCAAGATGACAGGGATCGTGAAAGGTTACTTTTAAAGGCAAAGGCTTTTTCAGTTTTAATTTGCCTTCTGCGATCAGCTTTTCCAGGTATTCGGTAATATGGTAGATCTCAATGTCCAGTTTCATGCCGATTTTATCGTACAGCACTTTAAAGCAGGAATAGCAGTCAGCGCAGGGGGTGACCAGTGTTTTAATCCCGGCAGTCTGGAGAGCCTCCACCTGATGCTGGGCAAATTTAAGTGTTTCGCTGACATAGCCCAGCTCGTAAGCCCGTCCGCCGCAGCAGGCTTCATCCACTCCCAAAATCCCCACATTAACTCCTGCCTGCTGAAGTAAATTCACGCCTGCCTGAGCCACCGGCCATAACTCATTATCATAGGAATAGCGGCACCCTGCATGAAAAAGGACTTCAGCCTTCTTTTCAGTAATAGATTTTACGTCCAGCCCCTGTGCCCAGTCCCCTCTCTCGGTTCTCGGCTTCAACATCATGTTATCTTCTTTACGCAGGCTGCGGATAAAAGGTTGGTGCTGAGGCAAAAGGGCGCCTTCATCAACGCATTTGATTCTGAGTTCCTGTATATGCTGAAGCGGTTCCAGATCCCCCTGCATTTTACAGGCGATGTCGCAGGAGCCATCCATCAAACATCTATAAACCACATTTAGAAAAGTATCATCAATCTCAATACGCTCTTTTAACAGCGAATATGAGATGTTATATTTTCCACCCGCCGAATAGGCATGCCAGTTGTATCTGGCCACTGAAGGGCATCCCTGCATGTATTCGGTATTGCGTACAAATCTCCAGGGTATCCATTTACAGTAAGAACACCTGGTACATCTTTGCATGTCATGTTCATAATCCTGCCAGGCCACTATATTTCCTCCTTAGAAACATAACTTCCCGGGATTCAGAATACCATTCGGGTCAAATATCTTTTTCATCTTTTTCTGTATATCCACAGTATCGGCAGAGTGCCGATATGCAATCTGCGCCCATTCTCCATAGGGTCTGGAAAAGAAGGCGCCTTTATCTTCCAGGTAATCGGCAACTTTCATTGTCCATTTCCGAGTTAATTCGGTTTCTCTCTGATTTTCAGGATCATAATAAAAATTTAACTCACAATGGCAACTGACTCCCTGCATAACCGGTTGAATATAAACCCCCATATCCTGTAGTGAATGGCCCTGCTGCTGGGCCAGCTCCAATATCTCAAGCGCAAATCGCGGGGTTTTTCCCTGGGTAGTCAGGAATAGAACATCACTGAATCCACCTCTAAGCCTGAGTTTCCAATACGGCTCAGTTGAAGGCCCTGTCAGGATATTTTCCAACAAATCAGCTTTTATGCCTGAGATAGCAGTATTCAAATTCAGGCCGTATGACTCGGCTATTTCTCTTAAATCAGTTTCCATGTATTGCACCTTCTCTTCTAGCAGAGGTCCGTAGCCTTCACAGCTAACAAACATGATCCAGGGCGGCAGATCAGCCTGGAGCGCCTGGATTTCTTTAGAACTTTTTTTTATTAGACAGGCCAGATTCAACCCATTTAAAATAAAGATATTTCCGCTGAAGCGTATCCTGGTAAGGCGGTAACTCAGCTCAATCAGGGGTTCCAGACTGGTGTTGGGGATAAAAAAAGAGCGATTGATTTGTGAGATAAAACGGCATTTCAGTGACATCCAGGTTACTATTCCGATAGTCCCCTGGGCGCCGGACACCAGCCTTTGAGGGTCCATTTGTGTAGGACCGAACGGGCTGATCTGGGCTTTACCTATTTCCCATTGTTTTTCCAAAGGATCCGGTCCTGCAGCTTCACCTGTTCTCATTTTGTCGCCCGTACCAAATACAATTTCCACACATAACATGGGGTCAGTGCTGTCAAAATGGTGACCCGGCATAATAATGGGGTCTCTTTCCAGAACACTGGCGATTACTGATTTTGTACTGCGTGGGGCCAGCGGCATATAGGCAGAAAGGCCTGATCTGGCCAGTTCGGACTGTAAAACGCCAAAAGTGACTCCCGGTTCAACAATAGCTACCCTGTTAGCAGGATCTATACGCATAATTCTTTTCATACGGCTCAGATCAACCATGACCGCCCCATCTACCCCGGGAACAGTATCCCCACGGAAATGGGGTGCTCCTGAACTTACAGGTACAAGAGGAATATGTTCCTCATTTGCCATTTTGACCACTTTCTGCAATTCATCCGTACCGGCAGGTTTCACTGTACAAACGGGTGTTTTACCTGGAATAAAGCTATGAATGCCGGAATACTCCCTCATTTTTTCCGGAGCATCCAGGATATTCTCACTACCAACTATTTGGGCCAGTTTCTTTTTGACCATTCTCAACCTCCACTTATCAGGTATATGGGTAAAATAACCAGGTTTAAAAGGGAAATCCGGAACACGGGGGAAAACGGGAACCTGAAGACCCTGATACTCAATATGAACTAAGTCCTGGGTATCAAAAAACAAAACAATGGTGTCCGGCTATTTTGATGCAAACATTTTTGGCACCATCAATTACTCAAAACTTCTTTAAGTTTGGCAGTCAGAGGCGTAATAAAAGATTCCCAGTCGGAGAGAATTCCAAAATCCGCAACTTTAAAAATATTAGCTTTGGGGTCTTTATTGACAGCCACGATTACCCTGGCAGTTGAAAAGCCGCTTAGATGCTGGCTGGCTCCTGAGAGGCCTACAGCAATGTAAAGGTCCGGGCTGACCACCTTGCCGGTAATGCCTATTTGCTGTGTATCTGAGATCCATTTCCTGTCACAGGGCGGACGAGAGGCTCCAACAGCCGCTTTTAAAGTACTGGCCAGTTCTTCCAGCTTTCTGAAACCGGCAGCGCTTCCAATGCCCCTTCCACCAGCCACTACGATCCTGGCATCCTCCAGTTTGATACCCGCGGTGGTTTCAATTTTCCGCTCGATAATCTTGGTCCTTATTGCGGACTGATCTATCCCGGCCGCCACCTTAATTACCTGTCCCTGACGCATACTGTCTTTTTTTGCCGGCGATATGGCTTTTGATCTTACCGTGGCGATCTGCGGGTCAGTTAAACATACCTGAACAGCATGTGCATTACCGCCGTACACAGGGCGCGTCATCAGCATCCGCTTAGAAGTGGAATCAATTTCTAAAGCAATACAATCCATTGTGGCTCCTGTATTCAATTGAAATCCCAGCCAGGGAGCCAGGTCTCTACCTATATAGGAATGACCTAAAAGAACAATAGCCGGGAGGTCTTCCTGGATTATTTTTTCCATGACTTTTAAGTAAGGCTCTGTAGCATATTCTTTCAGGAAAGGTTCTTTTACCATATATACCTTATTTGCGCCATATGCGATGGCTTCCTGGGAAAGTCCTTCCACTTTGTCCCCGATCAAAACGGCTTTCAATTCCTGACCAAGTGCGGCAGCCAGTTGGCCGCCTGCCCCTAATAATTCGAGAGTTAAAGTAGACAATTTTTCATTGTTTACTTCACAAAGGACCAGTACTCCCTTATTTTCGGACATCTTCATTAGCTCCTTGTTGTTTCACCGGAAAACCCGGAAGTAATTTAAAATTATAAATAAAAAAGTAAAATAAAAATTAAACACTCCCTGAATACATCTCATAATCCGGTGTAACCGGTACTTTAAAACTAAATCAACTTGATTTCCCTAAGCCTGGCTACCAGATTCCCGGCTTTTTCCTCGGGACTACCTCCATCCAGCATCTCGCACTTACTATCACGGGCCGGCTGAAAAACGTTAACCAAGCTTAGCGGTTGACTCTGCCCCGGTTCTATTCCAAGCTGCTGGGCATTCCAGGTAATAACCGGCTTTTTATTGGCAGACATAAAAGCCTCTACCCCGGGTTCGCGTAAAGTCCCTACCTCATAACTGGTGGTTACTACCGCCGGCGCATTTACTTCAATAACTTCATAACCCTCAGGCAGGGCTTTTTCCACTCTTATCACGCCATTCACAAGCTCTACTTTACGAGCTACAGTAATACAGGGTACTCCCAGTATACTGGCAATACCGGTACCTACCTGCCCGGCGTTGGTATCAGAGGCCTGTATGCCGCATAAAATCAAGTCGTACTGTCCCAGTTTCTTGATGGCCAGTGAAAGGGCTTTTGCCGTTAGATGAGTATCGAAATCACTAAAAAGCTCATCCTCCAGTAGAATAAGCTGGTCAGCTCCGGCAGCCAGTGCAGACCTGACCACAGCTTTGGTCAGCTTTTTACCCAGACTGATGACTGTAATACTGGCAGCCTGACCGTCTTTTATTTTCAAAGCTGCTTCCAGGGCATTTTCGTCAAATGGGCTCAAAACCGGCGGGGTGGCTTTAGGTAAGATTGCCCGTTTGGTAGCCGGATCGATTTGGAAGAGTGTTAAGGGGGCTTCGGGATCGATTACCTGTTTCATACATACTATTATTTGTTTCATGGTTGTCTCCTCTGAATTTAAGCTTGTTGGTATCAGGCTGATGAGATGGGAAAAATAGCGGACTGATTATTGGTCTTCCAGGAATTCAACAGCCAGTTCAGCCAGATCTGCGATTCTCAGTGATTCGCTTACTGCTTTTTCTTTAGCAGCATCTTCAAACATTAATAAACAAAAAGGACAGGCAGTGGTTAAAATTTGAGCTCTGGTAGCCAGTGCCTGGTCCAATCTCATTTCACTGATCCTCTGCCCGCTTTTTTCTTCCAGCCACATACGGCCGCCCCCTCCTCCGCAGCAGAAGCTTTCTTTTCTATTCAGTTTCATTTCCACCAGGTTAATGCCGGATATGCTCTTGATAAGATCCCTCGGCTCCTGGAAAATATTATTATAACGTCCTAGATAACAGGGTTCCTGGTAGGTCATTGTTGCCTGACCGTTCTTCTTAAAGCGTAATTTATTTTCCTTGACTAAACCGGCCAGAAATTGGGTATGATGCACTACCTCAAATCTACCACCAAATTGAGGGTATTCATTTTTCAGGGTATTAAAGCAGTGCGGGCAGGCTGTTACAATTTTTTGGATATCATAGCTTTGCAGCAGTTGGATATTATTTTTGACCAGCATTTGAAAAAGGTGTTCAGCTCCCATCCGGCGGGCGGGGTCGCCGCAGCACATTTCTTCCTCGCCGAGGATACCAAAATTTACGCCGGCTTTTTTCATCAGTTTGGCAACAGCCTTAGCGACCTCCAGGCTGCGGTCCTCGAGGGCTTCCGTACATCCCACCCAGTACAGAACGTTAATATTTTTCTCTTCACCCAAGATCTTGATATCCATATCTTCAGCCCAGTCAGTCCTGGCGTGAGAGGTACCCCTCCATGGATGGCCCCTTACCCTCAGGTTTTTTAAAGGATCCCTGGCAGTTTCTGATTGAGCGACCATGATCAGATGGCGCCTGATATCAATGATTTTATCAATATGCTCGTTGCTTACAGGACAAACCTCCTGACACGCGCGGCAGGTAGTGCAGGCCCAGATTTCATCCTCGGTTACCACTTTACCGATCAGAGAATTCTCTACTTTTTCCGGTGCTGGCGCAGGACTGGACTGGTTTTTTAACAGTAAAGGGCCTGCTTCCATCAGGTGTTCTTCCATTTTAAGAATTAGCTCCCTGGGGGAGAGGGGTTTGCCGCTGATCTGAGCTGGGCAACTGGTATGACAGCGGCCGCACATGGTACATGAGTACAGATCCATCAATTGTTTCCAGGTGAAATCCTGGATATTGGCCGCCCCGAAAGTCTCCGGATGATTTAAGTCAATCACCCTGAGAGCACCCCTGGGTTCCAGGCTCTGAAAAGCCAGATTAGGAAAAGAGAAAACTGGATGCAGGTGTTTGGAACGGGGGGCATAAATAATGGCAGCTAATAGAATGATATAATTAAACCACCAGAGGCTTCTAAAAACCAGGATCAGACTGTTCGTGGATAAGTTCTGATTGATTAGAAAACTAGATAGAGCGCCTCCGATCGGAGGCCATGTAACTCTCAGGCCACTGGCGGCATAACCAAAACCTGCGAGACAAAAATGCAGAATCATCAGGCTGATCATGACAATTAAGATTATGGGTTGAAGTATCTTTTCGGACCTGGTTTGTACCCTTTTTAACCTTTCGGGTACAAGCAGATAGCGTTTTATGAACGTCCAGATCACTGCCAGGATTACCAGCAGTGCCACAATATCCAGGATGGAAAAGAAGGCTGTTTCAAAGGCGCTGCCGCTATATATGGAAAACAGGCTGAATCCGGCGCCGAAACCTATAAAAACAATGTAAGAAATAACGAACAGGCCGAGTCCCCAGAACATTAGCGAATGAGCGATAGGAGCAGGGTCTCTTAAAGCAAAGCTCTTAAGATTGCTTGATTGAGAAAGAGCTGTTCTCAGCATCTTTAGAAGCCGGTAAGCCAGATGGTCGAAGCGGTTTTCAGACCGTCCCAGTTTCAAAAGACGTATCAGAAAATAGATTCTTTGAACGAATAAGCCCAGGGCTATGGCAAATAGAATCCAGAATATGACATAACCCGGAATATTAATATAACTTGCTGCAACAGGTGACATTTAAACTTCTTGAAGTTTTTTTGGCTTTGCCTTCATCTATCATAGCGTTAAAATCTGCCCGCTTCAACTTTGATATCGCAGGACAGGCTTTTTGGCCCTGAAAAACCACGATTTTGTGACAGAAGGGCAAGCTGGATGGGGGTTTGATATTTAGTTTAAACTAAGGATTACGACAGCGGATGATAAGCCTGGTTATTCTATCCGGCTCTTCCTGGGTTACAGGGAGAGCCGGATTTAAACCTTGATTTACTATCCTTTCGATGAAGGGGCAATCTGAGCCGGATATAATTTACTTACACTAGTTAACCGATAGTTACAATGCTTTTCCCAGGAGTGATAAACTTGTGAAGGCCTTTCTCATTGAGTTCAAGGCCGATACCGGGAGCATCCGGAGGATAGCAATAGCCGTTCTTGTAGGCTACCGGCTTAACCACCACATCTTCTCTTTCCAGTTTGACCGTTGTATCAAAGCAGCCATGATAGAACAATGGGAACAGGTTGGCATGGGCCAGTTTGCCGTACCATTCGTCTGAAGCCAGCCACTGTGCCTGAGCTGCGGCTTCAAAAGGTCCGTTCATTGATCCGCAATAAACACCCAGATTAGCTGCCTTGGCGATATGGCCCCATTTGACAGCTTCGGAGATACCCCCAGCCCAGACTACCTTGGTTCCTACCATATCGCAGGCATCCTGCCTGATGCACTCGATCAGGAAGGGGACCTTAACGCTGGACTCATGAGCGCAGATAGGAATAGGTTGAGCCTTGCGCAGGCGAGCCATTCCGGCTATGTCCCACCATGCCAGAGGCTGTTCAAACTTATACAGGTTATATTTCTCCAGCCTGCGAGCGTATTCTAGAGCTGTAGTATAGTCCAATGAACCATTGGCATCAATACAAAAATGGATATCTTCATTGTCACCGATGGCTGCCCGTGTTTCCTTTACGTTTTCACAATCTTTTGCGAAGCTGCTGCCCCAGCCTCCCCCGACCTTCAGACAGAAGGTGGTAAAGCCATGTTCCACTGCCGCCAGTGCTGTAGCGGCTACCTGTTTGGAGGTAGGAGTAGCGACATCTGAAATCACGTAGTCCACCAGCAGTTTGGGAGCGCCCTTTCCGCCTAGAAGCTGGTAGATGGGCTGCTTATGGGCTTTGCCCACGATATCCCAGAGCGCGAAGTCAATCAGGGCCACGCAACCGGGGTAGGACAGTCCAACGTTGGTATGAACAAACCGGCTCAACTTGGCCAGGATTAATTCTTTATCGAAGGGGTTAGCGCCTATGAGTATGGTATCCCAGGTTTTGATGATTTCCATCACCAGATCCTGGCCTTTGCCTGGACCATATTCACCGCCATCAGCAATGCCGGTGATGCCTTCATCAGTGTGCATTTTAATGATGACCACATTATTTTGCCTGGTACTGGGAGCCGGGCGGGGCAAGCTTACGGGGATCAATTCAATCTTGGTAATTTTCATACTATTCTCCTTATATATTTTTGTTTTATTAGCTTGGAAAAGGTTAGTTGCTATTTGTACCTGATCGGTACAGGCTTATATTCCCATTGGTTCACCTCCAGATATTGTATATTTTAAAATAAGCACATTTACAGGAATGGAAAGTATAGCCTGGAAAACCGGCAGGGATTGATGAAAGGTTAATTCTTTAGGGGAGATCCCAACCCGGAAATCACCGTGTAAAAATATTGTCTTTTACGATTATACACAGGATTGGCAAAATAGTGAAGTGTCATGATTATTCAATGCACCTGGCGGTGGAGGGGAGTAAATTTCTTATATTCATTGTAGATCTTATCTTTACGTTCCTGGGGCCAGGCCGGGTCCCAACCCAGCCCTAGATCGTCATCCACCGGATTTTTTCGGGTGTTTTAGCCATTTTAGGCAGGTTTAAAAGTTTTGATCCATTTGTTCCTCCATTTATTTTGATCAAAAGTAAAAATAGACGTTAAACAGAGCTTTCTATACAAATCATATTGGAAATGGTGGCGTTAACTCGTATTGAAGCGGTTTCTGCGTATTCATGGGATTTCAACCAGTTGTTCACTTGATCAGCATTATCGAACTCTATTATTACTATTGTGTCAGGACTCCAGTCACCCGATACTGGGGTAACCCTGCCTCCCCTGCTCAAGTAGCGCCCTCCAAATTTATTGACTATAGACGGCATTTTCCGGGCCACTTCTTCAAATTTTTCCTGATCGAGAATTTTGACATCTATTATGACATGAACCACTGTTTTTCTCCTGTTGTTTATTCACAGGTAACTAAATCATCAGTTTTTGACGGTGTATTTTTTGTGTACAACTTCTGACTTTTATCGTCTAAAATTTAAACTGATTCCAGGGGGTATCCCAATTCACGCCAGCGCGGCAGGCCGTCTTTCAGAACCCTGACCTTTGCTGGATCATAACGCAGATTCAATAACTCAAGAGCCACCAGGGCGCTTTCAGAGTCTCCAATGCAATCGCAGTACACAACCAGCAGAGTATCCAGCGGCATGGCTGAAAGCATCAACTCTCTTTCCATGGAATCCCCCGTCGGTTCATAATAAATATGTACTGCGCCTTTGATATGCCCGGCCTGGTAGTCAGTGCTTTTACGTGTATCAATAATAACTAGGTTTTCACCCCGGTCAATACGCGACTTTAATTCTTCACACGTAATTCGGTTTACTGCGTCTATGTTCATTTTTCCTCTCTTTTAAATGACAGGTTGTCATGTTTTTAAATACATCGCTTCTAGATTTTGTTTTACAGGTTGGTCTATCTCCAAGTGTCTATTAAAACCCCTTTATTTAACCTAAAATCAGAGATAAACCATATGGTATTGGTCTGGCCACCTACCACCACGGTATTAATGGCGTTAGGATTGGTAAAAGGTTCGATCATAGTTTCCGGCGGAAGTTTTTGCCAGGTGGCATAGGGCTCCAGACCCTGCAAAGCCAGGTTTCGATACATACTGGTTGTGAGGCCGTTGCCCCAAAACTGACGGACAGGCATCCTGGCATTCTTAGAAAGCCATTTGGAAAGAGATTCCTTGGTCCGGAAGCCCTGATGATCATGTAACATCCTGGCTACCAGCGGGTCGCATAAAAGCAGAGCGGTTGATCCTAAGGCGGAAAGCCCGCCCATATAATCCCGGATTAACATCTGTGCCGGGTATTCTGCCTCAACCTCACCTACACAGGAAATCACTGTCCAACCGGTAGCTACAGTAATCACACTGTCCTCTTTCTTATATCCGAATTGGACGCTGACCGGGTTCCAGCCTTCAGGCAGGGCTTCTTCATTTTCAGCCAGGCAGCAGTTATTATACTGCAGATTATTCCCCAGAGAACAAAAGGCGGTTTTCCCGGCATGTAAATTGCCCGCAGCTTTTGACAGCAGGGTAAAAGTCCGTCCGATAACCGCATTGGCTTCATTATAGGGTCCCAGGGCCCCGGTGCCTGTATTCATCCCTATCTCTTTACGAACAGGTCCGTTCACAATTATCATATTGGACATTGACGTGGTGGAGTTGCCGTAAGGCGCCTGTGTGGCCAGGGCCAGGATAACAGGCAAATATTGAGGTCTGGCTCCTGCCATAACTGCATGAACCGCAACTTTTTCAACAGTAAGGCTGCGCCCGCCTCCCGGCCATGTCAGGGTCTTAACCACCTCATCCGGTTTATGGCTGGTGCCTTTGAGCATGGCCGAAACTTTTTCTTCAGTGGGAAGCACAACCGGCAAGTAGTCAGTCCAGTCCCTGGCTTTAAACAGATCCTGGAGATTCTCTTCCGTATCGGGCGGCAGCAGCCTGGGCTCTGTGGCTGATGCCGGGAGCCCGGTCATCTGCTCTTCTTCACTCAGAGGCTTTATAAGAGCTTCTATTATTTGTTCCATAATCGGTTTACCGGTTACAGCATCATTTCCATTAACATATTTTTCGTGTACTTCTCGTGAAACGCCAGCTACGGGTAACGGAAACACCGTATAGCGAAGGGGTATACCGCTGTTATATAACCTGTCCCATCCCTTGAGGTAATCGATGACGTTTATCCCTGTACAGGGTGCTGTGGGAATGCCCATTTGCTCTAATACTCTGGCATGGCGGCTCAAGGCCGCCCCACAACCGTCTCAACAGCTTAAGCCTATAATACAGGCATCTGCTGAGGCTTTAATCTTCTTCCATAACTCAGGGTCGTCATCAGAATACATTCCCTTTTTCTTGACCAGGATGGTTTTTAAGGATGGCATACGCTCAGCAAACCAGCCCTGCATTACTTCGAAAACATCATATCCAGCTTTAGGGCCTCCCCAGCCGATATCTACCATATAGATAGTCTTCCCTTCCAGGTTGGAGAATGTTCTGGGAGCCAGGGGAACTCGCTCCACCATGGTACTGCTGCAAGCAGGATTCAACACCGTGATTTTCGGCTTTGTAGCTCTCATTATTATTCTCTCCTTGGTATATTTAACTTTAGACTTATTTTTTGAATAGATTAGCTGTTAAATATTTACGCTTCATCAATTTCAAAAGAAATATCCTTCAGTACTTCAAAGGATCTTTCAAAGTCAGGTGCTTTGATGATCTTGCCATCCTCAGGAAATTTTATCTCTTTAATCCATACCTCGAAACGCGGAAGGTCCAACCTGTACACCTGGGGTGGGTCATTCAGCACAAATGAATGTACTGCAAAAAGGTAGTATTTGAACATTTTAGCCAGAAATTTAGCCTTGAAGATTAGTTTAAAATACAATTCTAAGGCCTTTTTGCATTTGAGCCATTTTTATAAAACTGATTTGTTAAGTACGCTAATTATACACCCCGTTTATGGCTTCTACAACAGTTATTTAGCTATCCTTTTGCAGTTCAGACAGTATTTTTGAAAGTATTTTATCAGCTTCATTAATCCAAATGGCAGCCATGGGCTATTTATAGACAAATGAATATAAATTCCAGCCGACATAAGGATTTTGCCGCTTTTTTCCGGCAAATCCATCCGGATGGATTTGCCGGAATTCCTTATTAAAGCAGTAGAATATTACTGCGGTAACCAGAATCTGCGTCCAAATGAAGCCCCTGATCAAAGCCACCAGGAGAGTAAAAACAACCGTTCCGGTAATGTAGCGGACTAAGCAAATGGTGACCGGTTTTGCAGCCGGTAGAAGAAATCAGTTTTAAGTCCCAGCGGCAGACCCTGGTTGGTTTTTCCGTCTAACACATAGATATATTAATTTCCTCTTAAAAAAATACCGGCATATGAACTATGGACTTTTATGGCAGTTTTGAACACAACCCGGGCCTACGCGCACTGCTTTCTTGAGACGCATAATGTCCTGTTTAGCCACCCTGTCTTCAGCCAGCGCCAGCTTAACAGCTTCAACCATATGAACAAGGTAATCCGGTATGTCAGTTTTATCAATAGAATAAAGAGACCACAAACCTTCTTTTTTTAATTTTAACAAACCGGCATCGTATAAAATAGTCAGGTTACGCGATGCCCGCGTTTGCGAAATCTGAAGCGCCTGCATAACCTCACATACACAGCATTCACGTTCCAGAAGCAGATTGATCATCCTTAGCCGGGTATCGTCAGAAAGGGATTTGGTGGCTTTCAATAAACTATACATCGCCCATCACCTATAATTACTAATGCCCAAACAACGTATTTCAACTCTTGATTATATTTATTTCTTTAATTCCATTTCAATCCAGGCCTGAATGGATGCCTTATCCGGTACGTGGTCAGCACATTTAACCTGGCCGTTAACCACCAGTACCGGGGTCATCAGGTAGCCTTTTTGTTTCGATTCCGCTTTAACTGGCTCTAATACCTTATCAATTTCCTTAAATTTAGTTTCAATCAAATCAGCATTGCCAGCTTCATTCATGCTTAACGCACTGATTTCAGCAGACGCCTTTGTCACTTTATCAAAATCCGTATTGATGCCGGTCATCTTAGCAAGACTGCCTCCGCTTCCAATTTTTCCAAATTTGGCAGCTTCTTCGGAATTTATAGGAATTTTTCTTACCTCTACTTTACCCTGATAATTTTCCGCTACTTCCTTAGATCTTTTATAGGTTGTGAGACAGCGTATGCAGGGCGGTTCGGTACCGATTACTAAAATTTCCATTTTATTCCTTCCTGTTATCTTATTACTATTTTAAAACTGTTAATATCGCAAGCCTGACTGTAGTTTTTAAGCCTGGATTAAAGAGCAAAGTGATCAGGGGCATCTGATCAAGCCCTGAGCCCATAAGCACCCTCCACAGGTAGGGAATACGTTTCCGCTGCAATCTTCTTCGTTATTTTCAAAAAGGTGGCAGCTATAACAGGTGGTACAGGGAGCAAAATCAAATCTTTGTACGCGTTCCCGGAAGGCCAGGTGTTCAACATCATTCCATAGATCATTAAGGCCCATTTCCATCAGGCTGCCTACTATCCAGCGCCGGGAAAACCTTGTACGGTTATGGTAGTAGCTGGTATGGCTGTGCATAAGCGGTAAACAGGGGCTGAAACCGCCATCCCAACTGATGGCGGCGGCTCCCTTTTCAATAAAAGGACACTGACCGCGAATAATACCTGTATTAAGACCGTTCCAATTGATCTGTAACCCGCTGGCGTCTAATTGCGAAAGAGGTTTGCTGACTATGTCATTCTGGTCCATTAATGGAAGATCCAGGGTACCCTGTTTATCCAGCGCGCGTTCGTAGAGTATTTCTTCTCGCATTTCTTCAGTGTAAGGCAAAACGTTGGTAACCAGAAAACGTTTGACTTCAAACTTTCTGCCTATACTGATTACAGCCGGAAGATCAGCGATATTGCGCTTCATGGCAACAAAGACTATTCCCAGTTCCGTATTAAACTCAGGACGCGGTACAATAATTCCTTCACCTAATGATTCATAAAGTAGTGTATGGAACCGTTGTAAATTATTAAGCACCTGGGGTAATGCTGCTCCTGAGCGTATATCGTTATAACTTTCCGGACAGGCTCCATCGATGGAAACCCAGATAACATCTGGTCCAACCCTGATCATTTCCTTCGAAAGTTCGGGAGTCAGTAATGTGCCATTGGTGATTAATTCCACAGACGCTCCCAGGATTTTCACCTGCTCTATCATGTTAATCAGTTCAGGATGCATTAAAGGCTCTCCGAACCCGCCGAAAAAAACCTTTGGGGGTATTGAAAAGCTCCGCAGTCCTTTTATGATGGCCTGAAAAGTCTCCGTAGACATTTTGCCCATCGGTTCGTTCCAGGTATTGCGGATGCAGGTACGGCAGCCTAAATTACATTGATTAGTAGGTTCAATATAAAGCTTGGCCAGACGGGTAGGACTGGCGATGAAAAACCCGGCCGGACTATCTTGAATATACGGGTGAGCACCTGCTTGGAGATGATAACTGGATATTATCTCGGAAGGCACCCTGATCTGGTTTGGTATATTGACAGCAAATAAGGAATTATTTTTAGACGCCTGCACTTTTTTACCTCGCTTTATTTCTTATTAGAATCAGCTAAAAGCTCGGCCTTTATCCGTTTATCACGCTCTAAGAACTTTTCCTTGCCGTCGGTGTACGAGGGCAACACCCACTTCATTTCGATCAGGTTTTGAGTTATAACCGGTAACCAGTTATATGGGATGGCAATCAAGAACAGTCCTTCAGGAAATACCTGTCTGGCTTTCATGCCGAAGCCCAGGCCGGTGACCACAAAATTAACCTTGCCAGACTGGTAAGGATATACGAAAAGCCATGAACAGGTGCCCACTCCGGACATCTGGCTGGACCAGAGTTCTCCTGTAGAATAGCTCATGGCCCTCATTATAATCTCTGCCTGTCCTACAGGAGCCAGCAGAAAGAATATATCAGGATCGAAATTCAGCTTATCCAGCCGTGCAAAAACCACAGATTTTATGCCGCTAGCCATTTTGGGTTGATACTGGTATATTCTGCGGTTAGCCCGCGCCTCCTGGAAGATTTCCAGCTTTACTCCAATCTCACCGCTGCCGGAAGACGATGGAGCAGGTTCTTCCAGCATACCCAGCGCCGATTTCCCCACGCAATTCTCATTATCTTTAGTAATAAAAAAGGGGGTCTCTCTTTGCTGCGCTTCCTTTATCATTTCGCAGATAGGCAGGTTTTTTTCCAGTTGCTGGATCCCTTCCGGAATGTTGAATAAATATTTGACACCCACAGGAGGGTATGTGAATTCAAATTTCCGATAAATACTCAAATCCGTTTGAAGCTTTCTCATTGCGGCCCCTCTCTTGATTCTTTTTGTCTCTTTTGAATTTGTATCCATGCCAGGATCTCTTCTTTTGAGGGTACATAATCCATGGATTTCACCTCGTCATCAATGATCAGGACAGGAGTCATCAAATACCCCAGTTCTCTGGCTTTTTCCTTCACCGGTTGAAGAACTTTTTCCAATTCCTTGAGTCGGGCATCAATCAAATTCTCGTTATTTTTTTCATCCTTCATGAGAGGGATCAGTTCACCCATTAGCTGCTTCATTTTTTCGGGATCACCTTTAACTTTAGCTGCCTCACCTATTCCATGACCACTTTCCACTTTTCCATATTTGGCGGCTTCGGGGGTATGAATCGCTACTTTCCTGACCTCAATATCAGGGAATTGCCGGGCAACTTCCTTAGCCCTGTTATAGGTAGTCAGACAGCGTACGCACGGCGGTTCGGTCCCGATTACTATGATTTCCAAATTTTTCTCCTTTTAATCTTTTCTATTCTATTAAAAAAATGCCAGCCTGAAAAACTGAAATAAGTGTTAGCGTTGCCGGGATAACAAGAATGGTATCGAAATTTATTATGTTACTTAAGCAAAAAAAGTTACAGGCCTTAATTTAAGCTATATTATGATATCATTATAAAATAATCTCCATCATCTTATTCCCAGTTTATTTAGCTCTGTATTGATTTGCTCTCTGAGCCACAATCCCATATGCCTGGCTATTTCTTTGCCATTGATATCGAAAATAATCTGGGTCGGAATGGCCATGATTTTGTGTTGCCGGGCCAGATCCTGATAATCATACACTTCAACAATGACGACATTAAGTTTACCCTGATAGTCTATTGATAGTTGCTCAAGTATGGGTTTCATCTGTTTACATGGGATACAGGTATTGGATCCGAATTCAGCCAGTGTAGGCTTGCCGCTGGATAAGGCCTCACTGAGGGGCATGAACTGTTGAACTGCGCCTGCTGCTCCGGTAGGTCCTGATCGCAGGCTGTTGGCTACAATCCCAACCAGCTTGATATCAAATACTAAGTTTTTTCCTGCTAGCGGTGGATTCGCATCTATGGTTATGGTGGTGTCATTCACTTCGATAATCGTTACTACCATGATTTCGCCGGTATCCAGAATCCTCTGAAGTTGCATGCCAACCTCCGGCTGAATGTCCTCAGGGAGTTGTTCCCGTGATACCTCCTGAATCAATTCAACATTGCGAGGTCCGTATGCCTGATCTACGGGAATATTCACCGTCCTGGATTCCCCTAATTTCATGCCTGAAACAGCCTGCTCAAAACCGGGGATGATCTGACCCTGTCCCAATGTGAATTCAATTGGTTCACTGCCCTCGGTTGAATCAAAGACAGTGCCATCATCGAATCTCCCCGTGTAGTGTACCTGGACAATATCACCGGTCTGGGCCTGTTGAACTCCACCGCTACAGCCGACCACCGAAATTAACAGCAATAAAAGTATACCAAAAAAAGATATATATTTATGTTTTGTCATTCAGGCACTCCGGATTTTGATATTATTTCTTTCAGCCATCCCAGGATATTTTCAGAAGCTTTAGCATCTTCGACCCCGTATATGGTTATTTTATCAGACTCGATAATCACCGCGTGCCCATCGATATTAAAAGCCGCCAGATGAGCATCAGGGTTATAACCACAACCTTTAACCAGTTTACTAATCAAAGGCATTAAAGGACTGATATCAGTATTAAATTCGATGACAGCACGTGCCACCGCTGCGCCCTGTCACTCTCAGCCTTCACTATTTCCGGGAATATAGGTCATCCTGTAATTATCAAGGACCGATATATCTATACTGGTTTTATTCATTTTCAACCTCTTGATGAATACTTTCTCTACCCAGGCGGACGTGAACTGTAATTCTCGTATATTTGAAAGATTCCTTTAATTATAAACTGATTTTACAGAACCCTGCCTTGCAGTATCTGTATTCTAGGGACACTGGATAATGCCCTGAGCCCAAAGGCAACCTCCACAAGTAGGAAAAACATTATCGATACAATCTTTTTCATTGCTCTCAAATAACAGACAACCATGACAGGAGGTACAGGGCGAGAAGTCAAATAGTTGCACATGTTCTCGAAAAGCGAGGTGTTCCGGATTATGCCATACTTCAAAAAGAGTGTTTCCTGCTAAATTACCAATTTCCCAACGGCGGGAAAAACGCGAGAGGTCACGATAATAACTAACATGATTGTGCATCAGGGGTAAACAGGGGCTGAATCCTCCATCCCACCTGATAGCCGCTGCTCCATTTTCGATAAAGGGACAGATGCCCAATATACCCTCATTATTGCCTATTCTCCATTTCGCCTTCAAGTTGTGGTTTAATCCCAGTGATAAAGCTTGTTTGGTAGTCTCATTTTGGTCCATTCTCGGTAAAGATATACTTTCATTATCCGCCAGCACGCTCTCATATAATATCTCTTTACACATTTCCCGGGTATAAGGCAAGATATTGGTCACCATAAAGCTAGTCGCTCCCAATTGTTTTCCCTTCTCAATCACTTCGGGAAGGTCATTGATATTCCGCTTCATAGCCACGAAAACGATTCCTAACCTGGGACTGAAACTGCCATTGAAATTACAGCAGGGTTCGCCTTTTTTATCAAAGATAACATCTTGAAAATAGGCGATGTTTTGCAGTACCTGCGGTAATGCTGCGCCCAATCTGATATCAGCATAGCTTTCAGGTCTGGCTCCATCGATAGAAACCCATAATAAATCAAGCCCAGCACCGATGAGATCCCTCGACAGCTTTGCTGAAAGCAGTGTCCCGTTAGTGATCATTTCTACCTTAGAGCCCGTGGCTTTTGCCTTTCTTACCATTTCTACTATGTTTGGATGCATTAGCGGTTCTCCGAATCCGCCAAAGAATAGGGTTGGGGGAGGAGAAAAAAGGCTTATTCCTGAAACAATCTTATCAAATATTCCTTCAGACATCATCCCCGTATTCTCTTGCCAGTTGTTACGGATACAAATACGGCAGTCTAGATTGCATCGATTGGTAGGTTCTATATATAATTTAGCCAGACGCGTTGGACTGCTGATAAACAGTCCATTCCTGCGTTCCTGTATATAAATATGCGGTTGCTGCTGGAGGGCATATCGAGAGGTTAATTCCGGCGGTAATACCAGTGATTTAATCTCATTACTACTATCATTAATTACGCTGTTAATCTTGTTCATCTGACTTTGTATAAAATAATTTTCATGCGTCTTGTTTACGCTTAGACATTATATTGATCATCTACATGAAATCCAGTTGAAGTTTTTTGTATTTCCTACGGGCATTGGATAAATCCCTGTGCCCATAAACAACCTCCGCAGGTAGGAAACTTATTATTGAAACAATCTGTTTCATTCGTGCATATCAGTTCACAACCACCGCATAAAGTACAGGGTGGAAAATCGAAAGCCTGAACACGTTCCCTGAAAGAGAGATGTTCTGGCTCATTCCAGAGATCGATTAAGTCCTTCTCCAGGATATTTCCTATTATCCATCCTTTAGAATTCCGCTGGAATATGTCCAGAAACATGGAATAGCTGTGCATTAAGGGCAAACAGGGGCTGAGATTACCGTTCCAATTGATTGCCCCGGAGCCATTTTCGATAAACGGGCAGAGGTTATTGGCCTTCCTGAAATTACCGCCCCCCAGTGTTAGACTCATTCCTGTATCGATCAGGGAAGAATAGGATTTCCGGGTAATTTCGTTCATATCCATACGGGGCAAGTTAACACTTAGAATAGGTTGACCAAACTCCCCATCAAAAATGTTATCTCCTTCGGGCTGACGCAAAGGAATGGGGAATTCCAGTTCAGGTTGCTTACAGTAACTATCATTCAGGGAGTTATAATAAAGCACTTCTTTCAGTAATTCCGGTGTGTAGGGTAAGACATTGGTAACCATCAAGTAGCTGGCGCCCAGATTGCGGGCGATACGGACTACTTCCGGTAAGTCCGCAATATTGCGTTTCATAGCTACAAAAGCGATGCCCAATTTTAAAGAAGGTTTGTTACCATAGCCAAACTGAAGATCGTTAAGTTGTTCGATATTCCGCAGCACTTCAGGAAGAGCGGCGCCCAGGCGAACATCGGTATAGCTCTCAGGCCTGGCGCCGTCAATTGAAACCCAGAGAACATCCAGTCCGGCCTCAATTAGCCGTCCCGATACTTCACGAGTTAACAACGTGCCATTGGTGATCAGTTCTACCGGCGCTCCTGCAGCTTTGACGCTGATTATCATGTTGACGATTTCCTGATGTAATAGCGGCTCTCCAAAACCTCCGAAGAAAACAGAGGGGATCGGTGAAAAGGAGGGAAGGCCTTCTAATATGCGGGCGAAAACTGCTTCAGACATTTTTCCCATCGGCTCATTCCAGGCATGCCGGATGCAGGTCCGGCAGTCCAAATTGCATTTATCGGTAACTTCTATGTACAGTTTATTTAACTGCGTTACCGGCCTTTTTATCTTAAGCATGTTAGTGTCTTTTTCAAGCATCAGACGGCTACCAGGTTTTATGCCATAACCGGCAGCTACCTCTGCAGGCAATATCAGGCGTCCCTCTGTATCCGTTTTGATATAGAGTAATTTGTTTTGATTCAACCTTATTTTCCTGTTGCTTTAATGTAACCTGTCAATGATAAACCTCTCTCACAGTTTAATAGCAGAGATCTTGAGGCTGATTACCGGGAAATCATCTTCAACGGAACCGCAGCAACATTCTGACTCAGTGCTGGAATTCGGCTCGTTTACGTTTTCGCCTTTACAGTTGCAGCCCGGTTCTTCTTCATCCTGGAAATCGCCCGGCTGTATATAAGAAACGGACTCATCAACTACGTTTATATTCTGGAATCCCGCATCTTTTATTATCTGAAGATAATCACTTTTTAAGGCTGCTCCGCCGATGCAGCCGGCATAAGCTGCTACGGATTTCTTCAGGCTCTCCGGCAGTTCTTTGTTCAAAACAATATCGGAGACCATCAGACGGCCGCCTGGTTTTAATACCCTGTAGATTTCACTGAAGACTCGCTTTTTATCCGGACAAAGGTTGATCACACAATTAGAAATGACCACATCCACTGCGCTATCAGCCACTGGCAGGTTTTCTATTTCTCCTAATCTGAACTCCACGTTGCTGTAATCGCCTTTAGCGGCATTTCTGCGTGCTCTGTCCAGCATTTCCGGGGTCATGTCCACTCCTATGACCCTTCCGTTTTTTCCCACCCTGGAAGCAGCGAGAAAGCAGTCCATCCCGGGTCCTGATCCCAGATCCAATACAGTTTCTCCTTCTTTAAGAGATGCCAGGGCTACCGGGTTGCCGCAGCCCAGGCCCAGGTCCGCACCCTCCGGAATAGCCTTTAATTCTTCATCCGTATAACCTACCAGCTTGCTGGCGGATTGCTGGGACTGGTTACTGCCGCAACAGGAACTGGAGGAACCGCAGCAGGAACTGCCTCCACGAGCAATTTTACCATAGGCTTCTCTCACATTTTGTTTAATATCGTTTTCCATATGAATTAGCTCCTTTTTAAAAAGATTTACATCCTTAAAAATTTACTTTGGTTATCAGTTTATGCTTCGTACTATACTGCCTCTATCTTGCAGACCGGTAATTGTTCTTCTTTAGCAAAGTATTTACGTCTGAAATACAGGGCTACATTTACCAGCCCGATTAAAACCGGCACTTCTACCAGTGGGCCGATGACCGCGGCAAACGCCTGTCCAGAATTGATGCCGAAAACTGCTACACACACCGCAATAGCCAGCTCAAAGTTATTGCCGGAAGCATGGAAGGCAATGGCGGCTGTCCTGGGATAGTCATGGCTGACTCTCTTTCCCAGGTAGAATGAAATAAAGAACATAACGGCAAAATACAGCAGAAGTGGAATGGCGATTCGTACTACATCCAGCGGCAACTGGACGATTATTTCACCCTTTAGGGAAAACATGACAATGATGGTAAAAAGAAGAGCAATCAAGGTGATGGGGCTGATTTTGGGTATAAATTTATTTTGATACCATTCTTTACCCTTTGCCCGGATCAGCAAAAAGCGGGTAAGCATGCCCCCGAAGAATGGAATACCCAGGTAAATTAAAACACTTTGCGCAATTTGCCATAGGGTGACTTCCACTACCGAACCTTCAAGGCCGAACCAGGTTGGTAAGATTGTTATAAAAACAAAGGCATAAATTGAATAGAACAGAATCTGAAATACCGAGTTAAAAGCTACCAGACCGGCGGAATACTCGTTATCCGCTGAAGCCAGATCACACCACACTATAACCATGGCAATGCAGCGGGCCAGGCCGATCATTAAAAGCCCCATCATATACTCCGGCATGGGCCAGAGGAAACCCAGAAAACCAATGGCTAAAAAGAACATCAATATGGGGCCGATAATCCAATTCTGTATCAATGAAAGACCCAGGACCCGCCAGTCTCTGAATACCCTTCCCATTTCCTCATATTTGACTTTTGCCAGAGGTGGATACATCATCAGGATCAAACCAATAGCGATGGGGATGGAAGTAGTGCCGATGGAAAGACTATTAATAGCATCTGCCGTCCCAGGAACCAAATATCCCAGCGCTACTCCCAGACCCATGGCAACAAAGATCCATAAAGTCAGAAATCTATCCAAAAACGAAAGACGGCTTATCACACCACTTGTTTGTACCATAAATATATTATCTACTTCACGATGCTATACATCAGGCGCACCTGCCTTGAACTTTTCTGCTCGGTGATTTTCACCCTCCAGATGCGATTTCAATTTCCCTTGCTGGGAATGCCTTATTTTTTCATATACGGATTTTTTAAGGAATCTTAAAGCTGCCTCCTGGTCATCATCAATTATGGTTCTTTTTTATATCAGGATAATGATAAAATAAATCCCTACGCCCACCAGGATTACCCCTGCGATCTTTTTGGAATAGCTGGAAAAATTGCTGATCCCCCTGGAAGCTATAACTTTCTGGGCAAATCCGGCGGACACTCCCGCCCCAAAAACCAGCACCCAGTGTCCCAGTGCATAGGCTAACAACAAACCTCCGCTATAGAAAATATCCTGCCTTGTTGCTGCGTAAGTCAGTACCACTCCCAGCACCGGAGTGGCACAGGGAGAAGCAATAATGCCAAAGAAAAGCCCGATGATAAAAGCCCCCAGTAAGGCCTTTTTCTTAGGCATGTAGCGCTGGGGTAATCCAATGTTTAAATTGAGCTTTTCAGAAAGCAGCAGGTATAGCCCCAGTATTATAACCACAGGGGGCAGGATGTAATACCAGAACGAGCCAACATCACCAAAAAGCCTGCCCAGCGCGCCGGCTATTATTCCTAAGATTGTAAAGGTGATAGTAAGACCAAGCGTGAACATCAGTGAATACTGTATTGCTTTTTTCTGTGAACCTTCAGCATATCCGCCGACAAAACCTATGATAAGTGGGATCATGGCTAATACACATGGGCTGGCGCTGGAGATGATGCCCCCTAAGAAGCAAAACGGAAAAGCCAGCCAACCCTGCGACTGTATGATGTCGCCAAGGTTGTTTAACAAACTATCCATTACCTGATCCCCAGTTTGTTCAATTGAGAGATAATCTGGTCCTTAGCCCAGAAACCTATATGCCTGAAGGTTTCCTTTCCCTTACCGTCAAAGACTATTTGAGTAGGTATGGCCATAATTTTGTGATAGTTGGTTAAATCTCTATAGTCGTCAATGCTAACAATGGAAACATTCAATTTGTCTTTATATTGTAATGCCAGTTCCTCCAGGATGGGTTTCATCTGTTTGCAAGGTATGCAGGTACCTCTGCCGAATTCAGCCAGAGTCGGTTTGCCATTGGCCAGAGCCTGTTGAAGTGTAATTGATGTCAAGTCAGTTTGCGTTGAAGCAATAGGTGTTGCTGCCGGTTTGATCGGTACTAAGACTGAATATTTTCCAAAACGGCTTATTTTTGTCGTTACCCGGTTTAGAGTCATATCCTGATTTTTATAACCCATTATTTCCCATGAATCACCGTTAAAATAATAGACCCATAGATCGTTTTCGCTGACACCCTGAGGTAAAAGTGAAGGGTCGTAACTCAATGTAACATAAAGTGAAGGACTGATGATCGCACTCTGCGGCTGAATATCAAAGATATCCGCTATAATCTCAGCCTGCTCAGGTGGTACAGGGATCACCTGGTCAATGGCGACTTTAATTGATTGCAAAGGCGTGTTATTAGCATCCAGAATAGCGGTACCGGCTTCAATAGAGAGACTGATGCTCCCATCGGGGGCAGAAATAACCACCTTATTAATAAATTCCCCCTGGTTGTTGATCAAAACCTTTTGAGTTTCTGTCCCTGGCAAATCAATAGTCAGTTCCTGGGACAATGTGCTTTGCGCAGGTGTAATTGCACCTGAAGAGCAGCCGGCTACAAACAACAAGCAGAAAAGGCTTATAACCCCAATATAAGAATAATTGCGTTGCTTATTAGGCATATATTTTCCTTGTTGTCAAACAAAAAGTTTTAATGAGGGCTTAGATCTTTTCATTCATTTTCAGGCAAAAAAACCAAATATCCATCCGGTAAAGGCAGCCATAATGGTTACCAGGCCGGTATAAGCCAGAGTTTTTTTCAATCCCATAATGCTGCGCAGGGCGAGAATACTGGGGAGAGATAGAGCCGGACCGGCCAGCAGGAGCGCCAGAGCCGGGCCTTTACCCATGCCCAGGTCCATGAAAGAGCCCACAATTGGCACTTCGGTCAGGGTGGCAAAATACATCACCATTCCGAAGAAAGAAGCCTCGAAGTTGGCCAGGAAACTATTGCCGCCAACATATTGAGCAATAAAAGTATCCGGCACAAAGTACCGGATCAGGCCGGCCAGAAAGACACCCAGTAAAAGCCAGGGTACCACCAGGCGGGTAAAATGAGCCGTTTCTTTTAGCCACTGCAGGATATCATCGCGGCTGAACCAGCGCCAGAGCATGACAAATAAAGCCACGAGAGCTATACCCATGGGAATCCAGTTTTTTGAGGCTGCCAAAATGAGGATAACCACCAGGATTCCTACAAATACTACCTGTTTCCAGATGCTTTTTCCCTCTTCTCCGGCTGTTGTGGTCATGAAAGTTTTTTCAGCCTTGCGTGTCTCCTCCCTGTAAAATATTAGTGCCATGATCAGTCCGATGACTACAGAGAAGGTCACACTACCGATAACCCTGGCCAGTCCGATGTCATAACCCAGTACCCGGGCTGAATATACTATTGCCAGAACATTAATAGCCGGGCCGGAGTAAAGAAAAGCAATAGCCGGCCCCAGTCCGGCTCCCCGGCGGTAAATGCCGCCGAAAAGCGGTAAAACCGTACAGGAACATACCGCCAGCACTGTTCCGGAAACTGCTGCTACCGGATATGATACCAGTTTATTGGCTTTGGGACCGAAATACCTCAGTACCGCTCCCTGAGATACAAATGAAGCGATGGCTCCCGCTATGAAAAGGGCCGGCACCAGGCAGGTGATAACATGCGCGGATAAATAATCCAGTAAAGCAGACCAGCCGCTTTGCAGGATCCCGGTTAATATGTCCATTTATTCCAGCCCGGCCTCTTTCAGGGCAGCCAGCAAAGACTCCTTATCCGGGCAGACTCCCATAAACCTGACCAGTTCACCCACGATTAAAGCAGGCGCTGAGCTGAGGTTTGCCTGTTCAAACAATTCGTTACGGCCACGGTTAACGGTTACTTCTATCTTGTCTCCGTATTCCTGTTCAATTTCCTTTATCAGCCGCATGAGGCTGACTCCCCCGGAGCAGGCCGGGACAGACAGAAAAACTTCTACCTTGATCTTGTTCATAGTCCACCTTCCCTCAGCGCACTGTCCAGGGTTTTGCGGGTGGGACAAATCCCTTCTATCTTTATTACCCCGTTAACCACCACCGCGGGGACGCACAGCATCTTATATTCCTGGAACTTGGCCGTGCCTTCTTCTCCAATATATTTTTTTACTTCAACTTTGCCCCTGTATTTTTCTGCATACTCATCAGCCAGCGCCAGGATGGCTACACAGCCTGGACAGGGCGGATCGCCGCTGAATACTTCCATTTTAACCATCAGCCTTTTTCTCCATTTCTTTTTGTATCATCTTTTCAATATCACCCTCGGTGGGTACCTTACCCACTGAAACGACCTTATCGTTAATAACTATAGTGGGGGTCATCATAATGCCGTATTTATCGCCCTCAGAAGAAAGGGCATCAAACTTGTTGACCTCAATTTGACCCGGATATTTTTCTGCTACTTTTACTGCCCGTTTGGTGACTTCCTTACAGCGGGCGCAGGGTGGGGTGGTGCCGAAAACTTTAACGCTGATCATTATATTGCCTCCATGATAAACTTCAATACACGAACAATTTGTCTTGAGGGGAAAGGTGCTTAAATGTGCACTTAAGCATATATTAAGATAATCTATCTGATCTGTCAATCACTTCTTTGCATCTGTGAATAATAACCATTAACATCTTTAATACTAACCTCCGTCCGCAGGAACCGATTAATAAAACCACCTGGAGCCTAAAGATTCAGTTAACCGTTTATTAATGAGTTCATTGACTTAGAACTTCCTTGAAGGCCGATTAACAAAATATTAATAAATACAAGTTCACCGGCTTATCAGGGCTTTATAGATGGTCTTTCCCCTTACCCTGGGAATCGCCTTTTCATTCAGCTTTTGTAATGAACGGGTAATTTCCTCCAGATCCTTCATGGGGAATCCGAGCACCGTCTCACCCTCTGTCAGATTAGTAGCTTCCCGGCAGCCATAGCATCCCAGGTTAGCATTCATTTTCTGGGTCAGGAAAGGCATTACCGTCACGTCAACGCAGGTGGCCTGCAGGACAGCCGTACTGAAATCTAACCGGCCTCCGGTTTCAAAAACCTTGGCTAGAGCCAGCCACATCAGATGTTCTGGATCCGATTCAATAACCACCACATCCGGCTCAAACGGAGCCTTTCCCAAGGGGCAGCCGGCGACCATCTTAAATTTTCCCATCTCTAAACGGGGCATGGTAGCCAGCGTGTTTTTAACAGCTTTCGGGCTGGCAAAGATGCCCATGGTTGCGGGCATTTCACCTGACGATAGTGCAAGTGGAGGCTCTTTGAAACCCAGTACCCAGGCTGCGGCAGGACAGGCGATGTTTTCAGCGGTTAGCTTGTGCATTTTACCTTCGCGTGCTCCCATCAGGATATGGCAGTAGCGGCGGCCGGGAGGCAGTTCGAAGCCCTCCAGATCTTCGTTTTTTTCAAAGAACTTCACTGCAATAGGATGATGTTTTAATCCCAATATTTCGGTCATTAGTTTTTCCGACTTCTCTAGATCCATAGGGTTCTCCTTTTTTATAGTTATTTCAAAATATATTTATAAAATCATAAAAGATTACCTTTAATTAAGCTAAATAATTATAAATAAAATAATATTAATCTTTAAAAAATAATTATGTTATTTCCAATATATTTCAATAACATAATTTTTATTATTAATTTAAATATTATACAATAGACTGAGATTATTATTTCTTAACTTAGTTCAGATATCTCTGGCTATAATTCTGGTGGTGACTTTAATCCTCTAAAACGGCTTTAATAATCAGTTCCTTGGCTTGCTTCACTTCAGCATCCGAAATATACTCCATCATATTCTTGATTCCTTTGCCGATATCTTCGCTGAAGCCTTTCTTTTTCATACCCATATCACGGGTAAGCACGATACTGACCGGCTTAAATCCGGCCTGTTCAACGATCTTGCGGCTGCACTCAAATGGGCAACCATCTACAGTAATAATCTTTTTAGCAGCTTTGGTTTTACCTAAAACCGGTTTAACATTGGTCGGTAATCCTCCCAGACACATGATAGCTGCCTTTTCCAATCCCAGTTCCTTGACTGCTTCCAGGCAGGCCAGCCCGCTGGTAATTCCGGTACTGGATGCCCCACCAAAACAGGAGAAAATTGCGTTCTCGTGAGTGTTCACACCCGCCTGAAATTGTTGCTCTTCTGCCATTTAACTCTACTCCTATGTTAATTTTTAAGTCTTATTTTCTTTATCCAGGGCATTAACGATATATTTCGTAACTTCAGCTTTGGAAGGTACTTTACCGGCTAATACTACTTCTTCATTAATAACCAGACCAGGGGTAGTCAGGATAGGATATTCCATGATCTTCTGGATATCCTTTACATGATCAATGTGAGCTTCGATACCCATTTCCTTCAGAACTTCTTTAGTCACATTCTCCAATTGATTGCATTTGGCACAACCTGTGCCCAAAATTTTGATCTTCATTTATTTATTCCTCCTGTTTTATTATTAAGCTATCAGGCCAAAGATGTAGCCCGTTATCGTGGCCATAACTACTACCAAACCCACATAGGTAAGCATTTTCCTGGTTCCCATGATCTTGCGGATTACCAGCATGCTTGGCAAAGATAGAGCCGGGCCGGCTAAAAGCAAAGCCAGTGCTGGACCTTTGCCCATTCCAAGATCCATAAAAGCCCGTATGATTGGTACTTCTGTAAGGGTGGCAAAGTACATCAGAGCCCCAAAAAGTGAAGCAATTAAGTTGCCCAAGATAGTATTACCACCGACAAATTGGGCAACAAATGATTGTGGGATAACTACAGTTAATATACCAGCCACGAACACTCCAATCAGCAGCCAGGGAATGATCAGGCGAGTAAAATGTAACGTTTCCTTGAGCCACTGGATAATTTCTCCTTTACTGAACCAGCGCCAGAGGATTACGGCTACAGCAGCCAGAAATACTCCCATTACAATCCAGTTTTGGGATGCAGCGAATATGAGAACACCTACCAGAGCTCCCACGAAAAGTACCTGCTGCCAGATACTTTTACCTCCAGGATCTGCTGTTAGCAGGGCAAAGGCTTTAGCATCAAAGCGGGATTGCTCTTTGCGGTAAATGAAGGCCATGATCAAACCGATAATAACTGAGAAAGCGATGGCAGCGATTGCCCGGGCCAATCCAATATCATAACCCAGTAATCGTGCTGAATACACGATAGCCAGCACATTGATGGCCGGGCCGGAGAATAGGAAAGCAATGGCCGGGCCTAATCCAGCCCCTCTTTTATAGATACCGGCAAAGAGCGGGAGTACCGTGCAGGAGCAAACGGCCAGCACCGATCCCGATACGGAAGCCACACTATATGAGGTTAGTTTCTTCGCCTGAGGTCCGAAATATTTCAGTACCGCTGCCTGCGAAACGAAGGCCGCAATTGCCCCGGCAATAAATAAGGCCGGCATCAGGCAGGTTATGACATGGGCGGAAAGGTAGCTTACCAATCCGTTCCAGCCGCCCAACAAAATATCAATAAAGTATTCCATCTATTGTTACTCCAATTTACCCGCTTAATGAGAATTATAATGGCAGGAAATACTATCAACCAGGCCGGGGTCTCGCCTGGAGTATCCACGGACGGTTTTCTTTAATCTCTCTTTATCCAGGGTAGTTATCTTCTGATTAGCCAGGGCTTCTCTAACAGCCTCAATAATTTTTACTTTATATCCGGCAATATCGTCCCGGTCTATCGAATACATTGCCCAGAGTCCCTCTTTCTTTAAACTGAGCAAACCGGCATCGTAGAGGCCAGTCAAACCCCGGGAAGCTTTAGACTGAGAAATTTCCAGGGCCTGCATAACCTCGCAGACGCAGCACTCTCGCTCCAGGAGCAGATTGAGTATCCGTAACTTGGTCTCATCGGCCAGCACACTAAAAACTTTAACAATTTCTCGCATATCACACCTTCTTCAATTGATACTAATTAGCGGATGATCATAGTGTATCTGGCAGCATTCGCCTTACCTGGATTAACCAGCATCTCTGCTATTTTGGCCATATCGCAGGTATAACCGCATTGAAGACACTGTTCAAACCAGCCATAAACATCATTATCCAGATATATACTTCCGCCGCATTTGGGACATCTGCACTTCAGGATAAATCCTCCTCTTTGCATATTCCTCTCCTCTTAAGCTGCATGCATACATGCAAATATGCAGTTACACGAATATAATAACTCACCCCGGTTGTCTTGTCAACAACCAGTGCGAGCAAACAAATCCCCCACTTTTTCAGATCATAATTCAGGAAAAGTGGGGGATTATTATTTAGTTCAAAACAAAAGCTGAATATTAATCTGGTTTTAAAATAGCAACTTTGATGCTATTTATCGGCACAATATCTCCGCTGGATTGATAATCCGCAGGAGCAATATATGAAGTACATTACCCAACTACATTTACTCCTTGAAAGCCGGCAGCTTGAATGTGATGAAGATAGTCCTTCTTTATTGAAGCTATGGCGATGCAATCTGCATACGCCTGGCCGGAACTCTTTAAGGTCTCTGTCAGCTATTAGTCTCTTCCAGCACAGGTCATAACATTAGCTGATTCTGCATTCCTTAGGGACCACTATTAAAACTGGTATCCGCGAAGCATGGATAATTTTATCCGCTCAAACCTCCGCAATTGATTCAGGTTTTTGAATATTCTGATACTCGGGGAACCAGTGTCGAGTTTTATTGGCAATGGCTACCAATGTCAGCATCACTGGCACCTCAACCAGCACTCCCACAACTGTTGCCAGAGCTGCTGCCGACGTAAGGCCGAATACTGAAATAGCCACGGCCACCGAAAGTTCAAAGAAATTGCTGGCACCAATCATACCGGCAGGGGCCGCAATATCATGCCTCAGCTTCCATTGTTTTGACCACCCATATGCGATAAAGAAAATAAGAAAGGTCTGGATGGTCAGCGGTACGGCAATTAATATGATATGAATAGGATTTTCAATAATAACCTTTCCCTGGAAGGAGAAGATGATCACAAGGGTAAGCAGCAGCCCGATGATGGTTACATTCCCAAATTTAGGGATAAATTTGTTTTCGAAATAATCTCTCCCTTGCCTCTTAGTGATATAGACCCGAGTAAACCAGCCAGCGGCCAGGGGAATAACGACAAAGAGCACAACTGATAAAAACAATGTAATCCAGGGTACTGATATATTGCTGACTCCCAGCAACAAAACTACGATGGGAACAAAAGCAACCAGAATGATCAGGTCATTAGTCGCTACCTGTACCAGAGTATAAGCCGGGTTGCCCCGGGTGAGATAGCTCCAGACAAAGACCATAGCGGTGCAAGGGGCAGCCCCCAGTAACACTGCTCCAGCCAGATATTGGGTGGCTAATTCATGGGGAATTAACGGCTTGAATATGACGTAGAAGAAAAGAGAAGCCATACCAAACATGGTAAACGGCTTGATCAGCCAGTTTACTACCCAGGTCACTACCAGACCTTTTGGGTTTTTTCCGACATTGACGATACTGGCGAAATCAACCTTCAACATCATGGGGTAAATCATTAACCAGATTAATACGGCTACGGGTATAGAAACCTGGGCATAAGTAAACTCACCCAGGAAGGAAGGGATTGCCGGCAGAAACTGGCCAATCAGTACCCCCGCTGCCATGCAGAGCACTACCCATAGAGTTAGAAATTTTTCAAAGAAACCGATTTGTTTTTTTTTTCAGCCATGTTAATTCCTCTTTTGTATTAAGATTTGCTCTTGAAATCCTGAAGATTGTCTCTATTACAATTCGCAGCTCAAACCTGCTCCATGCCTCCGGCTTTTGATACTTCCCGGGTGCTTTCTGCAACCATTTTCGCACCTGGTTGGCAAAAGAACATGTCTTTTGCCAGAGCTGCACTGATGAGCACCAGTTCAGCCAGCCGGGGATCAGACAACCGGTAGTAAGTCTTTTGGGCATCCTGTCTGGCCTGCACGATGTTGCACTCACGGAGATGCCGCAGATGATAGGAGACCAGGGATTGTTCGATTCTCAAGGTCTCCGATATTTCGCCCACATATCTCTCACCCTGAATCAGAAGTGACAAAATTTGCAACCGGGTGGGTTCCCCGATGCAGGTCAGCAGCCTGGCCTGCTCATTTTCCTTAGTCATATTGATATTCCTCCATATAAATATATATCTATATAAATGGTAGTACATATTAAATTGGTTGTCAATAACTTTTTTCTGGCTTTCCCTGTAATTGATTAAGAGTTATATCCAATCGAGGGAGAAGAAAGAATGTGGCCAAGGAAATGGGGTGACAAAGAACAATTTAGCAAAAATAGAAAATGACAAAAGATATAAAAAGATCACACGGTATTAAAACAGCTATATTGGCTATATTTGAGTTACAGCCAATATGCCGTTTCATCACCGGTATAGGTTATATTCTGTAAGTGATACGGGTTATATTAATAATATCAAAAAGAGGGCAGAGCAGCATATTTTTGTATTCATTCATCGATGATTAAGGGCACTGAATGATCCCTTGAGCCCAGAGGCAGCCCCCGCAGGTGGGAAACTTGCTGCCAAAGCAATCCTCTTCATTACTATCCAGGAGATCACACTCGCCGCAAGTGATAAAAGGAGCAAAGTAAAAGGACTACACCTTATCCCGAAACTTGCGATGCTGAAGTGAAAACCACAACCCGCTAAGATCATTATTCGTCAGATTCCCAAGGGACCAATGACGAGAGTGCCGCTTATGCTCGGGGACATAACTGGTATGATCATGAAACATAGGTAAACAGGGACTGAGATTGCCATCCCATCAAATTGCACCACTGCCGCCTTTTTCCCGGTATCACCAACGTTAAAGCGGAAAAAGGATTAAAGAACATTCCTGGTTCATCTTACTGCGGCTTGTCTGCGCTGACCTTGACACTGGCAATCGAACCTGCCAGTTCTGTCCTTCTTGCGGATGTCTCTTCAGATACTATCTTGACGTTCTTAAAACCAGCGGCTGCGATAGTAGACAAGTAATCTTCTTTCAATGAAGCCCCGGCAACGCAGCCCGCCCAGGCAGACATATCATTTCTAACTGATTCGGGAAGTTCCTTAAGCAAAACGATATCCGAGACCATCAATCTGCCGCCAGGCTTCAGTGCCCGGTAAGCTTCCTTGAAGACCTGAGTCTTATCCGGGGACAAATTAATTACACAATTGGATATCACCACGTCCACGGAGTTATCGGCCACCGGCAGGTATTCAATCTCCCCCAAACGAAACTCCACATTGGCAACATGCATCTTTTGCGCATTCTGCCGGGCGAGTTCCAGCATCTCCGTGGTCATATCAACTCCAATAACTTTCCCTTCAGCACCCACTTTTTGAGCCGCCAGAAAGCAATCGATACCTCCCCCGCTTCCCAAATCCAGGACTATCTCGCCAGGCTTTAGTGAGGCGATGGCGATAGGATTGCCACAGCCTGCCGCAGCATCAACCGCACTCTGAGGCAGATTGTTTAGCTCATCCGTTGAGTAAAGTCTTTCAGCATGTTTGTTAGTTTTAACAGACCCGGGAGGCTGACAGCACCTGGCTGACTGCCTGGCAAATTGGCCGTAATGCTGTCGGACATTTTGTTTAATCTCGCTGTTTTCCATGTTACACTCCTTATATAATTCTCGTTTACAGGATCTCCTTCATTACGGGGCCTAACTTAGATTTGACCATCATGGTGAGGTCCTCCGCTTTGGTTAGGGTAATGCAACACACCCTGCCATTTTTTTCCCAGTAGGTGGCCGCCAGTTTATCTCCGGCATGAATACCCGCCTTTTCCCGGAGTTCTTTGGGCAGTATCATTTGGCCTCGCTCATCAACACCGATTATTGCCACGACCTGGCAACAAGTCCTGTCTTCGGGGGTACAAACCGGTTCGCTCTTTTCCACTTTCGCCGCCTCACAGAATATTCTTATTAATCTATAATATCAGCAAATACAGATTATACTGAATACTATAATACCTGTCAAATGCCTTCCATGTTTTTAACCAGGCCACTAATGAGAGGTTCAAACTCAGCCCAGTGGAATTTCCTTGATCCATCATCAAACGAAGCTAAAAAAGCATCATTATTTTACCAGATTGGTGTAAAAACTTTATAATAATTGGAGGCTGCCAGATGGTGGATATTTGTTCCATAAAGGGTATTGACAGAATAATAGGGCTGATGTAATATATAGATGTTCGATACATCTTTGTCCGATACATAGATGTTCGTAATAAGGTGGTTATTAATGGAATTAGAAAGTCCGGTTTACTGGAAATCATTAATTAATATGAGCCTGTCCAAGTTCTTTATTTTACAGACGCTATACCAGGGACCTGTTCATGGTTATGCTTTGTTGGAAAAAATGCGCCTATTCACCCAGGGCTGCTGCACACCTACTTACGCCACGATTTATCCCATTTTGAATGAATTGGCCAAAGGGGGTTATGCCGTGGTTACATCTGAGGCTACCGGGGACAGGCAGCGCAAAGTATATGAGCTCACCAATAAAGGCAAATTAGCTTATCAAGAAGCACTTAAAGTCTGGCGTGAAGTCTTACCCTTTTTAAATAGAGTAGTTAGCGAATGATAAGACCAAATGAAAGGGAATTAAATTGGGGATAATTATTGCTCTAAGCCTTCAGTTCGCACAATAGATCAATAGCTGATATCAGTGAGTATCAGCGTTACCACGAAACAAAAACAGCATTATTTAATAAGGAGAAAGACAAGATGGCTAATCAGGATAACAATCAGAATACAAAGAAAAAAGGCATTTTCAATCTTTTCAAAAGCGAGAAGAAAACCGCCGGTGAAGGCGGATGCTGCAACCTGAAGATCGTCCCCAACAATCAACCCGCCAGAGAACCCGAGAAAGGCTGCTGCTGTAATACCAAAATAGTACCTAAAGAGCAAGCAACCGAAGAGAAATCCTCCCAGAAGTAATCTCTCATAACGTAAGGAAAAGAATATGTTCGGGGTGAATAATTTTGCTACCGCTGGAATTTATTTCCTTCAGATAGCAGGAGAACTTATTGCACTTTTTATCGGGATCACCTTCCTGGTTGGCTTGATCCAGGAATATGTTCCTCAGGATAAAATACAGCATTTTCTCACTCGAGCTCCTAAAGTAGTAGGGAATGTTATCGGAGCTGGGTTCGGTGCTTTGACTCCTTTTTGTTCCTGCTCCACTATTCCCATTCTGGTGGGACTTTTGAATACCGGCGTTCCCTTTGGTATCTGCATATCCTTTCTACTCGCATCTCCTCTTTTGAATCCGGTCATTGCAGGGCTTCTGCTGGCTCTCCTGGGATGGAAGATTACTGTGCTATACTTAATATTTACTTTTATCGCCGCGGTACTGGCCGGTTTAATACTGGAACGGTTGGGCTTTGCCAGTTCAGTCAAATCGGTGACTGTAGTCGGTGGTAATGCAGGTGGATTCGCTATAGATCCAATGTCCGGGGCTAGTTTCTGGGAGGTCCATGGGCCACGAATCAGAAGGGCGTTTGGCTTTGCCTGGGCATTATTTAAACATATTTTTATATATCTAATGATTGGCGCCGCTGTTGGCGCTGTTATTTATGGTTTCGTGCCTCAGGATATCATCGTGAAGATAGCCGGCCCCAATAATCCTTTAGCGATTCCCGTAGCTGCCATTATTGGCATCCCGATGTATATTCGTGCTGAAACTATCATCCCTATCAGCGCAGTCCTGCTGGGCAAGGGGATGGGTGTGGGAGCCGTGGTAGCTTTGATCATCGGCGGAGCAGGTATGAGTATCCCTGAAATCAGCCTGCTGGCAGCAATCTTCAAAAAGAGATTTGTAGCTATTTTTATTGTCGTTATCTTAATGGTGGCGTTGCTGGCAGGATTTCTGGCCAACTTTTTAACGACTTTAAATATTTAGAAAAGCCACCTTATTTTGTGGCTGTTCATCCATTATTTTACTCAGGTTATAAACTTTTTAATCCGGTAATATTTTCCTTTCTGAAGCTCATCGTTAACCTCTACGACATAACTATTACCAATGGATATATTTTTCGGAGGCCCGATAAAAAATTCTCCTGCATCGTTTTCATACAGCATTTCAGTTTGACTGCCCGGCTTCCAGTTATAGTCTGCTATCTTGATGATTTTTTCCATAAAATACAGCCTCATTATCAGTTAAGGATTTAGGTGGTTAAAATTTCAAGTGTTTATACTAGTACTTCGTTTCGTTAATAACTATACAAATAACTGAGCGTGTCTAGCTTCGGCAAAATGCCAAGCAAATCCTCCAATTAGGTACTAGACCGGAGTAGAGAATCCCTGTATTGTTTCAATCAGATTTTGTTTAAAGGCTTTTTTCTCATCCTCAGTCATTTCAATGGTCCCATTATCCAAAAGTGATTTGACCAGTTTTAAAGCGAAATCAGCACGGGTTTCTTTGGGCATTTTCGGCAGCATCATACTTAAACAATGAGGCATCATTTGCTCCATCATGTTTACCATTGAAGGCATCCATTCTCCCTTTTGTCCACCCATCATACCAGACATCATACCCATCATTCCTTCATTTCCATCGCCAGCTATCATGCCGCTCATCATATCCATCATGGTCATTCCCTCCATCATTCTGGGCATCATTTCCTGCATCATCCTTTGCTTATCCTCCCTGGTCATGCCCTCAAAGAACTTGCACATCATCTTATCCATCATGGCTTCCTTTTCTTCTTTGCTCATCCGGTTCATCATGTTTTCCATCATGGCTTCCATTATTCCCATAGCTCCCTCCTGAATAATATTGATTGGTAAATTATTAAGATTCAGTGGCTTTTTTTAGCTGTAAATAAGTTTGTATTAATATTTCCTTAATTCGCTTCCGTGTCTCCGGACCCGCATCACGAAATTGCTGACCAACCAGTTGTGATATTTTTCGCATCTCTGCCATCAATTCCATCATTTCAGTGATATTGGTTGAACCCCAGGAAGTTTTCATCTGATTTTTTATTCCTGTGGCTACTTTCTCTCTTTTTTCGAGGAAATGCAGGCCCTCCTCGGTAATTGAATAGACTTTTTTACCATCCAGTTGATCAGATGTGACATAACCCATCTCTTCCAGCATTTGCAGAGTTGGATAAATTACCCCAGCGCTGGGAGCATACATTCCTTTTGATTGCTCCTCTAAAGCACGGATAATATCATAACCGTGGCGGGGTTTATCCTTAATAAGATCCAGAAGAACGTACTTTAAATCTCCTTTTTGAAACGGACTCTGCCTGCTAAAAAAGCTGCACGGATTAAACATACATTGCTCCTGAATATTAGATATAACACGCCATATCCCGATATATCTAATCATAACACCCTTTTTTATTTTTAACAAGATGTTTTTGGCATTTTTACAACGTTATTTCTTAAAAAGGGACTGTATAAAGTCCGGATATTGATTTCATCTTGCGTTTAGTATAAAATTTAGGTATACCTAAATAAAAGGGGGGGTCAGGATATGAGTAACAGTATAGACGAATACCTGGAAGCTCTCTATGTTCTCAGCCGTGAAGGAAAAGCCGTCAGCACCAGCGAGTTATCCAACCGCTTAAAAATTAATCCGGCCAGCGTCACTGAGATGCTTAAGAAGCTCTCCCAAAATGATTATGTGGTTTATTCGCCTTATCAGGGGGCCGTTTTGACCGAAGAAGGCTTCAGATACGGCAGGAGAATGGTGCGCAAGCACCGGCTGCTGGAAAGATTTCTGCATGATGTTCTACACATCGGCAATGATAAAGTCCATGCTTATGCCTGTGAGATGGAACATACCCTGGCTGATGAAGTGGAAAGAAATATGTGTCAGACTTTACAACAACCGGAATTGTGCCCTGATGATGGGCAGAGCATACCCCTCTGTGATTTTAATTTTGAAAACTGTCAAGAATGTAAAAAATATCAAACACAATCACCGGATATGAAAGAAAGACGCCAGGTTGACCTGGTTTCTATAAAATACCTGGCTGATAATCAGGTTGGTAAGGTGGCTTTTATAAGAGGCGGACGTGATGTGGTTAAACGCATGCTGGACCTGGGATTGACGCCGGGGACCGAACTTAAAGTGATAAGGTCAGCGCCTTTTAAGGGACCGATTCAGATTGATGTTAGAGGAACGCAATTTGCCATAGGTCAGCAGATAGCAGGTAAAATTTTTGTCGAAATAATACCGTCACAGACGCCATCCCCACCCGGATCAAATATGACGGAACCCCACGCTAAATAAGTGAAAATATGATGAACATCAAATCAGCATCCTCCAATAAATGCCATTCACAGGATATCCTTACCATAGCCTTAGCCGGAAATGCCAATGTGGGGAAGAGTGCAATCTTTAACCAGCTTATCGGATTGAAGCAGGAGACCGGTAACTGGCCAGGTAAGACTGTGGAAGCCGCCCAGGGAATCCTGGTGCATCATGGGATGCGCATCCGTATTGTTGACCTTCCGGGGATTTATTCATTTTCTACCTATTCACCCGAGGAGGTTATTTCGCGCGAGTTTATTCTCAACCAGCATCCTGATGTTGTTATTAACGTAATTGACGGTACCTCTCTGGAAAGGAATCTCTATTTTTCTTTACAACTGGTGGAAATGCGTGTCCCCTTTGTTATAGCATTAAACTTTGCAGATATCGCAGAGAAAAAACATATTCATCTGGATCAAGGCGCATTGAGCCGCCTGTTAGGTGCACCGGTGGTCAACACCGTGGCAGTTAAAGGAATCGGTATTCATGAAATGGTAGACGAGGCCATTGCCTTAATTAAAAACAACAGCCATGAAAATAAGCCTACAATAGAAATCAAATACGGTAAAGAAATTGAAAGCAAAATCGCTGTATTAAGTGAGACCCTATCCGGAAAAGCAATAAAAAACCATCGCTGGATTTCACTGAAATTGCTGGAAGAGGATCCAGGGGTAACCGGAGAAATAAACCTGGACCATCCCCAGATCGTTAGTCTGGCTCAAAAATTGTCCGCAGAAATCTCTGCCATTCATGGAGAGGATTCTGCGGCGGTTATCGCCTCCGAAAGGTATGCCACAGCCGCTAAAATTGCGCGCGAGGTTAACACACATCCACCATTATCTCCGGTCCCGGTTTCTATAGCCAAAAAGCTCGATAACATAATCCTCCACCCGGCGGGAGGGTATATCCTGCTGATACTCATGATGATGCTTATCCTGGTTTTTATTTCGTTTTTTGGTGGGTGGATTACTGATCTGATCTCCAGTTTTTTCGATTCTCTAAATCCGCATGCTGACGGTCCGCTGGCGGATATTTTGTGGAACGGAGCAGTGGTCGGATTCTATGCCTCACTTTCAGTGGCCCTTGGCTTTATTCTACCTTTTTATCTCATCCTGGGCGCTTTAGGTGAAAGCGGTTATTTACCTCGCCTGGCTTTCCTGATGGATAGGCCCTGTCATACGCTGGGTCTCCATGGTCAGGCCAGTATGCCGCTGCTCCTGGCATTCGGGTGTAACGTCCCGGCCTGCCTGGCTTGCCGTATTATGGACAACCGGCGTGACCGTCTTCTGGCGATTTTTTTAACTACTCTGGTGCCCTGTTCAGCACGGATATCCGTTATCCTGGGCCTGGTAGGCGCTTTTATCGGTATTCAATGGGCCATAGGGTTGCTGATTTTCCAGTTTGTTTTAATTGCTTTTCTGGGCAGGCTGTTAAACAGGCTCATTCCCAGCACTTCTCCAGGAATTATCATGGAAATCCCGGAATACAGGGTGCCTTCTTTAAAAATTATATTTCTCCAGGGATGGATGAAATTTAAGGATTTTCTTGCTATTGGTATCCCCCTGATCGTAGCAGGTAGTGTGGTGATAGAATCTTTGAGGGTCTTCAATTTCCTGGAGACTGTTACCCAGTTTCTTACTCCGCTAACTGTTACCTGGCTGGGATTGCCTGCCTTTACAGGAATATTGTTGATTTTCGGTATTCTGAGAAAAGAATCTGCACTGGCCTTACTCGTGACTTTTGCCGGGGGAGTGGCGATTTCCAGCGTAATGTCGCCTGTTCAGATGGTGGTTTTTTCTCTGGTGATAATGCTTTATATTCCCTGTATCTCTACTATTGCCGTGCTTTTTAAGGAAAGCGGCTTGAAATATACCTTGTTGATGGTTATTGCAGAAATCGGTCTGGCAATAATAATAGGGGGCATTGCCTACAGGGCGCTGGATTTGATTATGCAACAATGAAGCTAATCAGTTTATTTGGCAAACTGAACGAAAGCTTTTATTATTAAAATAAAATAAAGGAAAGTCAAAATGTCCCAGAGAGAAATAGATGATGGAGCAAGTTATATTGGATATAAAGAAGCCCTTGCTCTAGTTCAATCCAATATATATGCGGCAGGAATAAAAAGGCTGCCCCTGGCTGCCTGTCCCGGTTATATTTCAGCAGAGAAAGTTATTGCCCTGGTAGACAGTCCCACCAGTGACGTTTCGCTTAAAGATGGTTTTGCGGTAAAGGTGGCTGATGTTTCCGGCGCCTCTCCGGTTCATCCCGTCACCCTAAAAATAGTAGGTTCGGTTTTTGCAGGCGGTAAATTCGAGGGCAGCATTGCCGGAGGTCAGGCGGTTAAAATTTGTTCTGGTTCGCCTTTACCCGAAGGAACAGATGCGGTCTTATCCTCTGAATTCTGTGAAGAAAAACCACCTCAGGTATTGGTTAAAGAATGTGAAAATGAAGGCAAGAATATCTTCAGGGCAGGGGATGATGTAAGAGCAGGAACAGTGATACTTGAAGAAGGAAAAATGCTTATACCTGCACGATTGAGCCTGGTCGCAGCCGGCGGAATTAGTCATCTCAACGTATATCGAAAGCCTGTAGTTTCTATTATCGGTATAGGAGATGAGGTGGTAGCTCTGGGAGAGGAGCTTAAAGAAGGCCAGCTATATGCGAGCAACGCCGTTAATGTGGGTTCATGGCTGGCGTGCCTCCAGATTCCCTACTCCATTTCTATTACCGGCGATAACAGCGAAGCCATCCGGGAGGAGTTGTTAAAGTCAATATCTGCTTCTGATGCCATAATAACCAGCGGCGGGGCCTGGGGAAGCGAGCGCGATCTGATTGTTAAAGTACTGGATGGCTTGGGATGGAATAAACTGTTTAACCATGTACGCCTGGGTCCCGGGAAAGGCGTGGCTTTCGGTATTTGGGAAGGGAAACCGGTTTTTTGTTTGCCGGGTGGGCCGCCCAGCAATGAGATGGCTTTCCTGCAATTAGCGCTGCCGGGGATATTGCGTCTTGCCGGTCAAAAAAGTCCTCCTTTAATGACTGTGTCTGCCCGTCTCACTGAGAACCTTAAACGCCGGCATCTAGCCTGGACTGAGTTTAAAAAAGCTAGGCTGGCGTTAGAAGCCGACGGCAGTATTTCAGTTACTCCTTTTTTTGAACTCAGCCGCTTAAAGCATATGGCTGAGTCGGCTGGTTTGATCTGTATTCCGGAAGGAGTTGAATCTCTTCACCAGGGGCAGATTATCAGCGTCCAGTTGATGAACCCTGCCTTTATCGGTCATGATTGGGGACACGAGTATTTGTATTAAAAACCAGTAAAATCAGATTATGAGGTCTATTGTAATATAAGAGGATTTGAAGATTTTGGAAGATCACTCAAGGGACAAATTTAACCCTGATAATTATTATGACGGATCCATGTTGACGGTTGGTGCCCGGTTTTGCCGCTTTACATTTATTTGCTTGCTTAATAAAATATAATAAATAGCAGTATTCTAACAATAGAATAAGACTGGGGGTGCCGTTGAGGCTGAGAGTTCCCTATCATGGGAACAACCCTTTGAACCTGATTTGGGTAATGCCAACGTAGGAAAGTGAAACCAGTAAGCTTGCCTGCGGGCAAGCTTTTTTTGTCAGGAGACAACAATGATTCTGAAAATTAATGGAAAGGAATCAGAGGTACTGGACTCATGTTCCTTGCAGGACCTGATACAGAGCCGGGGATTCAAAAAGAATATGGTCATTATAGAATTGAATGGCGAAATTATACAGCGAGAAAAATGGCACAGCACCAGATTGAGGTCAAACGACAGCCTGGAAATAATAACTATAATCGGTGGTGGATAAATATGGACGATAAATTGATGATTGCCGGACGGCAGGTAGACAGCCGCTTGTTTATAGGCACAGGTAAATTTTCCGACTATAATCTGATCCCCAGGGTTATTAAAGCATCCGGAGCGCAGGTGGTGACTGTGGCTTTACGGCGTGTGGATTTTGGCCAGGCTGAAGAAAATATGCTTGAGTATTTGCCGGAAAACACCATATTAATGCCCAATACCTCTGGCGCCCGTAACGCTGCCGAGGCCATCCGCATTGCCCGTATAGCCCGGGAAGCAGGCTGTGGTGACTGGGTGAAGATTGAAATTATTACGGACCAGAAATATCTTCTACCGGATAATTTCGAAACGGTTAAGGCTGTAGAGACACTGGCCGGGGAGGGGTTTGTAGTTTTACCATACATGAGTCCAGATTTGATGGCAGCCCGTCGAATGGCTGAGGCAGGAGCGGCTGCGATTATGCCTCTGGGGGCACCTATTGGAACCAACCGCGGGCTTAAAACTAGAGAGCTAATCCGGATACTGATTTCTGAAATTGATCTACCCGTGATAGTGGATGCTGGTATTGGAAGGCCTTCCGAAGCAGCAGAAGCTATGGAAATGGGGTCGGCTGCCGTTCTGGTCAACACAGCTATCGCCACAGCAAATGATCCGGTACTGATCGCAGAAGCTTTCGGACAGGCTGTGGAAGCCGGTCGTAAAGCTTATCTGGCAGGTCCAGGTTCTGTACGTGAGTCGGCTGAGGCTTCCTCTCCGCTGACCGGATTTCTCAGGCAAAATTAAGCAGGTGATAATATGACTTTTTATGATGAGATTGCCGGATTGCATAATACTGACTGGTCCAGAGTATTTAACGAAGTTACTCAATCACAGGTCCTGAAGACTCTGGGAACAGAGGATCTCCGGAAGTCTGATTTCCTCATTTTATTGTCACCCGCGGCAGCGCCTTTGTTGGAGGAAATGGCTCAGGCTGCCCGTAAAGTGACCATACGTCATTTTGGCTACAACATCGGTCTGTATACACCGCTCTACCTAGCTAACTACTGCGTCAATCACTGCGTATATTGCGGTTTTAACACATCTAATATTATTCCCAGAAGAAAACTGACCCTGGAGGAAGTGGAAAAGGAGGCCCAGGTCATAGCTAAAACCGGACTACAGCATGTATTGATCCTGACCGGCGAATCCAGGCGGCATTCACCGGTCTCATACATCCGCGATTGTGTGCTTGTTTTAAGAAAATATTTTTCATCTATTACCATTGAGGTTTATCCCCTGTCCATTGAAGAATATAAGGAGTTGATAATTGCCGGAGTGGATGGTCTAACCATTTACCAGGAATTATATAATGAGGAAGTCTATCTGCGCCTGCATCCGCAGGGCCCTAAAAGGGATTACAGGTTCCGCCTGGAGACTCCCGAGCGCGGCGGCCAGGCGGGTATGCGTACTCTTAACATTGGAGCTCTTCTGGGGTTGTATAACTGGCGCAGCGAAGTATTTATGACCGGGCTTCATGCGTCTTATTTACAAAAAAAGTTCCCAGAAGCGGAAATCAGCGTTTCTTTTCCCCGTATGAGACCCCAGTTCGGAGACTATCAGCCTGAATCTCCTTTATCTGACCGTGACCTGGTACAAAGCATTCTGGCAATGCGTCTATTCTTGCCAAGGGCTGGGATTACCCTTTCGACACGCGAAAATGCTGCTTTTAGGGATAATCTAGTCAGACTGGGGGTTACTAAAATGTCAGCCGGGTCTTCCACCGCAGTAGGCGGGCATACCGATTCTACTAATGGCATCGGACAATTCGAAATATCAGATAGGAGATCGGTTGAGGAAATGAAAAAGGTCATTGCTGGTCTGGGTTACAAGCCGGTTTTCAAGGACTGGCATGATCTGAGAATGAAAACAATGTAGCGGCTAAATAATAATGATTTATTAATAAAATAAGCATAATAATAATAATAATCAAGATAAATTATCATTTTATATTTGGCCGCCGGGCGCCACTAAAACACAATCTGATGTACGTTGCTTAAACAGCAAGTTCATGTCGGCCATGATCCGTCATTATGATGGGGAAAGGTGGCTAAATACCTGGATCAGCCGGTCTAATTATATGACAAAAGTTGAAAACAACAGGAGAAAAAAAGCTAAATGCCAAATTTGCGATCTTTTCCGGATACAGACCTTTACGCAATTACTGCCGGTCAGTTTTCACTGGGGCGATCTAACCCTGAAGTAGTCCGTCAGATGCTGGAGGCAGATATCAAGATTATCCAGTACCGCGAAAAGGATTCATCCATGCTTAAAAAGTACCGTGAATGCCTGATTATCCGGGACCTGACTGCCCGCTATGCCGCCTGTTTTATAGTTAACGATGATGTGGATCTGGCCCTGGCCGTGGAATCGGACGGCGTTCACGTGGGTCAGGATGACTTGCCACCAGAAAAAGTACGTGAAATAGTTGGTGACGGCATGCTGATAGGTCTGTCAACTCACTCACCTGAGCAGGCTAAAAGAGCAGTGATGGAAGGTGTGGTTGACTATATCGGGGTAGGTCCTCTGTTTCAGACCTTCACCAAGAAGGATGTACAGCCTCCCGTGGGCCTGGGGTATCTTGATCATGTGGTGGCAAACTACAGGATTCCTTTTGTGGCTATCGGTGGCATTAAAGAAAACAACGTGGCTGAGGTAGTCCGTCACGGAGCCAGGTGCGTTTGTCTGGTAACTGAAATTACAGGCGCCGAGAATATCGGAGCCAAAATACAGGCGATCCGCCGTCAAATACAGGGAGCTTCTATCCTGTGATTTCAATTTATCATTTGAATTTTTATCTTTTGAAGACCCGATTGTATTATTTTCCCCAATTAGACTTATGCAAGTTATGTAAGATCATCCTATAGCTTTTTAACTTGCCCCCAACCACGTTTAATGCTAAATTTATATCGAATCCACTGAGATAATTTTCCGGCTATTTTCAAGGAGAAAGGGCTATCATGGATGAGTTAAAACTTACCATTAACGGCGTAACGGTATGGGTAAAATATGGGGCGACCATCCTGGAGGCTGCCCAGAATGCGGGAATCTATATACCGACCCTGTGTTATCACCCCAGCCTGCCTTCGGATGGGTCCTGTGGACTGTGTATGGTAGAGGTGGAGGGACAGGCAGACTACCTGCTTGCCTGTAATACTCCGGTGAGCGAAGGTATGATTGTCCATACTAGAACCCCAGGGTTGGAAAGCCGGCAGCGGGAAGTTTTAAAACGCATTTTAGCCCATCATCCCTGCGGCTGTCTAATATGCTGGCGCAGGGAGCGATGCAAACCCTCAGACATTTGTCTACGCAATGTAGCCGTAACCCAGCGTTGCGTCCTTTGCCCTAATAACAAGAACTGTGAGTTGCAGAGGGTGGCGGAATATATCGGGCTGGGTACGGATGAGTTCGCATATAGCTGGCGTGACCTGCCGGTTTATGAAGACAATCCGTTTTTTGATAGAGATTATAACCTGTGCATTAGCTGCGGCCGTTGTGTGCGGATGTGCCGTGATGTACGGGGTATTGAAGCTATCAAAATGATTGAGACGAAAACCGGCAAAATTCCGTCCCCTTCAGATGATAAATCGTTAAGCACTTCAGGTTGCCGGCTATGCTGCGCCTGTGTAGATGTCTGCCCTACCGGAGCACTCATGGACCGTGCCGTTAAATGGGAATCTGGAGTCGAGCGTGAATCCATTATCAGCGCTTGTAGCTATGCCTGCCCGGCTGGGGTGGATGTGCCGCTTTACGTAAGTTTGATCAGTGAAGGTGAGTATGCCGATGCCCTGGGTGTGATCAGGGAGAAAGTACCTTTTCCCGGTGTATTGGGAAGAGTTTGCATTCATCCCTGTGAAACAGGTTGCCGGCGTACACAGATAAACCAGTCCGTGGCTATCAAATTTTTGAAGCGTTATGCCTCTGACCATGGGGGTGATCAATGGAGACAGTATTCGAAGCATTTAAAGGCAACGGGGAAAAAAGTGGCTATAATCGGCTCTGGCCCCTCAGGGTTGACAGCCGCATATTATCTGGCCAAAGCCGGACACGCCGTTACCGTTTTTGAAGCCCTTTCTAAAGCGGGCGGTATGATGAGGGTAGGTATTCCGCGCTACCGTCTGCCGGATGCCGTTCTGGATACAGAAATCGATATTATCAAAAGCGCGGGTGTGGAGATCCAGCTCAATACCCGGATTGAGTCTGTTGACGTGCTTTTAGCCCAGGGTTTTAATGCTGTGTTTATCGGCCTGGGGGCTCACCGCGGTACCAATATGCGCATAGAAGGAGAAGACCTGCCGGGAGTAATGGACGGGGCTACTTTCCTCCGTAACGTCAGCTTGGGACAAAAGGTAAATCTTGGAAATAAAGTGCTGGTAGTCGGCGGAGGCAATGTGGCTATTGATAGCGCCAGGGTGGCTCTACGTCTTGGAGCCAGAGATGTTACCCTGGTTTACCGCCGTACCAGAGCGGAAATGCCGGCCAGTGCTGAAGAGGTGGAAGCTGCTCTGGAAGAAAATATTAAGACAGTATTTCTGGCTAACCCGGTGAAAATCAGCCGGGAAGGCGGCTGTTTAAAGGTAACCTGCAACCGTATGGAGCTGGGTGAACCTGATGCCAGTGGCCGCCGTCGTCCGGTGGTTATAAAAGGCGCCGATTTTTCCATGGAATTTGACTCGGTTATTGAAGCCATAGGCCAGGTGCCGGATATTCCTGCCCAACTGGGAGTGAAAGTCGGCAAAGGCGGTACTATCGAAGTGGATGAGCAAACGCTGGCTACAAATAAACCCGGTGTTTATGCCGGAGGAGATGTAGTATTGGGACCAGCTTCGGTGATTGAAGCTATTGCACAGGGCCGTCAGGCCGCCCGGGCCATGGATAAATATCTGGGCGGCAGCGGGGATATCAGCGAAGTTTTGTCTCAGAAAAGACTGATTACCGCTTACGTGGGAAAAGACACCCAGTTTCAGGATAAAAAACAGCCTGTGATGCCTGCCCTGCCGGTTGAAAAACGTTGTCATGATTTTGCTGAAGTGGAGCTGGGCTACGAAGAAAGGGAAGCTATTAACGAAGCTAAACGTTGCTTCAACTGCGCTTACCGGCGTCAGATTGCCTCTGTGCCTTGTCCTCCACAGTCTGTTAAAAACCCTTTACAGGAAACTGCAACCAGCGTATAGCAGGGAATCATCCAAATGAGATAGTAAAGCCCTCAGATAGAATTTTATTTTAGGGCTTTTAATTTAAAATGGGAGTAATCAGCCTAAATGGCTGTGCTGGACGGTGGTCTGGCGGTTAGCTATCACTTTATGTGGAACTGTCCTGGCTTTGAGCAAACATTTTTATTTCCAGGCTGTTGACTTCTCCTTCTACACCTTTAAGGGTAGAAACCATTCCGGCCAGAGTACGGGCTAAAATAAGGGTTGGAAAAGGTTTTAGAGTCAGAGGATTGTTGTTAATAGCTATCTTGACTTTTCCGAATTTCATAGAAAGATCAAGAACCTTTATCTCTGGCACTCCTTTAAGCGAAGATACGGCTCCGGCTACAGTACGGCTAACAAAAGCCTGGGAAAATCCAGTCAGCTCTATAAGATTGCCGTTTACTTTAAGAGAAGCAACTAATGTCATGGTGATTACCTCGAAAAAATCAACAATTAAAAATATATAGCTTTAGCTTCTATTGAGAATAAGATAAGCCTCTATCTTTATTCGTATAAAGCTATTATATCATTTAAATGTAAAAATCTGCATTTATAATGAACCTATTTTACTATAATCGTATTGGATCGGCCTAGTTGAAGTCGAATAGGATTAATAGTAATATTAGTGTGTATACCATTGAATTTTCCCGCGGGAGGTGTGGGTTTTGGAGAATACGAGAGAATTCTATGATCAATGGGGTAAACCTCGGGAAAGCTTTTTAAAACGCCGGCGTAGGATGAAAATTATAATGCTGGTCGCCGTTATTGTGGTGGTGCTACTGCTGGCATTTTGGGGTGTATTCAGTTATACAGACCTTGTTTATAAACCGAATATTGACATTAGTTCTATACCAGTGTCTGCCGGGGACTGGGCTATGTTCGGGCGAGACCCGATGCATTCCGGTGGCATCAACACAGTTGGTGTGGATCTACAGGGCAATGTAAAAATCCTTTTAACTGCAGGAGATGTAATGCAATCATCTCCCGCAGTATCCGATGGAGTTGTGTACTGCGGATCAAGAGACGGCAAAATGTATGCGGTGGATACAACTACCGGCCAAAAGCGCTGGGAATTTCAAACCGGTTCCTGGGTAGAATCTTCTCCGGCTATAGTTAATAATATCATTTATTTTGGCTCTAATGACGGTAATCTTTATGCCCTTAATGCCTCCACCGGGATTAAAATCTGGAGCTTTAAGGCGCCTTATCCAATCAAATCAAGCCCGGCCGTAGCAGATGGGCGGGTTTATTTCGGCTGTGATGATTATTCCCTCTATTGCCTGGATGCTTTGAATGGAAAACAGATATGGAGGGTTTCCACAGGTGATGTGGTCTCTTCTTCTCCATTAGTAATCAACGGGTTGGTTTATTTCGGGGCCTGGGACAGCTATTTTTATGCCCTGGACGCACGAAAGGGAAGGCTTCATTTGCAAATGCCTTCTACCAAGCCAGTAGTTACCTCTCCGGTGGCTGAAGGCACAACGATTTATTTCGTCAATAATGAGGGAACGTTGATAGCTATGGATGGAAATGCCCGCAACTGGATGGGAGAAAAGTTGATCCGGCCCAACTGGCAAATTTTGTATATTTACGGAGCCTTACCAGAGCCGCCAGTAGCCTCCGGATATCTCTGGTCTGTCAAACTGGGAAGCTCCTCAGGCGCTTCCCCTGCTCTCTCCAATGGTAGGATTTATGCAGCTTCGGGAAAGAAAATCATAGCCGTGGATATTGAGACCAGGAAAAAGGTATGGGAAACAGACACCGGGGCCTTGATTAATTCTACACCCATCATATCCAATAACCGCCTTTATGCAGCCGCTAGAGACGGCCGCCTTTATATATTGAATGCAATTACAGGAGAGAAAATTAAAGATTTTGCGGTGGGAGGTGAAATTAACTCCACGCCGGCTATGGTGGAAGGAACCCTCTATATCAGCTCTATAGATGGAAACCTGTACGCGGTAAACTGAACAGATATTTTATTACTGCCTGAAAAGCCTCTGTATTTCCTGGTTTTCTAATAATGTTAGCAGTATGCTTGCCTGTGCCCATTTCCGGTTTTCAGCTTGCTGTAAAATGGTGTTTAAATGCTTTTCAACCATTTCGCGGGATATTTCATAACCCGCATGTATAGGCATATCATGCATCACTTTAACCCGGCTGGATTGTATCAAGCTGTCATTAATCTGAAAAGGAAGCATAGTTTTAATTCGCTCGTTTTTTAAATTTTCAAACTTTTTATCATTTATAAACTCCATATCAATCCACGTGTCAGTGTAGACCACGTCCATGTCCTGAACGATTTCCTTTAAGTCAGCTAATGTTGGATGTCCATTTCCAACATCGTGGAAATTTCCGGTTTTTAATGCCAGGCGGTAAAGATCCGGGTCATCAGAAGGTGCATTGATAATAGGAGTAACAGCATAAAGCTGGCCTCCCATCCTGGGCAATGAACCCATCAATGAGTTTAAAACATTGTTTCTAACTCCAATATAAAGCATTTTAACTCTTAGATGTCCGAAAAGCTCTTTCAAGGTTAGCAGGTCAGCCATGGCCTGGCAGGGATGGTGTTTATCACAGCAACCGTTAATTACCGGTACTGTGGCGTAGCGGGCCATAAGGTTAATATCCAAGTTACTTTTCAGTCTGGCCATGATTACGTCAACGCTGCGAGATATATACCTGGTCTCATCCTGGATTTCACCGACGGTAAAGTTACTTTCATCCCATTTTTGCAAAAAATATTCACCACCTAACCCGGTCATGGCAAAGGCAAAAGAAAGAGCAGTACGAGTGGATGTTTTCTGGAATAACATATACATTTTCTTTCCGGCCAGCGCCCGGCTGAATTTTTGCGGGTTATATTTTATTTCCAGCGCTCTATCCAGAATGGTTGATAAATACTCGGGTTGAAAAAGTTGCAAATCCAGAAAATGATCCATGGTATTATTACTCCTTATGAAACTTCTAATAAGGTCAGTACCTCTTTTAGCGAATTGATGGTAGCACCCTGCCAGCCCTCTTTATTGATACGGAAGACATCCGGGTTAATCTCTCCGGGAATACGCAACTGGATAGCCTGCATGCCGGCGTCTGAAGCACCTGTTAGCTCCCGGCTGCCGCCGTCGCCGATATATAAACAGTACTTGGCTTTAACCATTAATTCCCGTAAGGCTAATTGATATATCCGGGGGTCCGGTTTATGCATATTAACCTGGCAGGAAAATATCGTTGCATCAAATAAAGGCGCCAGGGCAGTCCGTTTCCATAGTTCAGGGCCTTCACCTGAACAATCAGAAATTAGGCCTGTTTTTAAGCCCGCTGTTTTTAGTTGTAAGAGCACCTCAACAGCTTCAGGCCTGGGATACATATTTTCAGCCTCATAATTAAGGAACATAATTCCCGCGGTTTTTACCTTACTGGGCTCTGCCTGAATGCCCAGCTTTTGGGATATGTATAAGATTTTTTCTTCCAGGCCTGGAATGATTCCCAGCATACTCTCTCTTAAAGTGACTGACCATAATTCCCAGAAATCCCCTGGGGGCGCATTCAGCATGGAAGCTATTTGATGTACCTTTTGGCGGTATTCACGCTCTGAAAAGCTGGGTATTAATGTCCCGAATAGATCAAAAATAACAGCCTGATACTTCACATTAGTTATTCCTGTCTGTTGAAGGCAATTGTACCAGATCAAGTACCTCCTTCAGGGAGGAGATAGCCGGACCTCGCCAGTCTTTTACTTCAGAATTGGCCTGTGGAAGCTCGGTATCGCCATATGGCCGGATCAGAACCGCTTGCATTCCTAACTGGGAAGCGCCTGTGAGTTCACGGCTGCCTCCGTCACCGATGAAAATACACTGTCCAGGACTGACGTTCAGGCGGCTGGTAGCCAGTTCATATATGCGGGGATCAGGCTTTTTCAACCCAACCGTACAGGAAAAAACCACTGTATCAAAAAGATTCGCTAGAGGAGAATCATCCCAAACCAGCGGGATATCGTTAGAACAATCGCTGATTAATCCTACCTGAAAATGATGTGATCTCAGGGTGGTAAGAACCTCTATTGCATACGGGCGCGGCGTCAACATCCATTTAATAAAGTCCAAACGGATGCCGATGGCTTTTTCAATCAGCGGTTTCTCAGAAGAGGCGCCCAGTTTTTGGCTTATATAAGCGATACTATCCTGAATACTGTTGAGACTTCCGGTATTTCGTTCAGTTGCCGTTTCCCACCAGAGCTTTCTGAAATCGGAAGGAGGTAAACTTAAGACGGAAGCCATCCTGTCCAGCACTTTCTGGTATTCTTTAAAAGAGAAATTGCGCACCAGAGTGCCGAATAAGTCGAAAAGAACTGCTTTATACTTCATGATATACTGCCTTTTAATCATTCGGAAAGATAGATTATAGCATGAATTGAATGGAAAGAGAAAATCGCCATTCAGGATTTCGGAAACAGTTGTACATGCTTTATAATATGAAGAGGCATTTACTGTCATAAACATGAAAAATAAGGGGAAAAATGATGAATAATCCAAATGGACCATACCCGGGCAGACAATTGTTCCTGGGTTTAACCGCCGAAAATAAACCCTGCTTTGTTTATTTGATAACCGGACGCTCGCCCGAGAGCAGGGAAAGAAAGGCGGTTTTAATGGGGGACATTATCAGAATAGGACCGGTCGGCGGGGCGGCATATGATCCTCTCAGACACTACTCTGCGGTGAAATACAGCCTCCAAAATAGCCTTGCGTCCATAACTAACGGTATACAGACTGAGGCTGTCTTTGAGATTTATAATTTGTTATTCAATACTGCCAGTCAACCGGGAAAAGAATATCTGGAAAAAATACTGGATGGCGCAGGGGCTGAACCGGATACCTTGCATACACCCAGGATCGCGGGTGTGGTTACTCAACAAAATGGCCAGCCGGTGTTTATCCTGGGTATTAAAGCTTTCAATGCTCCGGCAAAGGCCTGGCAGTTAGAGCCCCTTGCCGGTTTTTTAAAGGGCATTTCTACGTATAAAGGAGATATGGAAAAACCGGAAGCACGTGACATTCAGGATGTATTACCGGATCTAGAGTTCAAAGGTCAATCCGCCAATGATCTGGCAGAGTATCTTTTCAGTATTTCAGCAGCTTCCTGTAAAGGGCATGATATCAGGGTCTGTACGGTTGGAGGGGTTCTCTCAAACAGTAGATGGGAATTAGCGGTAAAGAATGTAAACTAGGCCTGTATTACCTGAGTATAAAGTAATTCTTCTGCCGGACGATCATCTTTGGAGACAGCAATTTTACATAATAATGTATAGATCTTATGGCCCGTAATAATACTCATGAGTATTATCAGGGCTGTATTTTTTGTCCGTAAATAAATAAAGTGCAAAATAAATCTAATTGGGCTATAATATCATTAATGGTTTCAGTAAGGTTATTACATGCTTCGTTGAATCCTCAGAGATTTTCCCGAGTATTGGATGGCCGAACTCAAACTAAATATTTTTAAAGAGGAGGTCATTCAATGGATTTGCAAGAAAAGTCAATTGTTTGTTTTGATTGCGGGGCAACATTTTGCTTCAGTATCGAAGAGCAGGAAGCTTTTATAGCTAAAGGATATGCCAATTCTCCCAAGCGCTGTCCGTCATGCCGTCAAGCAAGAAAGGACCGCCAGTTGAAAACCGGCAGTTATAAAAGCATTCAGCCCGGTTTCCGTTCGGAACGGAAATTGTATCCGGCTACCTGCGCCCAGTGCGGTAAAAACACGCAAGTACCTTTTGAGCCCAAAGAAGGGCGGCCGGTATTTTGCCGCGATTGCTATAACACTGTTAAAGTCAGCCGGTAATCAAGACCTTTAATATGGGACAGGCATAGTCAATAAGCCTGTCCTTTTGCTAATTTTTTCAATCTTTCGAGGAGTTTAATGAGTTTCGAAAATTTTAATCTTGATCCAGGCATCATGGAAGGCATTAGGGAACAGGGTTATACCACCCCAACGCCGATCCAGCTTGAATCTATTCCATCTATCATGCAGGGACGTGATATTATCGGTCTGGCTCAGACCGGCACGGGAAAAACCGCTGCCTTTGTACTCCCAGTTTTGCACCGTTTGTTGAGTTGTCCCCGTGGAATAATCAGCGCTCTGATTATTTCACCTACCCGTGAACTGGCGGAGCAGACCTGTGAGACTATCAATAACCTGGGGTATCACACCGGATTGCGGGGCATCTCCATTTATGGAGGTGTTAACTTTGAGATCCAGTATCAGGCTTTGCGGCGTGGTCCTGAACTGATAGTTGCCTGTCCCGGCCGGCTGCTGGATCATCTCTTAAAGGGCACTATTGATTTATCTAATATAGAGGTGCTGGTTATCGATGAGGCGGACAGGATGTTCGATATGGGCTTCTTGCCGGATATACGCAACATTGTCAGGTGTTTGATGAGGCCTCATCAAACCTTGCTTTTCTCGGCTACCATGCCGGAAGATATCAGGCGGCTGGTACAGGAGGTGCTGCGCAACCCTCTGACCATACAGATCGGTCATACTGTTCCGGCTGAAAGCGTCTCTCATGCTTTGTATCCGGTACAACCCCATCTAAAAACAGCACTTTTAAAAGAGATATTGCGTGTCACGGAGACCGACTCAGTGCTGATTTTCACCCGGACCAAACACCGCTGTGAAAGGGTGGCCCAGCAATTGCGCAGGGCAGGTTACAAGGCGGCCGCTTTGCAGGGCGATATGTCGCAGGAACAGCGCCAGGCAGCTATGGACGGTTTTCGTAATGGATCGTTGAAAATACTGGTAGCCACAGATGTGGCTGCCCGCGGCATCGATATCCTGAGCATTTCACACGTTATCAACTATGATATGCCGGATACTACTGACGCCTATACCCACCGCATCGGCCGTACAGGCCGCGTAGAGAATACCGGAGAGGCTTTCACCCTGGTAACCCGTGAAGATCGGAACATGGTCAGAGCCCTGGAAAATATTTTCCACAAACCTATTGAGAGCCGCAAAATAGAAAGATTTAATTATACGGCTGAAGATATAGAAGGAGAATCCGGAATTTCTTCCGGCACCCATCGCAGGCCTGCTCAGTTGAATCATCCGAAAAATCAACCGGCTCCGCGCCGCAGTACCCAAGCAGTTAGCGGCACTCGCAAGCCTAAACCTTCCGGCAGCAAGCCCTTATCAGGAGATCCCCCGGCTCTTATTAAAAAGTCTTTTGTAAAAAGGCGGCATTCAGCAAACCGTCCGCGTCCGGAGAATAGAGAGCAGGTTATCGCCTGATACACCCTTTACAGTAATATTTATAAACGGGCACAGCTTCTCACTGTGCTCGTTCCAGTAATTTTCTATTAAGCCTTACGACTTCACTTCCAGGAATAAAAACTTACTTCATTTATAAAGAGGTCAATACGTAATATAGTCAGTATCTTCAATTATGTTATAATTAAGGCAAATTACAATGTCAATCCTTTTTATTAAAATAGCATCGGGAGGTAATTATGACCACAGTCACGCGCTTAACTGAAAAAAAGAAAAGCGCTGTCTTGTCCAGGCTGAAAGAGGCGCTTGGCGAGGACAGGGTGAAAGATGATGAAGCGGTTCTAATCACCTACGCCTCTGATCCACCGCCGGTATACCACAGACCCGCCTTTGTGGTGCTGCCGGAAAATAAGGAGGATGTCAGGGCGGCGCTGATGATCGCTAACCAGTATAAAATCCCGGTAACGCCCCTTATGCGGGGAGTCAACCTGGCCGGGTATACCCTCCCCGCTGACGGCGGTATGATCCTGGACCTGAGACGCATGAACAAGATTATCGAAATAAATACTGATTCTGGTTACGCTGTGGTGGAAGCCGGTGTCAATTTTGATATCCTGACTACAGCTCTCCTTAAAAAGGGTTTCCGCTGTGCCGTACCCACTGCTCCCGGTGGTTCAGCAGTAGTGGGCAACTCCTTATCTCGCCCCACCACCAGTCTCTGCAGCCGCCATTATGATTCAGTTATTGATTTGGAAGTGGTGCTCCCTGATGGCACAGTTTTTAATACCGGTTCCTCTCAGTTTCCCAACTCAGGCAGCCATATGCGCTATGGACCTCATCCTGACCTGGCTGGCCTTTTCACCTGCGCTTACGGCACCCTGGGCGTGGTGACTAAAGCTGCCATCCGTATTTATCCCATCAACGAAGCCAACCGCGTCAGTCTGGCCACTTTCAATAGCTTTGCGGACGCGGTGGACTTTGTCAAGGACATCCTCAATCACAACATCCCGGAGCATTGCATAATCTGGAGCTGGCAGTTGTATGAGACTTTCGCCATTGATGTCTCCAAACCCGGAACAGTGATCCCACCCATCCTGAAAGCTGATCCACGGCAGGCGCCGGAAGGCAAACCCTACTGCGTGGTCACCACCTTCATGTCCGGCTATGAAGAAACCATGGTAGCCCATGATAAAGTGCTGGCTAAGGTGGCGCCTAAATACGGCGGTAAAGCCCTGACCGAGGCGGAAGTAAATGAAATAATGCCCATCGCCAAGATGGGCTGGGATATCCTGTATGCTAAATATCATCAAATTGAACCCACCTTCTTTGGCCTGGGCCGCTATATGGTTTGGATCATGCTGACTGAGCCCAAAGATGTCAAGAAGATGGAAAAATGGGCGGTGGAGGAATTCGCCAAGGTAGGGGTAACACCTGTCTGCTACTATGCCCACCCCTTTGACTTCGGCCGCTCCATCTTCTTCCGTATCTTTTGCTTCCCGGATCCCAACAATGATGAGCTGATAGCTAAAGTCAGCGCCAACTATCAGAAGATGTTCAAGACCGCTATGGAAAAGTACGGGGCCATTCCCATGAGGCATAAAGCCCAGTACCGCACCCTCCAGCTTACCGGCGGTTATTATGAAGCCCTTAAAAAGATTAAAAAATCTTTTGATCCCAATAATATTATGAACCCCGGCGTTGAGCTGTTTAAGGAGGAAGAGCTATGAAATTGACCAGTACTTTTAAAGATGTTCATGGCGCTGCCTCATTATGCATAAAATGCGCCGGCTGTACCTATGCCGAATGGCCGGAAACCTATGAGCTGTGCCCCATTTATTCAAGGGATGCCTGCTTTACCTTTTGCGCCGGCGGTTTGCTGTACCTGGTGAAAGCCCTGGCTGATAAGCAGATAAAATACACTCAGTCTATTGCTGAATTATTCTCCTCCTGCACCGGTTGCGGCGCCTGCGATAGCCGTTGCGGCATAATTCGCTCTCAGTCGCCCTATGTCAACCCCCTGGATATCATCCGCCTGGCCCGCTGTGAAGGCGTCAGGCAGGGCTTAATTCCTGAAGGGGCTGTTAAAATGGCTGCCGAAATGGCTAAAACCGGCGACCTGGGCCGCAGGAGCACTCTGAAGCTTCCTGCCAGAATCCAGAGTGAAAAAGCGGATACCGTCCTTTTTACTGAATGTTTCCATACTAAAGCTGAAAGCCAGATGGCGGACTCAGCCCTCAGCTTGCTGGGAAAGATCGGTAACCCCCTCAGCCTGTTCTCCGAAAAGGGCTGCTGCGGCTCATCCCTCTATGATTTCGGTTTTTGGGATGCCCTGGAGCCCCTGGTAAATGCCCACTGGCAGGAGATGAAAGCTTTACATAATAAGACCTTTGTCTTCCTTAATCCCCACTGCCAGGAGTTCATCCAGAAAAAGTACCCTGAGATATTGCCGGACTACCAGCCCGTCAAATCACAGCATATCAGCCAGCTTCTGGCTGCAGCTTTTAAAGAAGGAAAACTGAAGAGCCGCCAGGGTGAAACCCTTAAAGTGGCCTACCATGATCCCTGCTACCTTGGACGGGGCCTGGGCATCTATGACGCCCCCCGTGAGGTTATTTCGGCTTTAAGCAATGTCACGTTAGTGGAATTGGAAAGAAACCGGCAGAACTCTTTCTGCTGCGGCGCCCGGGCCACCGGCAATTATTTGCCTGACATGGATACCTGGTCTGCTAAAGAAAGAATCAAGGAATTCAAAGCCACCGGAGCAGACCTTTTAATCACTGCCTGCCCTTACTGCACGGAGAATTTCCGCAAAGTGCTGCCTCCAAAAGATAAGAGTAAAGTCAAAGACCTCTTGACGCTGGTGGATGAAAGAACTTAATTGAAGCTGTTTGGTGTAGCCCTTGACCCATCCGATGATCCCTGGAACCTGGAGCTAAAACAGGCCTGGATGGCCGGCCTGGCTGGGGGCGCTACGGATGGGTCCAGCCTGCACCGGGACCCTTATGCAGCAGTCACCGCTCATCTGAAAGCCGCCCTGCCGGATCTTGATATTCAACTGGCCGGCCGCTTCCCCGTGCCCTCCTGGCTGTGGCCCAGACCTGAAGCCGCCGACTCTCCCCGTATCACCGTGCAGGATATCGGCAGATTTTATGATTCCGGAGGACTTCCTGCCCTGGCGGCGCAGCTTCAGGATTTTGTAGAAAGCCGCATTTTCCCGGACATTCCCCTGATGGTGGGCGTGGACCATGCCGCAACTATGGGCGTTATCTCTGCCCTGTCTAACAAATACGGCTCTGAAAACCTCAGCATCCTGGTGCTGGACCAGCATTTTGATGCCCTGCCTCTTTCCGTAAGGCTTTCAGCCGCCTCCGGTGCCTCTGCCGGTTCACTGGCCGGCATTCCCCTGGCCCTCTCTCAGCCTGACGCCGGATCAGCCGGCTATCTCTCCTGTGGCAATTTCTGGTCTTTCCTTTTGGATGAGGGTAAAGTCCTCCCGGAAAATCTCTCCTTTATCGGTGTGGCGGACTATCCTTCCAGATCTCCGGCATCAGGAGACAGCCCTTTCCGCCGGAGTTACCTGGCTTTTGAAGAAAAGGGCTGCCGGTTTTTCCCCTTATCTGAGTTCTCCGGGTCATGGCAGACCTCGCTCTCCCGCTTTTTAGCGGAACGGATAAAAACCCCTTTCCTGTATGTATCCCTGGACATTGATGTGGGCTCCTATAATTTTACCTGGGCAGCCCGCTATATGGACGCCCCAGGCCTCAGCGCCAGAGCCCTCCTGGACGTGGCTGATCTCATCAAAAAAGCCTGCCTTCAAAAAAAAGCGGCACTGGCCGGACTGGATATCATGGAGTTCAATATGCACTTCCTGGGCCTTGAAATGGAAGAAGGCGTCCGGGACAATACCCTTTCTGTGGTGGGCGATTATCTGGCCAGGGTGCTCCCTTAAAGGCCGCCCCTTTAAGGGGAGGCCCTTACTTTTTATGCCCCACGGGAATCACATACAGCGGAATTTCCTCTTTATCCAGCCCCAGCAGGCTCTTCACCCGGCCGTCTTCAAATGCCCCTATGGTCACTGCTCCCAGGTCCAGCGCCGCAGCCTGCAAACACAGGTTCTGGGCCGCATGTCCGGCCTCCATGTAGACGTACCCTGTGCCCCGGTCGCCGTACTTGACCGTGGTCCTGGCCGGAAAGGCAGTAATTACCACATTAACTGCGCATCCCCTGACCGGCGGCTGCTGAAGGGCAGCCTGGAAAAGCCCCTCTGTCAGGTCCTGACTTTTGACCAAAACCAGATCATGACTAGCCGGTAAATACCTGTAAAGGCCCGCCGCCATGCCGCTGACCCTGCCTGCCGCTATATATATCTCCAACGGATAAAGCCCTCCTGCTGACGGCGCGGTGCGGAACCCGTTCTCAGAGGTCACGCCCTGGCCTGCCCACAGCAGTTGTGAGATATCCTCCAGAGCCAGCGGCTCCCTGGAGAAGTCCCTCACCGATCTTCTTTTCAGCAGGCTTTCCTCCAGTGAAACCCCGCTTTTCAGCCTGGGAGCCGGCAGTTTAAATATTTGGCCTGCCTGAACCCCCGGCTGCGGACTGGAAACCGGCGCCGCCCCGCCCTCGGCATCTACATTTTGGATCTGTCCTGCCTGGCTCCTCTGCTGCGGGCCGGTATCTAACAGGGGAGACCCGTTAGCTGTCTCCTGGCTTCCATTCCGGTCTGACGGCAGAGCCTGGTTAGAATTTGAGGCAGCCGGGCTGGCTCCGCACCCCGTACACCCCGGCGTCAGAAACAAAACCAAAATCAGTACAGCTAAAAAGACAATATTCACCCCTGACCTCCCATGCTTTCATTATATACTGCGCTTGCCCGGGCCATGCCTTAAAGGCCGCCCCTTAAAGGCATGGCCCCCAAGAACACCGGTTCATTTATTAACCAGCCTGTATGTGCTATAATTCCATATGTAGGATGGGGATATAGCTTAGCCGGGAGAGCGCCGCGTTCGCATCGCGGAGGTCGGGGGTTCGAATCCCCCTATCTCCACTTAACTACTAAAAACTCCAGCCTCGGTGATCAGGATGCCTCACCTGCACAAAACCTGGCATCAAATAGACTTAAAAGGGCACACTGCTTCTTCATTAGTTCAATGAAAGTAAACAGGTCCGTCCGGCTTCATGTCATTTCCACGCAGGGCACGCTTGATTTGTGTAAGCTTTTTCCCGGGTCAACCCCCTCTAACTTATGGTAGAATTACACCATGAAATATTTTGCGCTGCTCCGGGGCATCAATGTCGGCAGCAAAAATATAGTACCCATGGCCGGCTTAAAAAAGTGCTTTTAAGAGCTGGGCCTTAATCATGTTTCAACTTATATCGCCAGCGGCAACGTGCTTTTTGAATCTGACCGGCCCGCTTTTGAGGTAAAAGCTCAGATTGAAAAAGCCCTGCCTGAGAGCTTTAAACTGGATGATCACCTCATCAAAGTCCTGCTCTTGACTCGCCTCCAGCTTCAAACCGTTATTGATAACAAACCTGAAGGCTTCGGTGAGCAACCGGAGAAATATCACAGCGATGTCATCTTTTTGATAGACCTTGATCCGGCTTCTGTCATACCTCTCTTCAGTCCGTGGGAAGGAGTTGACCGCGTCTGGCCCGGCCCTGGTGTGATTTACTCGCAGCGCCTCAGCTCCCGGCGTACCAGAAGCCGCCTCAATAAAATCATGGCAGCGCCGGCCTACCAATCCATGACCATCCGCAATTGGAACAGCA
>CAYLRY010000012.1:0-65774 GCA_964386535.1 uncultured Dehalococcoidales bacterium | reverse complement strand
CCCCTTGATCCCACTCCTGAAGAAATCCAGAAGGCCCGCGAAAGAATTGCACCTTTAGCCCGAATGGACTCGGTAGCAGCACTCGGTGCCGGCTATTTTTGCGCCAAGTGTTTAGCTTATTGTCCTGTAGGAGGAAAAGACTGGTTGAAAACCGTCTCCCGAATTGCCTGATATTGACCATTGACTTTAAGTTGCTATAATAATGCGGTTACTGTGTGGAGGGGTTGGTGAAATTAATGAAAAAGGATAGTTTCCCCATCTATATTAAATAAAATTTTTAAAAGGAGGGTAGGCTTAATTGAACAAGTCTGTGTTGTTTATTGCTCTGGTCGTCGTCGTTGCTGCTGGTCTTCTTGTTACCGGTTGCGGCAGCGACAATTCCTCCACCAAGCCCACTACTTCGGCGCCCGCAGTTACCACTCCGGCTACTTCTACCTCTTCGGCACCCGCCTCTTCAGTTGCCCCTGGTAAACCCAAAGCTGGTGGCACTTTCACCTTCATCGCGGATATGGGTCCAGGTGGAAATATCGGTTGGCCGGCAGATACCTTTACCATGGTCCCCCAATATATGCTCTATAACAGCCTGGTAAAGGCCTGGTGGGATGGCACTGTCACCGGTGATCTGGCCAAGACATGGGACGTAGATATCAGAGCCCCATCAATTACTTTCCATTTAAGATCGGGGGTTAAATTCCATGACGGTAGTGATTTCGATGCTCAGGCTGTCAAATTCAACTTTGATCCCTTGATAGAGGCCAAGAAACGGTCCGATTGGAAATCTGTAGAAGTCATTGATCAATACACCGTCAAAGTCAACTTGAATAGCTGGCGGAATACTATTCTCCAGGTCTTCGATGGAAACCCGATGGTATCCCCCACCATCTACAATACTAAAGGTAAAGATTATATCAAATTGAACCCGTCTGGTACCGGTGCTTTCATATTCTCGGAATATAAACAGGATGACCACATGACCCTCAAGAAGAATCCCAGCTATTGGGATACTGGATATCCGCTGGTAGATACTTATATCATTAAGTATGTCCCGGATCAGAATACCCGCAAACTGGCCATTCAGAAGAAAGAGGGCGATATGGTCCTGGCTGAGTTTGGTAAACCCATCGCTGATTTCAAGAATATGACCGGCGTCACTCTTTTTGCTCAGCCTCAGGCTACTGCTTTCATGATTTTTGACGATGCGAATTCAGATTCTCCTTTCTATAACAAGAAAGTTCGCGAAGCCGTGGATTACGCTATCGACCGCAAATGGATCGCCGATAATCTGGGCTATGGTTACTGGCAGCCCTGCTACCAGTTAGCTCCGCGCAACAACTCTGCCTTTATCCCGGATTACAAAGGTCGTGAGTTTGATTTAACCAAAGCCAAGGCTCTCTTAGCCGAAGCTGGCTACCCCACTGGTTTCAAGACCAAGATGTATCCCAATCCTACGGCTTTAAATAAGGACCTCTGGGTCTCTATCCAGAGCCAGTTGGCTAAAGTCGGTATAGATGCTGAGCTGGTCTTTGTAGAACCTACCAAGTTTAATGAGTATCGCAATACCGGTACCTGGAAGAATGGCATCATCTGCGATAACATTCCTTCCTACGGTAACATGAACCAGTCTCTGCTTCAGGAATTCTATCCCGGTGCTGAATTCTTCCAGAGCATGAACAAGAATATCGCTGGTTGGAAAGAAGCTATGGATGCCGCATCTATTCCAACTACCTATGATGCAAAATTAACTCAGAAAGCTTCACAGATCCTGTATGACAATGTCTCCGTGATCCCCGTCGCTGAAGGCGGACGCGGCTACGTGTACCAGGACTATGTCAAAGATCCTGGTATCGGCAAGCGCGCTGCTTACTTCTGGGCCTGGGATTGGGAGCATTTCTGGCTGGATAAATAACCCTACAAGCTAACACAGCAGACCAGAGCAGGCCAGGCATACAGCCTGGCCTGCTAATCAAAGCCTGCACCTTCTTAAAAATTAAAATTTTAGTCGATTTAGGATTGATGATTTACGATTTATAAGCCAGTCCAGGCATTCCTAAATCATGAATCTTAAATCTGTTTTCTCTTATCAAGTTTATAAAATTTTACATTTATCAGTACAGGCACCTCTACCTGTCATTCCTTAGTCGAATTAATAAAGGATGGGGTCAATAAGATGACAACATTTATTATTCGCAGATTGATCCAGGCAGTAGTCGTTCTTGTCTTGATTACGGCCATAGTTTTCTTTGCTATGCGTATGTTACCGGGTGACCCCATTCGCATGCTGGTTACCCAGAATGAAGCGTCCAGCTTCTCAACGGAAGAAATTGAAGCCCTTCGGCATCAATATGGCCTGGATAGGCCTATGATCGTCCAGTATGGGGACTGGATGTGGAAACTCCTCCATGGCGACCTCGGCGATTCCATCTTGCAGGGAACTCCAGTTATCAACGAACTTAAACATCGGATTCCCATCACTTTTCACATTGGTATAGTCACTTTTATCTTCGGCCTGGCTATCGGTGTGCCTCTGGGTGTCATTAGCGCCATACGTCGAGGTACCTGGATAGATACTGTTGTGACTGCTCTGGCTAACCTGGGGATCACTGTTCCTATTTTCTGGTTGGGCCTTATTATGATGCTGGTCTTCAGCGTCAAGCTGGACTGGCTCCCTCTAATAGGGTATACTTCTCCCTTTGAGGACTTCTGGAAAAGTACTGCCCAAATGGTAATGCCGGTGACCTGTCTAGCCCTTTTCCCAATCGCCGCCAACGCCCGCCAGACCCGCTCTGCCATGCTGGAAGTAATGCATCAGGACTATATACGGACTGCCTGGTCTAAGGGTTTGAAAGAACGCACCATTATTATTCGGCATGCCCTGAAAAATGGACTTATTCCGGTAGTTACCCTTCTGGGTGCTGTTATTAGCCAGATTCTTGGCGGCGCGGTACTGGAAGAAACAGTCTTTGCTATTCCCGGCATGGGCCGGCTGGCCATCTCTTCTGTCGTTAATCAGGATTATCCTTACATTCAGGCCATCGTTCTGATTATAGGCTCTACTACATTGCTGGCGAATTTGGTTGTAGATGTAGCTTACGGCTGGTTGGATCCCAGAATCAGGTATAGTTAAGGGAGAATATGGTCATGGTAAACGAAGCTGTTGTGACAACCGATAATACAGAAGCCCCACCCCGAGTAAGTGAATTCAAGCGCTTTCGCCGGGTATTCTTTAGCCGCGGTCTGGTTGTATTTGGTATAGTAGTTATTGTAGCCTTAATTCTGGTGGCCATACTGGCGCCTGTTCTCGCACCTTATGATCCCTATGAGTTGGGAGCCGGTAAAATTCTAGAAGGGCCGAGCAGATCCCATTTACTGGGTACCGACCAGCTTGGCCGGGATACTCTGAGCAGAATTATCTATGGCGCCCAGACCTCTCTGATAGTAGGGTTCGTAGCCGTTGCTATCGCCGCTGTCGTCGGCTTAAGTCTTGGCTTGATTGCCGGCTATTACGGTGGATGGGCGAATACTATTATTATGCGGATTATTGATGCCTTAATGTCTTTTCCTATGATAATGCTGGCGATGGTCATCGCCGCCTTATTAGGATCAGGCATGAAAAACGTGATTATCGCCCTGACTGTTGGTCTGATACCTATTTATGCCCGTCTCATGTGCGGACAGGTCCTGACAGTTAAGGAAAATGACTATGTTATGGCTGGCCGGTCCATCGGCGCCAGCAGCCTCCGCATCATGCTCAAACATATTTTAATTAATTGTTTCCCCCCTCTCATCGTGGCCATGACAATGATGTTGGGTGGCGTTATCCTGGCAGAAGCCGGCCTCAGTTACCTTGGCATTGGCATCTCACCCCCCACCCCTGCCTGGGGTAGCATGGTAACTGATGGACAGGATTATTTGACTGAGCTCCCCATACTGTCTATTGCCCCCGGCATCGCTATCATGCTGGTTGTGTTCAGTTTCAATATGATAGGGGATGGCTTGAGAGATGCCCTGGATCCCCGCTTAAGAGGCTCGCTTTAATCTTGTTATAAATTATGATTAATTTGTTCAGGAGATATTAACTTGAAAAACACAACCTGTAAAGCCGCTATATTATATGAAATGGGTAAACCCTGGTTATCGAAGAAGTCACTATGAAGCCACCAGCCAAGGGCAAAGTTAATGTCCGTATCACGGCCACCGGCATCTGTCACAGTGATATTCATTCCTTGCAGGGTAAACCTGGCTCGCCCAGCCTGCAATATGTTTAGAGTTTTCCCGGTGACTGTGAAAAAAACGGCCTCAGCGTCTGTCCTGGCTACCAAGCTGGAAGGCTTCAACGATCACGGTCTTTCCCGCAAACATACCATGACCGATATTGGAGAGGGACTATGGCGGTTTCAGACCGACTATGTCGATAGCTACTGTGCTCATACTTCCGATTATGCTACTTCTCTTGAAGAGGCCCTCCACGCCTTTGATAACCTGGTCCGCCAGGGAAAAGTATTGTATGTAGGTATGTCCAGCTTTTATGCATGGAAGGTTGCCGGGGCCTTATGGATTTTTGATGGCGGAATGTCACAGCAAGACTCTGGCCCAGTTTTCCCTGGCCTGGCTGCTGTAAAATTCTATAGTTTCTTCCATCGTTTACTGGGCCGGTTCCGTCAAATAATCAGAGGAAAACCTGGCGGTTACCCAGATCAAGCTGTCCGCCGAAGAATTGGCCGCCTGCGAAGAAGTCTGGCAAATGCTCCGGCCAAGGGCCAGTTTCTTCTATGTTTGCGGTTTCGAATACAGGCAGGCGCGGTACGGATGGTTTAACTCAGTCAGGCTGTGCCGTTCAGTCAGTTAAGTAAAATGTGATCGAACTGGCTGATAATATCTGTATTCAAAGGGTTTTTATCTGCATAAAAAATTGTTAAGGAGGGTCGAAAGATGTACGCCCGTAAATATGATAAATATTTCGTTTCCGAACCTATTGGCCTGCGTGGGGGATTGTTTCCGGTTGTGTTTACTAACGGGGCTAAAGACTATGAGGGCGCGGAATTTTCTCTCCGCATTCACTATGTCGCTGAACCCGGTGTACTGGTTCCGGAACCTCACGCCCATGATTTCGACCAGTTTTATTTTTTCCTGAATGCCGACCTCAGTAAAATCCAGGAATTTGATGCGGAGGTCGAATTCTCTCTGGGCGCAGAAGGAGAAAAACATATTATCACCCGCCCTACCACCGTCCATGTCCCTAAAGGGATGATCCATGGTCCTATGAATTTTAAAAAGATCGGTAAACCGATAATATTTATCGATACGCTGCTTTCCGCCCAATACGCCATAAAAAAATAAATATACAGGGAATTAACGTCACCTAAGGAGAATAGAAATGGCCGAATTGATATATGCTAAAAATAGAACCTGTTGACCCCGCATCAAACCCGTGGCCGGCGTCTGATCCAATCTAACCAGGGTACCCCCAAACGCTAAGAACTTATACGGGGCGGAAAAGGTCCCGGATAGTGTTATGACCAGGGCTGTCTCCCGCTTGATCCGCCTGCCATGGCTGGATGAAGAGGTGATCAAAGGCGGCACCAATAAGGACTTCGTCTGGTATGCTGAGCCCGCCCTCCTTATTGGGTCATGGCTGACCTTGTCTTAGCTCTATCCAACGCGTAAGCCAGTTTTTTAATTGTAATTTTAGAAGGATCGAAAAGAATGATTGAATCGGTAGATAATGCTGCTTCAGCCTCATTCGTCGAGCGTATTGCCAGTGTGTTGGTTTGCCTGAACAAAGGCATCAATAATGTCACCGATATATCCAGGACCTGCAATCTCAGCACCTCCACCACGCATCGAATGCTCAATATCCTGAAAAAACCACAATTTACTATTTATGACCCCAGCAGCCATCGTTACTACCTGGGGCCTCTGGTAACCCGGCTGGCTGCCAATCCCCGGACCACTCATCAATACCTTCTATTTGCTTCTTATAATGAGATGAAACGGCTCTCTGAATTTTCTGAAGAGACTATTTCACTGGACATCGTTATGGGAATGCAGTTCATCCACGTATATGATATTTCCAGCAAACATGGCTTGAGGGTTTTACAGGATTCCATGGATATACAACCGATAGAGCCTCTGGGCGCCGCCCAGAAGGTACTGCTCTCCCAAATGGCTGAAAGAGAATTAAGGCTGACTTTAAGAATTATTTCCCTCTGGTATCCAAAGAGTGCTCCGGTATCTGAACACGCCTTCATAGAAACTCTGGCTCAAATTAGAAAACAAGGATTTGCTGTTACTTCTGGTGAAGGTATTGTAGGCTCTATGGGTATTTCTGCACCTGTTAACAACTATTTTTGCCCGGTGGCTATAACCATTCTGGGTCCTGAGAATCGTATAAAAGACCGCCTTCCCAACCTTCAAGGGCAATTGCTGAAAAGCGCACAAAACCTCTCACAAGTAATTCAGGAAAGCCCCAATTCATCGTCAAACGAAGCTAAACGAGCCTGAGCATCTTCACCGGTTTGGTGAAGAAACCTTATGTCTGTTTGAAATTAGCTAAAGGCGGATTTTGGGGCTGCCTGTTGAATTTGTTCCGAGTTCAACCCCAGAGTGGCCAACACATAGGGAAAGCCTGATTTTTCAAAGGCACTATAGCCCAGAGACTCCCCGCTATTGGTTCTCGATCGTCCCGGCGTGATAGCATTCATGTCCCCCCTTTGCCAGTCAACAGGAAGTTTTTCTGCCTCAGGCAGACTCTGCATTTCCTTTTATCGTATCATCTGAGCACAATGCTGCGCCAGGGTTTCTATGTTATCTGGGGGAGTGGTGAAGGCCTATTGACCGGAAAGCAATTCTTCAGTGCGATCAGCCAGCACCTTCCAATCGTCTTTGGGAAGAGAGAGTGGACCGGGAACCAGGATTTACAGTTCAGGAATATTGTCAAGTGTATACTATTTATATGGGGGACTACAATTAGCCATACATCATCGATAGCCAAAAAATGGAACACTTCCCGCCTTGTTTGAGGCTGAATCACCAGTTAACATAATATTTTGTAGTAAACTTCGGCTAGGAGGTATAAAAAAGGCCGGGCTGAAAAAATGCAGCCCGGCCTTCCGGCTTCACAGGGTCATTCAGTTTTTCGCCAGCTCGTTTTTAAGGAAAGCAATATCTGTAACCGGCGTTGGTTCCACCCGGTTTATCAGCGCCAGGTAATAGCTTACAAAATCCCCCATCAGTACGAGTGTCATCATCTGGCTTAAAGAACTACTGCCTTCACCATGTAGATCATAGAAATCAATACCCGCCTGTTTCAGCAATTTTTGGGTTATCTGGTAACGCAGGCGGATGCGGTCATTTAAAAGATAAGAAGACAGGAATACCACACTTGTACGGCTGATTATTTCGGGCGGCAGGTGGTACCCCACCACAGCATTATGGTTCAGTTCTGGAAGAAACTCATAGAAGGCAGTGATCTTACTGTTCTCGTTAAGCTGGGTTTTCCAGCGGTGGGCAACCTCGGTTGTCACTCCTGAACCGTAAACAACTACCAGACGGCCTGCCAGCTTATATGCCAGTTCTTTTGCTTTATTGTGTTCAAAGGGAATTTTTTCATCAATACCTGAGGCTAATTGAGACAGATTTTTTAACGTTTCTTCCACGGCCGCGGACTGATCAGCGGTCACACCCAGTTTTTGAAAAAGTCCCAGGAGGATAAAAAAGGAAAAAGGCAAAGCAGCCCGCGGTTGTGACCTATAGTCAAAGCTGATCAGGGGAATCTTTTCTTTTTCACAGAGGTCCTTTAATTGCCCTCCTGTAGTAACCGCCAGTTTCAAGGCAGGCATCTTCAATGCCTGTGAAAAAGCCGTTAGCGTTTCTTCGGTCATGCCCGAATAGCTGGATGCAATCACCAGGGTGCCAGCATCCACATAGCCCGGCAGCCCGTAGTCACGGCAGACCAGGATGGGTATCCTGGCTTCTTCGGCAACCAGACCGGCTACCAGATCTCCAGCTATGGCTGAACCGCCCATGCCCAGCACCAGTATCTTGTTGATATTTTTATAAGCCTCAGGAAAAGCCAGGTTCAGAGTCATTTCCCAGGCCTGCCGGCAAAGACGGGGGAAATTGTGCAGATGCGCCAGCATGCCCTCGGCATCCAACTGCCGGTAAATCTCAGGACTATCCAGATTTATCTGATTTGCCAAGCTTAACCCCCTTTGTTGTAATTTAAAACGCCTGTAATTGCCTGCCCCAGATCCAGTATTTTCTCCACACGCTCAGGGCTGCTTGTTTCCACATAAATACGCAGAAGAGGTTCAGTGCCTGAAAAGCGCATCAACAGCCAGGAATTATCCTGGGAGGTAAAACGGAAGCCATCTGCGGTATCAAACCGGACTACCTTTGAGCCGTCCAGGTCTGCCGGTTTATGCTCTTGAATATCATCTATTATATTCTGCCGTTTTGTTTCGGGGAAGTGGAAATCGCGCCGGTTGTAATAATGCGGGCCGACCTTGCTGAAAAGATATGCCACTAATTGAGAGGGAGTCTTGCCGGTGCTGACCATGAAGTCCAGGAAATAGAGACCTGCCAGAATGGCGTCTCTTTCCGGTACATGCCCGCGGAAACCGTAGCCGCCGCTTTCTTCTCCACCGATGAGGGCATTTTTCTTCAGCATTACAGGGGCAACATATTTGAAACCGACCGGGGTTTCAATTACCGGGACGTTAAACAACTCACCCAGGCGGTAAAGCATACTGGTGGCTGTAACCGTTTTAACGATGGCGCCGCGCTGGCCGCGTGTTTCCAGAAGATACAGGGCCAGGAGAGCGAATACCTCCAGTTGGGTGATGAACTTTCCATTTTCATCCATTATGCCGATGCGGTCGGAATCACCATCTGTAGCCAGCCCTACGCCGGCGTTTTCAGCCATGACCCGGTTTGAAAGCTTCTTCAGGTTCACCATAATAGGTTCCGGGTTGATGCCGGGGAAAGAGGGATTGCGTTCGTTATTAATTTCCAAAACGTCAGCATGGCCGCCTCCAAGGAGGGCTTTAAAATAGCCAGAACCGGCACCGTACATGGAGTCCACTATAATTTTAAGCCCGCTGTTCCTGAGGCGTTCAAAATCCACGAATTGGGCGATTCTCTTAAAATACAACGGATCGAAGTCGAAAACTTCTATCAATCCCTGGCTCTGAGCTTCTTCCAGCGGCAGGGAACGGATTTCACGGGAATCCAGACTGCGCCGGATGTTTTTTTCCACGGATTCAATCATTTCAGATGGAGCGCTGGCGCCGTCCTCTGATTTCAGCTTAAAGCCGTTATAACGGGCTGGATTATGGCTGGCTGTAATTACTACACCGGCGCCGGCTTTTCTTTCAGTAACGCCGTAACTGACAGCCGGAGTAGGAATAGCTTTACAACTGAGATAGACTTTAATGCCGTTGGCGGCTACTACCCCGGCAGCAGCCGCGGCAAAGTCTTCAGAAGCAAACCGGGTATCATATCCAATTACCAGTCCCTTTCCCGCCTGGCCTGTCTGTTTCAGGTAGTCAGCCACACCCTGGGCGCAAATCTGCACATTGTCAAAGGTGAATTCACGGGCAATGACTGCCCGCCAACCATCAGTACCGAACTTAATGGGATTAGTAGTCATGTTAACAACTCCGAAAAAATCTCTCCAGTGACAAGCCTGCGATCCTGCCATCCAAAAGGAAAAGGGGGTGGTCAGCCCCCTTTTTAATTGTCTATTTTAGTAAGCTGGCTTTTTTACCAAAAGCTGCTTGCTTTAAAATTTCGGCTTTATCAGTTCTCTCCCAGGGCAGGTCCACGTCCAACCGTCCAAAATGCCCGTAAGCAGCAGTTTGACGGTAAATAGGACGCCGCAGGTCAAGTGTGCGGATAATGGCTTCAGGCCTGAAATCAAAATGCTTGTGAATCAGGTCCAGTATTATATCATTATCCACTTTTTGGGTTTCGAAGGTTTCGATAGAGATGGAGAGCGGATGAGCGACTCCTATTACATAAGCAATCTGGATTTCCAGTCGGTCGGCCAGGCCTGCCGCTACTACGTTTTTAGCCACATAACGTCCCATGTAGGCAGCAGAACGGTCTACCTTGGTGGGGTCTTTGCCTGAGAAAGCGCCTCCGCCGTGGCGGGCCATGCCGCCGTAAGTGTCCACTAGGATTTTTCGTCCTGTAAAGCCGGTATCCGAAGCAGGGCCTCCCACTACAAATCTGCCAGTGGCGTTTACATAATACTTCGTGTTTTTATCCATATACTGGGCTGGTATCACCGGTTTGATAACCTGCTCTATGATGTCACCGGTAATCTTTTCATGGGTAACATCAGGATCATGCTGGGCGCCGATAACCACAGAAGGGATATAAACCGGTGCGCCATAGCGGTACTCTACCGTAACCTGGGATTTCCCGTCAGGCCTCAGGTAATTTAACAGTTTTTCTTTTCTGACCTTAGCCAGGCGCATGGCCAGTTTGTGAGAAAGGGCCACCGGCAAAGGCATTAGCTCAGGGGTTTCTTTGCAGGCAAAACCTACCATCATACCCTGGTCTCCTGCTCCGGTCCTGTCAAGCTCATCAGCACTGGCGTCTTTAGCTTCTCTGGCTTTACTCACGCCCAGGTCTATATCCGGGGACTGCTTATTGATAGAAACCATGACCCCGCAGGACTTGGACTCAAAGCCGTACTCGGGATCAGTATAGCCTATATCGCGAATGATACTCCGGACAATTTCCGGTATTTCCACGTAAGTCCTGGTGGTAATTTCCCCCATAACGATGGCCAGTCCATTGGTGACTGCTGTTTCACAGGCAACCCTAGAATAGGGATCATCCTTAATCATGGCGTCCAGAATGCCATCAGAAATCTGGTCGCAGATTTTGTCCGGATGCCCTTCGGTAACGGATTCCGAAGTGAAAAGGTATTTATGAGAACTCATAAAACAATTAGCCAAATTTATTCCCTCCCACGAGATTATTGACTTAAAAATATTATCAATAATTCAATTAATTATTACGCGTTTTTAATTTGATTTTTCTCAGGTTCCCTGCTCCCAACCGGCAAGGTATTTTTCCTGTTCCGATGTTAGTGTATCGATGTTGATCCCCATGGACTTTAACTTCAGGCGGGCGATCTCTTTATCTATGTTTTCGGGAACAGGATAGACCTGGGCTTTGATGCTTCCCATGTTTTTAATCATATGTTCCAGGCATAAAGACTGGTTGGCAAAACTCATGTCCATAACACTGGCCGGGTGTCCTTCAGCCGCAGCCAGGTTGATCAGGCGGCCTTCGCCTAATAAATACAGCCGGTTTCCATTGCGGAGAGTAAATTCTTCCACATAACTCCGTACCGTACGGCGGCCGGTTGACATGGACTCCAGAGCAGGGATGTTGATTTCCACATTGAAATGTCCACTGTTGGCCAGGATAGCACCGTCTTTCATGAGGTTAAAATGGGCTCTATCAATAACATTCAGATCTCCGGTTAGTGTTATAAATATGTCGCCAATACCGGCGGCGTCCGCCATGGGCATCACCTGGTAGCCGTCCATCACTGCCTCCAGGGCTTTCAGCGGTTCCACTTCTGTGACGATCACTTTGGCGCCCATGCCTTTGGCGCGCATAGCCACGCCGCGGCCGCACCAGCCGTATCCTGCGATAACCACATTTTTTCCCGCCCAGAGAATATTGGTAGCCCGCGTGATGCCGTCCAGAGTGCTCTGTCCCGTACCGTATCTGTTATCAAAGAAGTGCTTGGTTAGGGCATCGTTAACTGCAATAATGGGATATTTCAAAGCTCCATTTTTTTCCATACTGCGCAGGCGGATCACTCCTGTGGTGGTCTCCTCTGTACCGCCAATGACGTTCTTGATCAGGTCCTGGCGCTGTGTATGTAGCGTGGTAACCAGATCAGCCCCGTCATCTATAGTCAATTGAGGGCCATGATCCAGAGCCGTCTTAATATGTTGATAGTAGGTCTGCTCATCTTCGCCCTTGATACAGTTAGACGGAATACCGTATTCCACCAGGGCGGCAGCTACATCATCCTGGGTGCTGAGAGGATTGGAGGCGCAGAGAATCAACTCAGCCCCGCCTGCCTGCAAGGTGAGGGCCAAGTTGCCTGTCTCGGTGGTGATATGCAGGCAGCCGGCAATGCGCACGCCTTTCAATGGTTTTTCCTTAGCAAAGCGCTCTCTGATCAGCCTCAGAACCGGCATCTCCCGGGCAGCCCATTCAATACGCTGTCTACCGGTCTCCGCCAGTGTCAGGTCTTTAACATCATAATTTTTAGTTGTTACCACTTATATCGCTCCTTAAGCAAGCATTTACATTAATTATACTCCTTTCAGTCAAGAAAAGGGGCTGGTATGTATTATAACAGATTGAGCGGAATGTGTAAGAAAAAAAAGAGATCAGAGGCAGTATTTTGGTATTAAGAAAAAACCGTGTGATTTTGCTGGGGAGGATAATATTGAGAAATGGAATATTGGCGCATAAAGAAACAATAAAGCTCAATTCCAATAAGGAGAGATTCCACTATACTCCTTAAAATGCTTAAAAATAGCCAGAATAAAAAGGTTTTAAGTGTCTAATTTGTGAATCTCTGATGATCATGACTGGCGCGAACAGACACGGATAAAACTGCGTAAATAGCAGGTTTGACTTCTTCCAGAATTACGGTAAGAAGATAAATGGAATGCAAGGTTTAAACCTTGAGGCGTCTGGAAGCCGAAGGAGTTACCCAACCCCCCGGCCTTCCAGGGATCGAGATTAATTTTTTTCAGCCGCCTTCAATTGCTGAGCTTTTTTCTTAAGCTTCCGTGCCTTAATGCGGTGTTTCCTGTTGATGATGCGTTGTTTTTGCTTCATATTTTTTCCTTAGTTAATTCTATTTCGCGCAGACCTGCCATCCTAGATCAAAGGCTTTCATGTTGGCTTCAGCCGCTCTGGCAGGGACGCGTTCTAAAATCACAGCTTTCACGGTTTCTAGGTTAATAGGCATTTTACCGCAGCCGAAAGCAGCCCCCAGCATGACCACGTTGGTGGCCTGGCGGTTGCCGGCCTTCTCAGCCAGCTCTACGGCATCCAGGGTTATTACCTTAGCGGCTACTCCCCTTAGTTTGTCTACGATCTGCTCTATGGAAGGATAGGTGCTTTTGCCCATGGAGACTGTGGCCGGAACCACCTTCCGGTTATTCATAATAACCACGCTGGTATTATTCAAATATTGAATATTGCGCAGGGCTTCACTGGGTTCGATGGCTACCAGGACATCGCACCGCCCATCAGTAGAAAGCGGTGCATAAACCTCTTCTCCGAAACGGATATTGCTGAAGACCGAGCCGCCCCTCTGGGCCATGCCCAGCACCTCCGAGCCTCTTACCCGCAGGCCGTCTCTGACGGCGGCATTGCCCAGGATTTCACTCATCAGAACTACACCCTGACCGCCGACGCCGGCGATGATGACATTCAGCTCTTTAACTGCAATCGCCATGATATCCTCTCCTTATTTCGGAAGTAAAATTAAATTTTTTTGATAGCTCCCGTAGGGCAGACCTGTACGCACAGGGCGCAGCCATCACATTGAGAAGCATCAATAACCACACGGTCGTTCTCAATTACGATAGCCGGACAGCCGATGGAATTTATGCACAGCCGGCAGTCTGTACAGGTATTCGGGTCCACAGTGTAAAGGGCGGTTTTTTCGCCTTTTTGCCTTCGCTCTCTCTGTGCCAGTATGGCGCATAAGCCGCGAGCAACAATTACTGATGGACCATCAAAGCGGATGGCTCTTTCAAGGGTATCTACCGTTTTTTTCAGATCAAAGCAGTTCACCACTTCAACAAATTTGACCCCGCAGGCCCTGGCGACGTCTTCCGGCTTTATGCCTTCCTGGTCCTTACCTGGACTCCCCGGATGGGGTTGAAAGCCGGTCATGGAGGTGGCTGAGTTATCCAGTACCACCAGAGTCACTTTTGTTTTATTAAAGACGGCGTTGATCATGGCGGGGATGCCGGAGTGGAAGAAAGTAGAATCGCCTACATGGCCTACCACGGGCACTCCCACACCCCTGGCCACCCCATCAGCAATACCAAATCCGGAGCCCATGCAGAGAGCGGTATCATAAGCGCTAAGCGGAGGGTAAACCCCCAGGCTATAGCAGCCGATATCGCCGGTTAATACCTTTTCTCCCAGGTCTTTTTTGACCTTACGGGTGGCTACATTGATGGCATGGAAGGAAGCGCGGTGAGGGCAGCCGGCGCACATGGTGGGCGGTCTTTCCGGCAGCATGGGCGTGGTTTCTTTAAGCAAGGAGTCAATCTTAGCAAAGTCAATGGGGGCCTTTGACCCGGTAAATTGTATAATGGCCTCAGTCACTTTACGGGTAGATAATTCCATCACAGTTGGGACCAAATCCTTGCCGTGAATCTTCACATGGAGGTCATGTTCCTGGGCTATGATCTTGACATGATTTTGTACAAAGGCTTCAAGTTCCTCAATAACAAGGACCTCGGGGACTGAAGATAATAACTGCCATACCAGTTTTTCAGGCAAAGGGTGCGGGGTCCCGATTTTCAACAAAGATACTTTGTCTTCCAGCCCCAGCCAGATGAGGGCTTCTTTAGCGTAAGCAAATGAGATGCCGGAGGCAATAATTCCAAACCGGGCGCCTTTTACCAGGTTAATCTGGTTAAAGGGCAACTCATCCACAGCGGCTTTGATCATGGCAAAACGCTCGATCATTTTCACCCGGTTCTTGCGGGCCCAGGCCGGCATGCAAATGAACTGCTGGTTTTTAATAAACTCACCTTTTTTCCTGTCCTTTTTAATCTCACCTAACCTGACATCGCCTCTGGCGTGGCTCAAGCGGGTCACGGAACGCAGCATGAAGATCTGGCCGAACTTTTCAGAAAGATCGAAAGCTGCGGCTGTCATATCTTTGGCTTCCTGGGGTGAAGAAGGCTCCAGAACGGGCAAATAAGCCTGTTCCGCAATAAAGCGGTTATCCTGCTCGTTCTGACTGCTCCAAAGACCAGGATCGTCGGCATTAACGAGCACCATACCGCCGATAGTGCCCATATAAGTGGCGGACATTAATGGGTCATGTGCAACATTTAGACCCACGTGTTTCATGGCGGTCATAGTCCTGACGCCGGTCATGGAGGCTCCGAAAGCGACCTCGAAGGCCACCTTCTCATTGACAGACCATTCACCGTAGAAACCTAGTTCTTTAGATAAGTTAATCAGGGTTTCGCTGATTTCACTGGAAGGAGTTCCCGGGTAGGAAGCAATGACCTGGATTCCAGCTTCAATGGCGCCACGGGCAATCGCCTCGTTGCCCAGCATGAACATGCTTTTTCCCGGGGCATCCGAAGTAAGGGTGAGTTTCTCCACTGCTTGCATTTAAATCTCCTTACGCTGATAGTATCTGATCAGTTCGTTAATAGCCTGGGCAGCCTTATCTACGGTAGGAAAGAAGGCTACTTTCTCTTCGATGGCCCGCGCCCTGAGCCGGGCTACCTCCCGCCAGAACCAGTGGTCCATATCGGCTGAAGCCAGCGGACGGTCGCTCATAATCAGGAAAAAGGGTTTAGTGGTCTGTTTGGGCAGTTTAAGGTATCCTTCAACTGTGTTGGAAATCCAGTCAACGAAGGTTTCTTTGTTATATGGATGATCGTCTGCAGCCACATTGGCGCATATAAAATCGAAATTGGGGTCTCTGGCCATTTCCAGCAGCAAGGCCGGTACGGTGAAGGCATCACCCGGCACCGTAATGGAGCGGTCAGCCGGATTGTCCAGACAGTCCCACAGTATGGCTCCCCGTTTCTTAAATTCTTCCCGGATAGACTGGGGCAAAGGCACAACCTCAAATCCATTATCTTCCCATTCATCGCAGGAGACGGTATTGCGACCTCCCCCGCTACCACCGGTGCCGATCCGCCGTCCTCTGACCGGTGGGATCAGGCTAAAAGCAGCGGCTATATTAACCAGATCATCGATATCCCTGACCGGGATACCGCCTGCCTGCCGGATGGCGGTATTCCAGACCATGGAAGAACCGGCCAGTGAGGCAGTATGGGACATGGTGGTACGGGCTCCGGATTTGCTCATTCCGCCTTTGCAGACAATAAACGGTTTTCTGGCTGTGGTATAACGTACCAGGTCAAGGAAATCCCTGCCGTCCCCCCGCAGCCCTTCAATAAAGGCTACAATAACTTTAGTCTTAGGGTCATCAGCCATATATTTCAAAAGGTCCATTTCATTGATGTCCAGGGCATTACCATAGCTGACCAGCTTGCTGAAGCGCAGCCCGCGCAGGTTTCCGTAACGGGCAATATCCGTAGAGCTGCCTCCGCTCTGGATGATAGCACCCACATCTCCCGGCTCTTTAGAAAAATCGGTACAGAAACTGAAGCCGGTTTCGGGACAGTAAACTCCCATGCAGTTGGGACCCAATAAACGGATGCCATAGGTTTTGGCTTTCTTCCTGATCTCCTGTTCCAGGGCTCTGGCGTCTGCTCTACCAGTCTCTGCGCCGCGGGCTGAAAAAATGTGGATGGACCTGACGCTCTTTTTTAAGCAGGAGTCCAGGAAAGCGGGCATATTCTCCAGCCCTATACAATATATAATGTGTTCAACCTGGTCGGGAATACTGTCAAGGGTAGGATAGGCTTTAATGCCCATGATCTCCGGGCTTTTCAGATTGATGGGATAAATTTTACCTTTATAGCCGAAATTGATCAGGTGCTGCATAAAATCATAGCCGCGGGAGCTGGGATTATTAGAGGCTCCGGCTACGGCTACGGATCTGGGATAGAAAAGGCAATCCAGGTCTCCTAGGCGGGCATTTGGAGTGTCTTTTACAGCGCCGGCGTCACCGGCGGTAATTAATTTCTCACCTGAAAGCCCCTGCCCGGCTTCATCCAGCACAATCCTGGCATCCACAGCAACAGCACCTTCAGGATAGGCGAAAACCGGATTAAGATCCAGTTCTTTAACCCGTGGGTTAGCCTGGATAAACTGTGAGACCTTCAGGAGCATCTGCTCCAGGGCGGGAATATCTACCGGCGGCTGCCCGCGAAAGCCGGTCAGAAGTTTAAAACCTTTGATTTCCCTAATCATTTCCGGGGCATCAGAACCGCTGATGGGAATGACGCGAAAGGAGACATCCTTAAGTACTTCTACCCAGACTCCGCCCAGACCGAACATAAGGACCGGGCCGAACAGTGAATCACGTGTTACGCCGATGATAACTTCGGTGCCTGAAGGGGCCATATGCTGTACGGCCACTCCCAATATGCGGGCTTCCGGAACCTTTTTTTTCACGCTGGTAAATATAGCCTCATAAGCTGATTCCACCTCACCGGCATTTTTCAAATCCAGTTTAACTCCGCCGGCGTCACTCTTGTGTACTACATCCGGCGAAACGATCTTGAGGACTACCGGATAACCCAGGGCGGTACTCAGAGCTACGGCTTCAGCTTTAGAGGCAGCCAAGCGCGTCTCTGTGACTTTTACGCCTGAGTCCTTAAGCAATTGCTTGGCTTCAACTTCATTTAACAGCACTTTCTCCCCCTCTCTTTTTATATTCGAATATTGTTAATTAGAGTGAGATTTAATTTCATACGTAAAAATGATCATCCACATTGTAACAACTAAATTAACCTTTGTGCAAACAATGTACTGATACGATAGATCAATATGTATAACACTTGCGCCTGTAGCTGAATCTGGTTTGACATCATGCTGAGCTTATTATAGATTAGATTAACGCTCAAAGAAGGAGAACTTTAATGAAAAGGCAAGCCCTTTCTGATCTCAAGGTGGTGGAGCTCAGCGATTTTGTTTCAGGCCCGTATTGCGGTAAATTGTTATCTAATTCAGGCGCTGAGGTGATCAAAGTGGAAAAGCCAGGCCTGGGCGATAAAGCCCGCAGTTGGGGGCCTTTCCCTGGCGACTTGCCTAACTTGGAAAAAAGCGGCCTGTTCCTGTTTTTAAATACCAATAAGCGCAGCGTTACCCTTAATCTGGAAACGGCTGCTGGTTTGAAGATGTTTATCGAGCTGTTAAAATGGGCGGATGTATTAATAGAAGACCATCCTGCTAAAGAGATGAACAGGCTTGGGTTAAGCTATAATAAGATAAAAAAGCTCAACTCTAAACTGGTAGTGACTTCAATTTCCGCTTTCGGCAAGACCGGTCCTTTTAAAAACTATAAGGGCAATGACCTGGTGGCTACTCATTCCAGTTCTGAAGCCTTTGGAAATCCTGATGAAGGCGTCAAAGACCCTCCGACCCATCCCCCGTTGAAAGTAGCCAACCATGCCGCCGATTTTATGTCAGGATTGACGGCAGCCGCCTGTACAATGGGGGCGATCATAGCAAAAGAAAAAAGCGGTAGAGGACAGCAGATCGACCTTTCACAGCAGGAGGCAGTTGCTTCTATTGGAAGACAGCAACTGGCCTATTATGCGGTAGTAGGTGAAACACCTTCACGGGAGTTCGGCCGTAAGAAATTCGGGGGCTTTCTATATCCCTCCAAAGACGGATATGTGGTGATATGGATTGGGCCTCACTATCCGAAAGTGGTGGAGATGATGGGAAATCCCGGTTGGGCGCAGGAAGAGTTGTTTGCCAATCCTTTAACCAGAAATAACTATATTGGTGAATTAAACCAGTTAATATCTTTATGGACAGTGCAGTATACCTCCGAGGAAATCAATAACATGGCCCTCAAGATAGGAGTACCCTGTTCTCTGGTGCGGAACGTAAAGGATCTGGTGACTGACGAACAACTTGAATACCGGAAATTCTGGCAGGAGATAGAACATCCGGTAGCCGGAAAAATAAAATATCCAGGTGCGCCCTACAAGCTTTCAGCAACCCCCGCCGGAATCGAAAGACCGGCGCCAATGCTGGGCCAGCATAATGAAGAGGTATTTTGCGGGATGCTGGGTTATAGCCGGGAGGACCTGGTGAGAATGAGACAGGGAGGAATAATATAATGCAAAGTTTACCGCTGGAAGGTATTCGCGTTCTGGATTTTACGCAGATGTGGGCCGGTCCGCATGCCACAGAATGGTTGTCCGTCATGGGCGCTGAAGTGATAAAGGTGGAGACGAACCTGAGGATTGACTATTTGAGAACTGTGGGTGCACCCGCTCATCTGGCAGGCAAAGGTCCCAATGTAGGGAGCTGTTTTGCCAGCCTGGCCTGGGGTAAAAAGAGCATTACATTGAACATGAATACCCCTCAGGCCCAGGGAATAGCCAAGAAGCTGGTTAAGATCAGTGATGTGGTGGCTGAGAATTTCGGAGGATCTGTCCTTGACCGGTGGGGTTTATCCTATGAAGAAATGAAAAAGATCAAACCGGATATAATCTATTACGCCGGATCGGGTTACGGCCGCAGCGGACCTCATAAAGAACGCCCGGCCTATGCAGAAATCGTAGATGCTTTTACCGGCGCTACCTTTGCTAACGGCTATCCTGGTGAGGACCCCTGCGTGGTGGGTGTTTCAGGATGGACAGACGGAGGGCAGGCCATTCACGGCGCAGTGGCGATGCTGACCGCTATCTATCATCATATGAGGACAGGCGAAGGACAGTTTATTGACGCGGCTATGATCGAAGGCAATTGTAACTTTCTGGGTGAAATGGTGATGGACAACATCATAAACCAGAGGGTGGGAGAACGTATGGGTAACCGGGATGCGATCATGGCTCCGCACGGCTGCTATCCCTGTAAAAATACACAGGATGAAGATGAATGGATTGCCATTGCAATTGGCAGCCAGAAAGAGTGGAAGAAGTTTTGCCGTATCATGGGCAATCCCGCCTGGTGCCGCCAGGCGGATTTTGCCGATGAGCTGAGCCGCTGGAAGAACCAGGAGACGCTGGACAAGCTCGTGGGGGAATGGACCAGTTTATATGGCTCTTATGAACTGGCTGAACGGCTGCAAAAAGCCGGCATCACGGCTTCGCCATCTCTGAGCACCAAACAGTTGACACATGACAGGCATATGATAGAGCGCCAGTTTTTCAAGGAGACGGAACACCCGGTGCTGGGTAAAATACTGCTGACAGGACTCCCTTTTCGATTGAGTGATTCTCCTGAGGGTAATTACCGCTGCGCCCCTTTATTAGGCGAGCATAACGAATATGTTTTCCATGATTTACTGGGGCTCTCAAGAGAAGAGATAAAAAAGCTGACTGATGAGAAGGTGTTATATTAACCGAATAAAAGATATCCATTCCAGATTGATTCAGGAACAGTTCCGCCTGCGTTGAGATGGCAGTCACGTTATGTCAGCCGGATGAAAACGCCTTGAAAATTTTTGCTTACGGCCTTCTGTTACCACCAGTAGTGGAGGGCTTTTCATTTGACGATAATGAGCTATTGATGATAACATTAGGTAAATCAGGTCACGCATGATATTTATTCCATACTACTGCATTTCAAAATTAGAAATTTATCCTTAACATCAAGAATATACTCAGGAGCATAGTAACAGTGAAAGAGATAAGGATTCATGGACGCGGTGGACAGGGTGCGGTTATGGCTGCCCGGATGTTAGCCAGCGCTTTCGTGGTCGAAGGAAAGTGCGTTGCCAGCTTCCCCATGTACGGTTTCGAGAGACGAGGCGCGCCCGTCGCGGCCTTTACCCGTTTGGACGACAAGCCCATAAGGGAAAAGACCCAGGTTTATACACCTGATTGCATGGTGGTGATAGATCCTACTTTGTTGAAGTTGCCAACTCTCTTCTCCGGGCTCAAGCCGGAAGGCTTTCTGATTGTTAATAGTGCCGATTTTAATACCCAGGCGGATAAGAACCTGAAAGTGGCAGGGGTGGTAAATGCTACGAAGATCGCAGTTGAAGAGATCGGCCGGGACATCCCCAATACCTGTCTGCTGGGAGCCTTCGCCGCTACTACCCAATGGGTTAAGATAGAGTCCATTCTGAATTCCTTGAAGGACTATTTGAGTGGTGAGATGCTGCAAAGAAACATCCGCAGTTGCGAAAGAGGATACCGTGAGGTGAAGATAATAAGATGGCAATAAAGAAATTTACAACCCCTTATGAAAGTAGCTGGTCCAATGCAGATGAGTTGCTGTTGTATCTTGAAACCGGGACATGGAGAACAGCACGTCCCGTAGTAGACAACGAAAAATGCAACTATTGCGGGCTTTGCGCTATGTATTGCCCGCCGCAATGCCTGATCGATAAGGGCGATCATTTCGAGCCCAACCTGGAATTTTGCAAAGGCTGCGGGATTTGCGCCAGAGAATGCCCCCGTAAAGCCATTGCCATGGTGCCGGAGGGATAAAGTGGTAAAACAGATGAGAAAATTTGAAACCAGAGTAATTACAGGCAACGCCTGTGCAGCCTATGCTGCCAGACTATGCAGGCCAGATGTAGTGGCCTTATATCCCATTACCCCCCAGAGTGAAGTGGTGGAGCAGTTAACCCGCTTTAAAGCGGACGGACAACTGGATGCTGAGATGATAGAGGTGGAAGGCGAAAATTCCGCCATGAACTCGGTTACAGCCGCCTGCGTAGCCGGAGGCCGGGTATTTACCGCCACCGCTTCTTACGGCCTGGCTTTTATGTATGATGCCATGATGCAGACATCCGGTTACCGGGCGCCTGTAGTGATGATAAATGTTAACCGTGAAATTCCGGGCATTCATGCCGTCTCGACTTCTCAACAGGACATGATTGCGGTGCGGGATATCGGCTGGTTACAGGTAATTGTGGAGGATGATCAGGAAATTATCGACATGACCATTCAAGCCTTCCGCCTGGCAGAAGATTATGATATTCAATTGCCCATCATGGTTAACTATGACGGTTATTATGTTTCGTATTCAGCCGAGTCGGTGAAAATTCCGATGATAGAGGATGTAGATGAATATCTTTCTGTGCTTAAGAAACAGCCCCAGAGAATGAAGCTGATTCCCGGCAAACCCCTGGGCGCCGGTTCACACGGCATGCTGGTGGCCTACACAGAGCTGCGCTATAAGCACATGGCAGCCATGGAAAGAGCCAAAGCCAAATTTGATGAGATTGATAAGGAATTCGGCGACTACTTCGGCCGCTATTACGGCGGACAAATTGAGGAATATCGCTGCGATGACGCGGATATTATTTTAGCAGCTTCAGGCAGCACCGCGGGTACCGCCAAAACTGTAGTGGACGCACAGAGAGAAAAAGGTCTTAAAGTGGGCCTGGTGAAGATCAGGATGTACCGGCCCTTTCCACGCGAAAGGTTGGTCAAAGTGCTTAAAGGACGCAAAGCCATCGGAGTACTTGACCGCAGCATCTGCTTCGGCTGGAATTGCGGCCCAATGTACCAGGAAATCCGGGCTCTTTTACCGGATATCGGCAAGGTGCCGCTGATGAGTTTCATTGACGGCATAGCCAACCTGGATATCACCACCGCGAACATTGAGAGAATGATAAAGGATATCGAAGCCGCCTCCAGGGGTAAACCTTATCCGGAGACGACCTGGATATCTCTTGAGGAGTAGATAGGAACATGGTGGAAAAGCTCAAAAAATTACCGCGCGTTTTTGATTATTATATTGAAAAGGACCAGTTCGCCGGCGGAAACACCTTCTGCGCCGGTTGCCCTGCAGAACTCGCGTTGAGGACCATACCCAAGGTAATGGGGAAAGACATAGTTATGGTGGGTACTCCCGGCTGTGCTGCCCCGGTGCTGCACGGCCAGAATTTGGGCGCCTGGCATAAGCTGGCTTATTATGCCTGCGTGATGACGGGCGTAGCCTCCAGTGCTGCCGGCCTTTCCAGATACTACCGCAAGGCCGGGATAGACGCCACAATTGTCTGTTTCACAGGTGATGGTGATGCCAGCGACGTAGGCTTTCAACCACTGAGCGGGGCTGCCGAAAGAAACGAGCATATTGTATATGTCTGCTATGACAACGAAGGGTATATGAATACCGGCAACCAGAGAAGCAGCTCTACTCCGTTAGGCGCAGCCACAGCCACCACTCCGGTGGGTAAAAACCAGAGGGGTAAGCCCACCATGGCCAAGTATCTGCCTCTGTTGATAGCTTTGCATCCGGTAGCCTATGTGGCCACGGCTTCCCTGAGCAATATGGAAGACTATGTCAAGAAGCTGAAGAAAGCCCAGGAAAAGAGCAAAGAAGGCTTTGCTTATATTCATATTTTTTGTCCCTGCATCATCGGCTACCGCATCGGCGCTGATGCCTCCATCCAGGTTTGCCGCATGGCAGTGAGGACCAATTACTTCCCGCTGTGGGAAATGGAGAACGGCGTATTTAAATTCACTCAGAATGTAGCTGATCCCCGTCCAATTCAGGAATATCTGTCCATAGTGGGCAAATTTTCACACTTTAAAGAGGCCGATATCGCCAGGTTCCAGCAGCTTGTGAACGACCGCTATAATTTGGTTAAATCCCTCTGCGAAACTACTCAGAAAAATCCAACTTCCGTCTAATTTCTAAAGCAGGGCTGTCATCCGATTTTGATAGCCCTGCTTAATATTAATATTCATCTATACATATTGTGGGAAATGATGTATACTATATTTGTAAACTGCTAGTAAAGTTTTTGGACATATAAAGTGTATTGGTTTTCTTCCTTTTTCATACAAGCCAAACTAACTCTTCGGTGAGGAGGCTCAAGATTGAGCCGGACATTCCTTCTTTTTTAAATTCATTATCTAAAGTATTTTTTTACCTATACTCAGTATATGAATTCTGATTATGAGAGTGGACTCAATCTAGCGGAGGTGAGATTAAAATATGGCAATTACAGGAATGTCAGTAAAGGGTAATCCGGAAATCAAAGAGGATGTCTGGATCAAATCTACCTGCGGCGGCTGCTATGGTACCTGTACCATACGTGCTCACAGGGTGAACGGCGTCCTGGTTAAGATTGAGGGTGAGCCTGACAACGACTTTGGCTCTCATGGCGGCCTGTGCGCAAAAGGCGAGGCCATGATCCAGGCTCTTTATGACCCCAATCGCTACAACTATCCTTTGAGGAGAACCAATCCGGAGAAAGGGATATTCGCAGATCCGAAATGGAAGCGAATTACCTGGGATGAAGCTCTCAACGAGATAGCAGAAAAACTTAAAAAAATCCGCAAGGAAAATCCCAATAAACTTCTCCACGGCGGTACTCCCTCAGCCGGAAGCGGGCCTGATTTACCCCTGGGATTCGGTGTGTTCGGCGCCGTATTCGGCACCAAGAACTGGCATGTTGGCGGCGGCGGTCTGCACTGCGGCAGCGGTTCCCATATGGGCGCCGGCCTGTATCATGCTTCATGGTCTATCGTCCCTGATTGGAAATATTGCAACTATGTTATACAGATGGGTTCTAATAAAGGAACCGGTTCCGGACATTCCATGGGCTTTAATATGCGTCTGGCGGCCGATGCCAGGGCTCGAGGCGCCAAGATTGTAGTATTTGATCCTATCTGCAACTTTGGCGGAGGCAAAGCATCAGAGTGGATCCCTCTTTTACCAGGTAGTGACGGCATCATTGCCCTGGCCATGATCAATATCCTCTTAAATGAATTGAACGTCTATGATGCTGAATTTATTAAGAAGAAGACCAATGGACCCTATCTAATCCAACCTAACGAACTTTACATGCGGGATAAGGCTACCAATAAACCTCTTATCTGGGACCCTAAAGATAATAAGGCCAAGGTATTCAATGATCCGAGTATTAAAGATTTTGCTCTTGAAGGGACTTTTGAAGTTAACGGCGTCAAATGCAAACCTTCCTTCCAGTTGCTGAAGGAGCATGTAAAACAATATACCCCTGAAAAAGCGGAGGAAGCCAGCACCGTTCCGGCCATCACCATCCGACGTATTGCTAAAGAGTATGCAGAGGCAGCCCAGGTTGGTACTACAATCGAAATAGAAGGGGAGAAACTTCCTTTAAGACCAGTAGCCTGCATTATGTTCCGCGGCGGTCAGGGACATACCAACTCTGCCCACAGTTACGTGGCTATGTGTCTCCTGAACGCCATAGTAGGGGCTATGGATGTACCCGGCGGTACGCTGGGATGGCCGGCTTATGTGGGAGGATACCCTGAGACAGGCCGCTTTAAAGTTATTCCCTATCCCTGCAAAGATGGTATGCTTACAGCCGGCACTTTCATGGAGCATGGACCCTGGCCGGTGCATCCTTCCAAAGTTCCTCAGGACATGCTATTAAAGGAACTGGTTCCTACAGCTTCATTTTCTCCTCATCCCATGACATCTGACTTTCAGGGTTACTGGGATAAGATGGGACGGCCTTATGAGATAGAAGCAGCCATAATTTTCGGGTCCAATATGATCCGTAGTTCTCAGAACAGGGAAATTGTTGAGGATTTCTGGAAGAAGATACCTTTCACCGTGTCCTTCAATATTCTGCCTAATGAATTTGCAGAGGGCTTTGCGGATATTGTTCTCCCTGACTGTCATCCTCTGGAAGCGCACTGTCTTTTTTCATCTCATGGTGCTTTCTTTAATCATCCTATTGGTATGGAAGGATGGTGCTTCCCTATACGCCAGCCTGTGGTAAAACCCGCCTTTGAGCGTCGTAACAAAGTGGAAGCTTTATGGGACCTGGCGGACCGCATTGGTATGAGAGAAGAAATGAATAAATATTATAACGTCTATTTCACCAGCTTCGGCGGTGAAGCCCTCATAAGCGGTGACCTGAGCAGCGCCATGGGTGCTAATGCCATTGATCCCAAGAAAGTGGTGGAAATAATTAAGCCGAATGAAAAAATTACTTATGCCGAGATGATGGACCGGGCATTTAAATATTATTTTGGTGATAAACATGGACTGAAATACATTTCTGAGCATGGTACCGTAGATTGGAAAAAACAGGTCAAAGAGGCTTATTGGAGATGGTACGTGGATGTCAGAATCCCCATTTACCTGGAACATCTGGTGGAGCTCAGACCTGTAATCAAGGAAAATGCCAAAAAGGTCGGCATTGATCTGGACTGGGAGCAGTTTACACCTCTGGCCAGCTATTTTACCCCACAGGTGGCCAAGGAAGAAAAGGAGGGATTTGACCTCTATAGCTTCTCCTACCGGGACATTTTACACAACGGCACCTATACCATGGAAATACCCTGGCTGGATGAAGTCAGCCAGATGAGCCCTTATACTTACAACATTACCATGAACGCTGAAACAGCCAAGAAGAAAGGCTTGAAAGACGGTGACCTGATCTGCCTGGAAACTACCTATGGACGAAAAACCACCGGTTATCTGAAGACCATGCAGGGGCAGCATCCAAAAACCATCGCTATTGCCGCCTGCTCTGGTGGCTGGGCTAAAGGGGCTCCAATAGCTTATGGAAAGGGAACCAATTTCAATATACTATTGGAGTCAGATGTAAAACATGCCTGCCCCGTATGCTGGAGCCAGGAGACCGCCACTATGGTTAAAGTGTACAAAATTGACCATAGAGTTGAATTTGATGGAGCAAGGAGGTAAATTTCTGTGAGATGGGGAATGGCTATAGAAATGAAGCGCTGTATCGGCTGCAATGCCTGTGTTCTGGCCTGTAAAGCCGAGCATTTCGTTCCGCCAAACATATTCTGGAACAGGGTGATTATAGGTGAAGAGGGGAAATATCCCCATGTTACCAAATTAATTTACAGCGTCCGCTGTAATCATTGCGCCGAGCCAAAATGCGTGGATGTTTGCCCGACTGGAGCCACGACCAAGAGATCTGACGGTATAGTTGCCGTGGATGAGAATAAATGCGTGGGATGCCGTTACTGCATGGTGGCTTGTCCTTATCAGATGCGCTCTTTCTACGAACATGAGAAGGAATATTTCCCGGGACAGGGATTAACCGAGCATGAAAAGATTGGAAAACAACTTTATCCTCATGAGAAAGGTGTGGTACAGAAATGCATTTTTTGCAAGGAAAGAATTGATGCGGGTCTAGCAGCAGGTTTAAAGCCGGGTGTTGACCGGGATGCCAGCCCGGCCTGTATGATAGTGTGCCCTACTAAAGCCATTCATTTTGGCGACCTGGATGATCCCAATAGTGAAATCAATGTGGTAATACAGACCAAGAAAGGACACCCATTCCATCCTGAGTTCGATACAGATCCTTCGATTTATTACATTGACTAAAGAAGAAATAAATCCAATAGGGAGGTTTTGGAATGCAAGTTAGACCTTGGGAGTTCGGAGTAAAGGCCACCCCAGCGCGCGAGTGGTCCGAAGGATTGGGATCATTGATCGCGGTTGCCATGTTTTTGGGTGGCATAGCCGGAGGGCTTTACTTAGCTTCATTATACTTTGACAATATCTGGGGTATGTTCATTGCCTGGATTCTGGCCATGGGCATGGGTTTGTTCGATATGGCCCATTTGAGCAAACCAACCAGAGCCTGGAGAATCGCCTTCAGGGCGGGTTCTTCCTGGATTTCCAGAGGCTTTATCTTTGTAATTCTTTTCATAGGCGCTGCTGGAATTCAATTACTGATCCATTTAATTACCGGAAATGCTGCCAGTTCTCCTTCTGCGGCTGAAGTCTTTTTCCGAGTGGTAGCAGGCATACTGGCTTTTGGCGTGGCTGTCTACAGCGGTTTTGTAGTGGGCTTTGTTAACGGTATTAAGTTCTGGAACTCAGCCCTAATGCCGGTACTGGTGGTAATAGGCGGTCTGGCCGGCGGAGCAGGTATTCTCCTGGCCATAGCTTCTTATGCTTCAACCGGATCGTTCGATACTATCCAGATGTTGGCCCGCTTTATGCTGGTTTTTTACGCAGCGGGCATTTTCATTTATCTCTGGATTTCCACATATTCCAGTCCCGTAGCTAAAGAATCAGCCCGGCTGTTGCTGAGCGGCAACCTGGCAGGATTATTCTGGGGCGTTATCATCCTGATCGGCATTGTGGTTCCCCTGATTCTGGAATTTGTTTTAGGGTCCGGCGCTTCAGCAGGTTTGATAGTCTCTGCTGTACTGGTACTGGTGGGCAACCTGACCTTCAGATATGCCATTTTAAAGGCCGGGAGATATAATCCGCTGGTTACAGGATAAAACAAACCGCCTGGTGCGGTTGAGCAATAATAAGATTCAAATTCACCGGCAAGTAAACTTGACCTACTTGCCGGTGAATTTTTTTGTTTTCTTAAGGTATGTAAAGCAAGCCTTCTGCCAGTGTATTTGCGATCTTTGAAAACTGGAAATTTAAATATCATAACATGCATGTTATAATTAATATCGCTGTATATCTTGAATAATCCATTACGTGTATTCCGAAACATACGTATGGTAAGTGTATCCGGGCAGCTCTCCATAAAGCTCAACGCTTTTTAAACTTTCTGAAATTATCGTTTATATTCAACGATTAATAAATGAGAACAATTTAAGATAAATTCATACGAGAAAGGAGCGTGAAGGCTATGAACAAAAACACCTCTGAAAAATCAGTGGTAAAGGGGCTGGGCTTCATTGCTTCCAGCAGCGGAGATGCCAATACCACGGTGGTGGATGTAAAAAACGGGAAAATCGTCAGGATAAGACCGCTGCATTTTGATTGGAAGTATAATAAGAAAAGCTTTAATCCCTGGAAAATGAGAGCTCGCGGAAGTACATTTGAACCTTTAATGAAATCCCTGATACCGCCTTATAGCCTGGCATATAAAAACCGTATTTATTCCTCCAACAGGGTGCTTTACCCTTTGAAAAGGGTGGACTGGGATCCGGAAGGAGCCAGGAATCCGGAAAAGCGGGGTGAAAGCGGTTATGTCCGGATTTCCTGGGATGAGGCGCTGGAGCTGATTGTTAAAGAGATAAAAAGAATTAAGAATCAATATGGATCGCAGGCAATACTTTCTCAGCAGGACGGGCACGGAGAAAATAAAGTGGTTCACGGCACTCACGGCTGCCAGTACAAGCTGCTTAACCTGCTGGGGGGACCCACAGTCCAGATCCGGAATGCGGATAGCTGGGAAGGCTGGTACTGGGGGGCCAAACATGCCTGGGGCATGGAGCCCGTAGGCCAGATGGAGCCGGTGATCAATGCCATGCCGGATATTGCCGAACATACAGGGATGTTGTTATTCTGGGGCTGCGATCCGGAGACTACTCCCTGGGCTTTTGACGGTCAGATGGCCAGCCGTTTATGTTACTGGTGGTCTGAACTGGGGATAAAGTCAGTTTTTATCTGTCCAGACCTAAATTACGGCGCGGCAGTACATGCCGATAAATGGATCCCTATCCTCCCCAATACGGATGCGGCCCTGCAACTGGCCGTAGCCTATACCTGGATTACTGAAGGGCTATATGATAAAGAGTATGTTAAGACACACACTTTTGGCTTTGAAAAATTTGTAGATTACATTCTGGGGAGAGAGGACGGCCAGGCCAAGACTCCCGGCTGGGCGGCAGCTAAATGCGGCGTACCTTCCCGGACCATTAAAGCTCTGGCCAGAGCCTGGGCTTCTACTGCCACCACCATAGCTCATGGCAACGGCGGTCCCGGTATCAGGGGGCCTTACTCCTCTGAAAACGGCCGGCTGGAAGTGTTGCTGCTGGCCATGCAGGGACTCGGCAAACCGGGCGCTCATCAGATAAAAATGCTGGAATGGGGCCGTCGTTCTATCAATGATTCCGATCCCATGCCGCTGGGCCTTAAAATCCCGAAGGTGATATCTGTTTATACCGGCGCTATGAATTTTACTACCGCCAAACCGGAGGAAAAGGACAGTGCCATCGGCGCCAGGGATGTTACCCAGGGCATTGTGGTACCCAAACAATTTATACCCAAAGATCTGATACATGAGGCTATTCTAAATCCGCCTATTAGCTGGTACGGCACCACCTCAGCCACCTCTCTTATTGAAGACCAGTTTATCAGATATACTTATCCGGCTCCAGGCTGCCCGGAAGTGCATATGATATGGACCGATACCCCCTGTTGGATCACCTGCTGGAACGATACCAATACCTATATCAGGGCCTTAAGAAGCCCTAAAATCGAGTTTATCCTGGCTCAACATCCATGGATGGAGAATGATTGCCAGTTTGCGGACATCATCCTGCCGGTCAGTACCAAGTTTGAGGAACAGGATATTGCGACGGACAGCATGGGCGGACAATTCCGCTTGATAGTCAATGAAGAGAAATGTATTGAATCCAGAGGGGAGTCTAAAAGCGATTATGAAATAGTCTGTATGATTGCTGAAAAGATGGGCCTTTTACAGGAATATACAGGCGGTAAATCGGTAGAAGAGCTGATTAAGTCAGGTTTTGACAACTCAGGCATCAGCCATATGGTGTCATATCAGGAATTCCAGGAAAAAGGCTACTTCGTCATACCCACTGATCCGGACTGGCAGAAATACCCCATTGGCCTGTCCAATTTCTATAATGAACCGGATAAACATCCCCTGAAAACACCCTCCGGCAAGATCGAATTCTATTCGCAGAACCTCGCAAAATATTTCCCTGATGATGCTGAACGTCCCCCTGTTCCGCACTGGGTTGAGAAGGGAATCAGCCATGATGAAAACCTATCCAGTAAAAGAGCTAAGCGTTATTCTCTGCTGATGATGTCCAATCACGGCCGCTGGCGAGTGCATGCAAATCATGATGATCTTATCTGGACGCGGGAAATTCCTACCTGTAAAGTTGAAGGATTCGATGGCTATAAGTATGAGCCTTTGTGGATACACCCGGTTGATGCCAGTCACAGGCATATTGAAAACGGGGATATCGTTAAAATCTATAATGAAAGAGGCACTGTGCTGGGAGGGGCTTATGTCACGGAAAGAATCAGGCCGGGTGCGGTTTACATGGATCACGGAGCACGATATGATCCGATTATCCCCGGCGAACTGGATAGGGGAGGAGCAATCAATACTCTGACTCCCCATAATACTACTTCTAAAAACGCCACCGGCATGGTGGCCAGCGGCTTCCTGGTAGAGGTGGAAAAAGTTGATTGGGATCAGATGGAAAACTGGAAAAAACAATACCCCCAGGCTTTCCGCCGGGAGTATAATGCAGCCTCTGGGTTACAATTTAAAGCCAGAGTCATTTAGGTGGGGTTTTATGGATTATACTGCCACTCAATGGGAAAAAAGTAACTTGGAAACGGGAGGGAAAAAGAAATGACTGATACCAAGTATGGATATCTAATGAAAGAGATATCTTTTCAAGATTATGGACCGGGTGACTACAGACAGGGAACTAAAATGGACTCCGCTTTTTTAGGTTTTGATGTTTGCATTCAATATGGTACTTTTTATTCCGCTGGCAGAATCGGGAAACCGCCCTATGACCTGGAGGTAAATGATTATGACCAGGTACAGGTATGGATGGGTACCAATACTATTGATTTAGGATATTTAGGGGCTGAAGTGGAAATGAACCTGGGCAATGAGGATATGGAAAAACAGATGATATCAACCTCAATGGCGATCGCTATTCCTAAAGGGCTGCCCCATTCGCCGCCGGTAATTTCTCGTATGGAAAGCCGTTTTATACAGATGACGGTAGCCGTTACCAAGCAGATAAAAGGTACTACGATTCATTCTGATAAAACCCCCAACTGGGTCTGGGGTCCCCAGGCTCATTACAAAGCTAATGCCCAGCGCCTGGCCTTCGAAAGGAATGGTCCCTGGCATTATGGGCCCAGAAATCCAGATACACATGCAGGGGCGATTTGCGATATTAAAGGCGCCGGCTTCGAATTCCATATGTCTTATGAAAGTATGAATAAAGCGCCCTACCGATTCGGTCCAGTGCCTGATAGACCGCATGTACATCCATATACAGAGTTCCTGCTATTTATGGGTTGCGACTGCAATGATCTCAGGCATTTGGGCGCAGAAATTGAGGTCTATATGGGTAAGGAAATGGAAAGGCACCTGGTCACCAGGCCTACTATTGCCATACAACCTAAAGGTCATCCGCATTGCCCCGTTATAGTTAATAAACAGGATAATCCATGGATATTTGCAGTGGTGCGGCCCTGGGGTCATGTGGGAGAGGGGCCCAGCGGGTATCTCCCATAGGTTTTATTTGGCGAAAACGCAGAAAGAAGTCATCACCAAGATGACTTCTTTCTGCGTTTAATGGGGAAAATACTGTTTGTATTCTTTGCCGTTTAAGTTATAAGCGTTGATCAACAAGGATTTCAAACGTACATCCAGTTCCTTTTTGTCTTCTTCAGAAAGGCAGGAAAAAGCCTGTTTAATGGAATCCCTTTTAATTTGTTTGAATAATGTCTGACCTTTTTCAGTGATAAGGATAGTAAATTCCCGGCGGTCCTTTGTATTTCTCTTTTTTTTCACCAATCCCTGCTTTACCATTCTATCAATTTGTGTAGAAATGGAGTGATGCCGTCTCATGGTGATTCCAGCAATCTGGTTAATATTCGTAGCGCCTTCATTCTGAACCAGGATATCCAGAATATAGGCCTGTTCAGATGTAAGTCCTACCTGGTCAAGTTCTTTTTGTCTTAACCGTGAAATCATAAACCGCGTATGGTCCAGCAAACGCCATAGACTGAAGTCCGGGTCAACCGTAGTAACCTGTATTTTATTATCTAGCTTCACTAACGTACCTGTTTTATTAAATTACCGCTAACAAATTGAAGTGGAAGAAGGTATATGAACTTAGACTATATTGTACTATACATAAATCCAGACATCAATATTTTTTAGCCATCCGGATGTGTTTTTAAGGACAGCCTGGCGGCTTCATTAAGAAAAAATGTATTTATAAGATTTATCGTACACGATATTTCTTTTTTCGATATCATTCAGACGTTCGATAAGTACCTTATGATCCACAATTATTAATATATTATATGACCTTGTGATATTGGTCACTTAGTGATGATTCTCATATAGTGATGATTCTCATAACACGTTTATCATTTAGTGTAATACGATAATATTGAACATAAGAAGGGTTGCCGGTCAAGTTAGGCGCTGGGTGGGAGTGTTAAAAAACCTGATAACTATTTGAATTTTGGAATTGAAAGAATTGAAATTCAGACGATCAATGAAGGGAAAATGAGTTAACATGAGATGGGGAATGGTAATCAATTTGTCCAGGTGTATCCGTTGTCATGCCTGTGTGGCGGCCTGCCGTATTGAACATTTTTTACCTCTGCATATTACCTGGCCCAGGTTGATCGCCTGGGAGACTGAAGGGAACCAGGGAGTTGATATAACTACCTATCCGGTACGCTGTAATCATTGTAAAGAAGCACCCTGTGTAGAGGTCTGCCCGGCTAAGGCTACTGTGCGGCGTGAAGATGGACTGGTGATAGTAGATCAAGATAAGTGCGTGGGATGCCGTTATTGTGTGATCGCCTGCCCCTATCAGAACCGCACCTTTCTTTCTAAAGATAAAAACCCAGGATATTTCCCGGGATATTCACAGACCGGTTTCGAGAAAAAAGGCAGGAAAATCTACCCGCACCAGGTGGGGACTACAGAAAAATGTAATTTTTGCATGGAGAGGATCGATGCCGGTCTGGCCAGGGGGCTGATGCCGGGCCGTGACCGGGATGCCACACCTGCCTGTGTTAATACCTGCCAGGCCAGGGCGCTTACTTTTGGAGACCTGGATGACCCTGACAGTGAAGTGTCTAAATTGATCGCCAGTTATCATGGACAACCTCTACATCCTGAATATGGAACGGATCCTTCGATATTTTATATTGATCCTGGGATAGGAAACGCACCTTCAAATAAAGCTTCCCCCGAAGCTACCACGGGATACCATATACGGCAATTAAGCACTATGGAGGAGACGGCTAAAAAGTTATTAGGGGTAAAAGGGAGGTAGTATGCAAACTACACGTCAATGGATGGTAACGCATGAATGGATGCTGAAAGGTAACCGGCAGACCGAATGGATTGATAAAAAAGGACTTTTACTGTGGCTGGCTTTTTATACCGGCGGCCTGGGAGGCGGGTTATATCTGGTCTCCCTGTTTTTTGACAGCCTGTGGGGAATGCTGGCCGGCTGGTTTATCGTGACAGTGCTTAAAGGTTCCTTCCATTTTCTGTATCTGGGCAAGCCCACCCGCTTCTGGCGCTTATTAAGCCATCCCCAGACTTCCTGGATCTCCAGGGGATTGTTTTTTGTGGCTGGATTTGCCGGGTTTGCTTTCATACAAATCATGATCTCCTATTTTTTACCGGATCAGACTGTTTTGATACTGGTGTTAAAGGTAATCGCCGGGGTCTTTGCCCTATGTGTGGCTACTTATACCGGCTTTGTACTGAATAATGTGAAAGGGGTGCCTTTCTGGGACCTGCCCATATTACCTTTGCTTTTCGTAGCCTGCGGTATTCTGGGCGGCTTTGGCATGACAGTAGCTATCGGTATTTTTGCTACGGAGATTAATATGGCGGCTGCGGAGATGGGCAGCCGGATAATGCTGCTGACGAATGTCCTTTTAATTGTCATTTATCTAACGGCTGCGGCGCGTGACCAGAGAACAGGCAAACAATCCGTGCTTTTTCAGTTGACAGGCGGAATATCCCCTATTTTTTGGGTTTGCGTAGTGCTTCTGGGTATCCTGATTCCGGCAGCCATTGCTGTACACAGCCTTTCCGGTGGAGAAGCGGTACACCTGGTGTTGATACTGGGAATAGTGTGTGAAATCACAGGCGGCGCTATGTTGCGGTACTGCGTTCTGAAGTCCGGTATCTATAATCCTCTGATTAACCGTTAGAATTTTTATACGAGAGAGATCAGGGAGAACTTGTAATAATTTAAAGACCGGTTTCGAATGATATCCAATAGATTAAATCAAAACTCGTTGCTCGAAACTGGGAACTGGAAAGAAACAAATGTCAGAAAGAAAGGTCATCTTAACTACCTGCAAGAGCTGTCATGGAGGCTGCGGGGTGAAAGTAACCGTGGAAGACGGGGTAATTGTACATATAGAAGGCAACCCGGATTCATTAACCCGGGGCACCATGTGTTCCAAAGGTCTATCAAGCATCCAGCATGTGGACAATCCATACCGGCTGAAATATCCATTAAAGCGGGCCGGTGAAAAGGGTGAAGGAAAATGGAGGCGGATTTCCTGGAATGAAGCCCTGGATACAATCGCGGGGAAAATGCAGGAGGCGATAGCTAAAGACGGTCCTTTTTCAATCGCGATATCCCAGGGCACGGGTCGCGGTTACAACCGTTACACTCACCGTCTGGCCCGCTCCATCGGCACGGGCAATGTTATTACTCCAGGATATGTATGCCACAGTCCAAGGCTGGGGCTTTACGGGCAGGTCACAGGTTATGGGCGCCTATATTGCGATTACCACGGCTGGGGTGGTGAGTTTCCCAAGACGCAGATCATGTGGGCCAAGCAACTGGAAATCAGCAGCGCTGATTCTGAAATGGCTTACTGGTTTATGAACTCACTGAATTACGTCAAGAACCTGATCATAATCGATCCCCGGGCCAGCGCTCTGGCGACTCGAGCCACTCTATGGCTCCAGCCGCGGCCAGGCTCTGATTGCGCTTTGGCCATGGGGATGTTGAATATTATCATCAATGAAAACCTGTATGACAAAGAGTTTGTAGAAAAATGGACCTTTGGTTTCGAAGATTTGCGTGAAAGGGTTAAACCTTACACTCCGGAAAAGGTGGAAAGCATTACCTGGGTACCTAAAGCTAAGATAATCCAGGCTGCCAGGCTGTTCGCTATTGATACACCCGGGTGCATCCAGGTGGGCAGCTCCCTGGAGAGGCAGGCCAATTGCGGGCATACTTTGAGAGCCATTATTTGCCTGCTGGGCCTTTGCGGCAATATTGAGAGACCGGGCAGTATGGTGAGCTGGGTACTACCAGCAACCGGCTTAATTGAAGACTTTTTCCTGGAGATTCCCATCACCGATGAGATGAAAAAGAAAATTATAGGTGGTGATAAATTTAAGCTGGGCGCAGCGCGAACCTGTAATCCGGATACTTTAGTTAAGAAGGTCATTGCCGGTGAAGCCCCCATCAAAGTATGGTTCAGCGTAGGCGGACAGCAAATAGTCCATATGGCCAACACCAAAGAGGTGGTGGAGGCGATTAAAAAAGTGGAGTTTATGGTGCATTGCGATCTTTTCATGGGCCCTATGGCGGAAGCTTCTGACATTGTGTTACCTGTAGCCCACTGGTTAGAGATGGACGATATTTATGATATGCACCCCAGGTTCATGATTGAAGCCCACAACAAAGCAGTTGAACCACCTGGCGAAGCTAGGTCTGATGTCTGGATCTTCAATGAAATCGGCAGAAGGGTAGCTCCTGAATACTGGTTTAAGGATGTGGAGACCTGCCTGAATGCTGAGCTGAAGAAAGGCAATTTGACCTGGAAGGACTTCAGCCGGCGCCTGGTCAGTGGATGCTGGGGGAAAGACCAGGTCTACTATAAATATAAGACTGATTACTGGCGCAAAGGCGGTGGTTTCCCCACACCTACCGGGAAATTTGAATTTTACTCTAAAGCGCTGGAGCAATTGGGATATGATCCTCTGCCTCAGTTCATAGAACCCGGTGAGAGCCCTTATTCCACTCCGGAGTTATATAAGGAATATCCTCTGGTGATGACCAGCGGATACCGGCAGCCCTTTTATTTCCTTTCACAATACCGCAATATCCCGTGGCTCCGGAGCTTTATGGAATATCCTACCGCACAGATCCACCCCGAGACAGCTAAGAAGTACGGAATCGAGGACGGAGACTGGATCTGGATTGAATCACCCAGAGGCAGGGTAAGACAGAAAGCGCGGCTGTTTCCTGGTATTCTGAAAGGGGTTTTAATGGCCACAGCCAACTGTTTTTATCCTGAGGAACCGGCAAAAGGCTTTCATGGCCTTTTCATTTCAAATCCCAATGTACTGACCAGCAATAATCACCTTGACCCGATGTTCGGCTCACCGGACCTTACCTGTCTCCTCTGCAAGGCCTATAAATGCGAAAAGGAAGATTTAAAGGAAGAGGTCTTCCGTACGGAAGAGTATGGTTTTGTACAAACAGCGGGAGAAGAAGCCAGGGTATAACCTTGTTTTTATCAATTATTTAATTTTTACTAATATCGAATTTAGAAGCCGCCGGTAAATACAAGCTTGTATTTACCGGCGGCTGATCATTTAGATAAAGAGGGCGGAATAAAAGGCGGAAGTAACTATTTTTTCAAGTTTCATCGATAATGTTGAGGCAGGAGTTGTAGACTCTGGCTATTTCATCCCTGGCATCAGGGGAGCGCCCCACCTTATTCAGAATGGAAGTCTGCACCAGTTTGCCGTCTACATCTTTTTTTCGCTCAGGTGGGATAGCATCATAGGCTATGGCAGCCATCAACCTTTTTTCATTTTCGCGGTTGTCTCCCAGGAAATACATTTCATTATACCAGTAGTCGCGTTCCTCAGGAGTTTTGAAGGAATTTCCTTCGGATATCATCTGGACAAGCCGCTGTCCCAGGACTTCCGCCGCCTTTTTGGCTTTATCCATGTTAAAGCGGGTAGCCGGTAAAGGCTCTAAAGCCCGCATCTGCATAATTCTGAAAAAGTGGTAAACAGGCCTCAGGCCGGATAATAACCCATTACCACTGCCGCCGGCAATGGCAATGCCCAATGCAGGTTTGTCTTTGAGCTTGCCTGACCTGGCATATACGCGGGTCATTTTGATAAAGAGAAATTTTATCATGGCGCTGGTATCTCCCCAGTACACGGGTGTTCCTATTATCAGAGCTCCGCAATTCAATATCTTCCGGCTGAGCAGTTCAAAAGACTCATCCTTATAGGTACATTTTAAATTGTCAGCGCAGACCCATGGCAGACAGTCATGGCAAGGTCCTACGACATGGTCGGACATGTACACCAGTTCGGTATTTACGCCTGCACCGGCAGCCCCTGTCAGGGCGGCACTGACCAGTTCATAAGAGCGTCCTCCTTTATTAGGACTACCTACCAATCCCAGAACGATTTTATTATTCATAAGGGTCCTCCCAGGTCAAAAACTAAAACCGGCAGACAAAATGTAAAAAGGTTTGCCAGTTTAATTGTACGCCGGATTTTTAGCTGGCCAGAACTATAGGTGAATAGCGTCCGGCCTTAATGATGCTGTATCTAAGAGCCAGGTTGCCGAGCAGTACCAGGATCGCGGATACAGTCAACAATGCTGAAGACTGGCTATCAGAAACGAAATCAAGGACAAAGGGAACCAGGATGCCCAACAGAATAATCAGTATCCAGAAGAGAGCTGACATATTGCCTTTCAGCAGTAGCATGGCTGATTCTTTGGCCTCCGGGCTGCTGTAGGTAGAGACCCAGAGGTGGATAAAGATGGTGAGGGCATAAAAGACCAGGATAAAACGGAAGAACATCAGCAGGGTATCGAAATTGGAGACCGCAGTCATATAGGAAGCTGCGGCCATGACAATAGCGGAACCGGCTGTCAGTCCTCCGGCCACCACCAGGATAGGGAGCATGGCAGAGTTCCAGAATTTAATGCCATGAACGAAGCCCACCACGAAACCGCTGTAAATGACCACCCCGAAACCCAGGATGCCGGCCACCACACGGAAAAAGAGTTCAGCAGCTCCGGGATTATTGGCAGCATCTCCGGTAAGCAGGTGAATGAGCAGTTGGAGTCCGGCAGCGCCGATGAACAGGATGACGAAGACAAAACCGCGGGAGATCCAGGAAGAATTGGCCCTGAAGGCAATTCTCCAAACTCGAGCAGGCTGGCTGAGGTGTGCCATATCGAAGAGACCCATGCCCATAGCCAGGATCCAACCGACCAGCATACCCCAGATATTATTAAAGTATAAAGAGACCAGGTAGGTACCTCCAGCCACACCTCCGAGGAACATAGCCACGGCAATCAGGGCGCCGGATCCTTCGGACCATTCGCGTGCCGGAGCAGCTTTAACACCGAATTCCCAGGGTTGGATTTGCATATTAAGACCTCCGTATCCTTTTTAATTATTCGTTGTAATAAATAGAGGGTTCAGTACCGAACTCAGGATGTATGGGCTGAGCTTTCTTTTCATAAATAAGGCGGGAAACCTCACTCACGGGGTCGTCCAGATCACCGAAGACCCTTGACCTGGTAGGGCAGGTGATGACGCAGGCCGGGGTGGCTTCGCGATCGACGCCGGGTTTGAGTCCGTTTTTCAAGCCCTCATCCAGTCTTTCTACACAGAAGGTGCATTTTAAGATAGTGCCTTTCTGGTAGGGAAAGAGCTGTTTGCCTAGCTTCTCGAAGGGTGTTAAGCCCTGGCCAGGGAAGTACTCGGACTTAGGATTATCATAAGGAGTGCGTTGCTGGTAGGGGCAAGCCACGGCGCAGTAATGGCAGCCGATGCACTTATCAGCATCCACCAGTACCAGACCGTCCTCTCGCTGGAAGGTAGCTCCGGTAGGGCAGACCTTGACACAGGCGGGGTCCTGGCAGTGGTTGCACTGGACGGGCATGATGATCTTTTTAACTGTGGGATACTTGCCGGTCTCGGTAACCAGTACACGGTTGAAATAGATGCCGCGGGGTACAAAATGTTCCTGGCGGCAGGCGATGGAACAGGAGTAGCAGCCAATACAGCGTTTTAAATCGATAACCATTCCCCATCTAGGCATGTTTTTCGTCCTCCTTGGCAGGATAGATTTTCACTTTCACGCAGGAATCAGCACTCAGGCTGACCGGGTCGATATGGTCTTTATCAATTTCCAGCAGATCGTTGAAAAATGGCCCTTCTCCTCTGCCAACCGTGAGAAATTTTGACCAGTGGCCGCAGATACCACAGAAAGCCATCATCTGCGGATGAATGCCTTTGATTAATGCAAGGGGACCTTTGATCTTCCTCCCTGTGGCAGTTTCCACCCAGACCATCTGTCCGTTCTTGAGGCCTTTCTTTTTACCTGTTTCTTCATTGATATTGATGTAATAGCTGTATGGATTCATTTTTGATAATGCGTCCAGTTCCGGATGCATTTGCGTATTACTGCCGGTATGCAGAGTATCTCTGTAAATCAGGGTATACAGGTCAAATTCAGGATTTTTTTCCATGTGGGCGGCGGTGGGGAAATAGGTGGGCAGGGCGGTGTATTGTTCCCATTGCATGTGGAAGTCACGCGGTTCGGCGATGGCCTTGGCTGATTCACCCATACTTAAAACGAATTCCCAGTAAATAGGCGCCCGGGCAGGAACCAGATAGCGCCAGTAAACTTCATCCGGGTCTTTCGGCCATCTTATGCCGCCGTTTTTCTTGAACCACTCCAGATTATGTTCGTCACCGAAGAAATTTTTCAAAATATTATCACTGACCTGTTCAAGTGTGTATTTTTTACTGGTATCCAGCTTGTTTTTACCTTCCAGTCCCCAGAACCGGTTAAGATTCTCCAGATAAGATTTGTGGAATTTCGGGCCCATTCTTTCAGCCAGTTCTAACAGCACTCTGGTCATCCCTCTTCGTTCTCCTGAAGGTTCGACCACAGGCTGCCGAATATGGAAAGCCCAGTCATTCATGCCTACAGGACCATTGAAACCGGTCTGAAGGTTCTGGTTAACACATAGGGATTCGAAGAAGCTGGTATCCGGTAAAACCACGTCACAGAAATAAGTAATTTCAGTTAAATAAACATCAAAGGTGAAGAAAAACGGGATTTTCTTTAGTGTGTCTTCCATGTTAGATAAGTTGCCGCCGGACATAATCATGTTATTACCGAAGTTCATCCAGGCCTTAGCTTCATAGTCCGGACCAATTTTCTTATGAGCTTCATCCCTGTCGGCAGAGAAGAAAAAGGGTGAATCATTCGACCAGGAGAATAATTTTCTCAGACCCAGTGAGTCTTCCGGCGTGGTGGACAGCTCAACAGGCCACATAGTATGACACAGCCTTTCACCGCGCTGAGTTTCTCCCCACCACCAGCCAGCCAGTAACATGCCGTCAACTGGATCGGCTGTGGGTTCGTAATAGGGACGTCCAGTTTCTTTATAACCAAAGCAGCGGGTAGGCCAGCCCAGACAACCGCCGGGCACATCCATGGCGCCCACGATCATATTCAGCAGGTGTACCCCGGCTACGCTGTTAAAGGCGTTCCGGTGATTATTCAATCCACTGAAACCGATGGCAGCGACAGGCCGTAAAGGATATGTTTTACCCTGAATATTAATGGTGCTGCCGATTTTAGCCTCGGTGGCAAATTCGGTAGCAATAGTACGTATGACATCCACCGGAACCGAGCTCAGTTTGGAGGCGTACTCCAGGGTATAAGTTTTAACATGTTCCCTCAGGAGTTGAAATCCCGGTGTGCCTTTCACTCCGTTAACGTTATAGGTTCCTTCAATGGCAAACTCCTGAATTGTAGGATCGTCCCAGGTCTTGGCTTTGCCTTCTTTGGCATCCCATACAAGAGGTTTTCTCGTCTTGGCATCCCGGATATAATGCTTGTCAGGCCCTATCAGATACGGACCGTTGGTCCTGGTTTTGATAAAAACATCATCCCAAATTTTTAGATCATTAAGAATAATATTTATCATGGACAAGATAACCGCAATATCCGTACCCGGAATGATGGGTATCCAGCGGGTGGCTTTAGCGCCCGGGAAATTGCATATTGGATCGATGACAATTTGTTTCATGCCTCGCGCCCGGGCATCAGCGAAGCTGCGCATCATCTGATTGGAGCTGTGACCGGCGGCATGGCCTTTACTGGCCCCGAAATGGATCACATAATTGCAGTAGCGGACATCAGCAGTGTGGGACCATGAACCGTGAGTGAGTCCTGCCACGAAGTGGGCGGCGTTGCCGCACAGCATTCCGCCGGCGCCGGAAGATTGATTGGGACTGCCCATAGCCTGAGAAAAGGCCCAGATATGCGGCTGGCAGTAGCAGCCTTGCGATGGCATGGTATTAGCCTTAAACTGCCGTCCGTCGGTTTCATATATTTCTTTAAGTTTACTTACAATAATATCGTAAGCTTCTTCCCAGGATATTTCTACCCAACCAGGGTCTTCATGAAGGCCCTTCTTCGGGTTTGTGCGCTTTAAAGGTCTGTTGACGCGGTTGGGGTCGTTAACAATACTCAGGGCGCCCTGAGACTTGGCACAGACAGAGCCTTTACTGGTAGAAGCCTCAGGTATACCTTCAACTTTTACCGGAATGCCGTTAATAGTACGCACCCGGATGGGACAGCAGGCATAGCAAGCGTGGCAACATGTATAAGTCCATTTATCTTCCTTGATAATACCGTTTTTTTTATCGGCCATATCTTACCTCTCACTCCTTTTATAGCGGTAAATTATACGTTGAATAATACCACAGGTGGAGATGAAACCGGTACATTGAACCAGATCATCTTAATTAGATCACAGGCGATATATTGTCTATTTACACTGATACAATTTTTAATGTCAAAGTACTGGACAAGACAGGAAGTATTATATACCGTTTAATGATAATATAATCTCAGCGTTAGTGTCAATTGTCATTTTATAATAATTTGATTAATTAAAGCATAATAAATAATGATTATTAAATAAAATAAAAAAATATATTATTATAATATTTATTATCATTTTATATAATGAATTAATTCAATATTGGTTTAAAATTTAATAATTCACTCCAATAATAAATCCCGGCAACTATTTTTGTTCTCTGCATATTTTCTCTTACCCGGCAAAGGGGATTGATTTCAATGTGTTATTAAGCAGTGGATGGATAATTTCATATAAAATATAACTAGCCGGAGGTCTGAACTTATTTATTTTTATTTACCAATTCCGGATGTCAATAATAAGGCAGCATCAAAACAATAAGGAATCCTGCTTTAAATTTCAGGCAGCCTATAACAGTCTGATTTTCCAAATTATAAATGAAACTTTTTTAGTTTTTAAGCGTTGACAGGGAATTTATGAATGATACCCTTATATAGTTATATATATGAAAATTATAGCGCAGGAGTACCAGTATGAAGATAAGTATAATCGGGGCTGCTGGTAATATCGGTTCCAGTGCAGCATTTAATATTGCAACTCACAATATCTTTGACGAAATGGTACTGGTGGACAACTTTTCTCCAAATAAGCTGGAGCAATACGTCTTCGATCTGGTCGGTACAGTGACTGGGTTAAATACTACCGTTCGCGCCGGTGATTACCCTGATATCAGGGATTCGAATGTGGTATTAATCGCCGCCGGCTCAGCTAATATTGTAACCTCACGTATGGATGTACTGCGGCCAAATATGCCGCTGATCAGGGACTTTGCTCAAATGATTATGCACTATAGTCCTGAAGCAATAATAATCACTGCTACCAATCCGGTTGATCCTCTAAATTATGCCATGTATCTAGCAACAGGTATGGAACGTCATAAAATCATTGGCTATACAGCCAATGATTCAATACGCTTTCAAGCTTTTGTGGCTCAGGCTCTCGGGATAAAGTCCTCCCGTGTTGAAGCCACTATTATCGGCGAACATGGCGATAGCCAGGTCTTGCTTTTCAGTTCAATAAAAGTTGACGGCAAGCCTTTCCCAGCCAGTGAAGTATTTAAAGAAAGAATACGTCAGCAGGTCAAGGCTTTACCGCAAATCCTGGAAGAATTACGGATGAAAAGCGGACGTACTGCTGCCTGGACTACATCCAGAGGTTTGATGTGCATATGCCGGGCTATTGCCCAAAATAGAGGCGAACTAATTCCCTGTTCAGTGGTGCTGAATGGCGAATGGGGCTGTTATAATATGAGCATGTCTGTTCCGGTTGTACTGGGAATTGTAGGCGTGCATGAAATCCCTGAGTGGAAAATTGCACCTGAAGAACGGGTGTTGCTGGATGCCTCCATCGTGGCCCTCAAGCCAGCCATGCAGTATGCTGAGGAGTTTTTAGGGAAAAAATGAGTTTAGGATCAGAAATTAAAAGATCAGAACTATAACCTCAAAAATACAGATCAAAACTAAAAAATTAACCGGTTTTTTGATATATTAGCTGTGTTTTTGATATTTAACTCTTAATTCTGTAATTATCGTCGGTCTTGAAATCAGTTTGAAGGAGTATAAATTAATGTCCAGCAGTGATTTTTCCAGGATATTGGAGGCAGCCTATATCGGTAAACTAAAGCTACGCAACCGGATGATAAAGACAGCCAGCGGCACCTCATTTGTCGAGCCGACCGGGTTCATCAGTGACAGGATGATAGCTTATTATGAGGGTATTGCCCGCGGTGGGATAGGGTTGTTGATTGTGGAATCATGCGGAGTGGAATACCCCCTGGGAGTTCAGCACCCACCGGTTCAACTGCGCCTTGACGAAGATAAATATATCCCCAGCTACCGGGCATTGACGGATGCAGTGCACCGGCAGGGCAACTGCCCGGTCTTTATCCAGTTCCAGCATGCCGGACCCTGGAATCCCACCGGCAAGCTGCCCAAACGCGATACGCGTGCCTGTTCCACTTTAACCGCTGAAGAGCTTCCGGGAGGTAGTTTTGCCGTACCCCGGGGTCTTAGCCGTGAAGAAGTAGATATTTATATTAATATCTGGGTCAATGCCATGGAACGGGCTGCTAAAGCCGGGTTCGATGGCTGTGAGGTCAACGGCTCATCCTGTCATTTTATTAACACCTTTTTTTCTCGTATCTGGAACAGGCGTGATGATGAGTACGGCCCTCAGACCATCGAAAACCGGGCACGTTTTATGGCTGACGTGATTCGTACTGCTAAAAAGCGCATCGGCGGCAATTTTGCCATCACCTGCCTTTACAATGTCGCTGAATACGGCCATGAAAAGGGCACTACCTTTGAAGAAGGTGTACAATTTGCCAGATATCTGGAGGCAGCCGGTGCGGATGCCGTCCAGGTAAGGGCGCATGACTATCATCACCGGGACGGCATGCTGCAACCGGATAGATTCCTGTATCCTGAGCCGCTTCCTGACCTGCCCAAAGACCTGGACTGGAGTAAAAAAGGCAAAGGGGCCTGGGTGCCGCTGGCTGCGGCAGTAAAAAAAACTGTTTCAGTACCTGTCTTCTGCGCCGGCCGTTTGGACCCTGTGATGGGTGAAGAACTGATCAGGCAGGGCAAGCTGGACTTTGTGGGGATGACCCGGCGCATCCTGGCTGATACCGAGTTGCCCAGAAAAGTGGCGGAAAACCGGCCTGAAGATATCACCCCTTGCATCGGCTGCCTGCATTGCATTGACATCCGCAATAAAAATTATCCGGTAGAGTGCGCAGTGAATCCGGTCATCGGAAGAGAGCGCGAGTTTGTCCTTAAACCGGCAGCCGAGAAGAAAAAAGTAATGGTAGTGGGTGGCGGTCCCTCAGGCATGGAGGCTGCCCGCCTGGCTGCCCTAAAGGGACATGAAGTACGGCTTTTTGAAAAAGACACCAGGCTGGGAGGTTTGTTACCCCTGGCCTCTCTGGTTAAAGATCTGCAAATGCCGGATCTTCTGGCGCTGGTCAGGTATTACGGAATTCAACTAAAAAAAGCCGGGGTAACGGTACATACCGGCACACCGGCCGATGCTCCGATAATTAATGAACTTAAGCCGGACGTCCTGATCATCGGCACCGGCCCGGTCCACGACCAATTGAACATACCCGGTGTAGAGCGGAGGGACGTTAAAACCAGCGCTGATTTTCACGGGATGATAAAGAGAGCGATGAAGGTTTTCAGCCCTCTATCCCTGCTGAAGCTGACCAGGATCTGGATGCCTGTGGGTAAAAGCGTGGTGGTAATCGGCGGAGCCATCCACGGCTGTGAGCTGGCGGAGTTTCTGGTCAAGCGCAACCGGCGGGTGACCATTGTCCACAATGGAGAGACCCTGGCGGACGGCATTACTATTGAAGACCAGATGCGCCTGTTTCCCTGGTTTGATAGAAAAGGAGTGGTACGCTATACCGGCGTTAAATATGAGAAGATTGACGACAGCGGCCTGACTATTATTGATAAAGAAGGCAAAAAGACCCTTTTAAAAGCAGATACTTATATAATTGCCATTCCCATGCTGCCTGATGTTGAGGGAGTTAAGAGGTTCAACGGCCTGGCCAAAGAGACTCATGCAGTTGGCGGCTGCGCCAACCAGGGACTTATTGTGGAGGCCATCTGCGAAGGGGCAAGGGTAGGCTATACAAAACTGTAGCGGCATCTCCCAGAATTTTTCATAACTACTTACTTTCATCTTGACATATGATTGAAACTGTGGGTTGAAAAGCTATTCTGCAAACCCTGTTCATAATGCCCTACTTACCGGATAGGCGCAGTGAGGGTTTTTATAAACTGATTGAGGCCAGGCACGAGAGCTTACATCATAAAATGAAATAAAGCAAATTTCCAGGTTAATTGGTTAAAGGAGGAGTTTGATGTCTAATAAGAAACAAAACATGGCAACTATATCTGATATAGATGCTATACTGGATGAGATGGGAATAGAGAAAGGGGCGGCAAGAGAGGCAGCTAAGACTTACTGTGCCGCCAAGATCAAATCTAATGAGGGGCAGTGCCTGCCTACAGACGAACTTCGAATCATGATGACCTCGTATTTTGACGGCTATTCGGAGTCGTTGAGAGGGGGTTAGAGCCAAACTGTTAACCTCTGGCCGGCTTTATATCTTCTTGATACATGTTGTGAATAACGGTGGTTAAAGAAAGGGATTGTTTTAACTCTCTTCTCCGCTCTCTTTAATTATTTCGGCCAGGATCTTTTTATCCAGAACCACCACACGATGGCGGCTCAAACGGATGGCGCCACGGTCTTCCATAATTTTCAGAGAGCGGTTAACCCCTTCTCTGGTGGTACCGATCATGTTGGCCATTTCCTGCTGAGTGAGGGCCAGTCCCACTGTAGCTTCTTCACCGGCATAGGTGCCCAGCAATAGTCTAGCCAGCCGGGTTAGGACCTGGCTGAAGGAAAGCTCTTCCACCAGGTTGGAGTCTCGGCGTACACGCTTAGCCAGGGCTTTGATGATATTCATATATATGCGTGGAGGATCATGCAGGATAATGCTTAGGTCAGATTTGCGAATGGCATAAAGGTGTACAGGGGTCATGGCCAACATGCTGGCAGCGCTGGGTCCGCCATCAAAAGTGGAAACGTCATTCAGGGAATCACCGGGTGGAGCAATATGCAGTATTTGTTCCTTACCAAAGGGTGAGGTCTTATATACTTTTACCAGGCCGGAGACAACATAATACAGATAATCTGAAGCCTCACCCTGACGTAGAAATACTTCGCCTTTAGCTACCTGTTTCTCGCTGACGTAGTCCTTAATAGCCTCCAGCTCTTTATCGGAAAGCCCTTCAAAGTAGTTAATCGTTTTCAGCGTTTCTAAATCAATAGCCATTTTTACTTTTTATGGTTTCAACCAGTAAATAATGACTTCAGAATTCATTATGTACTTTCTCGATGGAGGCCGAACACCCCAGCGAAAGCTGGGGTGTATATAATATTATACTCTACACTCTGGCGGCTACCAGTCCTTCCTGTCCAACAGGCGCTCCAGCCATTAAGGCTGCTCCGATGGCTCCGGCCAGCATGGGATCGTACTCGCTGGTGATGGCTTTGATACCCATTAATTTTTCCAGGCGTTTGACTATACCCGGATTTTTAGCCAGACCGCCGGTAAAGGCCAGCTCTTTTTCCGGGGTTAAACGTCCTACCATGGGATAAATACGGCAGGCAATGGCAAACAAGTAAGCAGCCAGGACCTGGCTTTCGGAGTAACCTTCACGTAAAAGACCATAGGCCTCGGTATCAGCAAAGGCATAACAGGTGGTGCTGACTGGTTCAGGGTCTTTAACCACCTGAAGCGATCTCTCACCCATCTCCTGAATCGGTACCTGCATAAGGTCAGCCATAATTTCAATAGCGCGGCCCATGCCGGTAGCGCATTTGTCCTGGGCTACAATATCGCGGATGCGTTCCCATTCGAAGAGTTTGACGGCTTTTACTGCCTGGCCTCCAAGGTCTGCCACTGTACGAACAGACGGTCCAAACATGAAACGCGCTCCTTTGGCGTGGCAGTTGATTTCATTAGCTGTCATGTTGGCAAATGGTACGTTTTTACGGCCGTAACCTGTGGCGCAGATGGCCTGGATATCTTCAGTTCTCATTTGAGATCCTGCCAGTGCTTTCTGCATTACAGTCACAGCGCTCTGGCGGCTCTCCGGCAATGTGCGTATGTTAGCATAGCAAAAAAGCCGGCCGTCGCATATTACTACTGCCTGTGAACTGACAGCGCCTATATCCACTCCGGCGGTAATAGTTTTAGCTTTCTTCCAATCAATATCCACAGCCTGCCACGTGGATTCCGGCCATTTCCAGTATTCTCGAGCCATTTTAAGACCTCCTGTTCAGACCTGGTTTCTAATTTTTAATACTATAAATACTGCCAACAAATACCAATACAACCAATATTTCATAACCAAGGACCGATTAACCCGGCCTTCCCTTGGTACTCACCAATACCAAACAACCCTTCTTTCTTGTATTATTGGTAGTATTTAACATCCGCAATACTGATTATTAATATTATTATTCTGCTCCTATCAGAGCTGCTCCCAGCGCACAGCCGAACTCCGGCTGGTCCGGGATCAGAAAGTTAATGCCGGAACGTCTCTCCAGGGCTTCAACAAGTCCTTTATTTTTAGCCAGGCCTCCGATTAAAACTGTATTATGACGCTCCGGCTTAATTTTATCATTAAGGATGGCATTAATCTTAACAGCGGTTGATTCGTGCAGCGCCCGGATAATGTCCGGTTTGGGCACGTTGTTATGTATTAAAGCAATGGCGTCCAGTTCAGCGAAAACCGGACAGATATCACTGACTGCCTTGGCCGGAGGTTCACCTTTAATCTGAGCCATTTCCTCTACTGTTGTTCCCAGCGTTCTGGCCATTGATCTGAGGAGAAGCCCCAGGCCAGCGGCGCACTTTTGATTCATAACCACTTCCAGGATTTTGTCACCGGCATCCAGCGTCACCACCCGCACCTGATCGGCGCCGGCATCCACCACTGACCTGGCAGCAGCGTATAAAAAGCGGGCCGCTCTGGCATCAGCCACTGGTTCTACGGCCTTTTTAGAAGCGAATTTAACGTCGTTTTTTCCCTGCCCGGTAGCTACCACCCGGCTTACATCTGAGGCTTTAAGCCCCGCTGAAGCCAGCGCCTGGTTCCATACCTGCTCGGCTGACTGGGACCGGTTGGCACCTCCGGAAAGTGCTATGCTCCGGGCTATCACCTGGCCGTCTTTAAGAATTACCGCCTTTACGGTCTCTATTCCCAGATCTATGCCTGCTGTAATCATCTTAATCTCCTGCTAATTTCTGCAAACAGTGATATTTTAATCTTCTAACTTGCACAGTCCCTGGCTTTCCATCCAGACATCCAACTGGTCCAGGAAGCGGTTTTCATCCAGATCCGTACGATCGCCCGGCTGGGAGCCTTCATAATGCATCACCCGCACACCGATTTCACTCAACCGCAGAGCCTGTTCCTTACGGGTCACGGTGCAGCCCACTCCTCCGCGCCACAGGGGCAGGATAGCGCCATCACATTTATAAGCTTTGGCAAATTCGCAGAGGGCATAAGGCCGTATGACTTCATCTACTTTAAAGTTATGTCCTCTGGCATCCTCGCCTACCAGCGCTCTGACAGCATCCTCTCTGGTTTTTATATTTTTCTTTCTAATATCCGATACATCTCTGGGCGCCCAGGTACCATCAGGTTTGAATTCGAAGGCCCCGCCCATCATATGGCTGTACTGGGATCCAACACAGACCGCGCCGTACTTCTCCATATAGCGGTAATATCTCAAGAAATGCCATGGCGGCGGATGGGTTTCCATCCAGCGGTACCTTTCATTGCCCACCGCAGCAATCTTATTCTGGGCCCGCCATACCACTTCATCGCGGAGCGATTTCCACAGGTCCAAAGTTTCAGCAGGGTCCATCTTGGTCAAACCACCCAGGGTATAAAATGAATACAGATCCTTCTGACCGATAGGCGTTGGGACGTTCTGTATAGCCCGGCAAACATCCTGGGCATACGGAGCAATGTCGCGGTTCAGGGTCAAACCCTGGATAAACTTCTCATCGTCAAATTTGGTGCCAAAAATTCTTTCAATCTCGCTGATCTGTCTGAGAATGCATTCCACCTTATCTTCAATCATGGCTTTTTCACGTTCAGGGTCCCTAGGGCCGGTATAAAGCGGGAAGTTGCCCTGCCAGCGGGGTATCGGCGAATAGTCCATAGGGGCCTGGCCGCGCTTGGTATGCTGGTCGCAGGGGTCTGGGAAGGGAATCACCATATCCCGCATAGGGAACTTGCTGCCGTCCATCTGGTAACCCAGGTACATGGCGCCCCAGCAGTTCAACTGGTAGCCGCAAATTTCACGTCCCCAGCCTTTGATTTCACCGGCTGCCCGGCAAATCCGGCTGAACTCGTCGCTTTTATTACACATCATGGCCCCTACCGGGTTGTCTTCAATAACGCGTAGATTGGCAAAACCATCCGCCCACCAGCAGTTGCCCTGGGCCAGCAGTACATTCTCAGAGGCTGCGGAGTCGATGGACTTCTGCCATCTGGCCCGCATCTCCTTGGCTTTGTTCCAAATATCTAGAGGTCTGGTTTCCCATTTCTGCTTGCTCATTTTAGCCTCCTGAAAATGAATCTCTAAACCCTAAACTCCAATCTCTAAGTAAACCCAGATTAATGAACTTAAATATCAGTATTTTTATTTCAACAATTTTCAGGATTTTGAGATAAGATATTAGAGATTTTTTCTTTTTTAACTTTTATGCAATCCTGATTGGTCTGATCATATCAATAAAAGCTTCTATCCGTGTGCGGGCCTCTTCATCCGCCATGGTATCTCGCTCCATGTAATGGAAAGGAATATTTCTTTCTCTCAAAATAGTCCACATGTGGGGATTATCCGTGCCATGAGGATGGCAATAGATCTGCTTTTCAATGATGACGCCCTGGGCGCAGTAATCTTCAAAAAGCTGGTAAATATGCGCCGGACGGCGCCGCCAGTTGTTGTCTTTCAGGGCGCAGTGAGGCCGTCCTAGATATCGTAGAGAAATGGCCATCAAGCGGTCTTTCTGAGGTATGACCTCATTCCAAAAATAACAACTTCCTGTGCAAATTTCATCTATAACTACGTTGGCGCCCAGTGACTCTATCAGTTTTTCCAGACCGGCATCCGAGGTCTCACTGCCGATGATCATCAGACGGGGACCGGGATAAGTTTTATTAGGCCCCGTTTCCAGTTTCCTGATCACTTCCCGAAGCAATCTATTGTGTTCCTCTTTGTCCATGATCTGGCTGGCCAGCACCATCTCCATGGCTTCAGAGCCGGAGACTATGGGGTTGTCTGCTCTTCTTAGTTCGTAGATCTGCCGCATCAGGCGGCGGTTGGTATTATAAACCTCGATGGCGTGGTCCAGATCGGCATCGGTGATGGCTTTGCCCGTGTATTTTTCCAGGGCAGCTTTGAAGACTTTTAACTCAGAATGCATGACCAGCTTGGAACTGTGTCCGTCTACATAATCAGGCACAAATACATAATGGTTGAAAAGGGTGGGATTATTATTCAGAGTGGTCTGAAAAGCATTGAGGAGCCACTGACAACCCTCCGCGTTTATCAGACCATCTATATAATCATATCTGCCTTTGACGAACTGATTGAGAATGTCCCGGCTGCACTGGCAGTTGGCATACATCTGGCGGTCAGTTACGTCATCCGGTTCATGCCTTCCCAGCAGCCGCACCGGCAGGAGTCCCGCCGCATAGACTACTTCTTCGGGCATATATGGCTCATAGTATCCAATTACTTTACCGCCTGTCCTGGCTTTCCAGGATCTGGCGTATTCATGGCGGTTCTCCAGTATTTTCCCAAATCTTTCCATGTGTTTAACCTCCATCTGCTGCTAACTATACCAGCTTTATCACTAAAGGACTTAACTAACCAGAATCAATATAAATAGGGTAATATGATCTCAATTTCTTCAATTACGGATTTATTAACTGATCAGAACAAGAGCCTGATTTCTACGGCTGTCAGCTATATTTATATCACGAGCGATATATTGATGTCAAATCAGGCTGATGCCTGAAGTATATTCTCAATAGCAACGGCTGTCAATTAAAAGTTTGTCTTCAGCCTCTCCTTTTCTTTGATCAATTCAGCAACGATGCTGACCGCGATTTCTTCAGGTGTTTCCGCCCCGATAGAAAGTCCGATAGGGGAGTGTACCTGTTCCAGGGTTTCTTTTTTAACACCTGTTTCCATCAAAGCGTTGTATATGGAATCCCGCTTCTTTTTACTGCTGATCATGCCTATATACGCAGCCTTTGTTTTTAACGCCTGCTCCAGTACCGTCCGGTCATACTGGTGACCCCGGGTTAAGATAATGATGAAAGAGTCCGAGTCGATCTCCAGACCTTCCATGGCTTTATCAAATTCCTGAATAACGTGGATATCCGCGGCGTCTGGGAAACGGACGGTGTTGGCGAACTCAGCGCGATCATCTATCACCACTACGCGGAAACCTGCCAGGGAGGCGATATGAGCAGTGGGCACAGCCACATGCCCGGCGCCGAAACAAAAAACGGTCTTTTGTTTATGCATGAGGTCTACTATCAGAAAGCTGTCGGTTAATGTCAGGATTGAAGTAGTGGAGATGTTGTGTAATTCTTCTTTAACAGTCTCGATTTCTGCCCCGGTCAGGATGCAGTTGCCGGTTACCCTGCCTCCTTTAACCATAAGGCCATGGCCGATAATCCTGACGCTATCGCTGGACCGTTGGAATTGAGTAAGATAAAAAAAATCGGAACTACCCTTAACGGCTTTTTGCCAGATCCGGAAAAACTCCTGGTTGGCCGGAGTTACAGGAATATATTCCAGCAGTATATCAGCCTGACCTCCGCAAATCATACCATTGGAGAATACGCTATTATTATTAAGATTAAAATGCATGAATCTGGATACACCGGTTGACAGTACTATGCGGGAGTTGTTGATAGCGGCAGCTTCCAGCAAGCTACCACCAATGGTTCCATAGCTTCTTCCATCAATGTCAACGGCCATTTTAACGCCGCTGTGTCTGGGAGTAGATCCTTCCAGGTTGATGATGGAGGCCACAACCACGGGTGAGTTTTTTTCAAGTTGTTCACAGATGATTCCGGCCAGATATTCATATTCGTTCATCAAATCTTCTCCGCATAAATAATTTGTCAGGAGGCGTAGCTGTTTTCATATTCCGAAAAAACATTGTTGGTTTCCAGAATTTCTATCACTTTAGCGTAAACATTTTCCATAATTGCCCAGCAGCGCTGCTTGACAGGTTCAGGTCCGTCACCCGAAGTTATCGCCATGCAATCGATTCCACCGAAGCGGAAACCATAGGTTTTCCAGAACCAGCGTACCAGTTCCGTCATCATTTTGTGGTAATTATCATTTCGTTTTTCTGTGCTGCCACCTTTACCTGCAAAAAAAGCCAGCAAACAACAGCCACCGGTAAGAGAGCCGCATGTGCAGCTACCCTCTTCACAACCTCCATTCAGACCATCCATAGCCCGTACCAGACCGGGATTTGTTTTGCCCCCTGCTTCAAGTCCCATGATAATCAATATCTGACTGCAGTAGTAGCCTTTTTCCGCCAGTTGCATCATGCGGACGTGATGTTCAGCCATCTATAATTCTCCCACATTTTTTTCAAAAATTATACCTGAGAGATGATTAATAGAGATACCGGGGAAATCATGGCAGAAAGAAAAATGTAACTTAATCAATGAATCCGATATCATCACATTAACCAGTTCATAAAGCCTGCTTTGTGATACAGGCAAGTCTGGGGTCCGTCCTTTTTCCCCTGTGACAATTGTGCCTTTTCGCCGTCCGGTTAGTAATATACCTACCGACGCTAACTGTTGATATGCACGGTCAACCGTAGCCGGATTTATTTTTAATTTGGCGGCTAAAGCCCTGACAGATGGCATTTTGTATCCAGGTTGAAATTGATTATTGGCGATAAGCTGTTTTACCTGAAGTACAATTTGTTTATACATGGGGATAGTGTTATTACTGTCAACGATAATTTCCATCACCGTTTATTTCTTATTATTTTCAGGTATTCTTAAATAAACCGGCAAGTATCTCGCGAGGTGCTTGCCGGACAAACACTGGAAGCGTTGTTAGCTTGTTAAAACAATGGGTGAATACCTGCCGGCCTTAATGATGCTGTATCTGAGGGCCAGGTTACCGAGCAGTACCAGAACTGCGGACACAGTTAATAAAGCTGAAGACTGGCTATCAGAAACGAAATCAAGGACAAAGGGAACCAGGATGCCCAACAGAATAATCAGTATCCAGAAGAGAGCTGACATATTGCCTTTCAGCAGTAGCATGGCTGATTCTTTGGCCTCCGGGCTGCTGTAGGTAGAGACCCAGAGGTGGATAAAGATGGTGAGGGCATAAAAGACCAGGATAAAACGGAAGAACATCAGCAGGGTATCGAAATTGGAGACCGCAGTCATATAGGAAGCTGCGGCCATGACAATAGCGGAACCGGCTGTCAGTCCTCCGGCCACCACCAGGATAGGGAGCATGGCAGAGTTCCAGAATTTAATGCCATGAACGAAGCCCACCACGAAACCGCTGTAAATGACCACCCCGAAACCCAGGATGCCGGCCACCACACGGAAAAAGAGTTCAGCAGCTCCGGGATTATTGGCAGCATCTCCGGTAAGCAGGTGAATGAGCAGTTGGAGTCCGGCAGCGCCGATGAACAGGATGACGAAGACAAAACCGCGGGAGATCCAGGAAGAATTGGCCCTGAAGGCAATTCTCCAAACTCGAGCAGGCTGGCTGAGGTGTGCCATATCGAAGAGACCCATGCCCATAGCCAGGATCCAACCGACCAGCATACCCCAGATATTATTAAAGTATAAAGAGACCAGGTAGGTACCGCCGGCCACGCCGCCGAGGAACATGGCGACAGCAATCAGAGAGCCGGAGCCTTCGGACCATTCGCGTGCAGGAGCGGCTTTAACACCGAATTCCCAGGGTTGAATTTGCATACTAAGACCTCCATAATCCGGACAAGCCGGAAACTCGAAACTCTAAATTTTAAACTCCAAACAAATTCGAAAACCCAAATTTCAATATCCCGACCACACTATATATTTTATCGACCACGCATAATATTTTTATAAAGGAGCCTTATGCATTATTCGTTGTAATAAATAGAGGGTTCAGTACCGAACTCAGGATGTATGGGCTGAGCTTTCTTTTCATAAATAAGGCGGGAAACCTCACTCACGGGGTCGTCCAGATCACCGAAGACCCTTGACCTGGTAGGGCAGGTGATGACGCAGGCCGGGGTGGCTTCGCGATCGACGCCGGGTTTGAGTCCGTTTTTCAAGCCCTCATCCAGTCTTTCTACACAGAAGGTGCATTTTAAGATAGTGCCTTTCTGGTAGGGAAAGAGCTGTTTGCCTAGCTTCTCGAAGGGTGTTAAGCCCTGGCCAGGGAAGTACTCGGACTTAGGATTATCATAAGGAGTGCGTTGCTGGTAGGGGCAAGCCACGGCGCAGTAATGGCAGCCGATGCACTTATCAGCATCCACCAGTACCAGACCGTCCTCTCGCTGGAAGGTAGCTCCGGTAGGGCAGACCTTGACACAGGCGGGGTCCTGGCAGTGGTTGCACTGGACGGGCATGATGATCTTTTTAACTGTGGGATACTTGCCGGTCTCGGTAACCAGTACACGGTTGAAATAGATGCCGCGGGGTACAAAATGTTCCTGGCGGCAGGCGATGGAACAGGAGTAGCAGCCAATACAGCGTTTTAAATCGATAACCATTCCCCATCTAGGCATGTTTTTCGTCCTCCTTGGCAGGGTAGATTTTCACTTTCACGCAGGAATCAGCACTCAGGCTGACCGGATCTACATGGTCTTTATCTATCTCCAGCAGGTCGTTGAAGTATACACCTTTACCTCTGCCTATCTTAAGATATTTGGACCAGTGCCCGTTTATACCTGCCACTGCTACTATTTTAGGGTGGATGGCTTTATGTAGCGAAACCGGTCCCTTGATTTTCCTTCCTCTGTCTGTTTCCACCCATATTATCTGCCCGTTTTTAATGCCCTTTTCCCTGGCCGTGTCTTCATTGATATTGATGTAATAGCTGTAATTGTTCATGTCAGACATAGCATCAATTTCGGGGTGCATTTGAGTGCTGCTACCGGTGTGCAGGGTATCCCGGAAAATCAGGGTATACATATCATATTGCGGGTCGGTGACCTCGTGGGCTTTGATGGGAAAATATGAAGGCAGCGGGGTGAACTGCTCCCATTGCATATGTACTCCCCTCGGCTCGCAGATGGCTTTGGCTTTTTCACCCATAGTCAAGATGAATTCCCAATATACTGGCACCCTGGCGGGGATATCGTAACGCCAGAAAACCTCATCCGGATGTTTGGGCCAGGTAATCCCGCCGTTTTTCTTGAACCATTCCAGGTCATGCTTTTCGCCAAAGTAGTTCTTTAAAACATTGTCGCTGACTTCTGCATAGGTGTATTTTTTCTTAAGGTCAAGTTCTGCCTTGCCTTCCAGACCCCAGAATTTGTTAAAGGCGTCTATAAATTTAGCATAGAAATCCGGTCCCACTCTCCAGGCAATGTCTAGGAGGACGTCCGGCATAGGTCTGCTTTCTCCCAGAGGCGGGCATACCGGCTGCCGGAAGAAAAACGACCAGTCATTCATTCCCACCGGGCCGCAGAAACCGGTCTGTAAATTCTGATCGGCGCATAAAGATTCCAGGTAGCTGCAGTCCGGGAGAACGATGTCACAGAATTCGGTTATTTCAGTTAGATAAAGGTCAAAAGTGAAGAAGAAGGGTATTCTTTTTAATGTATCTTCCATATTGGTCAGGTTGCCTCCGGACATAATCATGTTGTTACCCCAGCTCATCCAGGCTTTGGCTTCTTTATAGTCCGGTCCTAACTTCTCATGTATTTCATCGCGGTCGGATGAGAAGTAGAACGGAGAATCGTTTACCCAGCTCCAGATTTTTTTGATGCCAAGCGAGACCTCCGGAGTTGTAGGCATATCTATGGGCCACATCCGGTGGCGCGGATTCTTGCCGCGTGAGGTCTCTCCCCACCACCAGCCTGCCAGAAGCATCCCCTCTATCGGGTCAGCGTTGACTTTAAGGTCCGGCCGTCCGGTTTCTTCATAGCCAAAGCAGCGGGTAGGCCAGCCCATACAACCGCCGGGCACATCCATAGCGCCGATGACCATATTAAGCATATGCAAGGCGGCTACGCTGTTAAACGCATTCCTGTGATTATTCAATCCGCTGAAGGTAATAGCTGCGGCCGGCCTGTAAGGATATACCTTACCCTGTATATTAATGGTGCTACCTATCCTGGCCTCGGTAACAAACTCTTTTGCTACGGTTCGAATAACATCTACCGGCACATCGCTCAATTTGGAAGCCATCTCCGGGGTATAGGTCTTGACATGTTCCCGGAGTAACTGGAAGGCGGGAACGGCTTTAATACCATTGACATCGTACTTGCCTTCAATGGCAAACTCTTTAATCGTAGCATCGTCCCAGGTCTTGGCCTTGCCCTCTTTAGCATCCCAAACCAGCGGTTTTTGCGTTTTTGGGTCCCGGATATAATGCCTGTCCGGGCCGATAAGGTATGGTGCATTGGTCTTGGTCTTGATATAAACATCATCCCAGGTTTTTAGCTCATTCAATATAACATTCAACATTGACAGGATAACGGCCACGTCTGTTCCCGGTATAATAGGCACCCACCTGGTTGCCTTGGCGCCGGGAAAGCTGCACATTGGATCGAAGACGACCTGCTTCATCCCACGGGCACGTGCATCCGCCATACTGCGCATCATCTGGTTGGAACTGTGTCCTGCGGCATGCCCCTTGCTGGCACCGAAATGTATCAAATAGTTACAGCGTTCCAGGTCCGCCGTATGGGACCAGGAACCGTGAGTCAGCCCGGCTACGAAGTGGGCGGCGTTGCCGCACAGCATGCCTCCGGCGCCGGCCGATTCATTTGTACAGCCGAGGGCGCTGACCATGGCCCAGATGGGCGGGTGGTTATAGGTCCCCTGTGATGGCATGACGTTGATTTTAAACTGCCGTCCGTCTGTTTTATAGATTTCCCGTACTTTATCGGCAATGGTGGTTAAGGCTTCCTCCCATGAAATCTCCTGCCACTTGGGATCAACGCCGATGCCTTTAACCGGATTGGTTCGCTTTACTGGTTTGGTAAGGCGATTCGGATCGGAAGCCACAGTCAATGACCCGACGGACTTACCGCAGACAGAGCCCTTACTGGTAGAGGCACGGGGTTGGCCTTCTATTTTCACCGGAATGCCGTTGATGGTACGCACTCTGATGGGGCAACTGGCATAACACATTCCACAGCAGGTATCATACCACTTGTCTTCCTTAATAATTTCAATTTTTTCTTTGGCCATATCTTCCCTTTTACTCCTTTCCTTTCGTTACCTTTTCTTAAAACGCAAACAAAATCAAACAAAACTAAGTTAATGTCCAATTAATGGAAAACCAGCCTTTCTATTAATTGAACAGAAAATTTCAGGGAGGTCGCTAATTGCCTAATTAAAGTGCCTTCCTGAGTGTGAACCTTGTGTATGATTAAATTATTCACTCCGTTGATATATTGAGGTTATTGACAAAAAAGTGATATGTAATAGTATAAAAGATATATAGTCCAGTATAATTAATCCCCAAATAGCTTGTCAACCATCTTATGTATCTGCTACAACCTTTATTTTTATCTCATTTATCTTGGTAGATGCCTCGAATGGTTTACAAATTAATTTTAATATAATAATATAAATAATACATATATGTTTTACAGTATGAATTCAAGGTAAAGGTGGACATATTCTTTTTTCTACATTCATACGTAACACTGGCGTGGGATGTGCAGACAGTGAAGGTTTGGGGTTAAAAATGAAACAATTTCAGGGTGATACCCTGACACCCTGATTTAAAAGAGAAAAACCATGCTGAAAATATGTATTGATATAGAGTGTGAGGTTCCCTTTTATCAGCAAATTGAAACCCAGATCAAGCAACTGATAAAGTCCCGGCAACTCAAGGCCGGGGAGCAAATTCCAGCGGTTAGAGAGATGGCCAGATGGCTAAAGGTTAACCCTTCAACTGTGGCCAGGGCTTATTATGATCTAAAAATGGATGGTGTAGTAGCCACCAGTCGGCGGCGGGGAACCATAATTTTGGGTACAAATTATAATTTAACTCCTTCTCGTGAACATAAGGATATTACGCCTGGGATTTCTATTAATCCATTGCGAGAGAAAAAAGATAATGGGGCAAACGAAAATGGGATAGCGTCTATTTTAACCCTTCATCTTGCCCAATGGTGGGTCCAACGTTCCGGTTGAAAACAAAAAATTAACTAAAAAGGGAGTCTTTGAAAATTTACAGAGACTCCCTTTCTGTTGACAAAGTATCTAGCGCGTGATATATTTTTACAATAATATCTATTTGAATTAATAATAATAATACAAATTATTTTTGCGCTCCATAGCCGCTTCAATCTTAATAACAGCTTATTTTTTCAATCCTTAATATAATAATAGCATTTGAAAGGGGGCAAAAAGGTGAAAAAGGTAAACCTGACTATTAATGGCGCCAGACGTCAGGTCACCATCAGCGAGGACCAGGTACTGATTGATCTCTTGCGGGATGACCTGCATCTAACCGGCACCAAGCAGTCCTGCGACCGTAAAGGCCAGTGCGGGGCCTGTACGGTTATTGTGGACAACAAAGCTGTGCGTTCTTGTTTGAAGAAAGTGGTCGACCTGGAAGGTTCCAGCGTGATCACTGTAGAAGGACTTGGCACCCCGGATAACCCGCATCTGATACAGGAAGCCTTTGTGCTGACCGGAGCGATACAGTGCGGTTTTTGCACTCCCGGCATGATCATGGCGACTAAAGCACTATTAGATTCAAATAATAATCCCACGGATGATGACATCAAGAAAGCCCTGGCGCGTAATCTGTGCCGCTGTACCGGCTACAAAAAGATTATTGATGCCGTCAAGCTCTCCGGTCGTTTTCTGAGAGGGGAGACTACGCCTGAAGAGATTCGCAGCAAACTGAGCAAAAAGATGATGGGGGTTTCGCATCCCCGGCCTTCAGCCATGATCAAAGCCTGCGGTGTGGCCCAGTTTACGGGCGATATTTATCCGCCTAATGCGCTGGAGATGGCTGTAGTACACAGCACTCAGCATCATGCCATCATCAAGTCCGTGGATACTTCCGCAGCAAAGAAAATGGCAGGTGTGGTAGGCATCATGACCCATGAGGATATCAAGGGCACCAACCGTGTAAGGGTGATGGTCCCTGATCAGCCCATTCTCTGCGAAGACAAGGTTCGCTGTCTGGGTGACCCCATTGCCATTGTAGCGGCGGATACCCGTGACCATGCCCGTGCTGCTGCGGCAGCGGTGAAGGTAGAATATGAGCCTTTGCCGGTGATGATGACGCCGAAAGAGGCTTTAGCGCCTGGCGCTTACCAGATACACAAACACTCGCCCAACCTTTGCTACCAACAGCCGCAAATTAAGGGTGACGCCAAAAAAGCCCTGGCTGAGTCCGCGGTAGTGGTTGAGGCCGAGTTTTCCACTCAGACCAATCATCAGGCTTCCCTGGAGCCGGAAGTCTGTGTGGCATATATGGAAGGTGAAGGCGATAAAGCCCAGCTCATAGTATATGGCCGCAGTATTATGATTCATGCTCATGCCGCGCAGATCGCTGAGGGTGTCGGCTTTAAGAATGTACGCTACAGAGAGCCTTATGTCGGCGGGCAGTTCGGCATCAAGGCCTCTATATCTTCGGAAGCCCTAGCCGCAGCCGCTGCGCTGCACTTCAAGCAGCCGATACGCTATATTCCCAGCCTGGCAGAATCAATGCAGATCAGCTCCAAGCGTCATTCCTTCTCTTCTATGAAAGTAAAGCTGGGCGCAGACAAAAATGGATATCTTACCGGCTATTGCAACGAGTTTATAGTTAATAAAGGTTCCTATTTTCTGCTCGGGCCTATAGTGCCCACACGTTCTCTGCTGATGATGTCCGGCGCCTATAATATACCTAATGTAGATGTCCTAGCAAAACTGGTCTATACCAATAATACCAGCGGCGGCGCAGCCCGGGGCGCCGGACCCCCACAGACCATTTTCGCTCTTGAATCAGCTATGGACATGCTGGCAGAAAAGCTGAATATCGATCCCCTGGAGTTCCGCAGGATGAATTCCCTTAAACCTGGGCAAAGCAAGTCCACCGGCTATGTGGTCAAGCAGTGGCCATTTCCCGAGCTATGTGACGCCATCAAGCCCCATTACGAACGGGCCAAGAAAGATGCGGCGGCTTTTAATGCTAAAGGTGGACCTATCAAACGGGGTGTGGGCATCGGCGCTCATGCTTTCGGCATCGGTGAAACCGGTGATATAGGCGATGTTACTGTAGAGGTAGATCCGGATGACGGTATCACCATTTACGGCGCCATTGCCGATCCGGGTGAAGGAAATGACTCCATGTTGACCCAGATCGCCGCTCACATGCTGGATATGCCTATGGAGAAAATCCGCCTGTATACCCGCGATACTGAAAAGACAGTGGCTATGGGCCCGGCCGCAGCCAGCCGCATGACCTATATGGGCGGCGGTTCGCTACAATTAGCCGTGGAAAAGCTTAAAAAGGCTATGGATGAAGCTGGTACAAAGACTTACACCGGATTGAAAAAGGCCGGGAAACCTGTCCGCTACCAGGGTCAAAAGAAGATCGAGGGTACCGACAGGATGGATCCCAAGACCGGACAGGGAGCCTCCTTTGAGAACGAAGTCCATAACATCCAGATGGCGGAGGTAGAGGTCAATACCGAGACCGGTGAGGCCAAAGTCATTAAGATGACCACTGTGGTGGATGCTGGTCCCATCATACATCCCCAGAACCTGGAAGGCCAGTTAGAAGGCGGCATGGACCAGGGTATCGGCTACGCCCTCAGGGAAGAGTATATCTCTGGCAAGACAAAAGACTGGATTACCTTTAAGTTTCCGACTATCCAGAATTCTGTTCCTATGGAGTTGATCACTCAGGAAACACCACGCATCAACGGAACTCTGGGTGCAGTGGGCATCGGCGAGATGACCATGGTCTCCACTGCGCCGGCTGTGATTAATGCCATTAAGAATGCCTGCGGTGTCCGGATTCAAAATCTACCGGCCACGCCTGAAAAAATCAAGGCCGGACTGGCTAAAACTAAGAAATAGGCTAGAAAATACTTGCTATAAAACATTACAATTGAGCCGGGGCGGGTCTGAAATTCGCCCTGGCTCAAATACCGGCCTGTATCTGGCATAATTGCCAGGTAATCCAACAATGTCAATTGGTTTGAATTTTGAGCTTGTTAAAAAATTTGTGTTGAGAGATTCGTTGAATTGGATAGTGTCGGAGGCCTGGAATCAACCCGTGCCGACTTTCCGGCTTTACAAACCTGTAAAGACGGTAAACCTCCTGTATATTTTGATAACGCCTGTACTTCACTGATGCCTCGCCCTGTACTTGAGGCGATCAATCAGTATTATATTCAGTTTCCCGCCTGTGGCGGAAGCCGCAGCCGTTACTGGTTTGCACAGGAAGTTAATGACCGCATTGAAGGGAACGCGGAAAAAGGCATTCCGGGTTCACGCCGGATAATCCGGGATTTTATCCATGCCCGGTCAGAAAAAGAAATTATCTTTACCCTTAATACCACTCACGGCATTAATCTGGTAGCCCTGGGTTTTAATTTTAAACCCGGTGATACAGTTCTGCTCACCGATAAAGAGCACAATTCCAATCTACTGCCATGGCTGCGCCTGCAAGAACAGGGAGTGATCAAAGTCGATTATGTGAAGTCACTGCCGGATGATACCTTCGATCTGGATGGGTTGGAACAGAGGCTGGCCGATAACCGGGTCAGGCTGGTCAGTATGGCCTATACCTCCAATTTAACCGGCTATACTATTCCGGCTAAAGAGGTGATACGGCTGTCCCATCAACATGGGGCCAGGGTGCTTCTGGATGGTGCACAGACAGTGCCGCATCGCGCTATAGATGTGCAGGACCTGGATGTTGACTGGCTGGCTTTTTCTCTGCATAAGATGTGCGGGCCCCGGGGTGTAGGCGTTCTCTACGGTAAAGAGGACCTCTTCAGAAAGAACTCCGGAAATGCTTCTATGGACTTCATCAACCATGTGATTCTGGGAGGAGGTACAGTCGTCGATTCCACTTATGATACTTACACAATACTGGATGCGCCGGAAGGTTTTGAAGCCGGCATCCAGAATTATCCAGGCCAGATTGCCGCAGCCGCAGCAGTTAATTATTTGCAGAAGATCGGTCTGGACCATATTGTTGATCACGAGGCCAGATTGAACAGCTATTTAACAGAGCAACTGTTAAAGCGCTATGGGAATGAGGGCTGGTTTCGTATTCTAGGACCCTCAAATGCTTCTCAAAGAAGCGGTATTCTCACTTTTGTTGTAAGAATGCCGAACGCAGTCGGAATAGCCAGGGAGCTGAGCGATAAAAATAATATTATGATCAGGGACGGTATGTTTTGTGTCCATTCCTATCTAAACAGCCGCTTCGGCAAGGACTGGACACGTCCCAGACTGCCGTCAGACCAGCGTATGACCTATCGTGTTTCTCTTTATTTTTATAACACTCTGGAAGAATGCCAGGCATTTCTGGACACCCTGGATGAGATTTTCCGCGAACGGAGCTATATAGACTGAAATGGATGAGACAGTGGTTAAATTCTACCGGAAACTGTTAAGGTCTGGTTTTGAATATACAGGTGAACTGGAGAATCCTTCTATCTTCCTGGATACAGTAGGAGAGAATCTACCTATTTGCGCCAATATCGGCAAGGACTTTATCCGTCTTTATATTAATGTAATTGAGGACAGAATAGTTGACATAAAATATTTATGTACCTGTGATCCTATGGCCAATGTAGCCGTGGAAGTCCTCTGTTCTTTAGCTCAAGGGAAGACCATAGCTGAAGCTGCGGCCATTAAAGAAGAGGACTTCACCCGCATTACCGGTTGCCAGGCTGATGATTTTCTGAAGAGAGCCAGGGGACTCCTGACGCTTCTTAACCGCGGCCTGGACGGCTACCAGGCGAAGACGCTGGCTTAGACTGCAATTTTAAAATACCATCAACATTTTTCTACCACGTGACCGCCAAAATACATCTTGATAAAATCAGGGATTCTGGTTACTGGTCTGGTTACTTCGTTCTTTATATTTTAGGCTCCCCTTACTCTTTAAAGCTCTCATAGCAAACGATCTCCGCCATGGATTTTCGCGGCCTGGGACCTGCCAACTGCTGGGGATAGCCTATCGGTAGGAGTGCGGCAACCTTGTATTTGTCCGGTACTCCTAGCACCCTCCGTGCTTGTTCCTGTGAAAAATGGCCTATCCAACAGCTTCCCAGTCCCTGGTCTGTGGCTGCCAGCGCCATATTCTCTACTGCAATCCCTAGGTCTATAGCATAGCTGGGCACTTCGCACATCATGATCCTCACCGGGTCCAGGGCTACAGCGGCGATGATCACCGGCGCCTGGCCTACATGTGGCTGATTACCGGCTGCCTGCATGAGCTGCTGTCTCTTTTGGGCGTCTTTCACCACAATAAATTTCCATTGCTGCCGGTTGCCGCCGGATTGCGCCAGACGGGCGGCTTCCAGTATGAAGTTCAATTTATCCTGCGGCACCGGTTGATCTTTAAATTCCCGGATGCTCTGCCTTTGAGATAAAATCTCTTTGAATTCCATTTCTCCACTCCTGATTATTCCAATGCTAATTTTTAATTCTATCAGATTGTGGTCTTTTTCGTCTTTGCAAAAAAACAACGGCAAGGTTTTCTGCTCTGTGAAATCAAACTCACCATAATACACTTTTTTTATTTTTTTATGACCATGAAGGACTGCAAGGTTTTTATATTTTTATCTATTTTATTGATCTTTAATCTAAGGCCCCCTTTGGTCCTCTACTTTTTTACTGACTGTCACTTGAACCCTTGATTAACCGTCAAACATAGCTTAATAAGCTTGAGAAAATTCACTGGATTGGCGCAGAAACCTCAGGCTCTTTTGAACCTATTTGATGGCGGATGTAGGTAAACCCAAAATCCGCCATCAAGTAGTCTCAAACAGGCACGATATTTTTGCACCAATATGGTGAAAATATTCAGGCTTGTTTAGCTTCATTTGATGGTGAATCAAGGTAACCCAGAATCCGCCATCAAATAGCTTCATACAGGCACAAGGTTTCTGCACTAATTTGGTGAAAAAATCCACTCTCGTTTAGCTTTGTTTGATGGTGAATCAAGGTAAACCATTCTTTATTGACATTAAAACAAACCTTGTGTTATATTAGTGCAAATGTATTATATAATCTAAATAATTCAATACATAATATCGTGTTTCTATTCTTCGATTAATTAACCACTGTTAAATATCCAAGCTGGCATTTTATCGAAATGTACGCTTATTAATACGTTATGTTCTAATTAATGTATTAAAATATTTAATATAATAAATACAAAAGGAGGATATGTATGCTGGAATTTAAAATGCTTATCGATGGCAAACTGGTAGATGCCGAATCAGGGAAGACCTGTACGGCT
>CAYLRY010000011.1:0-69665 GCA_964386535.1 uncultured Dehalococcoidales bacterium | reverse complement strand
AGCCTTATCTTATTTGACCAGTGTCTTGACCAGATTAAGCGCCTCATCCATTTTTGAGGCGTCTTTGCCCCCTGCCTGCGCCATCCCGGCCTTACCACCTCCGCCTCCACCAGTCATCTGCGCCACTTTTTTAACGATATCTCCGGCGTGATATCCCTTTTGTACCAGGTCCGGGGTAACCACCGCCACAAAAGATGGACGCTCTTCATAAACTGTGCCCAGAACAATAATTCCACTGCCCAATTTACCCTTCAGTACATCAGACATTTCACGTAAAGAGTCAGCCCGTACAGAGGATACTTTAGCCGCCAGTATTTTTACTCCATTGACCGCTTCCACCCGTGCCAGCAGGTCCTCAGCGCTCTTGCGGGATATTTCTTTCTCCATGGCTAACCGTTTTTTTCGCTCTTCCTCCAGCTCAGCCAGCAGGGCCGTTACCTTGTCCGCAACGCCGGCGGGAGTAGTTCCTAGGATTTGTGAGATCTTTTCCAGACTGGCATGATTTTTCTCCACGAATAATTCGGCGCCTTTGCCCGTAACTGCTTCGATACGGCGTAAGCCCGAACCAATGCTGCTCTCTCCTAATATTTGAAAAAAGCCTATCTCACCGGTTGCCGAGACATGAGTGCCGCCGCACAACTCAGCGCTTACCACCGGATTGCCAATTTTAATAACCCTGACGATATCGCCGTATTTCTCATCAAACAGGGCTATCGCTCCATCCGCTGTGGCCTGTTTATAAGATATCTGTTCAGCTCTAACCGCCAGATTTTCCCTTATTTTTTCATTTACAAGATGCTGTACTTGCTGTATCTCGCCGGTTGTCATGGCTGACAGGTGTGAAAAATCAAAACGGAATTCATAAGGACCTACCATTGACCCCCGCTGCTGTACATGCTGTCCCAGCACCTGCCGTAAAGCATATTGTAATAAATGCGTGGCAGTGTGATTATTAGCAATATCCTGGCGTCTGGCAGCCTCTACCTCTGCTTCTACTTCATTGCCTGTGGACAACTGGCCAGAAATCATTTTACCCTGGTGCAGAATATAATCGCCTGCGTGGAGTGTGTTGGTTACCTCCAGCTTTCCCAGCGAATTCTTGATCAGCCCAGTATCACCTACCTGCCCTCCCATCTCGCCGTAAAACGGTGTCTCTTCCAGGATTATGCTGGCTTCCTGCCCTTCATTTATGGTATCAACTGAATGATTATTGACCAGGATATCACAGATCCTGGTTTTATATTTCAAATAGTGATAACCCACAAACTCGGTTTTTACCGCCGTTTCCCTTATTTCAACCCTGCCGGTTCCTTTGATATTATCAAATTTATGGCTGGCGCGAGCCCTGTCCCTCTGCCTCTCCATCTCCTTCTCAAATCCATCCAGGTCCAGGGATAAGCCAGCTTTGGCAGCCATTTCCCGTGTTAATTCCAGCGGAAAACCATAGGTATCATATAGTTTAAAAACCTGCTCTCCCGCAATCTTTTTGTTTATCTGGCTGGCAGCCCCGGATATCAGATCGTCCAGTATGGCCAGCCCGGTATTCAGTGTCTCCCGGAAACGAGACTCCTCCAGTTCCACAACCTTAAGTACCATATCCCGTCTCTGCTCCAGTTCGGGATAAATATTCTTCATTTTCTCAATCGAGGCGGCACAGGTATCCTTGAGAAATAGTCCTTCCAGTCCCAGTTTCTTTCCGAAAAGGGAGGTACGGCGGATCAGACGCCGCAAAACATAGCCGCGGCCATCGTTGGCCGGCATTACCCCGTCAGCTATAAGAAAGGCGATGGACCGGCTGTGTTCTACGATGACCCTCATGGCGTTATCTGTTTCTTCATTTTCACCGTATTTTTTCCCCGCAATCCTGGCTACGCCGCTTAATAGTGGAGCAAAAATATCCGTATCGTAGACAGTGGTCTTGCCCTGCATAATGATGGTAAGGCGCTCAAGCCCCATACCGGTATCAATGTTAGGCCTGGGCAGAGGCGTACGGACTTTATTTTCGTCCTGGTTGAACTGGGTAAAGACCAGGTTCCAGAGTTCCATGAACCGCCCGCAGCCGCAGTCCAGCCCGCAGTCTATTTTTCCACAGCCGCATTGCTCACCGAAGTCATAATGTATTTCACTACAGGGTCCGCACGGGCCCGAACTGCCCGCTGGCCCCCAGAAATTATCTTTCTCTCCAAAACGCACAATCCGTTCTTTAGGAATGCCTATTTTCTTATTCCAGATTTCAAAAGCCTCATCGTCTTCGGTAAAGACAGTAATCCACAGCCGGTCTGGCGGTATTTTCATTCTTTCGGTCACAAATTCCCATCCCCAGGCAATGGCTTCTTTTTTGAAATAATCTCCCACACTGAAGTTCCCCAGCATTTCAAAAAAGGTCAGGTGTTTGGTATCACCCACAGATTCGATATCAGACGTGCGGAAGCATTTCTGGCAGGAAGCCAGACGTGGATTGGGAGGTACCTGTTCACCCAGATAATAGGGTTTGATTTGCACCATGCCGGCATTAGTTAAAAGCAGAGTAGGGTCCCCATAGGGTATTAGTGACGAACTGGGAATGATTGTATGTCCTTTTTCTGCAAAAAATTTCAGATAAGCACTGCGTATTTCATTAGTATCCAAAAATTACTCCTCATAAGTAAAATTATAGTTTTTTGGCTTGATTATGGAAAATATCAGTATAAACCTCTTACTAAAAACTAGTTTAAAGTAAGGTAGATAGAGTGTCAATGTGAAACATGTCTGACTGAGGGAGAAAATCAACCTCCACCGTCAGATAGCCTCAAAAAGGCTTGGGGAATTTTTACCAATTTGGGAAAGATAGGCAGCATTATTTAGCTTGCTTTAAATTGTAAATCAACGAAAAGCACTGTTCATATTACAACGTTTACTGTGTCTAAATTAGTAAAACTTTAACGTCATTCTTTGTGATTTCTTCAACATCAGGGCATTGGTTCCCACTTAGTCCTCCCGGTATTCCCTCTGTTATGTTCCTTGGGTACTGTCTGTAAAATTAGCTACCGATTTACCTTCCCAGGATTACAGCAAAATATCTGCGCTGGGATAGACTGCCACGCTGGCCTGGCCGTTATGCTTTTTCCTTAGAGACTCTAATACTTCCTCCCAGGCGCTCACCAGAGTCACCTTTTCCGGAGTGCCGAAATGGCTGCGAATGCTCAAGTCAGGGTATTCATTCAAGATATAAAGATGTTTAATATTGGGAGGCAGGCCGTGTTCCATCTGGCCCGGTCGTTTGAAAGTGCCCCATGCGCCGAAAAGATAATGTGCTACATGGCCCGCAGGTGTATTCCCCACCAGTACGGCTTCCCCACCCTCTTTCTTTAATGAAGGTATGGCCGGTTCCAGCGCTGTTTCAAGTTCGCCCACTTTAGAAAAAGCATTCACAATAACAATATCCTGATCTACAGCCTTCCGGCAAAAATAATGTTTTCTGGCCTGCTTTACTGCTGCTTCAAAGGTCCTATCAGGCGTTCCCGCATAAACAGCCACTGTCTCGCCGTAGCCATTGGTAAGAACGTCTATTTTAAAATCCAGCCCTACCAGTTTCGCTGCTTCATCCATATTCATACGCAGAGGATTATTTTCTATGCTGCCCCTGGCTGGAGGCAGGTTATATTTTTTACGGTACTCTGCTGCAAAAAAGTGAAAAGCCTGGTTAGTTTCAAAGGCACAGATGCCTGGTAATACAATTTTAGCGCCGCCGCTGAATCCGGCGTCACGGTGTGGAACCACCCCACCCATGGCAATTTTAAGATCACACTGCATTACCTCTGCATTAGCCAGAATCTCTGTTCCAAATCTGGTCGTTCCCACTTTGACGCAGTTACCGAAGGCATTATGACTGAAAACAGGGAAACGGCGCACCACCTCTTCTCCCAGTTTTTTTACATAATCAAGACGGTTCATAGCTGCATGGCAGCCGGTAGCACCCATAAAGCGGATATTTGCATCGGGAATCCCGGCTACCGCCAGTTCCTCCAAAATATATGGAGCTAACCCGGCAGTCCTGGTGGCCCTTTGAACATCATCAAAGATGATGACCACTTGATTTTTGCCTCTGGCCAGTTCCCTTATGGGTGGTCCATCTGTGGGATTTATGATAGCTTCACGTATTTGCGCAGGAGTCATGGCAGGGCTGTTATAGCCGGCCATATTACAGATCTCCACCCGCCATTCATCTGGAAAATCAATCTCCAGGTCCTTTATGCCATACCAGCATAACTGGGGCATCTTAACCATATTTTTCATTATCTTCTCCTGGAAGCACAAAATCGCAGATCAAGATTTTTTATCTTATACGACACTTACTAAGTTTGTCAACATCTTGTATTTCTCTTTTCCAGTAAGTATAATATAAAAAACAATGAGTTAATCTAAAAGTACCTTTAACTCAGTCCTGAGAGGCTGGCAAGGGTGGTACAATTGAATAGATGTATCATGGTAACCCCTTGTCAGTCATGGACAGGGGGTTTTTTTTATGGCACAGAAAGTAATCATGACATCAGATGATATCCGGCGGACCCTGGCCCGCATCGCTCATGAAATAATTGAGCGAAACAAGTCCGTGACTGATCTCATCCTGGTCGGCATGCGCACCCGGGGTGTTCCGTTAGCCCGGCGTCTGGCTGCTAATATCAAGAACTTTGAAGGCACGGAAATCCCTGTTGGTTCCCTGGACATTTCCCTTTACCGGGATGATCTGGATTCTATGGAACTCAAACCGCTAATCCACGGCACTACGATTCCAACCGGTATTGACGGTAAGACTATCGTACTGGTGGATGATGTTCTTTTCACTGGCCGCAGCACTCGAGCGGCCATGGATGCCCTGATCGACCTGGGACGTCCTGGCACTATCCAGTTAGCTGTTCTGGTTGATCGCGGACATCGCGAATTACCTATCCGTGCAGATTATATCGGTAAGAATATCCCCAGCGCGCGTTCTGAAAAAATAAAGGTCGAACTGACCGAAACCGATGGTATCGATCAAGTAGCTATCCTTTCTTTTAAGGAAGGTGAAAAACCATGACCACCACCTGGCACGAAGATGGGTCTACTGTAGTCTTAACTCCCAAAGCAGAGATTACTGCCTCTGCCTGGCGGCACCATCACATTCTGGACCTGGATGATTTCACCGCTGATGAAATTGAACTCATTCTGTATATCACGGACGCCATGAAAGACGTCCTGGCCCGTCCGATTAAAAAAGTGCCCGCCTTAAGGGGTAAGACTGTTGTCACCCTGTTTTATGAGTCCAGTACACGTACCCGCCTATCCTTTGAGCTGGCTGCTAAAAGCTTGAGCGCGGATGTTTCCAGCATGACGGCAGCCTATTCCAGCGTTGCCAAAGGTGAATCCCTTATAGATACCTTTACCACCCTGGAATCGCTGGGAGCGGATATCGTTATCCTGCGCCATCCGCAATCAGGAGCGCCGGATGTGGTTTCCCGACATATTAAAGCCAGTGTTATCAACGCCGGTGACGGCTGGCATGCCCATCCTTCTCAATCCCTCCTGGATATGTATACTATGAGATCCCATAAAGTTAAATTACAGGGTTTGAAAGTCGTTCTCATTGGTGATACCAAACACAGCCGTGTAGCACGATCCAATATCTGGGGTCTAACTACCATGGGAGCGGAAGTTACACTGTGCAGTCCCCCTACCCTGTTGCCGGCCGGTCTTTGTGACTCCGGCACAGTATTCCCCAGGGTCAAGATTGAACCGCATATTGAAAAAGCCCTGAAAGATGCGGACGTGGTAATGGTTCTCCGCTTGCAATTGGAACGCATGCAGAGCGGGTTGTTGCCCAGTATCCGTGAATATATTCAATTATACCAGCTCAATTCCTCCAGGTTAGCTCTGGCCAGGCCAGAAGCGCTGGTGATGCACCCGGGACCTATGAATGAAGGCCTGGAAATTTCGGGGGAAGTAGCTCACTGCGCCCAGTCCGTTATCAATGAACAGGTCACCAACGGTGTGGCCGTCCGCATGGCCTTGCTTTACCTGCTGGGTGGAGGTAAAAAGCAATGAAAAATATCTTAATCCAAAACGGCCGGTTGCTGGATCCATCCCAAAAACTAAATGAAAACGGCAGTCTTTTATTAGCCGGCGGTAAAATTGCCTGGCTGGGTAAAGCCGCTGACAATCCGCCTTTTCCGGATTCACCCGAGTCACCCTGCCAGCCGGATAATTGCTTAGTTATTGAAGCTAATAATTTACTGGTTTGCCCGGGTTTTATCGACCTGCACTGTCATTTGCGGGAACCCGGATTTGAAGAAAAAGAGACCATTGCCACCGGCTCCCTTGCTGCCGCCAGGGGTGGTTTTACCACTATCTGCTGTATGCCCAATACCGAACCCCCCATTGATAACCGGACAGTTGTTGATTATGTAAATAATACGGCGGCTAAAAACGCCGCAGTCCGGGTTCTGCCTATAGGTTGTATAACCCGGGGCCGTAGAGGTGAGTCGCTGGCTGAGATGGGGGAGCTAGCTGACGCCGGTGTAGTGGCCTTCAGTGACGATGGTAATTCCGTGATGAATTCCCGCCTGATGCGTCAGGCTATGGAATACAGCAAGACTTTCAGTTTACCGTTAATTGAACATTGTGAAGACAAATTGCTGGTAGAAAATGGTCAAATGAACGAGGGCATCATTGCCACCCGGCTGGGTCTGGCCGGTATGCCTGCTGCCGCTGAAGAAAGCATCGTAGCCAGGGACATAGCTCTGGCTGAGTTGACCGGTGCACGGCTGCACATTGCCCATGTCAGTACCCGTGGTTCGGTGGAACTTATCCGCCAGGCTAAATTGAAAGGAATCAGAGTTACTGCTGAGGTTACACCCCACCATCTGACCCTTACAGAAGAAAAGGTTGTAGGGTATAATACCCTGGCCAAGGTTAATCCCCCTTTGAGGACAGCAGCCGATGTACAGGCGCTGATCCAGGGATTAAAGGATGATATTATCGATATTATAGCCACAGATCATGCCCCGCATACTGAGGTTGAAAAGCTATGTGAGTTTGCCCAGGCGCCTTTTGGCATCAGTATCTTCGAGACAGCCCTCGGTAGCCTGATGAGCCTGGTGCATGATGGTAAACTTGGCCTTGAAATACTGATCTCTAAGCTTACCTGCGGCCCAGCAGCCGTCATTGGTGATAAATTCGGCAAGCTGGGGACATTTTCTATAGGTAGCCCGGCGGATGTTATTTTGATTGATCCCGATCGTGAATGGCTGGTGGACCCCCGGCAATTTGCTTCAAAAGGTAAAAATACGCCCCTGGCCGGTGAAAAACTAAAAGGCCGGATTATGGCCACTTTTTATCAGGGGAAACTGGTCTATCAAGACCCGGAGATGAAGTTTTAATAGTTTTCATTAAGAGTGATTTCTTATTGCCGGCGCTATCCGCCGACGTTGAAAGCAGGCTGTATAAAAGGCAAGCCAGCCGGCAGGTTCATGCTGGGCTTGTTTTTTAATATTTAAAATGTGTATTAAAGACTTGACTTTGGTTTTTGATTTTAAATTAATTATTAAATTTCTAGTTTGTTTTTGTGGAAGGTGTATTCAATGACTAAACGAGCCATTCTGGTTTTACAGGACGGTACCGTCTACGAAGGATATTCCTTCGGTTCAGAGGCCGACTGCTACGGCGAAGTTGTTTTCAATACCGGCATGATTGGTTACCAGGAGATATTAACCGATCCCTCTTATGCCGGACAAATAGTATTGCCTACCTACCCGCTTATAGGGAATTACGGTATCAATAATTTGGATGTAGAGTCGCGCAAAATCCAGGTCAGAGGCTTTATTGTGCGGGAAGAATGCCTTGAGCCCAGTCATTACCTGAGCGTTAAAACTCTCCATGAATATCTCCTTGAAAATAATATACCCGGTATCTGTGGACTGGATACCCGCGCTATCGCCCGCAAGCTTCGTAATTTCGGAGTGATGATGGGTTATCTGACCACCACTCAAACCCCGGGACAGGCCCTGGAAATCTTAAAAAGCCTACCTGGCTATGGTTCCATGGATTTTGTTAAAGACGTCACTACGAACAAACCTTACCAGTGGGGATTGCCCTGTGAAACTTGCAGCTTTAAGACCATCTGTGATAACCGCGGATATGAAATGCCTTTTTTCTGCGGCATTGAATCCAGGAAAAAGAAAAATCCAGACTACCGTATCGTAGCCTTCGATTGCGGCTTAAAATATAATATCCTGCGTCAACTCTGCCAGCGCGGCTGTTCGGTTACTGTAGTGCCCTGCACCACCGGTGCGCCGGAGATTATTCGCCTGGACCCGGATGGCATTCTGCTTTCACCAGGACCAGGGGATCCTTCCCTCCTGGATTATGCTATCGATACAGTTCGCGGTCTGGCTGGAGTTAAACCTATTATGGGTATTTGCCTGGGGAATCAGCTCATCGCCCATGCCTTCGGCGGCAAGACCTTTAAGCTAAAATTCGGTCACCGGGGGGGTAATCATCCGGTACGGGACCTGGCTTCCGGGCGTACCTACATTACTGCTCAAAATCATGGTTATGCTGTTGATGCGGCTGGTTTGCCCCCTGCCCTGGAGATTACTCACATTAACCTGAATGATGGTACAGTGGAAGGCCTGCGGCATAAAGAACTGCCCATCTTTTCCATCCAGTATCATTCTGAAGACTCTCCTGGCCCCTGGGACAGCCGTTACCTCTTCGACAATTTTATTAGGATGGTGAACCTTGCCAAATAAACCGAATAAAGTCTTAATTATTGGGTCCGGTCCCATAATCATCGGCCAGGCGGCTGAGTTTGATTATGCCGGTACCCAGGCCTGTAAAGCTATGCGGGAAGAAGGCGTTATTTCTGTGCTGGTCAACTCCAATCCCGCCACCATCATGACAGATGAGGATGTAGCTGATATTGTATATATCGAGCCGCTGACTTTGGACTCAGTCAGCCGTATTATCGAACATGAACGCCCGGACGGATTGCTGCCGACACTCGGCGGGCAGACCGGTCTCAATCTGGCAGTCGAACTGGCGGATGCCGGAGTACTGGAAAAATATAATGTCCGTGTACTGGGAACACCTATTGAGACAATCCGAAATGCCTCAGAGCGTGATCTTTTTAAAAAATTGCTGGTAAGCATTGGGGAACCGGTACTGGATAGCGCTATTGCCAATAATATGGATGAAGCCCGGGAATCTGCTAAAAGAATCGGATTGCCCCTAATCATCCGTCCGTCATATACCCTGGGTGGGACTGGCGGCGGTATCGCCAACACCTGGGAAGAGATGGAAGATATTTGCAACCGGGGTTTGGCCGCCTCTCTTATTCACCAGGTCCTGCTGGAAAAATCAGTGGCAGGCTGGAAAGAGCTGGAATATGAAGTAATGAGGGATGCCGCAGATAACTGCATCACTGTATGCAATATGGAAAACCTGGATCCCATGGGCGTACACACCGGAGACAGCATAGTAGTGGCACCATCTCAAACCCTGACAAATAAAGAATACCAGATGTTGCGCTCTGCCAGCCTTAATATCATCCGCGCCCTGGGCATCGAAGGCGGCTGCAATGTCCAATATGCCCTTCATCCGAACCCTCAAAACCGGGATGGACGCACACCATATTATGTAATCGAGGTCAATCCCCGTGTCAGCCGCAGTTCAGCCCTGGCCAGCAAAGCCACTGGTTACCCTATTGCCCGCGTGGCTGGCAAAATAGCTGTAGGCAAGCGTCTGGATGAAATACAGAACCAGGTAACCGGTAAAACTATCGCCGCTTTTGAACCGGCGCTGGATTATGTGGTAGTTAAAATACCCCGCTGGCCCTTTGATAAGTTCGCCTCCGGCGACCGCGTCATCGGTACTCAAATGAAAGCTACAGGGGAAGTCATGGCTATTGACCGCTGTTTCGAAGCCGCCTTGCAAAAAGCCGTCCGCTCTCTGGAGTTCGGTAAGCGTTCTTTGCTCTGGGAGGATACCACCTGGGAGCTAACGAGCGATATCAATACTTATCCTCTGTATCCTAATGATTTACGTCTTTGGGCCATCATGGCTGCACTGCGCCGAGGCATAGATCCGCAGGCTATTGCTGCCAAAACTGCTTTTGATATGTGGTTCATCCGGAAATTTTTAAATATAATCAATATGGAGAAACGTCTTCTCTCTCAGACGCTTACCCCTGAACTGATGTGGGAGGCCAAACGCCTGGGTTTCTCCGATGTCCAAATCGGAACTCTGGCTGACCGGCTGCCGGAACAGGTCCGAGAACTTCGCCATCAATGGCATATCCAGCCTGTTTATAAAATGGTGGATACCTGTGCTGCTGAATTTGATGCTGCCACACCTTATTTTTATAGCGCCTATGAAACTGAGAATGAAGCCTCCGTCCTGGAGGGTGACAAAGCATTGGTTATTGGCAGTGGTCCCATACGCATAGGCCAGGGAATTGAATTTGATTATTGCAGCGTCCATTCATCCTGGGCATTAAGGCAATCCGGCTATAAAAGTATTATGGTCAATTCCAACCCTGAGACTGTCTCTACTGATTTCGATACCAGCAATCGGCTATATTTTGAAGCGTTGGATGAAGAAAGTCTTAAAGACATTCTGGAAAATGAAAGCCCTCAAGATAGCCCTGGCCTGATTCATAACCGTACTCCCTCTATCGTTCAGTTTGGCGGGCAAACCGCTATCAACCTGGCCGACCCTCTGGCGCGCTCAGGTTTACCCCTGTTGGGTACCAGTGCTGAGAACATCGACCTTTCGGAGAACCGCCGTCGCTTTGAGGAAGTCCTCAGTAAAATGGGGATCCCCCAGCCGCCTGGTTCAGGTGTTACCAATATTGATGACGCCCTTAATGTCGCCAAGATTATCGGCTATCCGGTTATGGTCCGTCCCAGTTATGTATTGGGCGGCCGTGCTATGGAAATAGTACACAATGCCACAGAACTGGTGCGTTATATGTCTCTGGCAATAGAACTCGATACCAAACACCCTGTCCTGATTGATAAGTATCTCGAGGGAAAAGAGTGTGAGGTGGATGCTATTTGTGATGGTGAAGACGTCCTCATTCCGGGTGTAATGGAACATATCGAACGTGCCGGAGTGCACAGTGGAGATGCCATGGCAGTCTATCCCGGTGTCAATCTGAGCGAGGCTGAAGTGGATACTCTGGTGGATTTTACTATCCGCATTGGCCGGCGGTTGAACGTTAAAGGTTTGATGAATGTCCAGTTTATCGTCATGCCGGGCCGGGATGGTCTGCCATCAACAGTATATGTTCTTGAAGTCAACTCACGGGCCAGCCGTACAGTTCCATTTATTTCCAAAGTGACCGGCGTACCCATGGTTAAAGTGGCTACCCGTGTGATGCTGGGATACAGTCTCCGTAAACAAGGCTATTTTACCGGGCTATGGCCAAAACAAAAGCTGATAGCCATTAAAGCACCGGTTTTTTCGATGTCTAAATTAACAGGTGTAGATACTTACCTGGGGCCTGAGATGAAATCCACAGGTGAGGTCATGGGCATTGATTACACCTTTGAATCAGCACTGGCCAAAGCCCTGATATCCGCCGGTCTGATGCTGCCGTCTTCTGGCGCCGTTCTCCTCAGCGTTGCCGATCGCGATAAACCTGAAGCCCTGGCGATAATTCGCAACATGTTCCGTCTAGGCTACAAACTATATGCCACTGAAGGCACCGCAGCTATGATTGAAGCCGCAGGGCTTAAAGTCACCATGACTACCAAAAAATTACATGAAGGCCATCCCAATGTGGTAGATGTTGTTGCCGGTGGGATGGTTAATGCCGTAATTAATACTATCACTGGAGGCCGAATACCTCTACGGGATGGTTTTCAAATACGGCGTACTGCTGCTGAAAGACGCATCCCGTGCTTTACCTCTCTGGATACTGCCCGTGCGGCTGTGCAGGCTATCTTAAATGGAAATCAAAAGTACAGCATTCAGCCGGTTTCATCTTACAGGAATAAAGATAATCCCAGGGTGGCAATAATATAAAACCATCATGGAATGAGGTATCATCCGCAGACCATGCAAATAGTTGATAACAAAGATAGATTCGCCTATGGGAGGGAGGGGTTAATATTAAAGTTATTTCACTCTGAAGAAGTGGTGAATTCACGGATTATGGTCTGTGTCCATTTCAAGTTTAAGATTTTGAATTAATAGTCCCCGGTCTCTTCCGGGCAAGAGGTATTTAAAGTGATTCAAGAACACTCTCCTGTAGTAGCCTCTGAACAGATTATGCCAGGAGTCTACTTATTGAAGGTGAAATCTGCTGCACTGGCTGCCGGAGCTAAACCAGGACAGTTCGCCATGATAGCCTGTGATGGAGAGCTTGGGCATTTACTGCGCCGTCCTATCTCAGTTTGCGGTGTTTCCGCTGAGGAAGTAACCTTCCTCTTTGCCGTGGTAGGCTCCGGTACAGGATGGTTGGCCCGCCGGCAGGTGGGAGAGACTGTAGACCTTTTGGGACCTCTTGGTAACGGTTTTAAGCTTCCTTATCATCCCGGTCGTCTGCTCCTGATCGCTGGAGGAATGGGGATTGCTCCTCTCCTTTTTTTAGCTCAAATAGCTTCTCAAAACGGTCACCAGGTTAAGTTGCTGATAGGAGCGAAGACTGCTGGCCTGATTTGCCCGTTTAACCTTATCCCTCAGAATATAGAGACCTTTATCGTTACAGAGGATGGCACCCTAGGTGTCAAAGGGCTGGTTACTACTTTCTTCCCCCCTTATTTATACTGGGCAGAACGTGTCTATACCTGCGGGCCTGTTTCAATGTACAGAGCCATGGTTGATCTATACCGGAAAGAGCTTAACGCTCTGCCTGTGCAACTGTCACTTGAAGTACGCATGGGTTGCGGGCTAGGATTTTGTTATGCCTGCACCATAAAAACGCGGCAGGGGCTAAAGCAGGTCTGCCGGGATGGACCAGTTTTTGATTTGCCGGACGTTCTCTGGGATGAAATTGAATAAACCTACGCGTTTACCTGGCCATCAAGCACACACAAAAGCCCTCATTAGTATCAAAATGCTGGTGCATCTTCCTGTCCGTTGACCAGATTGCATATCCTGAATATGGATAAAAGTGACTGATTAAGATGCTGCAATCCCTCCAAGGTTTTACAGTCATTCATCGTATGGTGTTTTGACAGTATGCTTAATAATTCCTATAATTATCTTAACGTCAGGACGTGATAGAAGCAGATTATAGATTATAGAATTAATTTATAAGGAGGCTCTAAAGATGGCAAATGTGGTTGGTAAAAGATATCGCTGTACTAAATGCGGCGCCGAGTTCATTGTTACCAAGGGTGGTAATGGCACTATGAAGTGTTGCGGTCAGCCCACGGAGCTCAAACAGTAAAAATTCGTAATTAAAAAGGAGGCAAAGTACAGTGGCTAATCAATTAGGTAAAAGATATCGTTGTGCAAAGTGCGGTACTGAGGTACTGTGCACTAAAGCCGGTCAGGGAGAAGTTGTTTGTTGCGATCAACCCATGAGTACGCAGGAAGCCCGCCCGATCCCATCATCTGATTAGTTGTTCCCTAATATTAAGACCATTATTGCTGTAAGTCTTAATTTTAATATATCCAGGATTAACCATAAGCTTTCAACAGCCGATAAGTTGGCTTATTTTCGACAAATCTCCCGTGAAGAAATAGTAAGTCCGGCATTTATAATCCAGTACCATCTCAATTCTTATTAAGTTACCGGCGGTTTTCTCTTGTAGACAAATAAGTTATACATAACTTTTTAATAGTTCTAATGAGAATGATATGGTTTTTCTTTTGAGGTTACTGCGTAGGGATTGCCTGGCTGTTGAAAGCTTGTTATTTCCCCTGAAGAAGACTGAAGAATTCATTACGTGTATCCAGCCGGCTGCGGAAAGTGCCCCGGAGGGCTGAGGTTACCAGAGCGCTGCCCGGCTTCTTTATACCCCTCATGATCATACACAGATGCTCCGCCTGCACCACCACAGCCACACCTGTAGGTTTAATTGCCTCCATTACGGCATCGGCTACCGCTGACGTCATCCTTTCCTGTAATTGCGGACGTTTTGAGATAATTTCAACCACTCTAGCCAGTTTACTGGCGCCTACCACCCTGCCGTTTTGATTCGGGATGTATCCTACATGCGCCGTACCGTAAAACGGTAAAAGATGATGTTCGCACATTGAATAAAAAGGAATGTCTCTGACTATAACCATCTCCCGGTGACTCTCTTCGAAACCCACCTTCAATTCTTCTTTGGGATCCTGCTGAATCCCCGCAAAAAGTTCGGCATACATCTCTGCTACCCTGCGAGGAGTCTCAGCCAGGCCTTCTCGTTTTGGATCTTCACCGATAGCTTCGATAAGCATCTTTACCGCAGTTTTTATTTTTTCCTGGTCTATCAAATTTTTACTCCGCCGGATAGGGTCAGAAAACCTACCCCAGCTTATCTCTGATTTTGATTTTCTATTTTTAATTTTTCAGATTTGAACTTATTGCAAAAAGGAGGTATTTGAACATTTTGTTCGGAACTATTGCTTTGAAAATTTGAATAAAATGTGATTTTGATACCTTTTTGCAATTAAGAAATATTTGATTTTTAATTATTGGTTTACAGGTCTTCCACCCTGATAAAATTACTGATTTCTTTTACCACGCTCAATTTTCCCATCTCTTTAAGAGCTTTTTGCATAAGAGCTTCATTAGCCGGATGAGTCATTATCACAATTTCAGCAGATTGAGTGGAAATATTAGTTTCTTTTTGAATAACCGCCGAGATGCTGATACTGTTTTCGCCCAGCACCCTGGTTATCTGGGCCAACACACCTGCCTGATCTGCCGTGCTCATGCGTATATAATAGCGGGTAATGAGTTCACTCATGGGTTTAATTGTTTTAGGCTGTGGCGCCCAGTGTACGCGGCTGCCTGCGCCCAATATAATATCCTGGGCTACGGATACCACATCTGCTATTACCGCGCTGCTGGTGGGATCCGGTCCGGCGCCGCGGCCGTAAAAAATTACTTTCCCCACCAGATCACCCTCTACCAGGATTGCATTATATACCCCATCAACTTTTGCCAGGAGAGAATCCTCTGAAATAAGTACCGGATGGACACGTACTTCAACCCATTGATCATCCTGTTTGGCAATGGCTAAAAGTTTGATTGCGAAACCCAATTCCTGGGCGTACCGGAAATCCCGGCTGCTCAATCTGGAAATACCTTCGTGATGAATATCCTCCGGTCCCACCCGGGTATGAAATCCCAGGGAAGAAAGAATGGCCAGTTTATAAGTGGCGTCAATTCCCTCAACGTCATCACGTGGATTGGCCTCAGCATAGCCTAGTTCCTGGGCATTTTTCAATACCGTTGAAAAATCAGCCCCTTCTTTCGCCATACGCGTCAGAATATAGTTGGTAGTGCCGTTAATGATGGCATAAATGCCGTTTATCTTATTGGCTACCAGATCAAACATGAACGGACTTATCAGGGGGATTCCCCCTCCTACGCTGGCTTCATAACGAACATTAACACGGTTCTTTTGCGCCAGATCAAAAAGCTCTGCTCCATGTTTGGATATCAGCTCCTTATTAGAGGTGACCACGGACTTTCCTGCAGAAAGCGCCCGTTTATGGTATTCGAAAGCCGGATGCTCCCCTCCGATAGCTTCAACCACGATATCTATTCCGGGTTCTTTAAAAAATATTTCATCATCTGTTGTAAACAGGTCACGGGGAAACTCGCGTGCTAAAGGACGGTCCAGGTCCTGCGGCAGTACTTTGATCTTCTTGAGTTCCAACCGGCAGCCTGCCTGTTCGGCCAGTAACCCGGCTTTATCTCTCAGGACTCTGGCCACCTGTCCGCTGATGACGCCCAGACCCATCAATCCTACCCCGATTTTTTTCTTTTCCATGCTTATCCTCTAAGCCTAACTATCGCTCCAAGGCTTTTTCAACTGCAAATGCTTTTTGTTCGTCGGTTAAAAATTCGGCAACCTTTTCTTTATTAGCTTCCCAAACCTCAGAAATCCAGTTATTTATCCACTCAGTTGTAATGGTAGTACGATGGTCTGTATCAATGGTTTTATCAGCATCTATGGCAGTCACCTCAAACAACCAGTACCCGCCGGTAGTGTTTTGATTTTCATCTTTGATAGGTTTGCTGATGGTATTTAATGCCAGAGCCTGGCTTGCATCATCAGGGAAGAGTACGGCATTTACTGCCACGCTCTTTTCACCTTTGCCAACAAAACCCTGGTCGCCTCCATTTTCAACGGCGCTGCTGTCTTTTGAGTTGGCTTTTGCCAGTTCAGCAAAATCAGCGCCGCCTTCCAGTTGAGCCTTAATTTGCAGGGCTTTTTCCTCACTCTCCAGCAGCATGGCAAAAAGATGCACTTTGGGAACGCCGTTCTCTTCTTTTGTTTCCGTTGTCTTCAGCAGCCAGTAACCCAGGGCTTTGCTGCGGTTAGGGTCATATACTGTTTCCCATTTAAAAGTGTTGATTCCCTCGCTGAAAACTTTATCCGCCAAAACGGAATCACCTAAAGTGATAGTTAAAATTTCTTTAGGTATTGAGCCGAAATCTCCGCTCTTGGTCTTAGAATTACTCTCAAGGGAAAGCTCTGCTGCCATATCCTGGAACTTATCGCCCTTGTTAATTCTGGCAATTATCTCGTTGGCCTGACTTTCACTTTCCAGGAACATCGCTAGTAAGGACCTGTGCTCTGCTGTCTGTGGTAATTCCTTATCGAATTTATCTGTCCTGAGCTTATTTACCAGCAATTCAGCCCTTACAAGGTCTCTGCGGTTGGCGCTGTTACTTAGCTTCCGCTCCTTAATAACCTCATCTATTTCTTCTTCACTCACCGTGATAGGTGGATCCAGAAGGGCAGCCGCATCTACCGTAACTTTATTTTGTTCAATATATTGTGCGGCGTAATCGGTCATATACTGTATATTTTCAGTACCCTGTGTAAGCCCGAAATAGGCCAGCATATCGATATAATAGTCCATGTCATATTCGGTATCACCTACCCTGATTACTATTTCATGCAGCGGTTTAAACTGGTTTATATACAGGCCTGAACCTACCAGTATTAAAACCGCCGCTACCACTATTATGCCCCCTATCAATGCAATACGCTGGATCCTCTTTTCCTTTTGCCAGTGAGAAAGCTGGCGTTTGGTCATTTCTCGTCGAGGTTTTTCGATGCTCTTTTTTGGCAAACTATTCCCCCTTTTTTAGCTCTAAGGCTAGCGTCTTGAGACCATCTGAGATGGCGCAATTCATCTCTAATTATACATAAAAGACCCGCCTTTTCAAATTCCTGTACGCCTATTTAACCCGTCCTGTTTGTGTCCCCCGGCCCTCGATCCGCCATCTAAAATTTTTCCTAGCCTCGACCAATAAATTATGTTAACTATTTTGAGCCTGAATTGACTTTTGAGTCAAGTGAACTTACATAAGCTTGATTAGCCTTGTTTGATGGCGGATTTGGGCCGGCGTTTCTATATTGACAATACAGACTAACATGTTAGAATAACCACAAACAGGATCGCTAAGTTAATTGATTCTGAATTAATGAGGTTTGCCTTTTGATATCGCATACAGCCAAGGAAAAACCGGCAACCGGTGAATAATCGCACCTTTTTCGTTTTGTTCGCCTGTTTTTGTACCGTTTTTGCCGCTTATGCTATTCGCTACAGCTATGGTGCCCTGTTGCCTGAAATGCTTCCATCTCTTTCCATCACCAAAGCCCAGGCCGGCATTATCTATTCTTCTTATTTCATCGCCTATACGCTTTTCTCTCCGCTTTTAGGGCTGCTTTCAGACCGCTTCGATATACACATATTGCTGGCTTTTTTTGTAGGTTTGATGGGACTGGGAGCCTTCTTGATGCAATATTCAGATACTGTGCTCCAGGCCAGCCTCTTTTTTACCCTGGCAGGCATCGGCTGTGCCGCCTGCTGGGCCCCGGTCATGGCTATTGCCCAGAGATGGACCAGTAATAAACGCCGGGGTTTAAGCCTGGCGCTGGTAGATGCCGGCAGTTCTCTGGGTGTTATGGGGGCTGGAGCTGTGGTGCCGCTGATAGTTGCCGGTTGCGGATGGCGCACGGGCTGGATGAGTCTGGGTATTCTGGGATTATCCTTAGCAGCGGTAGATTTCTTTCTTTTACGAGGTTCTCCTGCGCCTCGATCTGCTCCGGTTAGAGTGCCATCCGGCTCACAGCCTAAGCTGCCTGCTTTCAGCTATAAGGGACTTTTTCAGGATAGACGTTTCTGGTTTATCAGCCTGGCGTATCTGCTTACCGGCTTTGCTGTGATGGTACCCTTTACTTTTCTCAGTACCTACGCCGTCCAGGAGCTCGCTTATTCCAGTGATTCCGCTGGCATACTTGTGATCATTCTTGGCATGGGAGGACTGCCCGGCAAATTATTACTGGGGCCGTTATCGGACCGGTTCGGACGTATAAAGATATTGCTGGTTTGCTCATTACTGATCGCCGGAGGGTGCCTGGGTATAGTCTTCAGCCGGGGTTGGACTTTATCACTCTTTACCGCGATCTTTGGCGCCGGATACGGGGCTTGCTGGTCCCTGTATGCTGCTTGCGCCGTGGACTTTTTCTCTAAACAGGCTGCCGGCAGTATTATTGGCATCTGGACGTTTTTTTTAGGTTTGGGCTTATTATCTTCACCTGTTATAGCCGGTTGGCTGGCCGATGGTACCGGATCATTGTCCTGGTCCTTCATTATGGCTTCCGCAGCCGGCGTCATTTCTATTTTCCTCCTCTTGCCTATGCTCAAACCCGGACTGGGCAGCGTCCGAATTGTCACCCCATAGACCATTCACATTCGAGTCTTTACACCTTCTGCACTGAGTGTTAAATTTATCTTGTAAGTGATGAGGAAAGACACTTAGAACTCAATTTTCACTACCCTCCTTGGATCAGCCTGCTGCTACAGCCCAGCAGGCTGATCCATTTTTCAACCAATTGGGTCGTCAGATAGTCTCTAAGGGGCATTTTGTTTCTGCAGCGGTCTGGTGAAAATCGTTCATTCCGGCTTGCCGCCAGCGCCACGAAGTATGAAAATGGTCGCTGACGGCAAGGCCGTCTCCTGGCGTCCCTCTTCCCTTATGTAAGGGGCGGCCTTGCTGATAAAAACGCTATTTTCTAGGTCATATTCAGACTCGCTCAGATTCACCGGATGCGAAATCAAGGGCCAAAATCCGCTATCAAGTAGTCTCAAACAGGCACGATATTTTTGCACCAATGTGGTGAAAATATTCAGGCTTGTTTAGCTTCATTTGATGGTGAATCAAGGTAAGGGTATAATCTGTTCTTTTTTCCTGCTCAGGCTTTATAATATAAATACACTCAAATACCTTATAAATCCGGGAGATTATTAGAAAAAGACAGGTTGCTCCTGTCAGCAGTAATCATCGATATTATGCCTGGACTGCCAATCAGCCGGTTACAAGTGATAACAACATCATATGAACAGACCTGATATAAAACTGATCCTTGACTTGCTGGTCAAACAATACGGACCCCGCCCTTTTATACCCCATGGTGACCCGGTGGCGGAACTGGTTCAGACCATTCTATCCCAAAACACCTCGGATGCCAATTCCCGTCCGGCTTACCGGGCTCTGATCTCCGCCTATAGGGGTTGGGAGGATATTATGCAGGCTGAGCCTGCTGCTTTAGCTGCCGTCATAAAAAGCGGAGGTCTGGGACACATTAAAGCTTTGCGCATACAGCAGGCGCTCAGAGAGATTAATAAAAAACAGGGCAAGATAGAACTGGGATTTCTTAAAAACCTGCCGGTTTCGCAAGCCCGGGCACATTTGAAAGAACTGCCTGGCGTGGGAAACAAAACCGCCAACTGCGTTTTGCTTTTTGCACTTGGAATGCCTGCTTTACCCGTGGATACCCATATCCACCGTGTTTCCGGAAGGCTTGGATTAATCCCACAAAAAGCTACTCTTGACGAATCTCACCGATTGTTAGAGCAACAGGTTCCGAGGGCCAATATTTTTGAATTTCATGTGTTGATGATTGAACATGGCCGGCGTATTTGTTTATCCCGCCGTCCGCACTGCACTCAATGCATCTTACAATGTATTTGTCAGGGCTATAAAAACTTTGCCGTCCTTATCCGAACCGAAAAGGGAAACAATTTCAATGGAAGAAAATAGCTTATCGCCTGCATTAATTACCGCTGGTTTACCTACCCGGTTTATAGGGAAAAAAGTAATTCATTTCACCTCCCTGGATTCCACCATGGAAGCCGCCCGCAGGGAGGCGCTCTGGGGCGCCCCGGCTGGTACGGTTGTCCTTGCCGATGAACAAACGGCTGGCAGAGGGCGTCTGAAACGTACCTGGCTGTCACCAAGAGGGGGATTGACCTTATCCATTATATTACGGCCGAATGTTGAATATTTGCCTTACTTGATAATGATTAGCTCGCTGGCGGTAGTCCGCAGCGTTGAGAACGTCACCGGCTTGTTTACTCAGATAAAGTGGCCCAATGACATATTAATCAAAGATAAAAAGATCTGTGGTATTCTTATTGAAAATGATATCCGCAAAAACTCTCTAGTTTTTTCAATTATCGGTATCGGCATCAATGTCAATATTCATATGCAGGACTTTCCGGATATTTCCTCCATCGCTACCAGCCTTTCTGACCAGACCGGGAATATAGTTTCACGCCTGGATATACTTCAACATCTGCTGGTTGAGATGGAGAGGCTATATCGCCATCTCCCGGAGAGAGATCAAATAATTCAAGAATGGAAAAACCGGCTTGTTACACTGGGGCAAAATGTACAGGTTACTCAGGGTGATCATATTTATTATGGCTTAGCTGAATCGGTATCCGGAGATGGCAGTTTGCTTTTGCGTACTGCGGATGGAGATTTAATTAAAATCGTAGCCGGGGATGTCAGCCTGTCCAGGTCCGAAACCTGAAGTTCTCTCTATAACTGGAATTGGCAACCAGCCAAAGCCAGGCAAGCCAGAATGATGGATTTTCACCAAACAAGGACTGAAAGCTTAAGCTTATCTGAATAAATTTCCCCATGGGACTTTCCTCTAAAATAACGTAAAATGTTAATAAAGCGTGCAAGGATAATACCATGCCTGGTGTGATTACGCCTGGCCGGGCTTACAAACATTTGCAGCGTTACCGGCAGGTGATTGCAGTACTAACAAAATATGGCTTTGGTGAATTCTTCGGACAGATCCGAGCCTGGGAACGTGCACATATTGAGCGCGGTATCTTGCATCATGAACAAAAAATAAATAATCTGACCACCGCCGAGAGGATAAGAATGGCGCTGGAAGAGCTGGGGCCAACTTTTGTTAAAATGGGTCAAATGCTCAGTACGCGCCCCGATATTTTGCCCCAAAACTACATCCTGGAACTGGAAAAACTACAAAATCAAGTATCACCGGTACCCGCTTTGGAAGCCCGTCAGATTATTGAGTCCGAACTTAAACGTCCTGTCTCGGAAATCTTTTCTTCCTTTGATGACCAGCCTCTAGCCGCGGCTTCTCTAGCCCAGGTACACCGGGCTACCATTAAAGGTGAGGAAGTTGTCGTTAAAATCCAGCGACCTAACATTGTCCAGATCATTGAGGTCGATCTGGATATCATGCGTAACCTGGCTGTTCTGATGGAGCGCTACCTTCCCGCTACTCATGTTTTAAATCCGGTAGGCCTGGTTAAAGAATTCTCCATTAATATAAAAAAGGAACTGGATTTTCGTCAGGAAGCTGCCAATATGCGGCGTTTCGCAAAAAATTTTTCAGACTCCTCCTGGATACATATACCCCGTGTCTACCCTGAAAATTGCTGTACTCAGCGTATTTTAATCATGGAGTATATCGATGGAATCAATATCTCCCAGGTGGATAAATTAAAGGATCAAGGCTATGATTTGAAACTCATAGCCCGGCGTGGAGCTGATATCGCTTTTCGTTCTGCTCTGGAATTCGGTTTCTTTCACGCAGACCCGCATCCTGGTAATCTGTTTATCCTGCCGCATAACGTGGTCTGTTTACTGGATTACGGACTCATGGGCACCCTCTCAAGCCGGGACCGTGAAAAACTGGGCAAGCTCCTTTATTTTATGCAAAACGGCGATGAAAAAAGGACATCTCGCGCCCTCCGCACCCTCATGGAATCGGCAGAACAACTCAATGCAGAAGAACTGGAACATGAAGTATCCCGTATCATCCAGGAATACGGCCATTTAACCTTCAGCGAAATCCAGTTGGGACAATTACTTTTTAGATTTTTAAACCTCCTTCGCGAGCATGATGCCCGCTTTCCTACCCACCTGATATGGCTTTTCAAGTCAGTCGCCACCCTGGAGGAAACCTGTTACCGTCTGGATGCTGACTTTGAAATGTTGGGTTTCATTAAACCTTATGCCCGTAAATTGATCTTAAGGGACTTAAATCCTTTGCACCAGGCGAGGGAGCTCTACTTCTCAGCCCTGGACTCAGCCAGCGTGCTTAAAGATCTGCCTTATGATTTCAGTGTGGTATTGGATCAGTTAAAAAAGGGAAGGGTCAAGATAGAGTTTGAACATATCGGTTTGGAACCTTTACGTAAAACCCTGGAACGGGTTTCGCATCATCTTTCTCTTGCTCTGCTGCTCAGCTCCGTGTTATTAGCTTCAGCTCTTATTGTTTCTGCACGTATACCGCCAATGGTAGGTGAGGTTTCGGTATTGGGCCTGGCTGGCTTTATCCTGGCAGCCCTGCTGGCAGTTGTCTTGATCATCTCCGTCATTATTGAAAAATAATATGGCAGCCTATCCAGCATTTCACGCATAACCAGATTGTGTTCCACCCGGAAGGGAGCTTAGATCTTATTTTCTCCGGAGAAACCTTAAATCATCCCCAATCAAACTTTTAGCCCGTACCTGGTGCTGGACATTTTTTTCTTGCTCGCCTATCATATAATAAAATGTTTTCGTATCTAGCAGAAAAAACATCAAAATACAAAATAATTATTATCACACTTTGGATAATCCTGGCAGGGCTCTTTACCTTTTTCGCACCTTCGCTCTCTGAGGCCGGAATTACCGATGACTCTCAATTTTTACCCAGTGATACCGAATCCGCTCTGGCCAATCAGTTGCTGGATAAAAAATTTAATCAATCTCAAACGACATCTGCAGGTTCAGTTACTATAGTTTTCCACAACCCTGACCAGCTTTCCGCAAAAAACTCTCAGGAAGCTAAGGCACTGGTTGACTGGTTAACCTCTGAAAACGCTCCGAAATCAATCACCACTGTGGTATCCGTTTTTACCAACCAGGCGCTCACCCCAACGCTGATCAGCCAGGATCAAACTACCATGATGCTACAGGTTTACCTGTCTTCAGCTTCTTCCAGTGCACCCGCCAGAGAGGCTGTTGAAGATATTCGAACCTATGTGCACTCCCATCAATTCGAATCTCAGGTTTACGTATCCGGAAGCGCCGGTATATCGCATGATCTTTTAGCCTCTATTCAGAATACCATTGATAGGGCTACTCTGGTTACCGTTATACTGGTGGTGGTTCTTTTACTCCTGATATACCGTTCGCCGGTAGCCATTTTTGTGCCGTTGATTACTATTGGAGTTAGCTATCTGGTTGCTCGCGGCATAGGTGGCTATATGGCAGCTTCCGGTATTAACATTTCCAGCCTGGCAGATGCCTATCTGGTGGTCACTCTTTTCGGCATCGGAACCGATTATTGCCTTTTCATAGTTTCCAGGTTTAAAGAGGAACTGGTCCGCCATGACAGGGCTGAGGCTGGTGTAATGGCCATCCGGCAAATCGGCCCAGTTATCCTGGCCAGCGCCGTTACAGTAATCGTAGCCCTCCTGTGCCTGGGCATCTCCCGCTTCGGTATGAACCGCACCTCAGGTTTTGTTCTGGCTATTGGCGTAGCTGTTACTTTGCTGGCTGGCCTTACTCTGACGCCTGCCCTGGTATCCCTTTTCGGGAAAAAATTGCTCTGGCCCGGCAAATTCCAGAGTAAAAACAACCCTGAAGAAGGCTTTTGGGCTCGTACAGGAGGCCGTATTACCAGGCGACCGGTCGTCTTTGCCGTACCGATATTAATAATCCTTTTACTGCCCTATATCGCCCTTCCCGGTCTTCGAACATCAGCCAATATCCTGAGTCATATACCGCAGGATGTTGAGTCAGTCGCCGGTTACAATATAATGCTAACCCGGTTTGCTGCCGGGGAACTGGAACCATCCTATATACTGATTGAGTCACCGGCTAGTTTGCTGGCAGATACAGATTCCCTGGATGCCGTAAGTGCTTTAGGTCAGGCGCTAAACACAGCAGACGGAGTCTCTCGCGTAGATTATTTTTCAGCCCCAGTTAAAAACCTTCTCAATATGAGCCAGGCCAGCCGGGCAGCGGGCGAGGCTGCTGCTCGGGGCGATTTCAGCCAGATCAGCTTTTTCCAAACGACGGGACAATACCTTCAAAGCCTGGCAATACAATATCCGGGTATCCTGCAAAGTCCCAATTTCATAGCCGTGACCTCCAGCCTGACGCAATTATCGGGCAATGCCAGCCAGTTGTTAGCTCCCGGTTCACAGGCTGCTGTGGTACTGCCACAGATCAACTCATTGATTAATGAGGTGGCCCGTGCATTGCAGATGCTGGCCGGGGAATTCAATCTGCAAGTGGATACCCCTTTTACTACCTGGTTGAAAAACACCTATTTTTCAAATGATGGGACCATCGCCAGATTAAATGTAATTTTGAAAACGGACCCCTATGCCGCCGAGAGTATAGATATCTTATCTGAACTGCATGCTCTGGTTAAGGATAATCTGGATTCATCTACTCTTAAAGGGGCTTCAGTCTATTTCGGCGGTGAGACAGCCTCGCAGTCTGATATCCTGTCAGTCAATGATGCTGATTTTCTCCGCGTTTTAGGCCTGGCTGTAATAGGCATTTTTATCGTTTCTGCCGTTTTACTTCGCAGCCTGATTGCCCCACTGTATATGTTGATAACTGTTCTTCTGAATTTCGGTGCTACTCTTGGCATCGCTACCTGGCTCTTTCTGGATATTCTGGACCATAGCTCTGCCATCTATATGCTGCCTATATTTGTCTTTGTTCTTCTGGTGGCGGTAGGATCGGATTACAATATCTTCCTGGTTTCGCGCATCCGGGAGGAGGCAGAGTACAGAACGCTGAAAGAGGCTGTGGCCGTTTCTGTAGCAAATACCGGCGGCGTTATCACAGCCTGCGGCATTATCCTGGCCGGCACTTTCGGGTCGCTCACCACGGCCCCCCTGCAACTGGTTTTCCAGGTGGGTGCTGCCATCGCTATCGGGGTATTAATTGATACATTTCTGGTTAGGGCTATCCTTATTCCATCACTGGCAACCTTAATCAGGCGCTGGAACTGGTGGCCATCCGCTCTATCCCGCAAATAATCTGCTTTATGGTAATGCCGGTTTGTATTAGCCCATAATTGACTCAGTCTTTAATATGTCCCTTTCCAAGAGGCTCCCTATTTCACATGTTAACTTTGTAATTTGATTACTGCCTCACTCCCACCTGTAACATACCATATCGGCATAACGGATCCACTCCTGCGCCGAGCCGTCATACAACCTAATATTTTTGAACCCCAGAATTTGTGTCAAGACGAACCACCACGCGCTCGAATAACCTCCTATACCACAATAGATGATGATCTCCCTGGACGAATCTTTTTCTATTATATTTGAGGTCAATTCTCTCAGGGCTTCCGTTTTTTTAAAAGTGCCATCTGCATTCCATATCCAGGGAGCTGGCAGGGACTTCGCTCCGGGAATGTGCCCGGCTTTAGGAGCAAAAGCCTCTACCGTAGCCCCAAAATACACATCTGCATCTCTGGCATCAATAATTAACGCTTTGCCGATGTTTTCCTGAACATATTCCCGGGCTACCAGCATCCCTTTGTCCACATCTCCCCTGTAGGTTGCCGGTAGTGGTAAAACTATAGCATTTGATATCTTCCTCCCTTCATTCTTCCACTTATCATATCCGCCATCCAGTATGGCAACATTTGTTATACCAGCGTATATCAGCGTGTCTGCCACCCTGCTGGCATCTGCCAGAAGAGAGTTCGTACGTCTGGTGGGGTCCAGGGTTTTATAAACCACCACTACCCTTGAGTCTTTGATAATACCGGCGCTGCCTATCAAGCTGAATAATACTTCATCATCTGGCAATTCAAGGTTGAGGAAGTCTCTCATGGTGGACCATAACCCGGCTGGTATTTGAATAGCAGAGGGAATATGGCCTGCCAGGTATTCACCGCCGGAACGGATGTCCAGTATTACCAGCCCAGGATCTTGTAAATGTTCCGCCAGCCAGTCTGTGGTTACCAATGGATCAATAGTCCGGCCAGTCTCATTCATACGCTTCTCCTTCTTATGCGACTATTCAACTATATTTTTATTTTATCATAACGGGCTACCCCATTTAGCTACTAGCCATTATGTTGAAAAAATGTTATTCTATTTTATAACTATCGGAGTTGCCCTTTTCCGGTAATCTGTTTCCGGTTTTAGTGGACATAAAACTGGTTTTGAAGTGTCTGGTTCCTGAAAATAGGTGTTAATAATTTATTTTTTATTCCTATTCTAGAATTTTTTTAAAATAGAGATTCACGCTTCATCTGGAGCAGGAGGTTTTGTTATACCATGGTTACTATTTCTGAAATGCTGGAAAACAACGCCAGGAAATATCCTGACGATGTCGCCCTGATTGAACTCAGGCCTAGTAAAAATTACCGTAAAGCTATTACCTGGAAAGAATTTAATGATAACGCTAATAAAATAGCCAATGCCCTTCTAAATTGGGGCATTAAAAAAGATGATAAAGTCATTCACTGGATGAGAAACTCCATTCCCTGGCTGGAAGCCTATTTCGGCATTATTAAGACCGGCGCCTGGGCTGTACCTCTGAACTACCGTTTTAATGCCAGTGATTTTAAATACTGCTCCGAAATAGCTGAGGCTAAAGCTATGATTTTTGAGGATGAATTCACCAGGTCCGTAGAAGCCGTCCGCCCGCCTTCCATCCTGAACTATATCTATATCGGCCCCAGTCTGCCTGCGGGCATGGTGCATTATGATGATGTACTTAAGAATAATAGCGCTGACCCTGTTAATATCAAGTTGACTCCTGATGATGAATGCGGCCTTTACTTTACTTCCGGCACCACCGGCTCTCCCAAACCTGTCCTACTGACCCATAAAAATATGACTTTCGCTGCTAAAACTGAACAGGCACACCATCACCAGAACCGGCATGATAATTTTATAATTCTGCCACCCCTTTATCATACCGGCGCCAAAATGCACTGGTTCGGCAGCCTGATTTCCGGCAGCAAAGGTACAATTCTCACGGAGTTCAGTCCCCAGGCTGTCTTTGAGGCAGTCAGCCGAGAAAAAGGCACCATTGTCTGGCTGCTCGTGCCCTGGGTTCATGATATCCTGTTGGCCCTCGATAAGGGCGAACTGAAAATATCAGACTATAATCTGAAATCCTGGCGGCTGATGCATATCGGCGCTCAACCGGTGCCTCCCAGGCTGGTACTGCACTGGAAAGATTACTTCCCTAAAATGCAATATGATAACAATTACGGCCTCAGCGAATCTACCGGTCCCGGCCCTGTACATCTGGGATTGGATAATGCCTTTAAGGATGGGGCTGTAGGTAAAGCAGGTGAGGGATGGCAGCTCAAGATTGTACCTATAGATGACAGCCGCAATGTGCCGCCCTGGATGGCTGGAGAGCTGGCCATAAAAGGTGACGGCGTGATGCGTGAATACTATAAGAATCCTGAGTTGACCGCTAAAACCATTAAGGATGGCTGGCTGCTTACCGGAGATATGGCCCGTATCGATAGCGACGGCTATGTTTATCTGGTTGACCGTAAAAAGGACGTTGTCATCGTTGGTGGAGAGAATATCTATCCTGTTGAGGTGGAAGACGCCATTCACAACCATCCTAAAGTCTATGATGTAGCTGTTATCGGCATCCCTGATGAAAGGCTGGGTGAAGTCGTCGGCGCTATTATCGATCCCAAACCGGGTGAAACCCTGACCGAAGAGGAAATCAACGCCTATATAGAGAAAGTATTACCGCGCTATAAGAGGCCCAGAAAAATAATCTTTGATAAAGTACCCCGTAATGCCACTGGCAAGATTGAAAAGCCTAAACTACGTCTGAAATACGGCGGACCTGTAATGTAAGTTAAAAAAGGATGGCGTTTTAGCGCCATCCTTTTTTCATTTCTTTACCATGGAGTGGTTTTTTCCTTTAAAGCCGCAATCAGGTTGTCCAGCGTAATAGCTGCCATAGTCAGAGTCTGCGTGGTCCCCCGGGCGCTCAGGCGAATGGCTAATTTGGCAATCACCTCGTTACTGGGAGCCTCCAGGATACTTACAAAATCGTACTGCCCCAGTAAAGCATACTGGCAGATTACCTTTACTCCCAGATACTCTACCTCTTTATTAAGCTCTTTTAGCACCTCCGGGTCTTCCTGAAGACTTTTTCTTCCTGAATCGGTCAGCGTTGTCAGCATCAAGTATACAGACATGTCGGCCTCCTTTTTTAGTTGCGGTTTTAATAACGTTGCAATATGCATTATATCACAGCTTTAACTTTTAAAGATCAATCTCCTTTCTCCGGGATTTGATCTGGATACCAGGAACCGGTAACCGTTTACTCAGATTTTCTACCACTTTTGTTGAAAAACAAAAAACATTTTCATCCTTTATGCTCGATGTCCGGGCGTGCTGAATATTAATACCATAGTTAATATCCCTCAGATTATCCCTTTTTCTGTTTCCCGGGCTATTTCTTTTATGCTATAATGAGGCTGTTTTTAAAACAGAAAACATTTGTTTATGTTTACTTGCATTATTTTATAATATAAAAAATAAGAATTATTGATTAAATATTGAGAGGATATAAAATGTCTGCGGCGGAAAACGTGCAAAAAAAATCCAATACCCTGACTGAGCTTATGGCCAGGGCAGAAGGTGAGCCTATTGCTTCGTTTTTGAAAATTAAAACCCTTGAGCTGTCTACCGGGTATGCTAAAGTCTCCATGAAAATCTTGCCGGAGTATCTTAATTTTAATGGTTTGATATTCGGCGGTATTATCTCAGCCGTGGCTGACCAGGCCTTTGCCCTTGGGGCTAACTCCGTGGTTATGCCTGCCATCGCCGCCCAGTTTAATATCTATTACCTCAATGCTCCCGCAATAGGCGATGACCTTATTGCTGAATGCCGTGTTGTAAAAAGCGGGCGGAGAGTGGGTGTTTCAGAGATCACCGTCACTAACCAGAACGGCAAGCTGATAGCCAGAGCTACCGGCGCAACTATCCCGGTAACAGACCGGGTACCCAAATAGTCACCCCTGAAAAACTCGCTTTTTCTAATCAAACGAAACCGCCAACTACAACTCTCTGGAGTACCCGGAGTATAGCCAAGGTCAAGAGTGTCAGCAAGGATGGTATAGGATGGATTTAATGGACACCAAAGTCAGGTAGAATAGAGAGACGGAGGTGTCAGATTGAAAGGGATTCCCCAGGGAAGATACACCAAGGAGTTACGACAGGAAGCAGTAAAACTGGTAATGGAAGATGGGTTATCGTGGCCTGAGGCTTCCCGGCGACTATCATTACCATCATCGGCACTGGGAAACTGGGTGAAGGCCGCCAAAGCCGGAAAGTTCAGAGATGTGGGCAAGAACTATCGGCCATTGACCGAGGTTGAGATGGAACTGGCCAGAGTTAAAATAGAAAATGCCACTCTGTAGATGGAGAATGAAATCCTAAAAAAAGCAGCCGCGTACTTTGCCAGGGAGTCGCTGCCCGGTACGCGGCGATGAAGCAGATGCGGCTCCACTATCCCACAGCGCGCTGAGCCGGATGCTGAAGGCGGTAGCTACCAAGAGACTGGAGAAAGGCCTCCTGCACCACTCCGACCGCGGTAGCCAGTATTGCAGCCTTGAGTATCAGGGTCTATTGAGGCAGTTTGGACCGGAGGTGTCCATGAGCGGAAGCGGCAACTGCTTTGATAATGCACCGATGGAGAGCTTCTGGGGAATTCTGAAGCAGGAGCTTATTAATCACCGGCATTATCGTACTAGACGGGAAGCTATCGAAGAGATTTCGGAATACATTGAGATATTTTATAATCGCCAGCGGCGGCAGGCTAAGCTGGGCTACCTGTCGCCAGCAGCGTACGCTCAGAAGTGCTATGCCAGTCTGGTGACAGCATGAAAGGTTTGGCCAAAATCCGCCATCAAAAAGCTTCAAATAGGCACAGGGTTTCTGCACCAATTTGGTTAAAATATCCACGCTCATTTAGCTTTATTTGATGGTGAATCAAGGTTTGGTGTCCACTATTGACATCCGACTCCATTGAATTTAGCTTCGATAATTTGCTAATAAATGGATTACCGACATTAATGCACTCAAGCCAGATTTGATTTTTGATCTACTTACTGCATTATTGTTATAATCACTCCGTTATCGCCATGGAAAAAGAATTTGAAATCATTGACCACACCGCAGACGCGGGCATCCGGGCTTACGGCTCTGACCTTTCGCAGGCATTCGCCAATTCTGCCCGGGCAATGTTCAGCCTGATTGCCGGACTGGATACAATCCGGCCCGTCCTTGGACGTGATGTCGAGGTCTCCGCTCCGGATAAAGAAGCCCTTTTGGTAGAATGGTTGAATGAGTTGATTTTCCTTTTTGATGTAGAGCACCTTTTATTTAAACAATTTGATATAATATCTATTACTCCTACCGGATTGCGCGCTCGCTGTTATGGTGAAAAGGTGGATAAGGCCAGGCACGAAATAAAAACCGGTATCAAAGCTGTTACCTACCATCAACTGAAAGTAGAGGAAAATAACGGTTGCCGTGTGCAGGTCTATCTGGATGTTTAACATATATCTGAAAGATGTTATAATCCTCTCCCTTTGAAAAAGGAGAAGATTTTTCATGCCCTTCACTCGGAACTCGTGACTGGCCACTGGGAAATTATTTTAACACGGAGAGTGGGGGTGGACTCCAGGCTCGAAACTGGAAACTCGTAACTCGTAACTCGTAACTAGAAACTAAAGTAAGGTCACGGTAGTAAAATGTCCCCTTCATGGAAAAACATGGTACATAAAATAGATGATCAACGCTGGGAAATTAGCCCCGGCTATAAGCCTGGTATGCTTGTCCCCGGCCTCATTTATGCCAGTGAGAAAATGCTGGATAAAATCTGGGAAGACCAGGCCTTCCAGCAGGTGGTCAACGTCAGCTTCCTCCCCGGCATCGTAGGCCGCTCACTGGCTATGCCTGATATCCACTGGGGTTACGGCTTCGCCATAGGCGGGGTCGCCGCCACCCGCGTCCAGGACGGAGTGGTTTCACCCGGCGGCGTGGGTTTCGATATCAATTGCGGCGTCCGCCTTCTGCGCACCAATTTAAGTGAGGAAGAGGTTCGCCCCTTTATACCGGACCTGATTGCCGCCCTCTATTCCAATATCCCTTCCGGTGTAGGTTCCGAAGGCAAAATCAGGATCAGTGAAAAAGAGCTGGACAAAGTCCTGGAAAAAGGGGCTGCATGGGCCGTCTCACATGGATTCGGAGAAGCAGACGATCTGACCGTCACCGAAGAGACCGGATGTCTCGGTAATGCCGACCCTGATAAAGTCAGCGAAAAGGCCAAGAAACGCGGCTTGCCCCAGCTCGGCACCCTTGGCTCAGGCAACCATTTCCTGGAAATCCAGGTGGTGGATGAAATTTATGAGCCGGAAACAGCCCTCGCCATGGGCATACTGGAAAAAGGCCAGGTTCTGCTGCTGGTGCATACCGGTTCCCGCGGTCTGGGCCATCAGGTTTGCGATGACTATATACGCGTCATGAGCAGCGCCGTCCAGCGTTACGGCATCAGCCTGCCGGACCGCCAGTTGGCCTGCACCCCGGTAAACTCACCTGAAGGTAAAGATTATCTGGCTGCCATGGCCTGCGCTGCCAACTATGCCTGGACTAACCGGCAGTGCATCACCCACTGGGCCCGCGAGTCTTTCACCAAAGTTCTCGGTAAAAGCCCACGTGAGCTGGGACTAGAGCAAATTTATGATGTAGCCCACAACATCGCTAAGATTGAAAAATATATGATCGAAGGCAAGTCCCAGACGCTCTGCGTGCACCGCAAAGGCGCCACCCGAGCTTTCCCGAAAGGGCACCCGGATATCCCGGCTATTTACCGCAATATCGGCCAGCCTGTTTTGATCCCCGGCGATATGGGACGTTACTCCTTCATCGCCGTCGGCACTGAGACCGCTCTCCAGGAATCCTTCGGTTCCACCTGCCACGGCGCTGGCCGCATCCAGAGCCGCAGCGCTGCTAAAAAAGGCCTGCGCGGCAGTGACCTGGTCTATAAGCTGGCTCAGAAAGGCATCACCGTTAAGGCGGACAGCATGAGCGCTCTGGCCGAAGAAACTCCGGACGCCTATAAGGACGTGGCTGAGGTAGTAGATGTGGCCAGTAAAGCCGGCATCTCCCGCAAGGTCGCCCGCGCCCGCCCCCTCGGCGTCATTAAAGGTTAATAGCGGTACGCTGTGTATGTTGCGGTATGCATGTAGCGGCACGGCGTGGGGTGCCTGAAGTTGGTATGTATCTGGCTCCATGCGGTGCTAGAACAGGGTCCGTTCAGCACGCCTTATCTGCCTGAAGCAATCCAAATAACACTGTACAGGCATGAACCTTAATAATAAAAATAAAACCACATTTCATCTTCTCCCTCTGGCTGGAGACGTAGAAGGATTTCTTTTATGCCTGTAAAACATGTCAAACGGCAGCCGGCGCCCCGAAAGATGAAAATGACATCACCGGATTGAGATTTTTTTGGTGCTTGGATCTTGTAATTTGTTATTTTTCCTGGTTCCTGGTCTTTGGTTTTTGGTTATTACTCCTATTTTCGTGAGAATTTCCTGTTGCGTTTATCCCGGTTTTAAACTTAGTTTAGAGCTTGGAATTTAGAGTTTTCACCGGTCCTTGTTACTTGGTTCCTGGAATTTTTATTGAGTTTAGAGATTAAACCCCCAAAGGAGGTTACCACAATGCCGGCCAATAACTTCAACATACTCTTCACCTCTCCCATCCCGCCGGAAAACGGCGCTTATCCCGGCTTCCGTCCCCGCACCGAAAAAGACCGGGGCTTGATAATAGAATACGACGTCGCAGTCCTCATGCGTGACCAAAAAAAAATTTATATTGATATCTACCGGCCTGATGCCTCCGGTCAATTCCCCGTCATTCTTGCCTGGGGGCCTTACGGCAAACACGGACGTATCAAAAATGGCGCTATGGTCAACAGCGGGCTGGAGGAGCGAAGTTTTAACGAATACACCAAATTCGAAGCCCCGGATGCCCTTTACTGGTGCCGTAATGGCTATATTGTGATTAATGCCGATATCCGCGGCAACTGGCACTCAGAAGGCGACCTCACTTTCATGAGCCCCCAGGAAGCCGAAGACTGCTACGACCTTATCGAATGGGCCAGCTCCCGCGAATGGAGCAGTGGTAAAGTTGGTATGCTGGGCGTCTCCTACCTGGCCTGGAGCCAGTGGAAAGTGGCCGCCCTTAACCCACCCCACCTGGCCGCCATCTGCCCCTGGGAGGGCGTCAGCGATTTCTACCGCGAGCTGGCTTTCCACGGCGGCATCCCGGAAACCCTCTTTTATCCCACCCTCCAGAAAAACTGGAGCTTCTCCACCACTCGAGTGGAAGACCTTCTTGAAAACCGCCGTCAGCATCCCTTTCTGGATGCCTATTGGGAAAGTAAAAACGCTGATCTTTCCAGGATCACCGTCCCCGCTCTGGTGGTCGCCAGTTGGACCGATCACGGACTGCATAACCGCGGCACCCTTGAAGGTTTCCGTAAAATTTCCTCTAAAGAAAAGTACCTTATCGTCCACGGCCGTAAAAAGTGGCAGAATTTCTATCTCCCTGAAAGCATTGAAAAGCAAAGACAGTTTTTTAACTATTACCTGAAAGGCCTGGACAACCGGGTTAAATACTGGCCACGGGTCACCCTTGAAATCCGCGAAAAATACTATGTCGGCCACACCCGTACTGAAAATGAATGGCCGCCTGCCCGCACCGAATACCGTCCGCTGTTCATCAATGCCGATGACGGCCGTATGGACCGTTTCCCCTTCGCCCGGGAGTCTGCCACCTACTATGATGTGGATAACCCGGCGGATAAGACCCAAAATGCCCAGTTTGAATATGAGTTCCCCGATACCACTGAAATCACCGGCTATATGAAGCTGAAGCTCTGGGTTGAAACTGAAGGCAGTGATGATCTGGATCTCTTTGTGGCCATTGAAAAGATCGATCGCGCCGGCTATATTGTGCCCTTCCCCTATTTCGGCAATCATGATGATGGCGCCGTGGCCCTGGGCTGGCTGAGAGTATCCCACCGTGAACTGGATACGGAGAGCTCCACGCCATGGCAGCCCGTGCTCCGCCACCAGCGTGAATTGAAGCTTAATAAAGGTGAAATCGTTCCTGTTGAGATAGAAATCTGGCCTTCAAGCACCCTCTTTGAAAAAGGCGAAAGGTTACGCCTGGTTGTGCAGGGAAGCGATATCCACTCTCACCCGGAAGGCGGCCATACCATCTGGCATTCGGACACTGTAAATAAAGGCCGTCATATCATCCACACCGGCGACCGTTATGACTCCCACCTGCTGCTGCCTGTTATTCCTGGAGAATAAAGAGAAGGCCTTTAAGTGGCAGCACCGCTGTTTTCAGAGCAGTTTTTTGGGGGGTTACGTTACAGGTAGAGCCTCCCTTAGGGGCTGGTTTTAAATCAGCCCGCCCTTCTCCCCGAAACTCGTAACTCGAAACTGGTAACTGGAAGCTCGAAACTCGAAACTCACCTCTTCCCCATAAAAAGCTCCATCGCCGTGACTGTGGGTATATGCTCAGGAGGCCTCACCAGTTCCAGCGTCATGGCCTTCTGCCGGCAGGTAATGACGCACAGGCCGCATCCCATGCAATTATTGTTAATCACGCTCGACTTCAGCTTCCTGGAGCCGGGAACCTTCTTCATTTCAATAGCCTCAAAATAGCAGCGCTCTACACAGGTCTGGCAGCCATTGCACAGGTCCTGGTTTACCACCGCCCGGTACCGGCTGGGGGAAAGCACCTCATGGATTTTCCCGAACTTGTTAAGTGGCTGAATGATCACGCAGCAGTCATCACAGCAGTTGCAGTAAAGATCAGCCTGAGAGGTATTCAGCGGTAGGTGCACCTGGCCGCGCTCTTCGCAGTCGTGAACAGCCTCTAATGCTTCTTCGAAGGATAAATCTCTGGGAGGTTTGCCCATTACCGGCCGCAGCCGTCTACCGGGCATCACCGGTTCCCAGGGATATTGCACGTGCAAACACACAAAAACCGGTTTGTCGCACTTCCTCCACAGTCCGCGGCACCCGCACATCAGCAGGTTGCTCTTCACCGATTTCTCCAGGATCTGCTGCATGTCCTCATACCACAGGACCTGTTCCGGCCTGATATTCGGGCTGGCCAGAAGGGCCTTGTGCGCCGGTACTACCCTGTGGGTAGCCGTAGCTCCGCTTTCCCAGCGCTTAATATAACCCCGCGCCAGCATATCTCCCCACTCTTTGAAAAAGAAATCCTCCCACAAAGGGTGAATCTCAGGTCTCCTCTCTTCCGGTATATACCCAATGGCCCCATGATGAAAGGCTACAATGCTGCGGGGCGTGACATAGCCCAGTTTACCGGCGCTTACCAGCCCTCTGTTGGCCAGGTCATCCAGCCTGTCTTTTAGCTTTTTCGGGTCCGCCTTCAATTTTTCCGCCAGTTGCTCGCAGGAAGCAGGTCCGGGCATCTCTACCAGTATTTGCGCCTCTTCCGGTGTTACCATTGCCTCCAGGATCTTGATAAACCTCTTTGAACCCGGAGCCCCAACCATCTCCGCCAGCCTGCCGTAAACCTCTTCATGGCTTGCCATTATCGCCTCCTGCCTCTTTATTCTAACTGGTTATCAAAATAACAAATTAATAATCACACCTGTATGCCGGGTAACCAAAACCCGCTATCCAGTAGTCTCAAACAGGCACGATATTTTTACACCAATATGGTGAAAATATTCAGGCTTGTTTAGCTTCATTTGATGGTGAATCAAGGGTAATAGATCATCTTGAACGCCAAGGGGCGAGTTTCTCAACCCGCCCGCCTCCGTAAACTCCAGACTCCTCACCCCTTACTCCGGTCTTTCCCTCTCTCGAAACTCGAAACTGGAAACTCGAAGCTCCCGCCTATCAGCCCTGACACTTCTCACAAAAATACACGCTCCCACCCATGTACGCCTCTTTTTTTATCAAAGTCCCGCAAGCCGGGCAGGGCATGTTCGCAGTATTCTTGCTCAAAATGGTCTTATACCCGCCCGGTTTCCCGAACAGGTCCATCTCCGTATCCCTCCCCCCTTTAGCCGTCATGTCTGCCAGTGTCTCCTTCAACGACTTAAAAAGCGCCTCCCTGTCCGCCTCCTGGAGCGTACTCACCTTCTTCTTCGGATGCATCCTGGCTTGGAAAAGTATGTCCTGTAAAACCCCGTTGCCTAAACCCGGGATTCTTTGCTCCGTGGCTAAAAAAGCCTTCAGGCTCAGTTTCTGCACCTCTGCGTTTAATATCATCCCGGCGAAATATCCCTGATCAAATTCAGCGCTCAAAGGAGACGGGTTTTCCTTGGCTGCCTTGTAATACAGATTGTCCAGATCCCCCTCTTTAAAACACCCCAGCCCGCCGTACATCTGGATCACCCCGCTGACTGCTGAACCGTCTTCGAAATCGATTAGAAGCTGGTGCCTGGCCGGCCGCGCTTCACCCTTCCGGAGGAACCTGGCTCCCACCCCCTCTCCGAATAATATATTGCAGCCGTCCACCCTGATTTCCACCATCCCTCCGAAAGCAGCGGCTTCTCCCACTTTTTTCCCGGCCAGCATTTCCTGGTACCTCTCTTTGTCTCCGTAATACCAGGCCAGCTTGTGCGGCGTCTGCCCTGCCGTCACCCTGAGGATCTTTTTTCCAGGCATAATCTCATTAATCTGTCTGGCTATATTAACAGCTTCAGGTAGTTCAATCACGATTTCACCTCACGATAAATGATGCATTACCCTTTACTTGCCTATTAATGAGACCGCCTGCCTTATTTGTGCCAGGGAATATGCGGCTTCTTCAAACGGTTTTTCCACATCTTCCATCTCAAACTCAGCATGCGTATAATAATCACCTTTTTGTCTCAATTCATGAGCTTTATTAAGAATCCTGCCCATTTCTTTCGGGAGAAGAGACTTTTCAAGAATTTCCTGGCCAAATATGTTTATCGTTCCCGAATGACTTTTTGCACTCTCCCCAGGTCTAAATTACTATCCACAGTCACTTATTGTTTCCATCTCCATCTTTAAGTAGACGCTTAATTTTAAGGAACTGGCTAATTTTATCATTATTTCTATTAACTATCATCAGGTCTAAAAAGTCCTTGCCAGGTTCTTTTATTTTCCTACCGGTCGCTTTTAACACCTGCTGGTATATCTCAGGGTATTTTAAATCTTTCGTTTTTCTTGAGAAAGACCCCCCTCTCTGCTGTGTGTCCTTTAACCGGCTCTATCATTCCGTTGTCAATAAACTCTAAAGCCGCTTTATCTTCCGGTAGTCGGGCTCCGGATGCGAGCGTTATTATCTGGAATCCAGCCCTTTCTTGACTTCAATGCCTGTACAGATTAAAGTATCCATACAATTAACCTCATTCATAAGGTGTAATGTGGCTGAAAAATCAAAATATGTTGTGATCAAAAAGGTCCAGGGTGAATCGGTCGCTAATATCATCAAATCACATTTGGAGAGCGAAGGAATACCAGTATTTTTGAAATATGAAAGTGCCGGCATAATCTATGGAATTACCGTAGATGGCATCGGAGAAGTCAAAATCCTGGTGCCCCAAGAGAGTGCTGAGGAAGCCATGAAGATAATTGAACCGGTGGAAATTGAACAAGCAGAAGAAGGCGAAGGATAGATCAAATAAACTGGCTTTCGTTGATTTTTATTGAGATAACTTTTCAACCGGAAACCTGTACGGGCTAAATTAGGGGTCCTGTCCCCGGCAGCTTATACCCAAAGACCTTATATAAGGATTCCCGGCATTGTGTTTGGATTTGTTATTTATTAATAAAATCAAAACCACAACCTTGAGAGTTAAGATTGAAAAATATTGTCAATATTATGAGAAGAGAATATAGTTTAGATACTATTATTGACCTTAGATTATAAAATAAACTTAAAGGAGGAGCACAGGAAAATGGCGGTCAAAAAATACAGCCGGAATTTGATCAGGGGTCCTTTTTTCAAGAATCTGGGCGATGGTTACTATGGGACGTCCATATGGGCTCATCATAATGAGTATAACGCAGGCATTTCCTTCGGATATCATTGTATAAACAGTACTGATTATGCTCATCCGGAACCTCATACTCACGATTTTCATGAGCTCCTGGGCTTTGTTGGCGGTAATCCGGAAAATATCAACGATTTTGGGGCGGAGATCCATTTCTTCCTGGGAGAAGAGATGGAAGAACACGTTATAACCAGCCCTACGGTTATCTCCATTCCTCCCGGACTGGTCCACTGTCCCCTGACGGTCACAAAATGTGATAAACCCATTGTAATGTTTGAAGTATCCGTCACCAAAAATTATGAAATTATCGACCTTCCGCAAAGCAAAAAAAGTAAACCGTCCGGAGAGGGGCCGGAGAATCAGTAATCAGCGTAAACGGTTTTAATAGCCTGGTTTATCGAAGTAAACCGCAGGCTTATGGGGTTATGCCGGTACTGGCAATGGCAGTCAGAAGCCTGTACACACCCCATGGATATCTGAGGAAAACGGGCGCATTCTGTTTTTTGGGAAAATTTAAACACAGTATTTTTAGCAGAACTTAACAGGCAAGAAAGAGAGGGCAAATAGAATGGTTTCAGCCCAATCTTTTACCGGCATCCGGACCGCCGCCTATGAAGTAGATTTCCTCCACTTTAACCACAATTGCTGCTTTTGGGTTTATCTGGGGCCGCTGTGATTTGACCATTTTTACGCCGTCTTCAAAGACCTTGCCTGCGGTCTCGATCCTCGCCTTTCCTTTAAACTGGTATCCTCCATGGTGTTCCATACTCCAGGCAGTGATGGCGACCGCCGGATTACTTTCAATGTTAGCCCTGGTTTTATTCATGAAATTGTCCATCATGAGGATTTCGTCATCGGAAAGCACTTTAATACAGGCGATGGGAACTACATTGGGCTTACCGTCCCTGGTGGCAGTAGCCACTACCGGAGCCGGCATTTTGGATAACACCTCTTTCATTTCTTGAGAAATAATAGCCATAAACCTTCCTCCTAATAATCTTATTTAATTAATTATAATAATTCATAATAATCAATTATATATAGGCTATCACCCGCTTCATTCAGTTATTCTGACTGTTTTTTCTTTTCACTTCCCTCATAATCCATGCCCCATTTTTTGAATACCTTCTTGTAAAGATCAGGTTGAGGGAAATCCGGTCTCATCATCATCTGTTCATGGGCAAACCCTGATTCATTTCTTTCAAATTGCCCAAAATTGTTTATCATGCCTGCCAGTTTATCCCCGGGCACAGAAAACATCATCTCTCCTGCCGCGGTTAACGCCCTTGCGTATTCCCCGGGGTCCGGCAGGTTAATCCAGTACTCCCCCTTCAGCATTACAGGCACAACGGAGTAAGAGCAGGAAAAAGGAAAGAAGTTTGATTTCACCAGCGGTCTCTCTTCCGTTTTCAACGCAAGAAGCATAATCCGGAGTTGATTGGTATCACAATATATTATTACCACATCCGGGATAAAGGTAGCCTTCTTCAGCGGTCCTGTAAGAATGCCGATATATTTGCCATATTCAAACCTGTCATTGGTGTTCGGATCCCTGGCGGAAGAATTATCTACAGGTACCAGGCCGTAGGATATCACTGCGCCTGGGCACCAGTTATCTTCCTTGAGCATGGCCACCGTGACTCTATCCCGGCGTGACATGGCAAAGGCCTGGCATTGCGCAAGATGATAGTTCCGGTCTCTCTTCGGGCGGATGGCATCCTCCGGTATGTCTGCTTCTTTTTCAAGCATTTTTACAGCCACCGGAGATGACCCCAATCCGAGCAGATTTTCCAGTTCAATTCCGTAACGATTAAACTCACTTAACGTAGTCATATGATTTTCCTCCTGCTGCAACCTGGTATTATTTCTATATAATCTATAATTACATTCAAGGTTAATTTTCGAACAAAACGCATTACTCAGGAACTTAATCGGAGATAACCTGCCCTCATCATTATGCTGGTCATGGAAATGAGCATATGCTCACTATTAAATTATTACCATGATGTTAGCAAGTTGCCTTTCTGAAGTCAAGGCTTGTCTTCATGAAAGATTATTGATCTGGAGGTTGAATACAAACCCCCGGCATGACAGCAAATTCCTATTTGTATATAATAGGTGCAAATATCAAAGTTGCATGAAGGAGGCAGTAGCCATGGAGACATATGCCGGAGCCGAAGCGTTTGTGGAGGTACTTAATGCTCGGGGTGTGGAATACATATTTTTCAATCCGGGAATTGATACGGTGCCGGTGCAGGTGACAGTGTCGCGCTTTAAAGAGATGGGAAAAACTGCTCCCGGGCTAATCTTGTGTCTGGACGAATCGGTTGCCATGTCTGCTGCGCAAGGGCACTATATGGTATCCGGGAGGCCGCAGGTTGTGATGGTGCACAGAGAGCTGGGCACTTTACAGGTGGGAGGACAGATACATAATGCCTACTTCAGCCGCACACCGGTGATTCTGTGCGCCGGGCTGCTTCCTGAAGATAAACGGCGGACATGGCAGCAAAAGCCTTACGATCAGGGCAGCATGGTGCGCAATTGCGTTAAATGGGATTACGAGGTCAAAGGCCGGGATAGTATCGCTGAGATAACTCAGAAAGCCGTAGATATCGCCTATGCAGAGCCAAGGGGACCGGTTTACCTGGCGCCGACCTGGGAAATCATGACAGGAACTGCACATGAAGCTTCGGAATCACGGGAGGAGAAATCTGCCTTTCCACGGAAACAAATTGACCCGGCGGATATCAACGCCGCGGCGGATATTTTGATGAATGCTAAAAATCCGGTTATCCTGGCCGGACAGTCAGGCAGGCATGCAGAGTCTGTGGCATCTCTGGTGAAGCTGGCGGAGGCTCTGGGGGTGAGGGTACTGACCAGCCAGGTGAGGGTGAATTTTCCCACCTCGCATCCTTTATGTGCAGGCATAGACCCCATTGGCGGAGGCAACCGTGCAGGTGGACATTTTATCACCGAGGCTGATGCGGTGATGCTGCTGGACTATGATTTGCCCTATGCAGCAGCAGGGTTTAAACCAGAACCGCAAGCCAGGGTAGTCTGCCTGGATATCGATCCCAACAAGAAAGTGGCGCCCCTATGGGACAGGCAGGCGGATGTCTTTATTGAAGCTGACTGCCGGGAGGCATTGGAAGCATTACGCTTTGTCATAGAGAAAAAGATGACGCCTGAAAAACAAAATGAGTACCGGCGGCGCACTGCGCAATTTACCGCAGAACACGAGAAAATCAGAAATGAATGGCAGGCCGCTGCAGTGAGCAAAGCCGGACAAAAGCCGGTTTCCGCAGACTGGCTGAGTTACTGTCTTGCCCAGGTTGTGAAAGATGACACCATCATCGTGAACCAGACCATTACCCATTCCGGATTCGTGGGAGAACAGATTTTCCGGACGCAGCCGGGCACATTTTTAAGCTGTGCCGGCGGGTCAATAGGTTGGGCACTGGGGGCTGCCCTGGGGGCCAAGCTGGCGGCAAAAGAAAAGAATGTAGTCAGCCTGATGGGAGACGGCGCCTATGTCTGGGGCTGCCCGGTAGCCACCTTCTGGTCTGCCTCCACCTACCGTGCGCCGTTTCTTACTGTGATATTCAATAATCAGGCCTATGCTGCGATTAAAGGGCTGGTTCAGAGGGCATATGGAACGGAAAAACTGGATATAAAAACCGGGCGCGAAGCAGGGGTGGACATCAATCCGCCTCCTGACTATGCGGCAGTTGCCCGGGCCTGCGGCGCCTTCGGTCTGATGGTAGATGAACCTGGAGAGGTACTGCCATCCCTCAAGAAAGCCATGGAACAGGTGCAGGCCGGGAGAGCGGCTGTGGTGGATGTGAGGGTGGGTTAATGTATTAACCCCGTCTTAACCGGGTTTGAATTGTTTCTAGACCTTCCGGATTCCTGGCTGGGTCCGAAAGGGATACGGGAATCAATGCCCTGGTTTGACAAAAACACCATTATCTTTAATCATTATTGTACCGATGGATAGTATTAAGATATTGATACAGGGTTATGTCAGGTATTTCCCGGATAAGCGCCTGGCGGCAGCGCCTTCTACAGTCCTGGTACGGAAATCAGGTAAGAACCTGCTGGTTGATCCCGGATCACACCCCAGGATGCTGGTGGAAGCTCTGCACAGGGAAGGACTTACAGAGGAAGACATAGACCTGATTTTCCTCACACACTACCATCCTGACCATATCCTGAATATGCGGCTCTTCCCCCACCAGGACATTTATGACGGCACTACCCTCTACCAGGGGGACATGGAAATTCCCTGCCCGGGAGGACTCCCGCTGGCTGAGGTGGAAGTAGTATTGACCCCGGGACACACTTCTGAACATGCTTCTCTGGTTATTGATACTGCGCAGGGCAGGTATGCCGTGGCAGGAGATGTTTTCTGGTGGGAGGATGGCTGCAAACCGGATACCGGTAGAGCCGCCTTATTGAACTGGCCTGACCCGCTGGCTCAGGATATAGAGGCGCTGAGGCAGAGCCGGCTGAAACTCTTGCAAATGGCTGACTTCATCATCCCGGGCCACGGTAAAATATTCCGGGAGACCCATAGTATATGAACTTCGTACGTAAGGATATTCTTCGCCCGCCCATATTGAACACCTGCTTCTTCATCCCCATGCATGCTTCCAACTATTTATCCATGCATGGTTTTTTTACCGTATGTCCGGAAAAGGATGCAGTAACAGTTGAACAACCTGCTTCCCCCCATGTTCAGTGTTTATTAAGGCCCGACTTTCTGCGGGGATTATAAAGCTGAAGTGGAGTTATGTTACAATAAGGGCGCCGATACTAGCGCAATTAAATTAAAGTAAAATCCCACTTAGTCTCCTCCTGTGCAGGTAAGGGCAGCCGGGGCAGACTATTAAAAAAAGGGGAAAAACCGGTAATTGATAACCTCAAAGGAGGCTGTCTGTGAGCCAGGAAATATTACTTAGCCGGGATCTGGGCTATCTGCGGGCCGGAGCTGCGGTTCCGGAACTCAAGGTGGCGGATGTTGACTTTAATTCTGAGGCTATTCTTGAACTGGTCCGTCAGGCCGGCCGGCAGGGAGTTCAAGTACTGGCCTTTCCGGAAATGTCTATTACCGGCTATACCCTGGGAGACCTGGTACAGCACCAGGCCCTGTTGTCCAGGGCTGAAAAGGGGCTGACCCGGATCCTGGCAGAAACGTCCGGCACCTCCATGGTTACCATTCTGGGGATGCCTGTGCTGGCTGAGCAGCGGATATTTAACGCAGCAGTGATTATCAACCGGGGGCGAATTCTGGGTGTAGTGCCCAAGACCTATCTGCCTGATTATAAGGAGTTTTATGATGAACGCTGGTATGAGTCCGGCCAAAATTCCCCATCGAGTGAAATCCGGTTGGGAGGGCAGACTGTGCCTTTCGGCACAGATCTTTTGTTCCAAATAAAAGGGGTTCCCGGGGCAATCTTTGGGGTGGAAATCTGTGAAGACCTGTGGGTTCCTTTGGCGCCCCATGAATATCAGGCTGCTGCAGGCGCATTGATGCTCTTTAATCTTTCAGCCAGTAATGAAGTATTGAGAAAGCCGGACTGGCGGCGTACCATGGTTATCTCAGAATCCGGACGCTGTCTTTCAGCCTATTGCTATGTTTCATCCGGCATAGGCGAATCATCCAATGATATTGTGTTCGGCGGACACATCCTGATGGCTGAGAACGGTGTAATTTTAAAGGAATCAACCCGTCTATACCGCGGATCTCAACTGGTAATATCCGATATTGACCTGGACCGCATGTCCTTTGACCGGCGTATGAGCAACACATTTCAGGATGCCGGCCGACGAACCAGATCTTTCCGCATCATCGAAGCTGAGGTCAATGATTCCGCAGCCTCTGGCCTTCAGCGCACCCTGCTGGCTCATCCTTTTGTGCCGGCAGATGCAGCTCAGCGGGCAGAGAGATGTCAGGAAATATTCTCCATGCAGGTTGGCGCTCTGGCTAAAAAGCTGACCGGAGCCGGCATTAAGAAAATTGTCCTGGGAGTGTCCGGAGGGCTGGACTCGACGCTGGCTTTACTGGTGGCGGTTAAGACCATGGATTTCCTGAACTTGCCCCGCACCAGTGTCTATACATATACCCTGCCGGGATTCGGTACCACACGCCGCACTAAAAACAACGCCACCCGACTGTGCCGGTCCCTGGGAGTTAACTTCGAAATGGTTAATATCGGCCGTACCTGTAAAAACTTGTTAGCCGATCTGGGACACAAGGGCGAAGAGGACATCGTTTTTGAGAACGTACAGGCCCGCTACCGCACTGGATTTCTCTTCAATAAGGCCAATCAAGTGGGCGCCCTCAACCTGGGCACAGGTGATTTAACGGAAGTGGCCCTGGGATGGAGTACTTTCGCTGGTGACCAGGTCTCCAATTATCATGTTAATGTTTCAGTACCCAAAACGCTGGTCAGGTTTCTGGTGCGCTGGGTGGCGGACGAAGAAATGTCCGGGACTGATGCCTGCCGGATACTATATGATATTTTAGAAACTCCCATATCGCCTGAACTAAGACGCCCGAAGGAAGGACAGATAGTCCAGAAAAGCGAAGACGTCATCGGCCCGGTGGAGCTGGCTGATTTTTATCTTTACCCCTTTATCCGCTTTGGTTTACGACCGGGTAAAATCCTTTACCTGGCTAATGAGATCAACCGGCAACAGCTTTTTGAAGGACGATACACTCTTGATGAATTGCATCACTGGTTGCAAAGTTTTATCAACCGTTTCTTCAAAAACCAGTTCAAACGGACTTGTTTGCCGGAAGGACCTAAGGTAGGTACGGTAAGCCTATCCCCGCGCGGGGACTGGAGGATGCCTTCTGATGCTTCACCGGGACTCTGGCTGACAGACCTGGAAGAGATGTACCACAAGCTCAAATAGTCCGTAGGAGAGAAACCCCTGTTTACAGCAGGGAAGGTTCGTTGCGGCGGATCTCAGTGGCTTTCGGAACCACCACAATACCGCTGTTATTGAGTGAGCACCCCCGCGCTTTATCCAGCGCCGGATCATATCCAATTGAGGCTCCGGCACGGATCACACAGGCCTTGTCAATGATGGCTTTTCTGACCCGTGCGCCTGGTTCAATCAAAACATCATCAAATATCACCGAATCCTGTACTATGGCGCCTTTTTCCACAATAACGCCGGGAGAGAGTATGGAATGCTCAATAACCCCACCGCTAATAATACACCCGTCTGACACAATAGAATCACTGATAATACCGCCCAGGATGCACTTGCTGGGGGGTAATTGGCGCTGCCGGGTACGGAAAGGCCATCTCTCCCCATAAAGACTAAAATAAGGGTCTATGCTGATCAGGTCCATGGAGGCTTCATAGAACGCATCAATGGTCCCTACATCCTTCCAATAACTTGAATCACGGGTACCCTCTACCAGCACTTTCTCCCGGATGCCGTATTCCACCCGCACTTCATAATCCACAATCTGGTTCTTTTCTTCATAGTCATAAACAAAAATATCACGGCGCGTGCCCATCATGCCCGGAATTATGTGTTTGCCGAAGTCCATGCCTTCATTTTTTAAGGCCTGAAGCAGGGTTTCAACCCGGAAAACATAAATACCCATGGAAGCCAGGGCATAATCAGGGGCATCCGGCAGGGTCCTGGGCTGGGCTGGTTTTTCTTCGAAACCAATCAGGCGGCGGTATTCATCTACTTCAAGAACTCCCAGGCGTCCAGCAGCCTGTTCTTTCCGTACCCTGATAGCTGATATAACCAGACCTGCATTCTTCAAACGGTGAAAATCCAGGAATTGATGATAATTCATCTTGTAGACGTGGTCTCCGGAAAGTATCAGGATATCTTCAATATCTTTGCCGGAAAGGAGGTTCAGGTTTTGCCGGACAGCATCCGCGGTCCCTCTGTACCAGTCCGAACCGGTCTTCTGCTGGGCGGGAACGCAATAAACAAAATCACCCAATCCAGAACTCGAAATAGGCCAGCCGTCCTGGATATGGCGGTTCAAGGATTCGGAGCGGTACTGGGTGAGTACAAAAATGCGGCGGATGCCTGAGTTGATACAGTTGCTCAAAGTCAGGTCTATCAGCCTGAATTTTCCGGCAAAAGGGACAGAGGCTTTGGACCTCTCGCGGGTCAAAGGTTGAAGCCGGTCTCCGGCTCCTCCGGCCAGGATTATCGCCAGTACTCTGTCCATCATTTCTGACTTTAACCTCGTTCGAGTATTAATGCAGCCGGTTATTCCCTATCACACCTGCTACATTCCTGTAAGTGCAAACAATAAGTGGGAGCATGATTGATCATCATTGAAAATTGATTGGGCAAAGTCATGTTGCTATATTTCGGATAGACTACTCTTATCTATTATAGCAATTATCCAGAACGTCCAATAGCTGCTCCGGAGGATCAGATTTGCAAATAAAATAGTGGACGCCGGCTTTCAGGGCCAGATTCTTCATTTGAGGACGGCTGCTGAGAGCGATTATAATAAGCACCGGGCACAGCCGGTGCAGCAGTTTTACCAGTTCTGTCGGTTCGGCATCCGGCAGTTCCCAGTCCAACAGAAGCAGATCCGGACAGGTTGAGCGCACCTGCCATAACAATTCAGTTGAGGCGCTGGCTTCGGCAATAATATTTAGGCCGGTTTTTTCCTCCAGCAGCAACCTCAGGGCAGAACGTACTGCGGGCTGATCATCTGCAATTAAAATACGCATCCACACCAGACCCCCGTAGTATTCCCCATAAGAACGCCATATAAAACATGATAAACAGCCCGCATGACAAACTTAAAAAAATAAATAAAGCTATTCAGAGAATTCATTTTTTGAAACAGCGGTCAATACGGTAGAAGCTATACCTAGCCAGAACGAGGGAAAAATAGATACAATGGAACCCAATAGCGCCCACCCCCAGTATTTCCTCTGAATATTGAAAATGCCGCCGATTATGGCCAGAATCCCCACTACCGCCAGGGGAATAGTAATGATCCAGAGGACGGCACTGATATTCACAGGCAATTCGGAGAATCCCGGGATATTTATCGCTGCAATAGCGATCAACAATCCCAGTACCCCTAAAAGACAGCAAACACCGGAAAAAATACTCAGCGCCCCGGCTACTACCGGTTTGGCTGTTCTGGGATTTTCTTTAATAATCTGGGTAGACATTTTAACCTCCTTAAACCGAAATTTCTAAAAAAACTCTTTTCACTTTATATATCAACAGCTCATTCGGGCAGGTTTTATAGAGAAGATAAACTCCGGCTTAAAACACGCATCTTCATCCGGTTAATCGGATGGGTTGCCAATACGTATAAACCCCAACTCTTTTTCCCATTGGGAACTGAAAACTAGAACCTGGGAACTCGTCACTCTTGGTGATTACGATTTCCAGTATAAAAAAAAGGCCCCCCGGATACGCCCTGCTTCCGGGGGGATTAAGCTTTAGTAATGCGGACAGTTTTTTAACTGGTCATTTGACCAGGTTATGTTTAAGCGCCAGAGCCACAGCCTCCGTGCGGCTGGTCACTCCTAGCTTGGAGAGTATATTGCTCACATGAAATTTTACCGTAGAATGGCTCACAACCAGTTTATCGGCAATGGAGGTATTGGGGAGACCTTCCACCATCAAGCTCAGTATCTCCTTTTCTCGTTCTGTTAGATCGTAGACCGGCTCCGAGGGTTTTTTGATCTCCTGGATTAATACCTGGGCGGCTTCAGGTGATAACCTGGGCTGGCCCGACATAGCTCCCCGGATGGCCCCTACCAGTTCATCTGCGGAGACGTTTTTAATAAGATAACTCATAGCTCCTGCTTTCAGAGCGCCTTCTACCATGTCTTTTTCTTTATAGCTGGTTAGAGCGATGATACGGACATCCGGCCATTTTTCATGAATGGCGCGGGTGGCTGTAACTCCATCCATCACGGGCATTAAAATATCCATCAAGACTACGTCCGGCTGATGTCTGGCACATAAATCAATGGCTTCCTGTCCATTGCCAGCTTCACCTACCAGGGATAAATCTTCATAAGACAATAAAACAGCTCCAAGACCGCTGCGGACAACTGCATGATCGTCAACTAATAATACACGGATAGGTGAAGATGTTGTCATTGCTTCTCCTCCTTAACCGTTCAAATTGTAGATTAATTAAAATAGTTTCAGGTTATATATTAGAGGTATTTCAAGAAGGACGCAAGTTATGTTGGTTCTTTCCCAACCTGGCCGTTTGACCAGGCCAAAAACTCAACCATAGTCCATCATAGATTCTCCCCTGTAGCAGGGCGTATATTCAAAAGACCTCTATTACACTTTAAATATGCTGCAAAAGAGGAGAAACAGGATGTGGATTTTAAGATATGTTTATTGCATTTTTCAGGGACATGCGTTTGTGGATATAGTTACTGATCACCGCCCTTATCAGTATTGTTTACACTGCGGAAAGATCAGTGACAGAATCGATTGTGATCACCAAAAGGAATTCAGCAGATGGCGTTAAGGAAAGAGTTACCATCCGGTTCTCTCCCGCATGCCCTTTGTAATAAGTGGGAATATGGTAGCGGGAAACGGACTTCATATGTATTGAATATCATTCAAATTTATAGTAGATATTTTTATCAGAGACAAACCCGGAACTCGATGAAAAGGAGACCCTTATGAAAAAATTATTTTTAATTTTAGCTTTTAGCCTGGCGGCTGTTTTATTTCTGGCAGGATGTAATGGTTTTGGTTTTATCAAAGGATCCGGAAATATTGTGACCAAAGAATATAGCTTTAAAGATTTTTCCAGGATTGAGGTGTCAAGCGCCTTTCATTTTGAAATCACCAGAGCTGAGACCTACAGCGTGATGGTTTCTACAGATGATAATTTGATCTCCCGTCTGGATCTTTCTCAATCCGGGAAAACCCTGGTTATAAAGCTCAAGCCGGCCAGCTACTCCAATGCTGAGACAAAAGCCGTCATAACCATGCCTGCCCTGGAGGCCCTGAATGTATCCGGTGCTTCCCAGGGGACACTTAAAGGATTCCAATCTATTGATGACTTCGATCTGGAGGCATCCGGCGCCAGCCGTGTTGAAATGGAGATGGAGAGCGGTAAAACCCGTATAGAGGTTTCCGGCGCCAGCAAGATCAGCGGGCAGCTCAAAGCTCTGGACACAGAGATCGTGGTATCAGGCGCCAGCCGCTGCGAGTTATCCGGCTCAGCCGGTAATACCCGGTTCAGCGTCTCAGGAGCCAGCCAGTCCATAACCGGGAATCTGGTGCTGCAAAACGCTGACGCTGAAGTCAGCGGGGCCAGTAAAGCAGTGATAAACACCGGCGGAACTCTTAATGTAGATGTCACGGGAGCTTCAACATTGCAATATTACGGGAACCCTGTCCTGGGCAAAGTAAATGTCAATGGCGCTTCAACCTTAACCAACAAACAGTAATTTAAAAAGGTGTAAAAAATTTGAATTTCCAAGGAGATATTTGATGGAGATGAGAACTGAACAGGACCGCACTTTAAAAGACCTTTCGCCTAATTTAGCCGGCCTTCTATGCTATGTAGCTGGATGGGTAAGCGGTATTGTATTTCTGGTACTGGAGCAAAAAAACCGATATATCCGTTTCCATGCTTTGCAATCCATCATCATCTTCGGCGCTTTGACGGCAGCCGGGATTATTTTGGGGAATATCCCATTTGCCGGTCCGGCTTTCTCCGGGCTGCTGACTGCCCTCGGCTTTATCCTGTGGATCATCCTGATGATTAAAGCCAACGCCGGTGAAATGTTTAAGATGCCCTGGGCCGGCAACCTGGCGGAAAAGTTGACTGCAGATTCATTGGGGGCTTCTGCCCAGAGCTCCCATGATGAAAAATACAGCTCCACCGCAGAGCAACCCGCGGCCTCAGCACTTCCTGCTCCTCCGGCTGTCATAAACACGGCCAAACGTGAGGCTTTCAGAGCCAGATATTATACTTACGGAGGCAGAGCGGGCAGGATAGCCGGCTCTTCCCTGGCCATTGCCTGGAGCATTGTTCTGATCATCTTTTTCAATTTCTTTAATCAATATATCGCTTTTTACCAGCCGGTTGAGATGGACGGTGGTACTTACTGGTACATGCATACACTGGTAACCTCTGATATTAACGCCTGGCTGCCGCTGCTGAATGCCACGCTGGCCCTTTCCATCATCGGGCATGCCTTCCTTATCGCTTTTGATAAATACCTGCTCAGGCAGGGTGTGCATATCATCCTGGATGTTTTCGGACTGGCAACAATAATTTCATTACTCTCCATATTCCCATTCGATTTCAACGTGCTGCCCAATCCTGACGCAGTCTGGGGAGTTCAGGTAGGCACTGCGATAACACTGATATTGTTTGCCATAGGTTTCGGCATTGCAGCATTGACCAGGACTATCCGCTTGATCATCAATGTAGTAGAGGGTAAATATTGATTTTATTATCTGTTATTCCTGAGTCCCGGTACACCGGTTTACCTACCGGAACGCAGCATCTGACAGCAGGCTATTGAATTATTGGTAATATTTGAAATTGATAGTATTATCCGGGTAAGGAGGTTGAACATGCAGGATGTCAGGTTCAGTGAATCAAAAGAGACTAAAACAGAATACCTCAGCGGTAAAGAGGCAGAACAGGAAATGCACCATGATAGATTTGATAAGAGGGGTAGAAGTTCACTGCGGGGCCTATTCCCTGGCCTGGTACTGATTGTACTGGGCTTCCTGCTGTTCGCCGCCACACAGGATTGGATCACCTGGGAAATCTGGTGGAAGTATTTTCTGGTAGGTCTGGGGGTGGTATTCCTGATCGACGCCGGCGTCCACTACCTGAACATCGAATACCGACATGCGGCATCGGGTAAAGTCATTCCGGGTGTTATCCTGATTTTCGTAGGCCTGGCTTTTATATATGGATTTGATCAGTGGTGGCCGCTGGTTTTAATAGCTGCCGGGGTGGTAATACTGCTGGGATTATTATTTAGGAGGCAGAACCGGTAGCGGGCTGGAAAATAGCTCCAATTTCCGGATATTAGCAATGAATAGATCTTGAAGATCAAATCTCGGAAAATCAAAAACACAGGTTAAAAAATTTCGATAGTAGTAAGAGTGGTGCCCGACAGAGAAATTGATCTACTGCCGGACGGGCAATATGTTTGGAAAACCGGACTCTTAGATACATTTACAGGAAAAATAGGTTGGTACAGGTCACAAGTTTTTTACCTGAATTGAAATCCCTCTTGCCGGAAACATATTCTCTGCTTTTATCCGCCAATCTGGTGGTGGACGAAAAGATAACTCGTGTCATTCTGCACGGGTCAAGGGGATTAAAGGGAGGAGCCAGACCAGATTCGGATATCGATTTAAGCTTGATTGTGGATATCCGGGATCTGTCCCGTCCAGAACTGGAGACTTGTCTGCAGAATATTATAGAAACCACTTTGAGCCGCTGGCGGAGTAAAATTGAGTTGGACCTGGTGGTGGTATTTGATATTAAAGACTGTGGGTTAATCTGTTTTGATCAGACCGCCTGGAAAGAGTCCCTCTGCCTGCATTTTGGAGAGGACTGTTTTGGACTTTATAAGATCCGAAAAGGCTATGAGGGTCTGGTGGTCAAGGGGGGAGTGCAGGTCAAGCTGATGTATCCCTGCCTAAAAATTTGGCAACTGTGATTGCTTACCGTGTGATGAACAGTCATCCATCCGGAGTCATTCACGAATTTTACGATTCCCTGGTACAAAATACATGTTCAACGGCATTAACCGTCTGAGCTGTTCACAGGTCCGGTGGTTTTCGAAATACTGACAGCCTATAAACCCATACGTGAGGGTCCTTACTTGGTTAGTACCTGGCATACTCTCTTAAAGAATTCAGCATAGCCTGGACATCCTCTTTCCCGGCCCTGTCCGGCAGCCGGATGTTGAGCATCAATCCGCCGCCTTTTTTGCAAGCATCCATCAGCTTTTTATAATATTCTTCCACTTCCTTCAAGGAATGTAGCTTCAATGATGACGGCCCTCCGGTGGAAACGCAGCAGTGTCCGCCCAGGATTTCTTTCGCCAGCACTGCATCCGTGTGGTCCACGGAAGCGATCACCTTGCCCCTGGGTAATTCGAGAAGACATTCCAGGCGTTTGCCAAACCTGGCTTCGAAGAAAGGCATGGGGATGTAGCCCAGATCTATCAGGGTCTGCATGGCCTTCTTGAGCCCAGGCCAGTAGAACCTCTGGAACTGTGCATCGGACATAAAGGCCAGGTCTCCCCTCCAGAGAGGCATACCCACCCTCTTGGGATTGCCCCTTTTTTTTGGATCAGCCGGGACCGCCCGTGCAATTCGCCTTTGAAGTATAATATCGCAGGCCTGGATCAGTTTTTCCGGCTGGCGGTACATATCCAGCATAGAGCCTTTCATGCCTCTTAAAGAGCTGGAAATAGTGTCGAAGGGTGCAAAACCTACGCCGACCGACCCGGAAAAAGAAAAAGGTGGGAATCCCAGCAGAGCTAATTCTTCCTGGGCATCCCCTGTAAGCTGGCGAAATTTCTCCATCTCCCGGCCGGCTTTGGTCAGTGCCCTGGCCATTTGCTTGAATTCCGGTCGGGTGAAAAGGGTAGTTATGCCTTCAAATCCCATATACATATAAGATATGGAGGGCATTTTAGCTAAAGGGGCCAGGGCGCCGTAAACCCTCGGTAGATAGCAGCGCAGCATAAAATCAGTAGGATCATTGATCAACAGATCATACTCATCCTCTTTCATGTACTCCCCTTCGATGAACTGGTATTCATAGTCAGGAGGCAGCGGACCCCCCGGCCACAAACGGTTCTTGACTTCCAGAGCATCCCAGGCGGGGCCGGCGCTGGCAAAACCGGCATTGGCCAGATCAGGCTCAAAATCCAGCGTGATTTGCCGGATAGCCAGTTTCCAGGCTACCGGGTTGTAGTATGCTGCGGAACGAGGAAGACCGGCATACCGGCTGGGGTCCGGATTGACCAGGATGGGTATTCTATCCGGCTCTTTTAGCTCAATAGCCTCCCTGACCCTTTTTTCTCTTTCTTCATAGAGCTGTTCCGGCGTCCTGCCGCTTTTCTTCTCAATCTCAGCTCTTAGCGTTTCTATGTCTTTTCCGCGGTTTTTGGCTGTTTTAATAGTCTTCAAGCCGTAACCCTCCTCTCTTATTTGCAGTAAATGGTGAATTAAAGGGAAAATATTATAATTTGTAAGAGTATAGACCAGTCGTGTACGTATGTCAATCAGACTTGCGGTTTAAAATCCACCATCAAATAGCATCAATTAAGCGTGAGGTCTCTGTGACCATCCACCGTCAATACTCAGACTCATCCAGCCATTTTTAACAGTGAAACGCAGATTTCCTGACTGACCGGATCCGGCCGGAAAAAGGTAAGTCTGGGTTGCTCGGGACAGATTTCCAAGTTTCGTAAACATGAATTATGTAATTAAAAACCACCATCTTAACAAATTGAACTGTGGGACCGATACTCCTGTAATTGACTTTGTTCCGGGTGTTGGTTACATTTAAGTCAAAGTAAATTCTTTTTTGCGAGGATTGTTAATGCGCGCTGTAATTACAGTGATCGGGAAAGACCGCAAGGGTATTATCGCCGGCGTCAGTAATGAGCTGGCATCAGCCGGTATCAACATCCTGGATATCAGCCAGACCCTGCTCCAGGAGTATTTCGCCATGATCATGATTGTGGATATGACCGATGCTAAAGGCGCTTTTCATGAGATAAAAGAAAAACTGGAGATTAAGGGAAAAGAGCTGGGTATGCAGATCGTGATCCAGCGGGAAGATATTTTTAATGCCATGCATCAGGTGTAGAAAAAAGGGTGGAAGGTAAAAGCTATCTGTTTTCAATTGAGTGTTATCGGTTATGACTGGAGTGTAAAAAGGTGTAATTTTCAAAATCCACTCCTGCGTAAGATGCTGCTCTAAGCTCAAACAACATAACCGCTGCCTTTTATAGCTAAGCCAGGAATTATTATAAAGTATTAAGCGGAAACATGGAGTAAACCAAAATGACGCCGTTGATCAACCGGGAAAACATCCTGGAGACCATCCGGATGATCCAGGACGAAAACCTGGATATCCGTACCATTACCATGAGCATCAGCCTTTTTAATTGTGCGGACTCAGACGGTCAAAAAGCCCGGGAAAAAATACACCGCAAGATAACCGCCTATGCTGGTAACCTGGTTAAAGTGGGGCAGGAAATCGAAGAGGAATATGGCATCCGTATTGTTAATAAGCGGATTGCCGTCACCCCTGTCTGTTTCATCGCCGGAGCCACAGACGAGACCAGCTACCTGGAGTTTGCCAGAACACTGGACCGCAGCGCCAAAGAGGTAGGCGTGGATTTCATCGGCGGCTTCTCCGCCCTGGTACATAAAGGCTGCTCCAAAGGTGACCGCACGCTGCTCAACTCCATTCCTGAAGCCCTGTCCGGGACGGATGTGGTCTGCGCTTCAGTCAATGTGGGTACCACCAAAGCCGGGCTCAACATGGACGTAATCAGGGAAATGGGCCACCTCATCAAGGAGACCGCGCGTTTGACCGCAAATCAAAACAGCGTCGGCTGCGCCAAGATGACGGTCTTTACCAATGCGGTAGAGGACAACCCGTTTATGGCTGGGGCTTTTACCGGGATTGGGGAAGGGGAATGTAACATCAACGTGGGCATCAGCGGCCCTGGGGTGATCCGGTCAGCGGTGGGAAGAGCCCGCGGTCAGTCCTTTGATGAACTGGCGGAGACTATAAAAAGGATGTCCTTTAAAATCACGCGCGCCGGTCAACTGGTGGCCCAGGAGGCAGCCCGGCGCCTGAATGTACCTTTCGGTATCGTCGATCTGTCTCTGGCGCCTACCCCGAGGATGGGAGACAGCATTGCCAACATTCTGGAGGATATGGGACTGGAGTCCTGCGGCACGCATGGGACCACGGCTGCTTTAGCCCTGTTGACTGATTCAATCAAAAAAGGAGGTCTGATGGCGTGCAGCCATGCCGGCGGCCTTTCCGGCGCTTTTATTCCAGTCAGTGAAGATGCAGGTATGATCGAGGCCGTAAATAAAGGATCTATCTCTTTTGATAAACTGGAGGCCATGACCTCCGTTTGTTCGGTAGGACTGGACATGATCGCAATCCCGGGCAATACCCCTGAAGAAACAATTTCCGCCATTATTGCTGATGAAGCAGCCATCGGTATGGTCAACAACAAAACCACCTCAGTTCGAGTCATCCCGGTCTGCGGTAAAAAAGCCGGTGAGGAGGTAGAGTTCGGTGGGCTTCTGGGCAGAGCTACCATCCTGCCTGTCAACCGGTTTTCCAGCCGGGATTTTATCCAGCGAGGCGGCCGTATCCCCGCTCCTCTGCATAGCTTCAGGAATTGATATCAAACAAAAGCATTCATTTAAACTGGTCAAAAGACCAGTTTAAAAACTCCACCAGCGACTATTTTGATCTATCCTCTGGCAGGGTGTATGCATAACATTCTAGGAAGTAAACTCTAAGTAGCAACCTGGAATTACACAAATAGTCCTGCCAAGGAGAAATAAGATGTCAGACCTGTGCACTATTGAAATGAACGAAGAGACGGATAAGATCATCTCAACACCTCCCAAAAACAACCTGTATATTAAACTTCTAAACAAAGGATTAAGAGTTTTCTTTAAAGATGCCGTCAGGGTCAGTCTGAAAAACCCTGCCCAGGCTTACTACTTTTACCGGACAGTCAGGAACCAGCAAAAGGCGGCCCGCATCAGAAATATATGGGAAAAAGAAGGTCTGCATGTGCCTCCGATTATGATCCTTAGCATCACCAACCGCTGTAACCTTCATTGCAAAGGATGTTACCATCAGGCTTTGCGTGATATCTCAAGAGCGGAAATGAGCGAGGCAAAGTTACGCAGCATTATCAGCGAAGGTCAGGACCTTGGAGTTTCCTTTATAGTGCTGGCCGGCGGCGAGCCGCTGGTACGTGGGGATATTCTGGATATTACCCGGGATTTTCCAGATGTGATTTTCCTGATGTTTACCAATGGCCTGTTAATTACGGATGAAATGATTGAGCGTATTAAAGCCCAGAAAAATCTGGTGCCTCTTATCAGCATTGAAGGTTATGACAGAGACACCGATAACCGGCGGGGTAATGGGGTTTATGAGCGTCTACAGGTTATTGTGAACAAGCTTAAAAAGCAGGATATCTTTTTTGGCGTTTCCATAACAGTTACGCGAAGCAATTTTCCAGTGGTTACCGCTGATCAGTTCGTGGCCAACCTGAATGAACTTGGTTGCCGCTTCCTGCTCTTTGCGGAATACACACCGGTTAATGAAATTTCTCAGGACTGGGTGATTTCGGATGGACAGAGAAAAGACCTCTCTAATAAGATGGCCGCCTTCCGCTCTAAATATTCAGCCTTGTTTGTTTCTGTACCGGATGATGAAAAGGATTTCGGCGGCTGTCTGTCTGCGGGCCGGGGTTTTGTGCACGTCAGCGCAGAGGGGGATCTGGAACCCTGCCCCTTCGCCCCGTATTCCGATACCAGTTTAAAAGATAAACCGTTGAAGGAAGCCTTGAAGTCGCCGCTGCTGAAAGCCATCCGTGAGGCCAAAGACCATACTCCAGAAACCGCGGGTAGCTGCGCCCTGTGGACCAAACGCGAATGGGTCAGGTCTCTGCTGGCTGAAAAGCAACCATAGATTGCCTGGTAAATATCGAATAGTGTTAAATCATTGATGTGTAAACATACAAAAACGAGTAAATAAGTTAGCCTGTATTTCAGACTATTTTTTTCTAAGTTGCAATGCGGGTTATTAAATTATATATTAAGATGAGTTTCAGGTTAGCTGCTCTAAAGTCTAACAGCTTTTCTCCCCCAATTAATTACCACAACAGCAGGAGAAGGGCTGGTAGAGTGGCAGCCAACCGGTGGTAGGAGGTTAAATGGCCAATCTTATACGGGTAGTCCCCGCGGTCCTGACTGAAGATCCCAAGGCTCTGGAGAAAATGCTTCGCCAGGCTCAGACCTTTACGGACTACGTTCAAATAGATATTATGGATGGGAAATTTGTACCTTCACGCAGCGTCAATGCGGAAGAGGTAAGGGCGGTTAAAACCAAAATCAAGTGGGAAGTCCACCTGATGGTGGTAAAACCGGAAAGACAACTGGAAAATTTCCTGAATGCAGGGGCCACGAGGGCTATTTTTCACTACGAAGCCACCTCTGTCCACGAACAGGTCATCACTATGGCTCAGAAATTGGGAATGGAGGTAGGGATGGCGGTCAATCCTGAAACGCCTATCGCTAAAATAATACCTCTAACCGGTATGCTGGATTCCGTGCTTTTCCTTTCGGTCAACCCGGGATTTTACGGCGCCAGATTTATCCCGGAAGTATTAACCAAAATCAGGGACCTGAGGCAGGTCCGGCCTAAACTTGAAATAGGCATTGATGGTGGTATTAAAGAAAACAATATCGCCCAGATAGCTAAAACTGGGGTTAATTATATTTGTGTCGGCAGTGCGGTGTTTTTACAGCCCCAACCGGGCGAGGCTTACCGCAGGCTGCTGGCTCTGGCAAATACCTGAAAAAGTGATATAAAAGCATTTCATGATAGTCGCAATAACCGGCGCCAACGGACATATCGGGAACAATCTGGTACGCTCGTTGCTGGATCAAAAGCATCACGTGCGCGTCCTGGTATTTAAAGATAAAACCGGCCTTGATGGTCTACCGGTGGAAATAGTCAGGGGAGATATTCGCGATCCGGCATCACTGGAAAGTCTGATGACTAAGGCGAATGTAGTCTATCATCTGGCAGCCGCTATTTCAATTTCCGGTCATGACTGGCCGCTTTTGGAGTCTGTTAATGTTATGGGGACACGCCATGTGGTTGAGTCCTGTTTAAAATGCGGTGTAGGCCGCTTGGTTCATTTTAGCTCCATACATGCCATGTCCCAGGAACCTTTTGATACGCCGGTAGATGAAATGCGCTCCCTGGTGGATGCATCACGCAGCCCTCCTTATGACCGTTCAAAAGCTGCCGGTGAAAGAGAAGTCCGGAAGGGTATAGAACAGGGACTGGACGCAGTTATTCTCAACCCCACTGCAGTTATAGGTCCATATGATTTTAAACCTTCTCATTTTGGCGCTGTATTAATCTTAATGGCCCTGGGGAAATTACCGGCCCTGGTTAAAGGTGGGTTTAACTGGGTTGACGTACGTGATATAGTTGCAGCAGCAATACGTGCTCAGGAAAAAGCCCCCTGCGGAGCTAAATATCTTTTAGCCGGTCACTGGGCTTCCGTACATGAAATGGCCAAAATGGTTGAGGAATTGACCGGTACCTCTGCCTCCCGCCTGGTGGTGCCGACCTGGCTGGCCCGTACGGGAGCTCCTGTTTTGAACTCTCTTAACGAGCTGACAGGAAAACGTCCGCTGTATACCAGTGCCTCTCTTACGGCATTAAGCACCTGCAATCAAAATATTGCCTGTGACAGAGCGACTTCAGAGCTGGGCTATCACAGCCGCCCATTACGGGACACTCTAAATGATACTTTAAACTGGTTTCGCGAAGCGGGCATGCTCAACCCCCAGAAGGGAGGATTGGCACGAAAGAACAACCTTTAAATAGATTTAATACTTTCCCTTCAGAGAAATGCAGCAGAACTGAAAACGGGTTTTCTTTTTTTACCTGCCTCGGCGGACAGTATGCAGGCTGGGTCTTTTCTCTTTTTTTTACTTTTCTTGTGGTTGGACTGATAATGTTAACCGGCTGTTCTCATTCAGTCCCGGTCATAGAAACAAAAGCTGCCATCATCGATCAGTTATATACTCTTCAGGCTAATCCGGTTTTCATCGAACAGACTACCCAGATACTGAACGGATACGGTTATAAGGTAGACAATTACCGGGGAGATGAAGTAACGGTGGATCTGCTGCGCGGTCTGCCGGAACTGGGCTACCGGGTTATCATTTTCAGGGCGCATTCCGGTCTCCTGGGCAGTGAAGGTAAAGCCATCCCCAAAACCTGTATTTTCACCAGCGAAAGCTATTCGGAAACCCGGCATATCCCGGAACAGTTAAGCGGCAAGCTGGCTAAAGCCAGGATTGATCAAAACAATCCTTGGGTTTTTGCTATCGGATCTGACTTTGTGACTCAAAGTATGAAAGGTAAATTCGACCACACCTTTATCATTACTATGGGTTGCTCAACTCTTTATATTGATGATCTGGCCAAAGCCTTTGTTAATAAAGGCGCCTCAGCCTATGTAGGCTGGAATGCCAGTGTCGATCTCAGCTATGTTGACAGCGCTACAATTACCCTGTTAAAGGAACTCGGGATAGAAAACACCACCATAAAGCAGGCGCTGGCTGCCACTATGAAATCCGCAGGACCTGATCCATACTGGGGCGCCAAGTTGTATTATTATCCTGAGATAGACTCTTTACAGGCAAAAATTAAACCATAGAATGGCTACAATTTGACTGGCATCTCATGCATTGCAACTATCAAAGATAGTCACTAAATCCGCTGAATAAAGCCCGGGCAATTTCCATCGTGACTCCAATGATTAACCTCCATGCAGGGGGGCCGTTTAAGATAAAAGGGGAACCCCATTGCCCGGAAAAGTATTTGACAGAGTACTTTTTATTATGGTAATCTATTAAATTGTTTTCAGGATAAGCGAGAGAAGCCGGACCATGTTAAGACTGATATTTGAGCAGATGGAATTCACATTTACCGGGCGCACATGATGCGCTTGGGGTCTGGCATAATAAATTCGTAGTTTAATTTTAATACCGGATTATTTATGAATACCTCCCCAAGCTGGGGAGGTATTTTTATATAGAAAAGTAAAGTTAATATGTCTGGAATAGATGAATACGGCGCACCAAAACAATATTGAACAGTCGGGAGAAAAGCTGGAGACTATTCCCCAGATAATCCGCAGCAATTTCCATAAGTGGGGTGAAAAAACTGCCATGTGCATGAAGCGGTTCGGCATCTGGCAGCGTTTTACTTGGCATGAATATTATACTCAGGTCAAGTATTTTTCTCTGGGACTTATTAGCCTGGGATTACAAAAAGGAGATACTGTCTGTATTATCGGCGATAATGAACCGGAATGGTTCTGGGGGGAGTTCGCAGTACAGTCTGCGGGCGGCATTCCCACGGGGATTTTTGTGGATAGCATCCCCTCTGAAGTCAAGTACATCGCCACCCATTCCGATGCCAGATTCGCTATCGTTAATGACCAGGAACAATCGGATAAATTCCTGGAAATTAAAGATGAGCTACCTTTACTTAAAAAGATTATTTACTGGGATCCTAAAGGCCTGCGCAACTATGATGACCCTCTGCTTATAAGTTTTGCCGAAGTGATTGAACTGGGACGAGAATACGAAAAAACTCATCCCGGTCTCTTCGAAGAGAGGGTAGACCAGGGCCGCAGCACAGATACTGCTTTCATATATTACACTTCAGGTACTACTGGATTGCCCAAAGGGGCTATTACCACGCATCAAGCGCTGATTACCACAGCCAGAGGTTTCGTCTCCCGGTATCCGCTGACAGCCAAAGACAATTTGATTTCCAATTTCCCGGCAGCCTGGGTAGGAGACAGCTATTTCGGTACAATTCCCCATTTGCTGACCGGCGCTATACTGAATTTCCCGGAAGAACCGGAGACTATTGCCGAAGATACCCGTGAAGTAGGCCCTAATTTTGTTATTTACGGGCCCCGGCAATGGGAAAGCCTGGTCAGTGATATTCACGTTAAAATCATTGACACCAGTCCTTTAAAGCGTTTCTTTTATAACCGGTTCATGCCTGTGGGGCATAAGCTGGCTGATATTAAGTTTAATGGGCGAATTCCGAATGTTTTCTGGCAGGCAGCCCACAGCCTGGCCTACTGGACGCTATTTCGCCCTATGAAAGATAAACTGGGATTAAGCGGTGTCCGTTTCGCTGTTACCGGAAGTTCGGTATTAAGCCTGGATACCTTCCGTTTAATTCATGCTATGGGCGTGGAGTTACGCCAGGTCTATGCTAGCACTGAGGCAGGTTTTATCTCCTCTCACAGTCAGGGCGAGGTGAAATTTGAGACTGTCGGACGCCCGGCATTGGGCACAGAAGTCAGGCTTACCGATGAAGGTGAATTGCTGGTCAGAAGTGATTGTATGTTCAGCGGCTATTTAAAAAATGAAAAGAAAACAGCGGAGACCTTTGTCCGCGGTTGGTGTCATACCAATGACGCAGTCAATATAGATGATGAAGGACACCTGGTCTTTCTCGACAGGTTAGAGCACCTGGGTGTCCTGAGTTCAGGTGCAAAATACGCCCCTCAATATATTGAAGGCCGCCTTCGCTTCAGTCCTTATATTAAGGATGCCATGGTGGTAGGCGGCAAAGATAGGTCCTTCGTCTCAGCAATCATAAATATTGATTTCGCCATGGTGGGAAAATGGGCTGAACGTCACCGGCTGCCCTTTACCACTTTTGTAGACCTTTCACAAAAGGATCAGGTGGCTGATCTGATACGTCAGGATCTTATCAGGGTAAATGGCTATTTGCCGGAACAGGCCAGGGTTTATAAATTTGTCCTCATGCACAAAGAGTTTGATGCGGATGAAGCTGAACTCACTCGTACCCGCAAACTGAGGCGGGAATTTATAGAAGATAAATATAAGGACCTGATACAGGCCATGTACCTGGATAAGGAACAGGTGCCCGTGCAGGCCAATGTCACTTATCGAGACGGGCGGAAAGGGACCGTTTCAACTCATATCAGGGTAAGAAAAGTGGACCAGGTAGAAAAGAAATGAGTGAACTGGCGCAGTTTATTATTACCGGCCTGGCTGTGGGTATGGTTTATGCCCTCATTGGCTTGGGTTTTGCTTTGATCTGGAAGTCCAGCAGTGTAGCCAACCTGGCCCTGGGACAACTGGTCTTGCTTTGTTCCTGGTTTACTTACAGTATGCTGGTACAGGTCAATCTGCCGGTCTGGCTGGCCTTCCCGCTGGTCATCCTTTTTGCACTGGCGCTGGGATGGACTATTGAGCGATTTGCCCTGCGGCCGTTGATCGCCCAGCCTATTCTCTCCCTGATTGCCGTTACCCTTGGAATCGCTTACTTCATAGGTGGAGTAGTCAGTCTAATCTGGCCGATGAGCATTGCCGCTCTGCCTCCGTTATTCCCCCAGCAAGCGGTGCGTATCAGCACTGCAGTAATATCCCAGGAATACATCTGGGCTGCGGTCATTTCATTGATCGTATTTATTCTTTTAACCCTGTTTTTTAAATACCACCGTATGGGTATCGCCATGCGGGCTACCGCGGACGATCAGATGGCTGTACAGGCCTGCGGCATCCCTGTGACCCGCATCTTCTCCATGTCCTGGATGTTCGCCTGCCTGGTAGCGGCTATCGGCGGTGTTCTCATTTCCAGTATCGGCGGCATATCCCACGGACTGGTAGAGACCGGTCTGCAATCTTTTTCAGTGGTAATTCTGGGTGGACTTGACTCCTTCGTAGGCGCTATGATAGCCGGTCCAATCATCGGACTGGCTCGCAGCTTAGGAGGAGGCTATTTAACCCACTACCTGTGGACGGGTATCAATGACATCATTCCCTTTTTTATTATTATAATTGTCATAATGGTGAAACCGTTTGGTCTTTTCGGCGAGAAGAGGATTGAAAGGATTTAAGTTGAGTTACAAATTGCCAGTTTCCATTGCCCGATCTGAGATACAGGGAGACTGGAATTTAGTTACTCAAAACTAGGAACTATATTATGAGTAGTTTACCTTGCGGGACGCGTAATTTCAGCTATGCTGAGGACATGGCGATCGTCCGTACCAGGACCCAGTGGGTTCTGCTGGTAGCTTTTTTATTTTTTCTTTTTACTGTACCGCTATACCTGGGTAACTACTGGCTGGGTGTGATTAACCTGATAGCGATAACCCTTATCTCAGCTACAGGCCTGAACATTCTTGTGGGCTACTGCGGTCAGCTTTCCATCGGCCATGCCGGTTTCATGGCTGTGGGCGCTTATACCTCCGCCATATTGAGCAATAAACTGGGTATACCTTTTCCGGTTGCCTTTATTTGTTCCGGTCTCATGGCAGGGGTCATTGGTCTGATTTTTGGCATTCCTTCCATGCGGGTCAAAGGCTTTTATCTGGCTATTTCCTCTATTGCCGCCCAGTTTATTATTATCTGGGTTATCCAGCACTGGACATCGCTGACCGGCGGATACAACGGAATCAGCGCACCTTATCCCTCGTTTGGTAGTTTCCAGTTCGATAGCGAAGTTAAGCAATTTTATTTAATCATCGGCATTACCGTGATCTGTATATTTTTAGCTAAAAACATGGCCAGAACTCGGGTGGGCAGAGCCTTTATTGCCATCCGGGACAATGACCTGGCAGCCGAAGTCATGGGCATCAATATTTTCCGGTATAAAATGCTGGCTTTTTTCATAGGCTGTTTCATGGCCGGCATCGCCGGGTCACTGCTGGCCCACTGGACCGGTTCAATCAGCACCGATCATTTCAGTTTTATGAACTCCATCCTCTACGTGGGCATGATTATCATCGGTGGTCTGGGTACAACCCTGGGTCCTATCCTGGGCGTAACCCTGATTCAATTGCTGCAGGTGGGGGTAACTAAAATGACGCCTGCCCTACAAAACGCCTTCCCGGCTATGCCCGGCGGATTTGCCGCAGGCATAGCCCCTATCATCTTCGGTATGGTAATCATTTTGTTCTTGATTTTGGAGCCGCGGGGTCTGGCCCACAGGTGGGCGCTCTTTAAGGCTTCCTACAGGTTATGGCCGTTTTCATATTAATCATAATAAGGAGTTTTGAGAAAAAAGGAGAGTACAATGAAAAAGGGTTATCACAGGTTATTTCTACTGGTCCTTGGATTAGTTCTCATCGTATCTGTTGTTTCTCTGTCAGCCTGTTCAGGATCCGGTTCGACTGAAAACAAAGCGCTTAAAATCGGCATGATCTTACCTTACACAGGAGCGGCTGCCGAAAAAGGTAAACCGGGCGGCGATGCTGTGAAGGATGCTATAGAATACATTAACAAAGAGTTAAATGGCGCCAATGGGTATCAAATCCAGATTTCCTGGAGAGATAGTCAGTACACGGCCGATAACGTCTCCACTATCGTCAAAGATTTCATGAATGAAGGAGCTATCCTTTTTACTACCATGTCCTCCTTTGAAATGACTGCCGCTCAGACTATTGCGAACCGGGCAGGCTTCCCAGGGCTGGTTTCATTTGCAGCTCCCAGTAATTTGACTGAGCATATATACGCCCATTCACCTGATTACGGTGATGACTGGGTAGCCTTCGTTAATTACTATTTCAAGAACATCTGGAAAGGCTCCGGTAAACCTAAAATGGCTCTGCACCTGCTGAACAACACCACCGGCTCCAGTGTGAAAGACATCGCCGTTGCCAGGGCTGCCTCCTTGGGCATTGATCTTGTGGCCACTGAGGAACATAAAGCCGACACCATTTCCGAGATGGAAAGTTTGACCCGCATCAAGTCCAAGAACCCTGACGTGATTTATATCGGCAGTACCCCTAAGCCGACCTCCGTAATCCTGAAAAACGCCAAGGACCTGGGCATGCTAACCCCGAGCATGACCGTGGGTATGGGTCATGCCGCTGTGGGCAAGTCCCTGGTAGACCTGGCCGGAGTTGATGTTGTTGAGGGTACCTACGGCGTATTTACCACTGTCACCTGGGATGATGATTTACCCGGTATTGCTAAAGCTACCGAATATTGTAAAAAAAATAACCCTTCCGATTACGGCACTGCGGAATATCTGGCCAACTGGAGTACCAGCCTGGTAGTGGCAGAGATTTTAAGAAATGCAGTTAAAAACGTGGGTTATGACAAGCTGGCCAAAGGCGACGCTGAGGCCTGGAAAGCCGTAGAAGAACAGGGAATTAAAAAACTTAACGGCTATAAAGTTGAAGGCATCCAGGGCCCGGTATCCTACAATGGTACTAATAAACTGGGTACCGCTGTTAAAATATATGTCACCAAAGCAGGTAAAATGGTGGCTGTAAGCGACTGGATAGAAGCGAAGTAAAATAATAAATTGAATGGGGCACGGCATGCCGTGCCCCATTTGTGATACTGATTACAGGGAACCGGAATTTTGTAAATGCTGAAACTGAACAATATTGAAGTCACCTATCTGAATGTAATCCGTGTGCTGCATGGAGTATCCCTGGCCGTCGAAGACGGACAGATTGTAACGCTGCTGGGAGCTAACGGAGCGGGTAAAAGCACCACCCTGAAAGCCATCTCCGGTCTCCTGCATATAGAAGAAGGCGAGGTTACGGACGGCAGTATCGAGTGGAATGGCCAGCGTATAGATAAAAAGAATGCCGAGCAGGTAGGCAAGCTGGGCATCATCCAGGCACTGGAAGGCAGGCGCGTTTTCGAACACCTGACAGTGGAAGAAAATTTGAACGTCGGCGCTTTCTCCCGACCTGACCGGCGGGCTGTCAAAGATGATCTGGCCATGGTCTACGGATACTTCCCACGCCTGAAAGATTTACGTAAAAACATCGCCGGTTATCTCTCCGGCGGTGAACAGCAGATGCTGGTGATTGGCAGGGCCATGATGGCCCGTCCGAATCTGATGATGCTGGATGAACCGTCGTTGGGGCTGGCTCCTCTGATGGTGCAGGAAATTTATGATATCATCAGGAGATTCAATACGGAGAGCAAGACCTCCGTTCTGCTGGTGGAACAAAATGTGCGTATCGCCCTCAGTATCGCTCAATACGGCTATGTTATGGAGAACGGCCGTGTGGTGCTGGACGGCACAGCGGATTTCTTGAAAAACAACGAGGATGTTAAGGAATTCTACATAGGGCTGTCCGCCATGGGCACCAAAAAGAGCTATCGAGAGGTTAAACACTACAAGAGAAGAAAGAGATGGCTCTAAGGAGAAAATGAATGCCTATCGAGAAAAGCCGTTTTTTTGATGAATTAGAGACCATGTCTCTGGAAGCCAGGGAAAAATACCATAATGAAAATTTAAAGCAGACGGTAGAACACGCCTACTTTAATGCCCCGCTAGCAAAAAAAATTATGGATAAAGCTGGCATAAAGCCCTCTCAGATAAAAACAGTGAAAGACCTGGAACTCCTGCCGGTTATACGCAAGAATGATTTGATTGAAGCTCAACAGGCCTCGCCTCCCTTCGGTGGTCTGCTTGCCATTCCTGCCTCCGAAGTAGAGCGTATTTTTATCTCACCGGGTCCTATTTACGAATACCAGGAATCCCATATCGCCTGGTTTGCCCGCTCTTTTTACGCAGCCGGTTTCCGCCGGGGCGATATAGCGGTTAACACCTTCACTTATCATATGTCTCCTGCGGGCATCCTTTTCCATGAAGGCCTGCGTCAGTGCGGGGCAACAGTGGTGGTAATGGGTACCGGAAATACTGAGGTCTTGATCAAGGCTATGCTTGATCTTAAAATCACCGGCTTTGTGGGTACTCCCACCTTCCTTATGATGGTTATCAAGCGTGCAGAAGAAATGGGACATCAATTTGAAAAAGACTTCGCTGTTACAAAAGCCTGGTTTACCGGTGAAATGCTGCCTGCTTCTATCAGGAAGGTGCTGGAAGATAAATACCATATAGATACCTACCAGGCCTATGCAGTGACCGAACCGGGCGGGGCAATTGCTTACGAATGCGGGGAAAAAAGCGGTATGCACCTGATGGATGAATATATTGTGGAAATTATCGATCCCCAGACAGGCAGACAACTGGGACAGGGAGAGACGGGTGAAATTGTGGTTACTCCTATCCATAATAACTCCTGGGGGCTGCTGCGTTTCGGTACAGGAGATTTATCATCCCTGAACGTAACCAAGTGTCCCTGCGGTAGAACTTCTTATAAAATTAACGGCATCGCCGGAAGAACAGGTGATGCAGTTAAGGTCAGGGGGATGTTTGTGGTTGCCAAACAGGTGGAGCAGGCCCTTACCACCTTTGAGGAAGTATCCAAATTCTGTGTTTATATAGACCGGCGGGACAACCGTGACGAAATGAATTTGCAGGTTGAGTTGAAAAATGCATTCTTAGATAAAAGCAAACTGTCCGCTGACATCAATCAAAAGTTCCAGGATATCTGCCGGGTCAAGCTGGACCACATCGAATTTGTGGCTCAGGGGTCAATTGCCGAACCCCATAAAACCTTGAATGATATCAGGAAGTGGGACTAAAACTTGAAATGTATGAAAATTCTACCGAAATTCTTATCATCTTTTTCCAGCCTGTGAAACTGCTTTTTAATCTCAGGTTGGGACAGGAAACGTAAGACCCGTTTTTTAAGCTGGCCGGAGCCCTTCCCGGGGATAATTTCCACCAGGTTGATCTTTTTTTCCACTGCCCCGGTTATCACTCGGTTGAGTTCGGCATCTATTTGCTGCCCTCTATTAAAAATATCATGCAGGTCCAGAACTATTTTTGCCATTGCCCCTTTTCGTTCCTTAAAAAATAATTTGCCATTAAATACAAAATAGCCCTTATTCCGTCCTTTCGCAAGTCTTCAGTGTATTCTTTTTCTTTCATCCAGTTTCTGAGATCCGGAACCCTGAAAAAAACGTGGCTGACTGCCAGCTTTCGCTGGTTTTATTATCATGTCTTTTAACGCATAAATTGAAAAAAAACGACCCTGCGGTTATTAAAAGCTGACTGCCATTCACTAAGATGGTAAAATAGCGTTAAGTAGTTGCCCCGGAGTAAGTATTTATAAGCTGCTATCATAGCTTCATTTCAAAAAAAGGAACTAAGAATGAAATATCATAATATCCTCTTTGTGTGCGCCGCTAATGTCTGCCGCAGCCCTATGGCGGAATATCTGTTTAAAAATCTGGTTAAAAATGACGGCTTCGAGCCTGACTCGGTCTCAATCCGCAGTGCAGGAATCGGAAATACTCATGGCTCTGACGCCAGTGATCAGGCTATACAGGTGATGCATGAGAGAGGTCTGGATATCTCCCGCCATAAAGCGCGCACCATCAACTGGAATATTGTTAATGAGTCTGATCTGATATTATGCATGAGCCAGGAACAAGTGAGCAATTTAAGGCAATTATATACAGACGCAGAAAATAAAATTCACCTGCTGACTGAGTTTTGCGGCAGCCAGGGTGATATTGATGACCCCAGCGGAGGGCCTACCAGAGTTTACGAAAGCTGTGCCGGCCAACTGGAAGAATTGTTAAAGATACTGGCTGAAAAAATCAAGTAGTAAATTCATTTATCTTTAAACTTCTTCTCCATCTCTTTCAGGAACTGCTCTACCTCGGAAGAAAGTTCAAGCTTTTCATTTTTCTTCCGGCCAGCGGACCGGGCATCATAGTGCGTTTCAAGCTGCGTTACTACCGCTTTAAGCTTCCGGTTAGACTGTAGAGCAGCATCAATGCTCCTGGTCTGAATTTCAGCTTTCTGGATATCCGCAATCGATATGGGAAAAGCATACAGGGCATTCAGTACTTTCAGAATAGCTAACAATCCAGCGTGATCTTCATCCAGTTCAATATATTGAGGCAAATGCACTATCAGAGTTAGAGTTTCTACACCGGCCTTCTGAGCTTCTAGTGATATAAGGTTGCAGATCGTGGTGGGACCTTCATAGCTGCTTGGCAGTACGCCAACTTTTTTCAACATCTCCGGCTGGCGTTTATGGTTAAAGCCTCCGCTGACAGGCAGAGGCCTTGAATGTGGAACCATGTCATACATACTACCGATGAGGCAGTACCTGCGGATGCCCAGCGTTTTTAGTACCTGCCAGACCGAACTGGTGAAAGCTTCAGCCATCATATGAGGTTCCAGCATATGAAGAAAAACAAAATCCTCTCCCCTTTCACGCCGGGCATAGGTAAAGGTGGCATTCGGGATCTCCAACTCACGCCGTCCGTCTCTATGGCGAATTGTTGGACGGTAGCGCGTGAAATCATAAAAGTCCCCCGGGCGGGTCAGTTTGGCCAGATCCCTAGCCCC
>CAYLRY010000010.1:0-71385 GCA_964386535.1 uncultured Dehalococcoidales bacterium | reverse complement strand
GCGCTGAAAAGTCAGAACGGATATTTGTTAAATAATCCGGGATATAACGAATAGGAATAAAAAGGACATGACCGATTATACACAATCTCAAAATCCTGAAAAACAACTATTCGGTTCTGGCAATATCTGCTAGATAATTTCTCCGGTATCGGTTCGAAAGTAACCGGGAACCCTTTGTTACAACTACACCTTCTCCAAAAGGAGGCCGGTTGGTGAGACCAGCAGATGATAACATAAGCTCGGATAATCTTTTTTTTCATATCAATGGGCAGGATGATTTTACCATCGCACTGCTTAAATCTATTAAGAAGGATTATCAGGGAACCAGAAAGCAGCTGGAACAGGTCAGTCAACAACTGGCAGAAAGAGAAGCTCTGGTAGATCGCCATATACAACAATCATATATTACCTCAAAGACATTTCACCCGCTCTGCCTGGCAGAATACAAAGTCAGTAATCCGGTTAATCAACTGGGTAGGGCCATTCTCGGCGGTACCAGCCTTCCCCAGCAAATGCCTGTTTCCTTCCGTATTTATATCCATTGTTTGGGGCATTTCGACGTTCGTTCCGACTTTGGAAGGATAGAGAGATGGCACAGCGTGAAAGCTAGATCCGTATTTCAATACTTGCTGGTACGCCCTCGAGAGCCAACAGTAAAAGAAATGATTATGGAGACTCTTTGGCCGGAGTGCAGCCCTCAGGCGGCAGCCAACAACCTTAAGGCTGCTATCCATCAGCTTAAGTTGACATTAAATTGCCTGAAAGGAGCGGGGCAAAATCTTCAGCACGTAGTATTTTTACAGGGCAGCTATGCCCTAAGTCCCGAAACTGACCTCTGGATTGATGTTGAGGAGTTTGAAAAACACTGGGCTTCTGGACGCCGGTTCGAAAAGGAACACCGTCTGGTAGAAGCTATAAATGAATATGAAAAAGCAGAAGCGCTCTACCAGGGGGACTATCTGAGCGAAGAGATTTATGCAGAATGGACTATTCTGCGGAGGGAAACGCTGAAGGATATTTACCTGGTAATATTGAGCAAGCTGGCCAACTATAGCATTGTAACTAATGATTTTGAGAGCTGTATTCATTATTCTCAAAAGATATTGAGACAGGACAATTGCAGGGAAGATGCCTACCGGTGGTTAATGTACAGTTATACAAGGCTGGGGCAGAAAAACCGTGCCCTCCGCTGGTATGAAATTTGCCAGCGTGTGATCCGGATTGAACTGGATGCAGAACCGGATAAGGGGACTACCGGGCTTTATCGTCGAATATTACGGGATGATGAAATTAAATTAGCGGACGGGATAACATCTCATCTTAATAACTTATAAACCCGACTGATATATCCCGGTAGGAGTGGCTCTTTATGGATATAAACAATTTTCAGTTGAAGAGGGTAAATCCTTTCCAGGGGTTGGTTATTGATGCCAATACATGGAAGGACGCTCATGAATACCATCGCCAAAGCATGAAATTACATATATTTACTTTTCACCGGATGGGCATCATAAATGGGTTTGAAGTTACTGCCAGTGATCCTCCGGATGGATCTGTAAATATCAATCCGGGGATAGCCATTGACCCCGAGGGAAATTCAATTGTTATGCCTCAGAAACAGAGGTACCATTTGCAGACGCATGAAAAAAGTACTGTATTTCTGGTGATACAGTTCAGAGAGATCCCTGGAGAACCGTTCCAACCGCCAGAGGGCGGACAAGCCACTCGTATTTTGGAGGCTTACCGTGTGCAGGAAAGGGATGCTTTACCAACCGAAGCCTATGTGGAGCTGGCCCGTATTAACTACGATCCGGCTTTAGGGGGTATTAAGAATGCCAGGAATCCCGGACAGCCAGGAATAAACGAAATAAATTTAAACTATCGACAGGATTCTGCCAAAGCAGCATCAGAAAAGATCCCCACGGAAGTTCTAGAACCCACTCCTGGGGTAGCCCGGGAAGCAATTCCTGCCATAACAAATAGAGAAGCTTCTCCGGTTTTAGAAACCATGCTGATCGGTTATTTACCGCTGGGAACGAATAATAAAGACCTGCATAAAAGCGGTTTGCAGAACCTCGTAAGCGGGATGGGCCGGCGTTATAATATAAAAATTACGCTTGAGGGAGAGGACCACATAAGAAAGTCCCTCAGCCGTCTGAGCTTGATATATCTTACAGGTAACGGACGTTTTGAACTAAATTCTGAGCAGCAATCAATATTAAGTGATTTCCTTCAATCAGGAGGAGTAATCTTCGGAGACGGTTGTTCTGCGATATCAGGAGGGGTTGATAACAGGGGCGCCAGGGAATTCGGGCTGGCCTTCAACCGTATTGCCAGCCAGTTCAACCTTAAGCTGGGAATGGTACAGAGAGGTCATCACCTGCTTTCGGCAGACCATATCTTTTCCGAAGTACCTGCCGGATGCGAGCCCCCCATGTTGCTGGAAGGTGGAAATATGGTATGCAGCAGCAGTGATTATGGTTGTGCCTGGGAAGGAGGTCATACTGACCAGCCTTTATCCAGGGAGGTTATCCGGAGCGCAACGGAGCTTGGTGAGAATATTTTGTCGTATGCCTGGAGATTGAAAAGCACCAGAGGTTAAATAAAGATAAAAAATAAACATATATATGTTTATAGAGTTTGGGGGCAAAGATATGGCAGAACGGATTGAACTTAAAGTTGCACCTACCAATTTAAAAATCACACCAGGGGAGAGTGCTGAGTGCGCTATCACTCTGAGTAACCGGGGGAAAACAGTCGATCAGATAACGATTGCAGTTGAAGGAATGGATCAACGATGGTATACTCTACCGGTTTCGAGCGTGGCCCTGTTCCCGAATGACCAGGATAATGCTAAATTGATCATCAGGTTACCTGAAAATGTTGACAATAAGATGACATTTTTTCCTTTCACAGTGAAAGCTATTTCTCAGGAAAATCCGGGTGATATTACCTCAGTCAAAGTGACACTTGAAATCCAGGCGGCGCCAAAACTGGAGGTAACAATTAATCCTGAAACTATTTCCGGACGGAAAGGTACCTATCAGGTTTCAATTAGTAATCCTGATACCCGTGAGACCCGGGTTGTGGTTAGAGCCAGCAGCCGGCGGCGGAGTTTGCGCTTTACTTTGCAGCCTGATTCTCTGATAGTTCCTGCCGGAGGACGGGTGGAAACGAGTTTAAACGTTAAATTGAACTGGATAGCCTTACTATTCGGTGGAAAGCCGTACAATTTCCAGGTTACTACGGAGCAGACTGGGGGCATGCAGGCTGAAAGCATCATCAGGGAAGCCGAACTGGTGTATCTGCCATGGTACCGCATTTTCACCAGAATGCGGTGGTTTTCTCGTCCACCGGTTATAAAAAGCTTTGAGTTTACCACCGAAAATAAAAGGGACTTTACTTTAAAATGGCTGGTACAAAGAGCTGTTCGTGTACAAATAGGCGATGCGGATGTTGAAGCCAGGGGTGAGAGCCTGGTACATCCTGATGAGACAACCAGATATGTACTTACTGCCAATAACCGGCATGGTACGGTTACCAGGACAGTTGAAGTTAAGCCGTTACCTTTACCTCAGGCCAGGAGTTCGGATAAGATCAGCGTGTCCCTCACGCCTGCAGCATTGAATGTACAGGCAGGCATTGTACCTGCTGTGGCCATGGTACAGATTAAAAACCTGAGCCAGATTGTAGACAAATTCACTATTGAAATAGAAGGACTGGATGAAACCTGGTATAAAAGGTCTGCCTCCAGTATTGCTCTTATGCCACAGGCGTCAGATCAGGTTCAAATCGTGTTTCAGCCTCAGAAAAAAAAGGGAGTCCGTTCAGGGCAGTATGTTTTTGGAGTTACCGTCCGTTCGCAAAGTAATGCAGGCGAAAGCACCACTGTGTTGGGACAGCTTGACATAAACCCGGAAACTGAATTTAAAGTTAAGATTCATCCCTTCCGTGCTACTGCAGTGCGGAAATTTACTTACCAGGTCAATCTGTCCAATACCGGTGTAAGTGATGCAGATATTTCGCTGGAAGCTTCTGATCTGGATGAAGGTTGTAAATTCCTGTTTAAACCTGCAAAATTGCGGTTGAGAGCCTGGAATGCCATCGAGATCCCCCTGGTGATCAAGCCTAAAAAAGGCAAACTGATCGGAGCTATTAAACGTTATGATGTTACCGTTACGGCTACTCCGGAAACCGGTATACCGCAAACCGCGACCTGTGAGTTTAATCATTCACCGCTGTTGAAGTCCTGGAAACCCATCTGGCGTGTGGTTAAAATATTGATTGTTTTAGCTATAGTTGGAGTAGCGATCTATTATATTTTAAGTCTGGGTGGAGGCTGGGACGCTTTCCGGGAAAGCCCCAGGGCCTGGTTTGACCAGGTCATTAAAACTATTCAGGGATGGTTCTCATAATCCGCCAAGAAAAAGGAGAATTAAATGAAAAAAAGATGGTTTTTGCCGCTACTAATTGTGTTTATGCTGGGTATGCTATTGATGCTGTGTTTACCTGTGGCAGCGCAGTCCCAGCCACCTACCGGGACGCCGTCACCGGTTATTAATTGTAATCCGGACAAAGGATTTTTAGGTTCAAGATTTACGGTTACTGGCAGCGGCTTCTCCACGCAGTATGGATCCGAAGCTCCAGTTGGGCTCACCTGGGATGACATTACTATAAGTAACCCTATATATGTGGATAATTTTGGCGGATTCAGCATCATTCTTTACGTACCTGAATGGACTACCCCTGCCCTTCATACCATTACAGCCACGCAGGATCTCTATGAAGCCGAGCCTCTGAAAACGTATACCCAGTTTACAGTTTTACCGCCGGTATTGGAGCTCAGCCCTCAAACCGGTTTTTCTACAATTACCCTGGCTGGTAAAGGTTTTAGACCGCAGAACGAATCTCTGCCGCCCATAGAAATATTCTGGAATAATGATTCAGATCCGCTACCTACCTTACCTTTAAAAATAATTGATTACTTGGATGGTGAATTTACTGCTATCATCAGTGTGCCGACACAGACTGTACCGGGTAATCATACGGTTAAGGCTGTGCAATACATCGAGAGTGGTGACACAGGAAATATTACTGGGAATATGACTGCTGAGGCAATCTTCAATGTAATAGACATGAGAGGCCCACAGGGCCCGGCCGGTGCCTCTGGAGGCGTGTTTGTGGCAGAAGGTAAACAAGGTCCAGCAGGCCCACAAGGTCCAGCCGGACCGCAGGGTCCCGCAGGTCCACAGGGCCCAGCCGGCCCTGCCGGAGAATCCGGGAGTGGTACTGAAGGCCCCCGGGGACCACAAGGTCCTGTGGGTCCACAAGGCATTGCCGGTCCACAGGGTCCAGCCGGCCCGACCGGAGCTACCGGACCGCAGGGTCCAGCCGGTCCACAGGGTCCGCAAGGCCCCTCCGGAGCCACTGGAACAGCTACTACCATCAGCATTATTGCGCTGGTGATTGCTTTAGCTACTCTGGCCCTGTTTATTCTCAGCAAATTAAAAAAATGGATATTCAGCTAGACTGGATTCTTGTTGTGCAGTTGTCAGGCGTTAGGCGAGAAATACCGGATGTATTGATCTGACCTGATGTGGGGAGCTTGCGGGGTAAGGGTAACCTGAAAACGCCTTTCGCAGGAAAGGAAGCGAAGGGTTTATTCAGAAAATTCAAGCTCCGGTTGACTGTTTCTTTGTCAACCGGAGCTTAACTATTTTTAACAAAACCCCTCTATTCAGGCTGTCTTGGTTTGAGAAGCAATTACAGCCTTTATTTCCAATGTATAAATGGTATGCGCAGGTTTTTGGCTTTCGATAATATCCCTGACCACTTTAACATCAATGCGGCTATCTAAAGGATTCTCGATAATTACAGTAAAATGGTGGCCGGTACCCGAGCTGCCCAGAACGGTGTTTACTCCTAAATGGGTTTCTTCATCAAGAATCATTCCAGGGATATACTCCAGGATAGTCGGCGATGAACCGGTATAAATCCTGAGATATTCACTCAATCCTCGGCGGGTGCCGCGCCAGCGGTACAGATCAGACGCGTTTTTCACCAGCTCACGCCGGCGTTCCAGAGGCCAGGACGGATCCAGCACCAGATCCACCCAGGAGGCCAACCAGGGTAAGACGCTTTCCGGCGTCATCCTGGGGTCAAAGAATAATGCCATATTATCAACGGTATATTCTATGGGGTTTAAGATACTTTCAAATATCAGGAGAAACTGTCCCATCAGGGGGTCATCCCTGAAAGAAGCCGGTAGATAGTCCAGTAACCGGCTGGGTGTAAATTCCTCTTCTTTTAACATCGTTTTTGTGGTCATGGTTGTCCCCCTTTCTGATCTGAAAGAACATAATTCAGTATTACAAATGTTCTTCCAGAGTGGTGGCGATTACCACATGTTCCCCCGAGCAAATCAAGCTGTATGCCGGAATGTTGAACCTTTCTTCCACCGTCTGACGCAGTCCGGTATTCCAATCTGCAGCGAAAATTTTAACTTCTTCGATGTATTCCACTTCCGGAGTATTCTGTATAACCGAGAATATTTCAGATTTGAAAAGGCTGCGTCCGAAAGGCCATCCCTGTCCCTTTAAACCTCCGCATACCGGATTGATGAACCGGTATAATCTGGTTTTAACCCTCTCTGATACCATTTCATTCTCAAACCCCGGCTTGGACTTAATCCGGCATTCTACGACTATGGGTTGATATTCAGGAACGGCTATCTCTACTCTCATGGCCAGCATTCTGCGTTCATCCAGGTAGTTTTTTACATCAGTTCTGACACGCTCAGAAAGTACCAGTTGGTCACGCGGGATCGGCCCGTCCAGATACTCAAATTTGGGTACCAGCAATAGCCGTACCACACCCGGCGGTATAGATTGAGAATCAGTGATAAGGCCAGGTGTAAGGCATTTTGCCCTGGCTATTAAAGGAGTAGCTTCAAGTGATAGCTTTTCAAAGTCTGAGGCGGTTACGGCGCGGGTCTGGTTACGTAATAATCTGGGTGTCCTAAGCATAGCCGATTCCAGGGTTTCTGCATCTGTACCTCCAACAGCAGGCAGGAAATTGGTTACCGTAGCAACATACGGAATAGAGGACTTCATAACGGTTATGGTCTCCCTGCCGACATTCCCGATTATACCTCCCCCCCAGCGGTAAGAAGTGAAACGTATCTGGCGGTTTAAGCCCGGGATTTTACCGTACTGCTTTTCTTCTCCGGAAGGTTGCCGGATAGAAGGTCCGAACTCAATTTCGCCTGTGACGCTATCCAGAGTATAGTGTGGATCTGAGGGTCCGGAATCTGCAAAATCCGGGACTTCTTGCCAGGTTTCATAATGCCCCTCAGTTTCTGTCTCAATTTCGAGAGTTTCTCCTGCCATGCGGCTTAATACAGGGGTATTATGCAAATAGAATTTTTGACCCGGGACGCCTTTGCTCCTGCCCAAAATCTCACCGGACACACGCTGGCAGTGGCTGGCAGGTACCGTACCACCAATATTTTCAACTGTGAGGCTCCGTAATATTGGCGAACTGACGTAAGGACGCTGTCCAGGCCTGGGTCTGACGGCCCGGCATCTTATCCAGCAGGCCCGCACCCGGTTGACTTCTCTGAGAGCGCTGGTGGCAGGGAGATGCAGGATGACATTACCAGGTGTATTGAGGCCACCCGTGGTATCGCTGTCCATCCTCATAACCAACCATTTCTCCTTTTCACCATCCCAATACTCCCAGACCAGTGGTGGATCGTGGGGATCAACCCCGATGCCTTCTATATTACAGTCTATGGTCAGAATAAGGGTTTGAGAAGTTAGATTTGTACCGAAACCCAGATAAAAGGCGTTATTTTCTTCAGGCACAGCGTTAAACACCGTCACTCGCAACCCAGGATTATTCAAGGCCGGCAGACAATCGCTATAACTGGTTTCATCCTGGGTAGTGAAGGCATACATTAGATCAGGAATCAACATTACCAGTTCTTTATCCGTGGTAAAGGGAATGGCCTCCTGCGTTTCTGTTCGCACAGTTGCAATCTGCGTGCCTTTGGGTATGATAATTTGCTGAGGCTGAGGCGCTGAGAGACGGAAAGTAACATCCACTGTTGCCGGCACCGGTGGCATCAAACGGATACCGAGAAGTTCCATGAATTTTATATAGTTCTTAACAGGCACCTTATTGATTCGGTACAGGAGCATATCAACCATCCAGGCAAATAGTTCGATCAGGGTAATCCCCGGATCGCTCAGGTTATAGTCCGTCCACCTGGGACAGTAAAGAGGGATCTTACTCCTAGCCTCACTCACAATGTCCTGAAATTTCCGGTCATCCAGATTTGGTGCTTGCAGTGTCATCACGACCTCCCCATTAAATAAAATGGATATACAATATTACGGGCGTCGTTGGTCGCCTTTATTCTGTATCCAATGCGGATAAGCAGCCTGCCGGTATCTTCTGGATCAGGCCTCGCATCAACTTCAGTTACTTCAATACGCGGTTCCCACATGCCCAGGGCTTCTTCAACATAATGGGCAGCCAGTCCCCAGGTGGCTACATTATTAGGAGCAAATATCAGGGTATGGATATCGCAGCCGAACCCGGGACGCATACGCCTTTCACCTTTAGCGGTACCCAGAATTGTCCGAATGGACTCAATTATTCCATTTTCGTTGCTGGAAAGAGCCAGCCCGCCCCGGCTGTCAATACGGAGTGGGAAAGCCCATCCCGTTCCCAGTATATCCTGGTTAACATTATTGACCATATTTGATATTCTCCTCTTGATTATGCAATAAGAACTGTAGGGCATCCTGGTGGAATGATAGTATCAGGAGGTCCCGCACAGGTTGCCGTGTCTCCTACTCGTGCCGCTGGCATGCCGCCGATCAATACTGTGGGGCTGCCCATGGCAATGGGGCCGCCCACATGAGGTGGGGGCGGCGCGGGTGGCACCGTGGGATTGACCATCGGGCAGGTATGCATATCACCTGCTCGTGCTGCCGGTTTCCCGCCGATCAGTACCGTCATACATCCAGCCGCGATTACTCCCCCATGCGCTGTAGGATCTCCCATTCTGGCTGCCGGCATCGCCATTCTTATCGGCCTCCTTTATGTTTCTGTTAATTAATCTTTACTAACGAACCCTGAACGGTTAATACACCGGATGATTTCACTTCCGCAGAACCGGTACCTTGGAGGCTGGCCATAGTCCCCTTCATTTCCAGATTACCGGCATCAGTTTTAATGCTTATACCCAGCTTTCCATCAATCTGTATTTTCCCCGTGGCCTTAATGGTCATATCCATAGCGCTTTCTATGGAAACGCTTTGTTTAACAGGGTCCATTACTATTTTACTTTTACCGGTTTTATCGATGATCTCAATTTTTTCTTTACCGGAACCGCTTTCCAGAAGGATTTTTTGTCCGCTTTTATCAATAATTGATATCTGTTCAGCGGCTTGTGTGTCATCCAGGGTAATGGTATGGCCGGAACGGGACTTGATAATCCTCTTTTGGACTTTACCGCCGCTGCCAACGATATTATCATTGGTTTCAGGAGGTTTATCACTTCCGTTCCACAGGCACCCGATGATATAAGGCCGGTTGATATCGTTGTATTCAAAAGCCACCAGTACTTCATCATTGACTTCGGGAATAAACTCTATACCCCTGCCGGCTCCGGCCATGGGTGTGGCTAATCTGGCCCAATGGCTCTCCAACGAATCGGTAATAGTAGGGTATTTAACTTTTACACGTGCCAGGTTATCCGGGTCTTTAACGTTGGTCACAATACCAACTACTACACCGTAGGGGTGCCGCCCGTTTTTACCGGCTAACAGATCAGAAAGGGTATTGGGGTGATAACCGCTGATTTCAAATTGAGTGGCAAAGCCGGATAGATCATATCGGTGAATCGCCCGGGTGACCCTGTAATCGCCGGAGAAGCGAGTTCCAATGTCTTTTAGTTTAACCATTTTCCCTGCCCGTATAGCCGGGTTCCCATCACAAATACCCTCAGCCTGAAAAAAGTTGTGGTACTTTTCGTTGAGGATAGACTGGGCTAACATATCAGCATGAGACTGAGACTTTACCGGGTAGTTGTTAAGTAGTTCCTTCGAAGCGCCAAACACCCTTCTGGTCAGATTTCCGCCGTTATTTTTATCAGCAACAGCGGGCACCCCCTGGGGAGTATCGCTGGTTCCAATAATAGCCTGCTTATTCTTGATATCCCATCCATGTACTTCTGATTTGGAAACCTGATCAGCGCTGGTAAAGCGGGCCTGAAAGCTGAGCAAATTATCACCCCACTTTAATTCGGTCGCTGCTGCCTGGCTGGAAGGTTCCTTTCGAAAATAGAGTCTTCCGTTTTCCACATACACCACGTAACCCGCATGGTGAGCTCTATCCTGGATAAATTCCCAATCAGAACGCTCATCCTGAAAAACATGATCATATATTTCAGACGTAGCATCAATGCTGACATCCAGACCGCATTCGCCGGCTATTGCCTTTACAATATCGCTATCAGTAACCTGTTGAAATACCCTCGTCTTTTTACCCCGGTGAAGACGGTGCGATTTATCATATCCCCTGATAGCTATTGTAGTTCCGGAATCATGGCTTAAGTCCGGTTCAATAGCTATGATTTCCCCCCTGGTCAGCAAAGTACTGCTACTTTCATCATGGGCCTGGGCAGAAATATCCACTGATTTTCCAATCTCCAGCAGACTGGAATCAATCAGGGTTAGTTCAGGATCATCTAGCAGAATGGACCACATATCAGGCAGATAAAGACTGGTATCCACAATGATCTCCAGGATCTTGTTAGATATATCCTCCGGAACATCTCTTCCGTCTATTTTAAAATACATTTGTGAAAAAAGTTGTTGAGCTGCCGGCATCTTTTACTCCTTTAAGGCGGCGGTGCAATTACCAGGGCCTGCCCCGGTCTCAATTTGCCTGGATCATCCAGATTGTTAACGTCAGCCAGATATCTCCACATGGCCGCACTGCCATATTCCCGGTAGGCTATCCAGTCTATACTATCTCCTTCTCTGACTATCCAGCGTTTATAGCCGGAAGTACCCATGGTGGTAGGATTCTGGGCAGCATAAACGCCTTCTTCTTTGGCCTGTAGAAAAGTCACATCCAGAGTTGCTCTAATTGGTATGCCGTCATCGCGAAAAAGAGTGGTTTTTTCGGTTAAACGCGTTATTACAGCTTTGAAAGTCCAAATTTGTCCCCAGCGAAATTCAACCATAGGCGGACGGCCTTTAACGGTAGTCATATTTTTAGCATTTTCGTCTATATCCATCAATTTTCGGATCTTCTCAGTTGTCTCTCTGACATCTCCGCCCGTAGTGGAAGTATCCAGAAAAAGCTGCATGGTCAGGGTAGCCGAGGAACCCCCGCCGAACTCCAGATTAGGCACGTTGCGTCCTTTGACCTGTTTCTGAGTCCAGGTATTGGTCCTTTCTAGAGTGTAGGCGTTCGGATTAAACAGACATTCTATGGTTTCATCTGTATCCAGGTTCACTATTTTAGCCTTTTCCACTTTTCAGATCTCCTTCAAGACTGTTTATCCAGACCATTAATACGGGAATCTTTCCCGGTCAATAATGATCATACGTTTAATAAAGGGATATACTTCTCTAGCCAGGGCTTTCAGGTCCGTTTTGGCAGCGGTCTGGTTGGAATTGCCTGAAGCGGTATTATCCCCTTTAGCCTGGTTCCCCTGTACGGAGCCTGGTAATATGAAATGATTCTGGTTAATGGATTGTTCACCTGCCTTAGATAAAGTATGAACTTGTCCGGTAAAAACCTGCACTGGCTGGTTGGAAACTGCTTTGAAAATATTATTTCCAGAGCTCCTTACTGCATAAGATATTATTTGCTCTGGACATGATGGGAATTCTACAGTCTTTTGATTACCTGCTAACTTCTCATTAGAGTCAGGCTGGCTTTGTCCAGACTGAACTTTGGCTTGACTAATGTGTGATTCCCAGTTTACCGGGGTGAAAAATCCAGACCTCGGTGCATTAGGATTCTGTGATAAAGATGAGCTGCTACTGCCTTGAAAACTAAAAGCAGATGTAGGCTGAGTTTGCTGCGCCACACTATTGTAATTCGGCGAATCTTCAATTAATGTTTCGCTCTGGTTAAAAAACGGTGATATAGCCCTTTGTTGCGATTTCCGAGAAAGGGCCATGTGTTCAATAGAAGATTTTTTCTCCGGTTTAGTTTTATTTTTATGAGCAATGCCGGCTGAAAAGTGAAAATTTCTGAATGCAAAATTTTCAGCCGCGTGAATCCTGGCAGCCTGAGAAATCAGGTATTCAGGGTGTTTCCAGCCAGTTGGACTTTGGGCGCTTGCTACTTTAGCTGAGCGGAGTGTCTTTACCAGCGGTAAGCTGGTACCCAGATTGTTCTGTTCCAGAGTCATATCCCCAGAAGTAAATGACTGTTCCTGATATAGAGGTGAGTGACCGGTGCTGTTTGACAAGTCATCCCTAACTATGTCCATAATAGCTGTTTGTTCTATGGAGGCAATTGCCCTTTTTGCCGGCAATTCGTTTTTTTGAACCATCTGATCAGGCATTTGAATATTTCTATTGAGAATTAAATCTTGATTTATATGTTTAATTATTTGTTCCTGTTTTCTGAGAACAGGGACAACTCCACCAGGCGTTTTCGTTGTCATTGGAGCTGTTGCCGTAGAAAACGCTTTATTTTCAACGGATCCTGTGTTTGCCGGAAGAGATACAGGAGTCCTGTTCAATTGAAAATCTGGACAGCGTGTTATGGGTCTGACAGCCGTTATTATTGTTTTTTGAAAATTAATTAGAGGGGACATGTTGGACGATGGTCTAAACCTTTCAGGATCCTCTGCCGTATTATTATCGCCAGTATCTACCTTCTCATCAATTGTTAATTTCCTGGGCGATGTTAGATTGGAAAATTCCGGCCTGACCGGTTGATAAATTGCGGAAGAAGCTACCACATGATCCGGATGTATCCACCGCCGTTCTTCTCGTTTGGTTTTTATTTCCGGCCGGATATATTCAATTTGCACAGCAGCCTGTTTCAAGTCCGGCTTATTAGCCTGGGCCAGGGGTTGAAGTTGCAGGGGAGTTGATACAGTTGGCTGGATATCCTGCACAGGCTTTTCAATAAATGGCTTTGACGGGTATGTGAATGGAACAGACTGTCCGGCTCTATGTCCGGTATGTTCAACAGCCGGGTTTGAAGTCCCGGCTACCTTTCCGGATTGTCCTGGTAGTGGTCCCGGAATCCCGGACGTGGTTTTAGGCCTTCTGGCAACAGGCACAAAATGTCTGGCTACGGGTTCGAATTTTCTGGCGGCAGGTCTGGATGGTTTTTTAATTAACTGGGATGACTTTTTTGCGGGTTTGCCCTGCCAGGTTGTAGAGAATGGTTGTCTTTCTTTGGTCTCAGAAAATTTAAAAGTTGATTTATTGTTTCCGGTTTTATTCTCAGACTGGCTGGCAGCTATAAATGGTTGTTCAGGTAACGTATCAAGCTCTATTTCTGGAGACGTACCTGATTTAATTACGGTTTCAACAGGCTTACTTTTTTGAATGACGGATAAAGTCCAGTCGTTTCCAGTATTTTCTACAGCATGGCTGGTCCCTGGTGTGCTTTCCTCTTGTTTTTCAGGGACTTTGTCCTGAGAGTGCCGGATTTGACCCGCAGGATATTGTGTTTCAGACCCTTTATTGTTCATATGGGCAGGCACATGAATCCCGAGTTCAGGTTTGGACATACTTGTACCTGAAAACGAAATAGAGCCACCTTTATGATTTAGCGCAACATCAGGGGTTAGCTTATTCAAATCAATCCGGTGCTGGGCAGGCGATTCTGCAAGCAAAGGTTTTTTCTCTGAATTTATCCATATGGTTTCTGAGGCGGAGTCTGTTTTATTCTCCGTATCTCTTTTATGAGCGGTTAGCTTGGTGTGATTGGTTACTTTAGGATTATTCCGGTTAACCGGTATAGACCATTCACCGGATGCCTGCGGGACGTCCTTGATAAGATAATTGGTCCACTGATTTGAAATGCTCTGGGACTTTCTACGGTTAAGCAACCAGAAGAGGCTCACTTGATCCCATACCGGCGAGCTGGCTGCGCTTTTTATATGTGGGAAATCAGGATCATGAGATAAAGGTATTACCGGGGTCTGAGATGCAGTCAGTGGGCGTGTAATGCCCAACGGAGGCGCCGGCTGGCAGGTCAAGAATACCGGCAAACGGGCATACATGAGGTCGGCTTTGGTCAACCGCTGTCCAAGCCACGGGTCCAGCTTTTTGCCGGAAATTGGCAACCCAGCCCCACTGCCCCCTGTATTTTCTTTTTCGACCATATCTTATCTCCCCAGTACCTGTATCCCATGATGAGCAAATTCCAGGGTTTCGATTGCCATGGCTGCTTCGTCTGTTCTAAAAGTAGGACCTACCCATTTGACTGGGAAAGCTTTATCCAGCGACCAGCGCATTAATTTCTCATGGCTTACTGTGGTATAAAGAGTTATGGTGACCTGTCTGAAATTGAATTTTTTACCCTGCCTCAAACAGTTTTCCATCTCTTTATACCACTCGTAAAGCTCATTAGATAAGGCGAACCCCCTTTTTAAAGTAATATTAGAAATCCTGGTCCTGCCAGGGAATTTATGGACAAAGTCATTAAGCCCGCCTTCCTGATATTCGAAGATTTCGGTGCCCATTTCCATACCGGCACACTCGGTAAAGGCGGCTTCAGTGATGTCTCCTACTTCGACAAAAAATTTGAAAGTAGGGAAAGGATCAATCCTTCCGCCTGTACCGGTCGAACCTGTAGTATAACCTGTTACCATGGCGTTTCCTCCAAAATTCAGGAAACCTCGCTAATTTTCCGGTTAATTTCAGCGATCTTACCGGCCCACAAGCGCCGGTCCTGATGTTCCAGTTTCAGGATATCATCGAGTGGCCAGTGGAAGTGATAGGCGATGTAAGCTACCTCCTCGTTCAACTGGTCGAGGGGGTAGCTCGTTATCCCCCCAGGTGTCCCAGGTCCACCTCGATTTTTTTATTGCATTCAGGGCAGACAGCGGAGATCAGGCTGGTGCCGTTTTCATTTATCTGGCGGTAAAAATCCTGAAGGTAAGCAAAGTCGGCGGAAAACAGATTCTCAATAACGCCAGTATTGATCTCTTTCAAGCTACCTAATCTGGTTATCACTCGAGCCAGGAGAATCACCGCGAGGTAAGCCTGGTTTGATTTCACACGGAGGTCACGCAAGGGAGTAATTTCATCCATCGCAGTGGCCAGACGCATGACTCCCTGTTTGTGAAGGTTGCCCTCATTATCCAAATAACCCCGCGGCAAAGTAAACTCGAATTCAGTCTGCAACGCCATTTACTACCTCCTAGTTAGCTCGTTCAATATGTTCATGAACGATAGTCAACTCCTCAATCCCTATCTCATTGCTATCCGATTTAGGTGAAGGGCCGGTGATTTTGGAAGGCCAGGCATTAACGAAATTCCAGCGAGCTACTTCCTTGAGTTCCCGGTCGAACATCACAATAGAGCCATTCTTGCGGGCGTCTTTGACTTTGCCCTCCTCTACCTGTCTTCTCCAGTTCCAGAGATCCATGCTGGAAGTGATTCCGCGCTTAAGTACAATATCACCCCATTTTAATCTGCCGGGAATTCTAAGAATTACTTCAACACCTTTTCCGGTAACTACTTTTTGTTCGATTACTTCATTTTCAGAGCCGATTCCGCTTACTTCAGTGAAGTAACCTGCTATTGTCCCGCTTAAATCCAGCGCAAAATTAAAACCAAGTAAGGGATCCTCTCTTCCTGCTGCTTCAGCACCATAAGGCATTTTTATTTACCTCCTTTTCACTTTTTAAGTTTTATTCAGATGTTTCCCCACCGGACGCCCACTGGCTGATACGGAAAATTACGAATTCAGCCGGTTTGACCGGAGCTATGCCGATTTCGATGATAACCTGGCCGGCATCGCGTACTGCGGGAGGATTAGTCTCGGCATCACATTTGACATAAAAAGCCTGTGACGGAGTAGCCCCGAACAGGGCTCCACTGCGCCAGACGTTGGTGAGAAAGGCGGAAATATCACGCCGGATGCGCGCCCACAGATCAGCGTCATTGGGTTCAAAGACTATCCATTGCGTACCGGTCTGGATGGACTTCTCTACAAAGTTGAACAGACGCCTGACGTTTATATAACGCCATGAGGCATCGCTGGAAAGAGTTCTGGCTCCCCAGACCCGGATGCCCCGCCCGGGGAATGAGCGAATACAGTTAACCCCGATAGGGTTAAGGATATCCTGTTCGCTCTTGGTGATCAGCATTTCTACTCCGGTAGCGCCTCGCACAACCTCATTAGCCGGGGCTTTATGTACGCCTCGTTCATTATCGCTGCGGGCATAGATGCCGGCTATATAACCGCTTGGGGGCACCAGGATATTTTCTCCTCCCAACGGATTAGCCACCTTTATCCAGGGATAATAGACTGCTCCATACTTGGTATCATAACCAGCCGTATTCATACGCCAGTTTTTGATTTGTTGCGGGTTCATACCAGGTGGACAGTCCAGGATAGCGAAACGATCTTTCATATTTTCGCAATGGGCTATCATGGACAGTTGTACCCCTTTTACATCATCCATGGATAATACATCAGCCTGATATAAAGCCATCAGGTCAGGGCAGCAGACCATTGTAACATCATCAGCAATTTCAAAACCTGCAAGGCCGGATCGTTCTTCGGCTTTGCCGATGATGACATCTGAAGAGACTTTAGCCAGAGCTGTTGTTTTAGTCTCACTAATTGCCAGCGGATAGACTCCTGGGGTGGGCATCCTTTCCAACGGGCTCAGGGTAGACTCTTTTTCAGCTACATGGACCAGTTTGGATTCTTTGTTGATGATGTCAATTACGTTGCGAGCGGATTTCCCTTTTCTCAGGCTGAGATTTTCGAATTTTTCCTCAATCATTCCGCGGCGAATGGTGATATTAAACTGGTCTTCCGGGGGATTTTCTCCAACCGGTCTGGTTACTTCTATAGTAGTCTCTGCTCCACCGGCGCCGGCCTCAAGGGCGGTGAAAGTCAGGCTTTCCAGGGATGGTTGTGAATGACTGGGGAGGGCTACAGTAGCTTTACCTTCACTTCCCTCAGCCTGTCCGCTGGGAAGACGGCTGACGTAACAACGGCCGCCCCCATTCTGGAAATACCCATATACAGCCGGAGCAAGATAACCACCTTTGATAAACCCTCCAAAATTGTTAACGAATTCAGTCCAATTAGGGATAAAGGTAACCTGATTAACAGGTCCTTTTTCGGCAAAGCCCACAAATGCTGCGCAGGCAGTACCAGCGCCTTCAATCGGCTTGGAACCCTTGTCAACCTCTTCGACATAAACACCCGGAGAAAGATACTCTGGCGACATTGCTTAACCTCCATTTTTATTTTCAGACCGTACCGCATTCTATTTGCCGGCCTAGCCGGGCCACTACCATTTAAGGTTACTTATCAGTCTGCTTATACATCACCCCCTTCAAAAATTTTTATCAGCATCATTAAATTGCCAGGTCGTAGCTTTTATCAGGTACTTTAACCGTTAATTCTTTTGTCACTTTATCAGGAAGAATTATCAGGATGTTGTGTTTTCCGGGAGGAATGCGGCTGAAGGCATACTGGCCCAGAGCATCAGTCTGAGCGGTCATGCCGGCATCCCTGGCCACAATGGTTGCTCCTGCAATCACTTCCGCTGGTTTATCCTTAAAACGTAAAATCCCGGATATACCTATCATCTGCTCACTAGCCGTATCAGGTGGTTTTACGTTTAAGGTTCTGGTACTGACTATGGCGCTGGTAAAGGATATTTCCATATCCATCGGAAGCGTAGCCACATAGTTGAAAGAGGGTTTAATCTCATTATCCAGGGCTGCCCAAAAATCGGAAGGATTATTCAAAATACCATCCGGCTGAGCGGTTGAGGTAACAATAATATACTGCTGTTCAGCCAGTTTCCCCGTTAATAGTTCCTGAGGTATGGTAGGATAACGAAAAAGAGTCTGCATAACCTGCCAGAGCAGGTTGTGCTGGTCCTCTATATTGTTAGACCATACAGTAACCAGGTAAGAAAGGTCTATTCTCCTGGGATTTTTCTTCTTGGTCGCCTGTCCATTTCCATTTTTTTCGATTATCCATTCAGTCCCACGTAATTTATGGTTTTCTCTAACGTCGTATAAATACATATTCACTGTTGGTTTAGACAACGCGGCTGACCACTCCCTATCCGGGATATCAAAACTGATATCAATCTCAGAAGGTTCAACATGACCTTTCTTTATCAGCAATTGCTTGAGTGTTTCATCTAGTTCGGATATCATAATACCCCCTTACCGGATTGTAACCGATAGTGGTTCGGCTGAGGCTAACAGAACTGACAGGTCACCGGGTTTGTCCTGAAACAATGATCCGTAAGACTGCTTCAGGATATAAGCGTAAAAAGTGGCAATGCCCTGAGGAAGGTTCTGGAACGTGCGTTGCCTGCCGTAAAAGCACCAGGGATTGAGGATTAGATGATTATGGGCTTCGTTACTGGTGGCAGGTTCAACTGATAACGGGTGAGGAGGATTCATGGGTGGCTCAGTTTTTATATTGGGACCTATCAGCAATCTGCGGTCGATATCAGCAGGGCGGTAGCTGTCATTTAATGCCAGTAAACGTACAGTCACAATATCGCCGAAATTGTATATCTGTTTATCCGTTTCAAGAATAATTTTCATCACTTTTCCTTGCAGTTTTTACTTCAACATCCCGGTCTGTCATTATCTGGTTGTGCTATGGTTTAGCTGATTCCAACATCAATTCTTCCAGTTCTTTAAAATCCAGGATTTCTTCCTCTGATACTCCACCATCCTACTCTTGTGAGACTCCTTCCTCCTCCCATTCTTCGCCTTCTTCCAATTCCGAAACCTCTTCACCTGTCTCCGCCTCTTCTTCCGCAGGAGGACCCGGAGGTATATCGACGTAATGAGCATAGTTCACGCCATCTACTTCTCGAGGGCCATAATCGAACTTGGTATTGGGGTCGGCCATATCAGCCTGGTCTACTGCTCCCATAGGATAATTATCAGCATTATCGGCTGCTACGAAACTGTTGATAGACGCTGTCCAATCTATGTAGTTTTCCAACGCTGCCCTGGCTGCCTCCCGGGTATCACCGGCCTCAAGTGCATTGGCAGAGCCGGTATGTTCCGCTACCCTCTCTTCCAGGGGTGCGATATAAGTGTCGTGGTGCCTCCTGGAGGAATTAACATGGTCTTCTTCGTGCCTGTCTATCTGAGCGGCCGCCCGGGCGGTAATATAATATGTGCCGTTAGCTCCCACCAGCACACCCACATATGAACGTGTGACTGTGGCAGTACCGGTGCCTCTTTCCACCCAGGCCACCGGTCTACCGTATAATCCCAGAATCCCTGAACGTGAGGTTTTAATCCGCGGCTGGACCTGAGTGACATCGCCCACTGGTTGATTTCCCTGACCTCCCCCTCCACCGCCCCCACCCCACCAGACTGCCGCAGTACCTGTTTTTCCACCATTAACAAAGATATGAGGCACTACCTGGAGTAGAGGCTTACTGTTTATATGGACAGGGCTGGTTTTAACACCTGGCCATATAACCGCCCGGCCTGTCCGACCCTGCTGTACCATAGTCACGGGGGTAATGGATAGCGGGATGCCGGCCCTAATTTCAGTACCTGGACCGGTACGGTTTCTCTGCGCTTGCTTAGCTTGCCGGACTACGTGACTCAGTTCCCTGGCGATGAGATTTTTACCAGGGAGAGTATCAGGATTATAGAACTTTTTCCTGAAGAAAATATCCTTGCCACTGGTAAAAGCAGCAGCTTTAAGCGAACGTGCAAGAGAATCAGATTCTTCATTTGCATGAATACGCACCTGGTTTATACTCTTGCCAAATTGAGGCTCGAAAATAACCCGCAGGGAATGTGGCAGAGGCTGTCCACTGCTCCTGGCTTTTTTTATACGGGCCTCCAGGCTTTCCGAATTCGCTAGAGGTAACTTTTTAAGGTTGGCGGTTTGTAACTCTTCATCTTCCTCTTCTTCCTGCTGCTGTGGGTTAGCGCCCTTAACGGATAATGAAGCTGCTTTTATGCTCCTTTTTGTGTCAGAACGTTCCATTTTTTTGACTTTCGGCTCTGACTGTAAAGGGTGGGAACTAAATAGTCTCTGTACATAGGCGTTGCCGTAAGTACGCTGCAATCGTGCCGTAAAAGCGGTTAACTGTTCGGTTGATTGAATCCTGGCCAGCAGGCTGAGATGTTCCTTATATGATTGGCCTGGGGTCAGGTCACGGATATCTGCATCAGTATAGTCTAACTGGTTGGCTAGAGGCTCGGACGCCTTTTTTATATTTATTTTTTCCCTTTCCGGGAACTTTATTCTATTTAAATTCTTACCTGCTTGCTCTGCCATTTCCCCCTCCAGGCTTTATAATTTGACCAGCTTGATATACTGCGCAAAATCATCTTCAGTGCAAAGTCGACCTATTTTCTGATATTCCCTCCTGGTGGCGCGTATCAGATGTTCCATGCGTATTACACTTCCGTCTTTCACCGCCAGAAAAGCGGCATAAACCGCAATATTTTTAATATTACCGCCAGTAATTTTAAACTGTGACATGAAGTTGAAGTCTATATCAGGAGATAAAGGCGCTTCTTCTGGGAAAATAATCTTCCAAATACGAAGGCGGTCAGCTTCTTCTGGAGCCGGGAACTCCACGCTGAAGTGCATCCGGCGGGCAAAAGCTTCGTCCATATTTTTACGCAGGTTAGTGGCCAGAATCACAACACCTTCATATTCATCCATTCTTTGCAGCAGGTAGGCGATTTCAATATTGGCATAGCGGTCATGAGCATCTTTCACCTCCGAGCGTTTACCGAATAAGGCGTCTGCTTCGTCGAAAAAGAGAATGGCATTGGATGCCCGGCCTTCCTCAAAAATACGTTCCAGGTTTTTTTCAGTCTCTCCAATATATTTGCTGACGATGGCTGACAAATCTATCTTATAAAGATCCAGCTTTAGTTCGCGGGCAACAATACCGGCAGCCATGGTTTTGCCGGTGCCGGAAGGACCGGCAAAAAGGATGTTCAGGCCTTTTCCTGTAGACAGTTTCCTGCCGAATCCCCAGTCATCATAAATAGTGTGATGATTATCAACATAGCTGCATATTTCATGCAGCTGTTCTAACTGGTCGCCGGGTAGTACGATATCTTCCCATCCGTATGGCGTCTGGATGCGGTGCGCCAGTGAGCCCAGGATCTTTACTGATACTTTCCGGCAGGCGGTATAGAGATCTTCGGTAGTGATTTCTACTTTATCCGGATTACGCCATAAAGCTATATCCCTGGCAGTGACCAGGGCATCATCGATTTGCCGGCTGCTGAGCCGGAACTTGCCGGCAACGTCAGCCAGGTTGATATCGGAGGCCAGATGATACTGTGCGTTAAGTTGGCTTTCCCAAAGCTGCTTTCTTTCTGCATAAGCTGGGGACGCCGGTTCTATGTGGATGCAGGGCAGGTTGCCGGGTATTGCTCCGGGATACCACTCCTTTTTACCGGTCAGGAAAATCAAGTGTGGATAATTTTCGAACTGTGCTGTCAACGAACTATAGACAGACTGAGATGTTTTATCCTCGCTTAATATTGCATCGAAACCGTTGCAAAACAGAGCAGCTTTAAGCAGCAATCCTTCACGGAAAACAAGGTGGATGAGTTTGTCCGGTGTTGCTTCTAAACTTGAAATCCTCTCCAGATCAATACATAATAACGGGAAATCCAGCGCAGAAACGATGGCTTCTATAGTATTTTTTAACCCGTTATCATATTCATCACGCAGATGGAATATCATTCCTGAATTTTTATATTGCGATACCAGCCTGGGTAAGCGGTTCCAGATTTCATCCATTAAAAGATGATCCAGGTGTTCAGCAGTCTTATCCACAAGATGGACCCAACTATTTAATCGTGCGTCTATCCGGTTCGATCCCAGAAGATAACTGGTAATACGTTCATCCAGATGGATGAATTTGGAGGGTAGAGGGCTTAGCCGCGCATTAGGGTCGTCAGACAGATAGACGAGCTGGTTTTTTATCAGCGGTGCCTGGACTGAAAGAAAATCCCGAGCCAGCAGGACCTTTTCCCAGGACCGGCTAATTAAATGGAGAACAAAATCTACCGTTGGTATTTTTTTTGTTATGTCATCCTGAAGATAGGCATATAGTCTCTGGTATTTCAGATCTATTTCTGGTAATAAACAAATCAGCAGGATATCCTTTTCCTGCCTGGATAAATGAAATATCTCGGATAGGTTTTCCAACCGTAATTCTGTGTCTTTTCCGTTTAGAGCCTTTTTGCGGTCATCTATTTTTTTTAATATCTGAATATCCAGTTCGTTTAGAGTTTTGAAGGCTTCATCTTCTTTGTCCGAAGCCAGACGCTCATTCAGGAAAGTAAGACTATTTTCAAAATCATCCATTTCCTGTTCGGAAATGAAACAACCGTGAAGCACGTCAACTTCATTAGAGGAATTATTCAGGCGCCTGGTCCTCAACTGATAACACAGCTTGAGTTCAATACGTGACAGTTCAGCCAGGATATGCTCTAAGCTGGTATTGAAGGATTCGCAAATATGAGTTCCCTGAAATTTGGTCCACACCGTCTCCAGGCATTCCTTTGTCTGGTTCAATTACTTACCGGCCATAAACAAAATAATTTTTCAAGCTGCTTTTTTAGTTATCCCATGCTGGTATCAGCTTGGATGGAATACAGAAAATAATTTTTCTCAGTAAGTATTTCAGATTTAATACAAACTGATTTTAAAATAATGATAGCAGCAGGCAGTTAATACGTAGTTAATTTCAGGTTAATAATCAGTTATTCAGTCCCGATGTATCGATGACAAGGTTTCTTTTTTATTTAACAAACGTATTCTGTCAGGATTATAATTAATCAGCCAGGTTAAGGAGACAGTCATGAAAGCAATTATGCAAGATATTCCCTATGCAAGTAATTCCCCTGCACAGAAACTGGATATTTATTTGCCCGAAAAAATACGTGGCGCTTTGCCTGTAATAATTTATCTGCATCCCGGTGGGTTTACCATGGGAGATAAGGAAATGATAAAAACCCTGGTAAGTACTATGCTGGCAAGGGGCTATGCAGCGGTAAGCGTTAATTACCGGTTGGCCGGTGAATCCAGGTTCCCAGCCCAAATCCATGACGCCAAGGCTGCAGTGAGATGGGTTAGAGCCAATGCTGAAAAATACAGGTTCAATCCACAAAAAATCGCTGCCTGGGGCATCTCCGCCGGAAGCACACTGGCAGCGCTGTTGGGCACATCCGGTCATGTTAAAGACCTGGAAGACCTTTCAATGGGCAACGCTGATGAGTCATGCCGGGTTAACGCAGTGGTTTCCTGGTATGGGCCAACAAATTTTTTTACGCTGGATTCCCAGCATGCCCAATTAGGGCACAAACCCAGGCAAGACTCTGGTCCATCGGGCGAAGTGCAACTGATGGGAGGGAGTATTTCTGAAATACCTGAAAAATACCAGGCAGCCAGCGCTATCACACATATTCATCCAGATTGTCCACCCTTTTTCATACAGCATGGGAAAGCTGATGAAGTAATACCCTATTTACAGAGTGTGACATTTGCCTCAGCTCTGGAAGCTGCTATAGGTAAAACCAGAGTAACGCTTAACCTGATCGAAAACGCTGGCCATTTCGACCGTATACACAGTTCTCCAGATAACGTAAAAGCAGCCCTGGATTTTCTGGACAGTCACTTTAAATAGGCGAAGTTCAATTCATTGGTCTTTCTTATTACGTTTATTGATCTCATTGGCTTTGGCCAGCAACCAGATAAACGTTCCAAGCAAAGCTAAAAAGACGCCTAAGCCTATAGGGCCTGACCAGAAAAAAACCAACCACATATTATCCATATACTACCTCCAGTGCAATTTTACTTCATAGAGGATATGCAGCATAAAAACGGGTACCATCTTCCTGAGATGAAGTAAACCATACTTTTCCTTTTAGATATCGCTCGCTTAATAATCGCATGCTGTATGTTCCCAATCCGCGATTCGTACCTTTGGTGGAAAATGAACGTAAAAAGATTTGTAGTTGGGTTTCTGGTTTGATAAAAGCCGGGTTATGTACCTGAAAACGCACTGTATTTTCGACGACATCACACCGAATAGTGACAATTTCCCCCGCTTGGGATGCCTCCAGGGCGTTTTTCAGCATATTGCCCAGAACACGGGCCAGCAGTAGGCTGTCAGTAGAGAAGGTAACCTCCTGAGAATCATTTGCAATAACTATCCTCTTTTCTCTGGCAACTTCATTTTGAGCATAAAGGGTTGCTAGGCGCTTTATAAAATTGAGGGCTTCAACCGGTTTAAAATTTACGGTCAACTCATGGTTTTCAGCTTTCATCAGGTCTCTTTGCGACTTAATTTCATCGATTAGTTGCTGGCTGAGTTGATGCAGATGATACTGGCATTCCTTCAGTACCTTTTCGCCCGCTGTCCCCAGGATTTCGGTAAAACCATAGATTCCAGTGGCGGTATTCAAAATATCATGAAAAAAGATACGTTCCAGTACGCTTCTTCTTTTTTCATGGCTGATATCCTTTATGTAGAAAAGATCATAAATCAGATGGTTGATCAATAATGGGTAAACCCATATTCTTAGATCAATGGCGCTGCCACTTTTTTTCTGAATTAGGCGGCATTCCTCAATAGATTGTTCTCCTTTAAGCCCTGTTATGATAGCCTTTACCGCGCCGCAGGCGCTGCAAAACCTGCCGGTACCACAACCGCCTGGAGATTCTGAGGAATGTTGACAGTCTAGCAGTTCACCCGGTCTTAGACCGTAAATTGAATCTCTTTCTCCTCCCGCATTCATCAAATTATGAGCAGCTTTATTGGCAAATACAATCTGGCGGTTCTGGTTAAGGATCAGGATTCCTTCCGGTATAAGGTTAATTATATCTGGAGAGCCTAAAAAGTCATTTACCAGCTTTATTTGCGTGATTAATTCTGATTGCGTGGATTTTTCAGGTGGAGCAAATTCTGTCCTTAAGCTATTAATCATTACAAACTTCTTTCTTTCAACCAAATGCATTACTGGTTTCAGGTTAAACTTTATTTTAATAATTATAGCCTATAGAATAAGGCATAAACCAGTGCAGAATCCGTTTTGTTCGTATATATTGTTATTTGATTAATAACGATAACATGTTTAATAAAGTATATGAGGTGAAAGGTTGAAGATAGTGGGAATTTGTGGATCTCCCCGGAGGGGAAACAGCGAATGGATGTTGAGCCAGGTAATGGAAGAGGCTGCGATGGCCGGAGCTGTAACAGAGACTTTGTTACTGAGAAAACTGGATATCCGGTTATGCCGGGGTTGCCTGATCTGTGAAAAAGGTGGTTTTCACAGGACAGGCGTATGTATAATGAAGGATGATATGTCCCGCATTTATAGCAGCCTGCTCGAGGCAGATGCTATTGTGCTGGCTACCCCGGTCTATTTCGAGATGCTTTCCGGTTTATTAAAGAACTTTTTAGACCGTACCTGCGCTATCTGGCCAAGACTAGAAGGCAGGCGAATGGCCGGTCTGGCAGTTGCTGAAGAAGGCATTGGCCAGACGATCTATAATTTAAAGGTCTATGCCGGACTATGTAAAATGCAGTGGATGGGAAGTGTGACTACACTGGCTAAAAACCCGGGAGATGCCGCCAAAAAAGAAGGATTGCAGCGGCGGTTGAAAATGTTAGCAAGGAAGCTTATGGTGTAATTGCGATTAAATAAGATATGACATAATCGCCGTAATTTTTGGTTAATCCTGGAGAAGAATAATGAACGGAACCTACTGGCTTTTTTATCAGGCAGCCATGCTATTTTCGCTGGCTGCCTTGTTATTTCTTTTTGTGCTTATATTTCGACGCAGACAGGCCCCAGGAGCCCGGGAGGTGATTGCCCTGGTAGTTTCCACTTTTGTCTGGACGCTGGGTTTTTTCCTTGAGTTTCGCAGTATCACTCTGGAACAGCAACTATTTTATAATAATATAGGATATTTCGGCTCTATGAGTACCCCTGTAGCCTGGTTTCTTTTCGCTTTGCACTATACCCGGGGGAATCAACCGGTCACAGGGTGGAGGATAGCACCTTTTTGCCTGATTCCACTGCTGACAGTAATCCTGATATGGACGAACGACCGCCATCATCTGATGTGGTATAACGAATATCTGAGCACCTCAGGGGATTTTTTAATTACAATTAAAACCTACGGGGTATTTTTCTGGATTGCGGTGGCTTACAACTATAGTCTCATTATAAGCGGTGCCATAATACTGGTCCGGCGTCTTTTTGTGGGAACACCTCTGTATACAGGGCAGGCTGTATCTCTGATAATTGTGGTTGTTTTGCCCTTTATATGGAATATTCTTTACGTTTTTAACCTGGTACCGATTCCGCGTAAAGATCTTACCCCAGTCATGTTTTCCATTTCTGCGGTGGTTATGGTACTGGGTTTAATGCGGTTCCGCATATTCCTGGCCGTGCCGTTCGCCAGACAATTTCTTATCCAGCAAATGAGTGACGGTCTTCTGGTTTTTGATAAACATCACCGGTTACTGGAAGCCAATCCGGCAGCTTTGAAGGTGCTGGGATTGAGCCGGAATTTTATTGGGAAAAAAATAGATGATCCTTTATCAATACCTTTACCAGAGCATTTGCCTCCAAATGAGGCAGGTTGCTTTGAGATTCGTCTCAACGTATCGGGAGAAGAACGTTTCTACGAGCTTGAAAGTTTAGCATTGTCTGATAATCAATCCCAGCAGGCTGGATGGCTGGTAGTATTGCGTGAAATAACTGAAAAAAAGAAGATTCAGCAACAATTGGCGGCTCAGGACAGATTGGCTTCAATAGGTAAACTGGCTTCAGGAATAGCACATGAGCTAAATAATCCGCTGGCTACTGTAACCGGTTTTTCTGAATTGCTGTTGAAAAAGGATCTTTCTCCTGATATTCGCTCTGACTTGGAAATTATATATAGTGAAGCTGAAAGGGCCGCTGGTATTGTGGATAATTTATTGACCTTTGCCAGGCAGAAACCTGAAGCTAAAGAACCCTGTGATATTAATAATATAATAAGGAAAACATTACCTTTACGCAGCTACGAACAGGAAAAAAACCACATACAAACTATTGTACAATTAGCTGAGGATCTACCCGAAGTAATGGGCACTGAATTGCAGCTCCAGCAATTATTCCTGAATATAATTATCAATGCTGAATATTTTATGATAAAAGCTCATCAAAAAGGGACATTATCTATTGTCACTCGGCAGTCAGATGGTTTTGTACGGATTACGTTTACCGATGATGGGCCGGGTATCCCCGCAGAGAACATACAGTATCTTTTTACACCTTTTTTTACCACCAAGGAGGTAGGAAAAGGAACTGGTCTGGGTTTAAGCATTTGTCATGGGATTGTCATTGATCACGGCGGCAAAATATGGGCGGAAAGTCCACCTGGACAGGGCGCTACTTTCATAATTGAATTGCCAATCCACTTCCGCCGGACGTCAGAAAGCCAGAACCAATAATAAATGTTAAACACAGGGTTGAAGAGAGTTTGTTCGATCAAATGAATGATTACGGCATCGTTTTAATTTAGATATGAAAATTTAAGGTTGCCAGCATCTTGCTATATGCGGAAAAGGTATAGTAACATGTAACTGTAAAGCCTGGTAAGATAAAAAAATGCAAACTTTATTGGAAAAATTAAGCATTAGAGTTTTGAAAGTTAGAAAAAATGAATCAAAAGGCTACCAGCATCCTGGTTGTTGATGATGAAGCGTACATCCGGCAGTTATTACAAAGGATACTGGAGGTTGAAGGATATAATGTGGTAACTGCCGCCAGCGGTCAGGAAGCTGTTGATAAGGTATCTTCAGGTAATATTAACCTGGTGCTCTTAGATATAATAATGCCTGGCATGGATGGTATACAGACTCTCGAACTTATCAGAGAAAAATCAGATATTCCGGTAATAATGGTTACCGGAATAGGTGACCTCCCTTCATTATCTACTTCCCTGGTTTTGGGTGCGGATGATTATATTAAGAAACCGTTTCGTTCTAAAGAGCTCATTGCCCGTATCAAAGCCAAATTGCGAAGGATGAAGAACTGAAAACCTTTATGGAGCCTGAATATCCTTCAGTCCTTTTCCCAAACCAGGCTCTCCATTTCTATTATCAGATCCTGGTTTTCTTCATCAGTTAATCTCAGGTTGCTTTCCAGCTTATTAATACTTTCGTTGACTCTGGGATTCCTGTTTCTTAGATTATATATCTTGGAGTTTTGACGCCGGATATCTTCATCCAGGTCACTCAGGTCAATTCCTAAATTGAACCTTCTATTAAAAAATTCAAGGAGTATTTTTTGAGCCCTGGGATCACCCACAGTGGCCAGATAAAAAGGAATTGCCACCCAAAGACTGACACAGGGAAAATTTTTCCTCTGACCTGCCCATAAAAGGCAAGAATTGAAAGTAGGCGACTGTCCGGAAGGGGTTTCGAAACTAGCTTCTGCCGAAAAATCATAGGTTTTTAATTCTTCTTTAAATTTTTCAGAGTTGAAGGTGGCCATTAATTCACGGGGAGCAGTATGAGCGCCCAGAGAAATCATGCCTCCGATGGCATAAAATTCCATGGCATGGCAGGTATTACCGGCGGTATCCAGGATAAGGTTTAAAAATTTGTACCATTCAAAGGCCGGGGCATCACTTTTAAAAACTATAAGATCGTTTTGAGGGAAATCATAGAATTTTGTTTCCGGGACCTGTATCAGATCATCTTCGATAACTACACCTTTGAAAGGAAAGAACTCAAAAGGATCTATTTCACAAAATGCTTCGCCATGGAGCTTTTTATTCAAATAATCTGTAACTCTAGCTCCGGTTTTGCTGATGTCGCCATTCCAGCCTAATACCACCGGCGGGTGAACCACCCGGGGTTGACGAAAAAAACTGACCGGGTTAATTATCACCGTTTTTTTCCTTCTTGAAAAGCTCATCAATATGTTCTTTAAACCATTTCTGGTCCTGCTCTGTTATGCTTTCCGCTTTAACCTGCGAAAGGGATTTTCTCATTTCTACCTTTTCTTTTAATTCAGGCGGGTATTGCTCAATTAGATCATTAATGAGATCATCTACACGGTTAATCATTTCATCCACATGACTATATTCAAATTCTGTTTCAAGCAGACTGGAAAGCACCTCAAGAACCGCTTTGGAAGCTCGGGGATAGGGTAATTGAACCTGAACCAGGTAGTCCGGAAGTTCGCCCATCAAGCAGACGGCATCGAAACCCCTTTTCTTCGCCATGCCCAGCAAGAGTCCGTTCAGTCCAGGTATATTGCTGAAGCGCCTCTGGCCTTCAGCTTCGCTTATTAAGATAGTGTTGGGCTGGCTTTGTAGTTCTTTATGTAATTTCTTTCTGCTACTGGCAGCCCATACTCTGGATTTCCAGTGGTGGTGAGTTTGAGAAATAGCCGCACAGGAGGTATAAATCCTGGTGCAGCCAAATTTTTCCGCTGCATCCAGCACCAAATTAGCCATAACTAAAGCTTTTTTTCCAGTGGCATAAGTACTCCGGTCATCAGAAGGCTGTTCTTCTCCGTTAAAAATAATCAAGTCTTTATCCCGGTTTCTTTTTAGATAGAATTTGCTGCTGGGGAACTCTATATGCCGCAATACACCGGACTGGACACTTATTTTCCGCGGATAAAAAAAATCCCATGGTTCTATTTCACCTACCTCTTCGATACCGGATTGTTTTAGCAACTGTTCGGCGACTACGGAGGCGATATTACCCAAACCCGGCCAACAGGCCAGCATTTGCGGGTTCTTCAGTCTGAGCTCCTGATAATAAATAATAGCCAACAAAAGACCTCTTTCCCGAAACCTTATATAAACATTCTAGCTACCCATTTAATAAAGAACAAGTTTTAAAAAGTGAAATTCAGTAGATCCCAGTATTAATCCCACGCTCCCTCAGTTTGGGGATATAGTTATAAGATGATTGATCGTCCAGGGGATTGCCTTCAAGGTAGCAAAACCGTAAATTGGGCAAAGCCATTATGGGCTCAATGCCGGTGATTTTATTATTGCGTAAATAAAGGCACACCAGACAGGACATGGAAGACAGAGCTGATAAATCGGAGATCTGATTATTTGACAGATACAGGTTCTCCAGATTAACCAGCGAGAAAAGAGGCTGGACACTGGTTAAAATATTATTATCCAGCAGAAGCTGGGTCAGGTTTTTTAAGCCAGCCAGAGGTAAAACATCCGTGATATTATTATAATTCAGGTTCAAATTGGTCAACCCACTCAGTGCAGAAAGCGGTGAGATTTCTCTAATAAGGTTATGGCTGAGATCCAGCCGGGTCAGGTCTGTTAACGAGCTAAGCGGGGTCAGGTCAATAATCTGGTTGTGGTCAAGGTACAGTTTATCCAATCCCGTTAATGAATCAAGCGGAGAGATGTTTTTGATTTGATTCCACGATATCGTCAATTCCTTAAGGTTTGTCAGACTGCTCAGGGGATCAATATCCCGGATATGATTTTCCGCCAGACTCAAATACTTCAGATTGTGCAAAACACTCAATGGTTGGATATTCTCGATACGGTTTTCATCCAAATCCAGGTAATTCAAGCCAGTCAAGGCACTTAGAGGCGAAATATCTGTGATCAGGTTTTGTTTCAGGCTTAGTTGGGACAGGTCAGTCAGGTTTGAAAGGGGTGAGACATCCTTTATTGCGCCGTTAATGAGGGTCAGGGTTTGCAAACTTACCAGAGAATTTAAGGGAGAGATATCATTGAGAGGGCTATCCAGGGTCAGCATTTGTAAGTTTTTTAAAGATGATAGTGGAGATAGGTCTTCAATCAGAGACCGGTTTTCCATAATTGATAGCTGTTTTAATCCTGAACACAATTCCAGACCGGCAAGACTTTTAATGAATAACGGTTTGTTTGGCTCTGGTTCTACACAAAGGATTCTGAGTTGTAACAGATCATGGGCGTAGAGCGTCCCTGCGGTCTTGCCCAGGGCTTTTTTGATAGTTGATTGAAGGTACGGGTCAGGTATGTATACCTCACGTCCGGTAGGTTTAAGACAGCCTGAGATTCCGGCTATTAAGGTTATCGTTAAAATCAAAAATAGCCAATGGCGGTTTTTATGGTAGATCAACAATCATTATACCTTCCGGAATTTTTTTTCAATACACTAAAAATCTGATTCTTTCGGCTTTCAATCTGGGAACCAGATCTTCGATAGACCTTTTACTCAAAGGATTTCCCTTGAGCATAACACTTTGCAGGCGCGGCAGATATTGTAACGGAGAAATGTCAACTATTTGATTGTTATCCAGGACCAGCGTTTGGAGACGGGTCAGATTAACCAGGGGTGAAATATCCGTAATGTGGTTATCGCTCAGCATGAGGGTATCCATCTGTACCAGATCCGCCACGGCGGTAAGATCGCTAATTTGCTGGTTCATAAGCATAAGCTGGTTGAGCTGGTTCAGGGAAGCCAGGGGCGAAATGTTTTGAACAAAACATCCAGGGCTGCCGTTCAGGTAGAGATATTTCAGGCCTGTCAAAGAAGCCAGCGGACGGATATCAGTCACCCTGTTGAAGTTCAAACCCAGCGATACCAGCCTGGTCAGCCTCATCAGGGGTGAAATGTCCCGTATCCGGTTATCCATAAGCTCCAGGGCCGTAAGCTGTTTTAATTCAGAAAGTGGGGAAAGGTCGTTGATTTGATTGCCTGTAATATAAAGGACAGACAGACCAGGTAAAGCCGTAAGGGCAGTGGCTAAATCTGAGAGATCGGAAAGTTCATTATTATTCAACACCAGAGTGGTGAGGTTATGACACTGTTCCAGTCCGCTGAAGCTGGATACTCTCTCCTGAATTGCTAATTTTTGTATGACATCCAGGTCAGAAAAATAGAGCTGTCCTTGAGGCTTTTTCAAAGCCTCCCTGACCACTTTTTCCAGATTGGCGTCAGCAAATAAGGCTTTCCGGTTAGCCTCAGTCCCGGTTTGAGCTTTTTCTGTAATCGTAGAGGAAAGAGAGCTTTCCCGGCCATTTGGGACACAGGAGAACGCGGTAAGCAGGGTAACCTGCAAAATAACGGTTATAGCGATAAACTTGAATGCGCCCATCTTCATATTGATTAACTTAGCATACAGGAATGAACATGACATTAACAAAAGATGACCAGAAGATGAAAGGATTGTCATTTTATATTCACTTCCGGTTCATGCTATTTTCATATCGAAGTGATACTTTAGTTTAAAAATGGAAGGACTTGCCGGAAACCGGCTTACACGACTATTATTGTTTCAGAAATCAGGATACAAGACAAGTTTGGTGCAGCATGCGGTAAAGATAGCTTTACAAAGAGGTTTCCTTTGAGCATAAAACTAAAAATGACTCTCTGGTACCTGGTTATCCTGGCATTGACTCTGGGCTTTTTCAGCCTGGTTACATATTTTTCCCTGTCGCACAGCCTTTATAATATCGTTCAAAGTGATTACCGTCTCATGGTGATTCAACCTGAGAGCCCCTTGAAAGCGGAAGCTGAGGTTGAGACAGTTTCCAGTCAGCCTGAACCTATCATGTCTTACGTGATCGGAGAAGAATGGCTGTCAGCTTTAAAAAGCCAGCCTGAGAGCACACTTTCCATTTTTACTCCTTACGGGCAGGTAATGATCGATCAGAAGGATTTTATCACGGCTGATATGGAGGGCGAACAGCAGGTAAGACTTTTCCTGCGCTATTCATCAGCTAGCCCGGGTTTCTTTGAGATACTGGCAAGTATTCAGCCCATATCTGAAGTCAATAATACTCTGACAGCCTATAAAAAGGTACTTATCCTGGCTATTTCGGTCACTGCTTTATTTGCCGGGGGATTTGGCTTTCTTCTAATATGGCGCATGCTGCAGCCGGTAAGTGAAATAACAAGGACAGCTCATGCGATAGAGGAAAAGGATCTGAGCCGGCGGATAGAGGTAAAGAGTGATGATGAACTGGGCCAGTTGTCCGTAACGCTGAACCAGACTTTTGAACGTCTCCAAAAAGCCTTTGAACGCGAACACCAGTTCACCGCTGATGCCTCTCATGAATTGCGCACTCCGCTGGCGATAATGCAGGGTGAAGCTACCTTAGCCCTAAATAAAGAACGCAGCAGGGAAGAATACAGAAAATCCCTGGAAATCATCTCTCAGGAAACTGCGCATATGTCGTCCATTATCAACAAACTGCTGACACTAACACGCGCAGACAGCGGTAAAGAGCATATCAACTTTAAACCGATAAGTTTAAATCAGCTGCTGGCTGAAATAGCCTCTGATATTGAAGTGCTTTGTGAAGATAAATCCCTGCATTTCAGTGTCAAATTACAGGATGAGGTAAGCATCCAGGGGGACGCCATTAAGCTGCGAGAGCTTTTTTTAAATCTGCTGGATAATGCCATCCGCTATACCCCTGCCGGAGGTGGAATTACTCTTTCATTAATCAGGAAAGAGAACAGTGCCATTATCGCTGTGCAGGATACCGGGATTGGTATTGCAGCAGAACACCTGCCGCATATCTTCAAACGCTTTTACCGGGTGGATAAATCCCGCAACGGTAAAGAAGGCGGCGCCGGTCTGGGACTGGCAATTTGCCAGGGAATAGCCGAACTGCACGGCGGTAAGATCGATGTGCAGAGCCAGGTTGGAGCCGGCAGCACTTTCTCTGTCTTTTTACCGTTACCTGCAAAACGGCTTTAATTTAATTTGTCATTCATTTTGATTTAATCCAGAATTCATTTACGGTTAATGCCAGTTTCATCCTGCCGTGCTAAATTTGAAATAAAGTTACCGGTTTAACCGGCAGGAGGTGCAGCTATGGTTACATATCTGTTACGCAGGTTATTAATGGTAGTTGTCGTTCTCCTCATTGTAAGTCTCCTGGTTTTTGTGGCTATGCGGATGCTGCCCGGTGATCCAATTCTTATGCTGGTTACTGCCAGTGAATATTCTGAGATGACAGATGAACAGATTGCGGAATTGAGAAAAGAGTTTGGACTGGATAAACCCATGCCGATACAATATCTGGTCTGGATAGGAGGGGTCTGCCATGGAGATTTCGGCCAGTCGATTCTGCACCGCGCCCCAGTAGCCGGGGAGATCATCCGGCGTCTGCCTGTTACTTTCAACCTGGGTCTAACTGCTTATGTTGTTGGGATCATCATAGGCATCCCGGCCGGAGTGGTTTGCGCTGTACGGCGTGGTAAATGGGCGGATACTTTAGTAACAACCATCGCCAACCTGGGGATCACTGTGCCGGCTTTCTGGCTGGGGGTGATGCTGATCTATGTTTTCGGCCTTTATCTGAAATGGTTGCCGGTGCAGGGCTATACCTCGCCTTTCGAGGATTTCGTGTTAAGCCTGCGGCAGCTCATTATGCCGGTGATCTGTATGGCATTGTTTCCCATAGCATCCAATGCTCGTCAGACACGCTCCAGCATGCTGGAGGTCATGAGGCAGGACTATATCCGTACTGCCTGGTCCAAGGGACTGAAAGAAAGGGTGGTAATAATCCGGCACGCCTTGAAGAACGGTTTGATTCCTATAGTAACCCTTTCAGGGATGGGTTTGACTATGATAATCGGGGGTTCGGTGATTGTAGAAACAGTATTCAACATACCCGGAATGGGCAGGTTAGCAGTAGCTTCGGTACTGAACCAGGACTATCCCTATGTACAGGGCATCATTCTGCTGATATCGGCTTTTATATTGATCATTAATTTGCTGGTAGACCTGGCTTACGGCTGGCTGGATCCCCGGATCAGGTACAGCTAAAGAAAACAGCACAGGGGCAGACATGCAGTTCTGCCCCTGAAACTCAGATAAACTTACATCTTTTAATTTTCTATGGTTGTCAAGTATAATTATATTTGGCTATATTAAATAAACCCATGTTTGATGAATTTGGATCACTTTTGTTACTCAGTAAGCTAAGGAAAAACAAACATGACCAGGTTAAAAGCTCACAGGCCAAAAAACCAATCAAAAACCAAAAGGCCCGGATGTTTGTGGGGCTTTGTTATTGGTTTTATTATTGTTATTGTCGTTATCACCATCGGTCTGTTTACCTGTTCCGGCGAAGATTCAATAAACGGGAGTGAATTTGGCATTAATATAATAGGCACTGCAGGAATATTATTTACCGGGAATTATATGGTAATCAACAACGGACAATTGATAGCCAAGAACGTCAAAGGTACAATCCCTATTATTTATAACGTATCAGGAGATGCAGTTTCCTGTACTTTTCAGAAGGAATCCGGAGAAGGAACTCTGAAAGTCCAAATTATTAAGGGCGGAAAGATTATTAAGGAATCCGAAACCACGGATGCTTCCGGTACGGTCAGTATCTCATTTGAATAAATTGTTTTAATTTTGCCCGGAGGATTGATCATTGAAGCCAAGCTAGCTGAAAATAAACATGAAATAAATTATAATTATTATTTGATAAAAATATGAAAACTATTAATTATTGTATCAATAATTGATAAATAATTGTCATATACTTTGGTTTCGGCAATTCCTATAATTTTATATATTGTATAATTATTATATTCCAAATATAAGGTAGTCCGTTTTTCCATCTGTATTTGTTTCTCGATACTATGGCTGTAGGATTCTGTTAATTGAACGGCCCTGAAGGTGTCCTGCCAATCCAGATCACGGCGGGATATAACCTGATAATCCGAAAACTCCTTGCCGCTTCCTTCGATTTCAGCTTCCACAAAGGGAACAAATTTATTTAACGTTTCATAATGCGTAATTCCTAATAAAATCTCACCTCCCGGGCTATTAATAATGGTCAACTTCCCTTTTATTTCCTCACGAATGACCCAATTATCAGGATACCGGATGGAGTATGTATTATCGCTTACCGTAAACGTCCCCCAGTTTTCAGGCTTAATAACCGGATCCAGGGTTGCTGAGGGAACAGGAACAGTTGTTTTTCCTGGGGTTGCAGTTGCGGCTGTTCCGGTTGTAATCTGTGCTGGGGAGTTACTGCAGTCAGTCAGCGGCAACAAAAGAGCTCCCGCCAGTATAAATAATAATATTAAAACAACATTCGGCTTAGTTCTCACATTACCCTGCTTTCTTCAACACTGTAGCATTGTTATAAACCCTGGTCAGGCTAATGTCAATCACGTAATGGTATAAATCCTGGGATGAGGCTGATTTCCTGCGGATACATAGAGATGGTATTTGACTATGCAGTTGGAGTAAGACAGAGAGGAGGTAAATAACTTGCCCAGCTTTCCCAAAAATGATCTGCAAACTTCTTTGGAAATCCCTACCTGCATGGAAAAACCTGTTTGGGGTTATTGAATTAAGCGTAATAGATCTTGTTTTATCTATTCCTGATAGAAGCATGCCATCCGGGATCAAGATAAGGAATCCGGTCAGTGCTTTCCATAAGATGTTCCACAGAAATGTGCCTGATGGCTGCCACTCCCTGTGGGGCACCTTCCCAGAAAACTATGGCATCCTTTTTCTCAAGTATAACCGGTGTTGTCCGTTTTACCAGACCATATAACTTGCGATCAGTTGTTGCTGAAAGACACCCGGGGTCAACCCCGCACCTTGATCATAAACAAAAATGATACCTGATAAGGAAACCGCAGCGTTTACAACAGAGGCTTATTCTCATATAATAGAGAAGATGTAAAGAGATCTTCTGAGGTGATTGTGCGCCGTTCGTCCTACGTGCAAGAATAAAAGTTTCCCAAAAAATAACGCCATAAGTTGACATAACTGATAAGAAATAATAAAATTTAGTCTCAGCCCCTGTAGCTCAGATGGACAGAGCAGCGGTTTCCTAAACCGCGTGTCGAGAGTTCGACTCTCTCCAGGGGCACCACTATTTGAAGCTAAAAAGCCCCTTTGAGCGTTTTACCCTCAGGATGCTTTAATGTTTTACTCATTTTTACGAATTTTTTAGTTATATCCAGACTGGCAAAAAAATGAGTACATTTTTTCAGTTATGTCCATAGCCCCGTCAAAAGGAAATAACAGGCTCTGGGTAGAGAATTATAATCAAATATAAACCGGATGCTCAGATTAATTCAGCTTCAGCATTTGACCAATACTTTGACATATTGCATCGTCTTATGAGCATTTAAAGCCTCCTGGAATCTTTCAAGTGGATATACCGGTCCTAAAAGAGACTTTAAATCCAGTTTGGGCAGTATATCGACAGCCCTAGGGAATAAATGTGATTGACCAAAAACAGTTTGAATTCCGGCTTCCTTAAAATAGAGTTTGTCGATATCTATGGTTAGCTGGTAATGGCTGGGATAGATCCCGAGGAGGACTATCCTGCCGCACCTGGCCACCATATCTATACAGGGCAGGATGGCATCCGGGTCACCGGAGGCTTCGATCACCCGGTCAAATCCACGGTTTTCCGTTATTTTCATGGCTTCTGCTACAATATCTTCTTTTTTCGGGTCGATCACATAATCGGCGCCGAGTTTCAAGGCCAGTTTCCTTTTGGATTCAACCGGCTCAACCACAGTTAGTCTGGTGCCACCCTGTAATCCGGCAAGCTGTAATATAATAAGCCCGCAACTGCCGGCTCCTGAAATCAGTACACTGTCACCGAACTTAAATGGCGCCAGGTCTATGGCAGGCATTGAAGCACCCACCACCTCTGTAAGAGACCCTTCCTCCAGGGAAATTGAATCCGGCAATCTCCAGACCTGCCTCTGGTGAAGTACGACAAATTCCGCCATCATGGAGTCCAGGTATCCATGAGGAAAGTCATGATTTGAGCAGAAGGTTTCATGACCATGCATGCATTCATAACATGCTCCACAGTAGCGGAGCTGATCCAATGCCACCCGGTCACCGATTTTAAGGCCGCGAGCAGTCACGCCCCGGTCAGCTTCAACGATAATACCGGACGCCTGGTACCCCATATGCCAGGGCAAAGGTAAGGCGATACTCCCATCAATAATAAACGGATCGCATCCGCCTATGCCGCAATAAGCTATTTTAACCCTGACCTCTTCCGGACCCACCTCTCTTAGAGGCACCTCCATGAGCACGGCTTCCCCTCTTTTGGTGTTAATTACAGCTTTCAATACCTAGCCCTCCTTTTTCATTATTTTTAACAGCTTTACGAAGCATTATACTACAATGAAAGGATTTTAATATTAACTCACGAAAATGGGAGTAATAACCAGGAACCAAAGCCCAGGAGCCCAAAATATCTCTAATCTCAAATGCCAATCAGGTGATGTTAAAATTGTTTTTCGGGGTGCCGGCTGCCGGAATGGAGGGTTGTGAGTCTGAGCAGTGGAAAGGCTGATGATCTTTATGAGCTGTGCGGGCCATGGTGACCCGGGTAATACATGTAAGCTTTTCCCAGTGAATTTTTAAAAGCTTAAAATTTCTCATTCCGAGAGAGTACCGGCAAAAAGGATAACCATTGTTCAGGAAAATAAACACAGCTAAATTTTATTAACAGCCTGAAAAACCTGAAAACTGATTATTCGCGGGGCGGATCTCCGTCAAAGCCGCCTTTCGGATTCAAAAAGATCTTGCCCGGTTTGCCCGGCAGTGGAGTGAGCCAGTCCGGACTGCTACGTGGGAACAGCAGTCTGGCCTGCCAGTGAATAGCGAAGTCTTCAGCCTTGACGTGAGGGTACAGCCTTGTCATAGCTTCTACCATGGCTGCTGCGGTCCTGGCGGTGTTATATACTTCTTCGTAGTTGTCAAGATACTTCAACGACCAATCAATGCATTCCGTATAAGTAAGTGAACCTTTCTCCTGAACATTTTCCATAAGTTTGACTTTGGCATCGTCGCAGTGACCGGGGATTACGATACGGGCATCAAACTCCCTGAGCTTTGCAATTGAGACCCGCCATTTAACACGGCGTGCAACGTTGCTTTCAATGGGCCATAAATGACATTCATGGAAAGCCACATCTGTGGCGCAGACTACTTTGATGGATGGGATCCAGACTACGGAATTGTTAACGCTGTCACCCTCCCAGTCATCAGAGACCAGTATCTCTTCGCCTTCAAGAATCAGGCGTGGTTCCTTTAAGGGCAAAGGGATAATGGTCCGGTGCGGGATATCGCCGGGGCCAAAGCGATCAATTGCCCATAATTCAATCTTATCGGTGGAAGTTGAAACAATATCCTGCACTACACTCGGTAGAGCAACGATCCTGGCTTCCGGAAAAGCAAATTTCAGAACCTGCAAGCCAAAGTGGTGATCAGGGTGAAAATGCGAGACGTAAATATGAGTTAGATTCCTGCGCATGGGGATTATTTCGGCAATCATCCGGTGTGTATCACTCAGGAGCTGGGAAGCATCGATCAGGATGGCATCCCTTTCCCCGTATATCAAAGTAGAGGTGCTATTAAAGCCCAGGTAACTATGAAGAAAAACTCTGAACTTAAGAGACAAATTCAACCATCCTTTCTCTGTACAGCCGGAATCATGGATTCCTGATAACAGCCCACCTTAACCCCCGATTCCAGAGTGTTTAATTAAATATGTTATTGAAAAAGTTATCCAGAGTCAAACTGAGCACGACAACTGATTTATACACCAGTAAGTGGATTGAAATCCGGCAGATTTGTAAGTGTGACTAACGATTGGAATTGAAAATGCTGGAAATGAAAGAAGCCGGCCGAATTACTCGCCCGGCTCTAAGACTAATTTGACAACTGACAGCAGGAGTTCTATTTTTCCCAGGCCGGCGCGGGGTAGATGGCTCCATCGATATGCGTAATCACTTTACCACTCGGGCATAAGTTATAGCATTCCCGGCAGCTTGAACATACCCTGGAAGCTATTTCAGGTATATAGGTTACATCCCGGTAAATGGCTCTGCCGGTAAAGCCTATGGCATTGGCCTTTTTGACTTCAGCACAATAACGTACGCAAAGACCGCATAAAATGCAATTGGTCTGCTCAGCAGTAAAACGAGATTTTTCCAGCCCGTATTTTTCAGCCAGTTCCATGACAGGTCCGGTTGGACTGAGAGGCATGATTAGTTCCAGCAGCATACGCCGGACTTTACGGATCTGTTCGTTTTCGGTGGTGATTACCAATCCTTCTTCAGCAGGATAAACGCAGGAAGCCACCAGGCGCTTACGGTTATTACGGTTCAATTCAACCAGGCATAGCCTGCATCCGCCGTAAGGGGCCAGTTTTTCGTTATAGCAGAGGGTGGGTATGAAGATACCGGCCTCACGGGCTGCCTGAAGAACCGTCATCCCCTCGTTCGCCAGAACTTCTTTGCCATCTATATTCAGTTTTATATTTTTCATTTTTTCACTTTCCACGTTTTATCATTACCTCAACGAGCACTTCTGGTCAGTAAAGTAGTCTTCTGTACCTTATCTACTGCTTTAAAACGAGGCGGGCAGACTTCAAAGCAGGTGTTGCATTTGGTGCATTTGTCCTGGTCAATAATATGCGCCTTGGCCTTTTCACCAGTTATGGCTTCTACCGGACAGTTGCGGGCACAAATCTGACATCCCTTGCATTTCCCAGGATCGATCCAGTAGGCGATAAGCTCTTTACAAACACCCGCTGGACAGCGCTTGTCCTGAATATGGGCAACATATTCATCTTTAAAATACTTGATAGTGCTTAATACCGGGTTGGCAGCCGTGCTGCCCAGAGCGCATAATGAAGCTACCTGCAGCGTCTCTGCGATTTCCTGCAGGAGATCTATTTCACTCATGGCGCCTTTTCCGGCGCAGATGTTATTCAAGATCTGGAGCATTTGTTTTAAGCCTTCACGGCAGGGCACACATTTACCGCAGGATTCCTGAGACAGGAAGTCAGTAAAGTAACGGGCGACATCCACCATGCAGGTATCCTCGTCCATTACAATCATACCGCCGGATCCCATCATCAGGCCTACCTTATCCAGAGAGTCAAAATCCATTGGAATATCAATCAGGCTTTCCGGCAAACAGCCACCTGAAGGCCCGCCGATCTGAACCGCTTTTAGTTTTTTACCACCAGGAATGCCTCCGCCGATGGTATAAACAATCTCGTTTAAAGAGGTTCCCAGCGGCACTTCTACCAGACCAGAGTTGTTTATCTTCCCTACCAGAGAGAAAATCTTGGTGCCAGTGCTGGCGCTGGTGCCGATCTTTTTAAACCATTCAGGACCATTATTAATAATCAACGGCACATCAGCCCAGGTCTCAACATTATTCAGGTTACTGGGTTTATCCTTAAGGCCGCTGACTGCGGTGTGTATGTATTTCGGCTTGGGTTCTCCCACCTTACCTTCTATAGCGCTCATTAATGCGCTGGATTCACCTGAAACAAAAGCGCCTGCCCCTCTGTGTATATATATATCAAAGCTGAATCCGGAACCTAGTATGTTTTCACCCAGAAGGCCCAGTTCTCTGGCCTGCTTAATAGCAATTTCCACATTCCTCAGCGCAATGGGATATTCCTGCCTGACATAGATGTACCCGATATTCGAACCGATGACATAACCGCCGATAATCAATCCCTCCAGCACACTATGCGGATTGCCTTCCAGCAAACTGCGGTTCATAAAAGCGCCGGGATCACCTTCATCTGCGTTTACAATGACATATTTAGGTTCTCCGGGAGCTTTGCGCGTGGTTTCCCACTTGGACCAGGTGGGGAATCCGCCTCCGCCTCTCCCCCGGAGATTAGCCTCTTTGATCATCTGCAATGCATTCTCTGCCCCGATATTAAAAAGTACTCTGGGAAGTGCGGAATAACCGCCCAGGGCGATATAATCATCTATTTGAGTAGGATCTACCAGCCGGTTATTGCCCAGGAGGATTCGTTTTTGGTTCTTATAAAAGGGTATGTCATTTTCGTGAACTACGGTTTTACCGGTCTTGACGTCTTTAAATAATAAGCGTTCGACCAGTTTATTTTCCATGACAGTTTGAGACACAATATCCGCAACATCCTTGACATTGACCTTTAAATAGCAGATATCCTCAGGCGAAATCACCACAATAGGCCCATTTTCGCAAAAACCATGGCAACCGGTGCGGCGAATCTGTACCTTGTTTTGTAATCCCTGGTTCAGGATTTCGCGGTTAAAGGCGTCTGCCAGTTTCTCTGAATTCATGGCATGGCAGCCGTTGCCTGAGCAAATAGTGATGCATGGCTGATGTGGATTTTTCCGGGATACAACCTGTTTCCTGTAGTTTTCCAGTTCTTTTGCTGTCATTAATTTCGTCATCATTTCTCTTCCGTTTAGCTATAACTAGCCAGAATTTGTTTAATTTCCTCTTGCGATGGATTGCTGTAATGTTCATCATCAATCATCATTACAGGACCCAGAGCGCAGCAGCCCAGGCAGTTCACCGTGGAAACCGTGAATTTTTGCTCCGCATCTGTACCGGCGGCACTTAATTTTAAAGTATTCATTACTTTATCCAGCAGTCTTGGCGCACCGCGCACCTGGCAGGCAGTACCCAGACAGACCTGGATCAGGTGGCGTCCCTGCGGCACCAGACTAAAGGCTTTATAAAAGGAGGCAATATGGTAAATGCGGGTTAACGGTACCCCTAATCTGGAAGAAACCCGCATTAATGATGTCTTGGGCAACCAGTGGTTCAGGGCGTTTATCTCCAGTAATATCTGAATCAATGCCTCTTTTTCATCATGGTATTTATCAATAATTTCATCTACTTTAGCGATCTCCTGGGCCAGTAGGTTGAGTACTTCTCCCGGCCGGTTGGGATAACGCTTCAGGGTTTCAGCCAGGTAGGTATTGAGTTCCTGTTTACCCAGCCGGACTGCGTTGTATTGGGATAACAGTTCCAATCCTCTAAAGAGGGCGTCGTTTTTAAGTGGTTCCGCCGACATTTTGGGTCTGTCTTCAAGTGGCTTTTTTTCCTGGAGCACACTGTTTTTTCCTTTTTCTACCACTTTGGTCTCCTTACTCCTGATTATTTACTGTTTATGATTTCATCTGCTGCTTATAAAACAAGGGAGCATACCTTACTGATTTCCGTTTAATGGCCAGGCTGCTCCCTGCTGCTAAACCTGAGATATTATCCATGTTTGCATGAATTTTATCTCCACGCCCCCTGACATGGGATTTTCCATGGCATTACTTTACCAATCTCTTAATTTGTGAAAGTGAAATGTGATCTAAATAGATTTCCCTATATATTCCAGTGTATTATAACATGTCTGACAGCGACAACAAAATTGGAATAAATGTCAGGAAAAAGGCGGGGGTTAGTATCATGGCGTCACAAGCCGGCACGTAAAAGTCTCTGTAAGGTTCAAGTAGCAGGTGTTTAATTTTAACTGCTAGTAATCAGTCCCAGTAGCCTTCCTGAAATAATTCATGATTAACCGAGTACAGGATGGAATATCAAGAGTTAAAGTCTTTACATTTTAACCAGCATTTGTTTCTGTTATAATTCAAATCAGACTATGAAATATTTCCTGGGAATAGACATAGGTTCTATCAATGTTAAGACAGCCCTGGTTGCAGAGGCTGGCACAGTCATCCACCTTAATCACCAAAAAATAATTTCCAGTCCCAGAGAGACTGTTAACTCACTTCTCAGTGATTTAGGCCGTAAAATAAGCTTAGCCTCTATTACCGGAACCGGAGTGACCGGCGCCGGCAAAGCTATCATTCCCCGTGATTTCCACTGGCCTGAATATAGCAGTTCACTGGCTATTGCCTCAGGACTCCTGCAGGAATACCCTGACGTGCGGACTATTATTCAAATCGGAGGGCAGAGTTCGCTGGTAATAGAACTGGAAGATGGCTTAAAAAAGCCCTGGAAGGTGGTTTCCAATCCTTTATGTGCTGCCGGTACCGGCAGGTTCCTGGAACAGCAGGCTTACCGTCTGGGAATTAAAATAGAGGACTTTGCCAGCCTGGCGGCGAGTTTCAAGGGAAAACCACCCAGGATTGCCGCCCGGTGCAGCGTCTTTGCCAAGAGTGATCTGATTCACCTGCAACAAAAAGGGGTCTCAGTAGAAGCCATGCTTTGCGGTCTCAGTGAAAGCATTGCACGTATGGTAATTGCTTTAAAAAAGGGTTTATTTGCCGAGCCGATCTATTTTGTTGGAGGAGTGGCGGCTAACAGGGCTATAGAAAAAAGCCTGAATGAAATGATTTCTGCCCGTAACGGTCATCAGGTACAGGTAACAATACCCGAAAATTTCTTATTTACCGAAGCTCTGGGTGCGGCGCTGCTTTCCAGAGATAAGACTTCTCAAGTCAGATTACTTCCAGAAAATGAGGCTGGTCAGCGTTATTATGAAATGCCCCCACTTCAGGATATGCTTTTACCCGGTAATGCCCTGGATAAGAAGATCACAACACCTACACCTGGCTATCTGGGGGTAGATGTAGGCTCCACCTCCACCAAGGCGGTAATCATGGATGCCGGCGGAACTAAGATACTGGCAAAAAATTATTTAATGACCGCCGGTCGACCGGTAGATGCTGTAAAACAGGTTTTTGCTAACCTGATTTCTGAGGGGGCTTTAAACATAACCATAGCTGGAGCCGGAGTTACCGGTTCAGGCCGCTACCTGATCGGCAGTTTGATCGGAGCTGATTTGATTAAGAACGAGATAACCGCCCAGACTCGCGCTGCGGCTGAAATCGATCCGGAAGCTGATGTTATCGAGATAGGCGGCCAGGACTCCAAGCTGGTCATCAAACGTAATGGAGTGGTGGTGGATTACCAGATGAATAAGGCCTGTGCAGCCGGTACAGGCAGCTTTATAGACGAGATGGCGGAAATGATGGGGATTTCTGTCAAGAACGGTGATTTTGCCAATCTGGCATTGAAAGCTAAACATACCATTGATCTGGGTACTCGCTGCGCTGCCTTCATGGGGCAGGCAGTCCCTTCAGCACAGCGCGAAGGAGTCTCACAGGAAGTAATCACAGCCAGCCTGGCTAATTCGATTGCTAAAAACTATTTATCTAAAGTAGTCGGCAGCCGCAAACTGGGGAAAAAAGTAATCTTAACCGGCGCAGTCTTTTATAATAAAGCAGTAGTCTCGGCGTTTCAGCAGCAATTACCGGAGAAAGTACTTCAGGTTGCGGAACACCGCGAAGTCAGCGGAGCTATCGGAGCTGCGCTGCTGGCCAGAGAATCCATGAGAGGGCAAAAATCACAGTTTAAAGGATTCAGGCAGGTAATTGATGCGGAGTGTAATTTAAGCAGCTTTACCTGTCAGGGTTGTGATAACAATTGCTCCATTACCCAGATGAAGGTACCGCATCAAAAGCCTACTTTTTATGGCAGCCGTTGCGATAAGTATGACAGCACTTTAAGACAGGCCAGGAGAGAGACCTGGTTTGATGCGCGTGAAAAGCTGCTTTTTAGAGAACTACATGAAGATTCGGGCAGTGGTCCCAGGGTGGGCATACCCCGGGCATTAATGATATATGACTACGCCCCTCTGTTTATCGGTTTCTTGAACTCACTGGGGGTTAAAGTTGTCCTTACCGGTAAAACCAGTAAAGATATCGTGGAGAAGTCTGTTGAACTGGCTTATACGGATAGCTGTTTCCCCATAAAATTGCTGCACGGTCATACTGCTTCGCTGAAAGATACTGATTTTATTTTATTCCCCTGCGCAATCCGTTTAGGCAGGAAAGAAGGTCAGGAGAACCAAAAGTACGCCTGCCCGCTGGTTCAGGCTTCCCCCTACATTGTACGCCAGGTCCTGGGACTGGAGAAGCGCCTGCTGATTCCCATTATAGATTTCAGCCTGGGTGATGAAGATGTTATCAAAAACCTGACAGAAACGGCTATCAGTTTGGGCTTTAACCGGGAGAAAGGCCGCCAGGCAGCTCTGGCCGGCATTAGCTCACAGCGCCGGTTTGAGATAGACCGTCTGGAAATGGGCGAGAGGCTTTTTAAGCAATTGCGAGAAAATAAACTGCTTGGTGTGGTAATTCTGGCGCGTTCCTATATGTCTCAGGACTCGGGGGCTAACCTGGGAATTGCGGAAAAGCTAACACAATTGGGAGTCGAGCCGATACCATTAGATGTTCTCCCTTTAAACTCCGTGGATCCTCGAAAATATTCAGACCGTCCTTACTGGTCTTATGAAAGCCGGCTTCTGGCCGGAGCGGATATAGTGGCTCATGACGCGCAGTTATATGGACTGGCATTAACCAATTTCGGCTGTGGGCCAAACTCTTTTATCTTGAAGGAATTGGAAGATGTGATGGGCGGCAAGCCCATGGGGCAATTAGAAATTGATGAACATGCTGCAGAAGCCGGTCTGGTTACGCGCCTGGAAGCTTTTGTGGATACCATCCAGGAATATTCCCGGTCGACTAAAACAGGGATAGCTTACAGGGATATTTACCGCGGTACCACGTCTATGGTCAGTACAGGCAAGACCCTGATAATACCGCGCATGGCGCCTCATGCAGATATAATTGCCGCAGCCATGGAGGCCTTCGGGGTTCAGGCCATTTCTTTGCCGGAACCGGACGAGCGCAATATCCTTTACAGCAACCGCGTAACCTCAGGCACAGAATGTCTGCCATACCGTGTGACACTGGGCGACTTCATGCGGTTTTACTATGAGAACGGTCATAATTCGAAGAATGTTGAAGGATTCATGACCGGATCTTATGGCCCTTGCCGCCTGGGTAAGTATGCCATTGAGCAGATCCGAATTTTAAAAGAGCTGGGTTTTGACCTGCCGATACGCACTACGGTATCCAACAATGCTTACCGTGACATCGGTCTTGGTTCTGGCTTTGAGAGGCTGGCCTGGAAGGGAATTGTGGCTGTAGATAACCTGCAGAAATTGCTCTGGCGTGTGCGGCCTTATGAAAAAGAGAAGGGAAGCGCAGACAAGCTTTTTGATATTTACCTGAAAAAGATAGCGGATAGAGTACGAGGTAAGCTGGAATACAATGATATTCTGGAAGAGGCAAATGCTGAATATCAGGGTCTGCTGGACACCACACTGGAGCGCCGGCCTCGTGTAGGCATAAATGGTGAGATTTATTTACGCTCCAACCGTTTCAGCAATAAAGACCTGGTGAAAAATTGTGAAGCAGAGGGATTGGAAGTGGTAGTTTCACCGGTGTCGGAATGGTTGAATTATACGGCATTCCGCAACCTGGAAGACGCTGTTAAAGACCGTAAAATAAAGAAGATTGTATATAGCTATATTAAAAAGCGAATACAAAAACAGGACGAACGGAGTATTGACCGCCAGTTTCGATCAATGATACCTGAACCTGAACCTTCAACAGAGGAATTGTTGAATTTATCCCGGCAATATCTATCACCCAGATGCGGCAGTGAAGCAGTGCTCAGCATTGGCAGCGGAATTGACTGGCTGGAGAACCCGGAATTCTCCGGCGTAATCTCAGTGATGCCACATGGTTGTATGCCCGGCGGTATTGTGGCCGCCATGGCGGAGAAATTCAGTGCTGATTTTGAGAAGCCCTGGATAAATCTGACCTATGACGGTTTCCCTGAAACTAATAACTCCATCAAGATCAGCGAGTTTGCCGAACTGGTTAAATTCTATAGAAAAAACAGCTAGCATTATATGCTGAGATATTCGCAAATCGAAGCCAGCCCCGTGCGAAATTGGATACATATTCTGGCTCCTACAGTGCCTTATATTACTGTCGGTATCGGAGTACTGGTTTTCCATAACGCCTGGACTGCGATATTGGGCTATCACATGGGGATGGCACTGATTCTGGCTTCATCTGGATCATGTGTTACTATTAAGCTTTTCTTTAATAGCCAGGATTATAGAGTCCCGGTTTTTACAGCAATTGCGGGGTCGCTCGGAGGAGCACTTTTATATTTCTTATGGCCTTTTATCTCTACGTCCATTGATCTGAATGCTGCTCTGCAAAAAATTGGCGTAAATGCAAATACCTGGCTTATCCTGATACCTTATCTGGTTTTGGTCAATCCCTGGCTTGAAGAGTGGTACTGGAGGGGTTATTTAGGTAGTGACTCGAAGCAGTTAATCAGCCACGATTTTCTGTTTGCAGGCTATCATTTGTTGATTCTGGCCGGGAAAGTTGATATTATCTGGCTGATTGTTATCTTTATAATTCTTTTCTCCGGCGCCTGGGCCTGGAGGCAGGTCAACCGGCTGAATGGAGGGCTCCTGGCTTCTACAGCTTCACATCTGGCGGCTGACGCCTCAATCCTTGCGGCGGTCTATTCCATTGTTATGATCAATTAATACCTCATCCAGTCTGTACCCGTATTCAGGCAACTCTTTCCCATCCACAAATACAGACCGGCCTTCGATAGCAATACGGCCACGCGAAATCAGGTCATGGACAGCAAAGGGGAAAATTTTCCAGTCACCCTCTATCTTAAGTTCATCCTGAAGCCTGGTGCAGACCATCTCTAATATTTTCACGAGGCTCTCTCCAGCCCTATTTTTGAAATCCGGATAAGTATAAATAGATTGTTTCCGGGCAAACTCTTTTATCTGAAGCAATCCTTCCAGCAGACCTTCACTACCGGCCTCTTCAAGCCGGCTTAAAGTACGTGAGATATTAAGAGGGATGGATTGAACCAGTACAGGCCCTTTATCAAAGCTTTTATCGACAATAAAAAGTGTTGACCGCAGACCATCATCGCCGGCTAATATGGCTTTGGCCGCGGGAATCCAGTGAAGACCGTCATAATCTTTAGTGGTATCTCCGGGATGCACATTTAAGATCCTTGGAAAATAGTGATCAACAAACCAGTCGGTATTCCACTGGTTATATCCGGCCAGGCAGATTAAGTCAGGCTCTTTTCCCAGTTGATTCTCAATTAGTCTAACTGCATCCTGTTCAAAGGCCAACCGTTCAGGCGCATTTCGAGGAATATTGCCGGCTCCGTACCTCTGGCGGGCTTCTTTGAGGTAGGGGATATGGCTGAGTTCGATAACCGGATGTTTATTAGCTCTGGCGATAGCTGTACCGCTACAGCCGGGCCGGTTGGTAAAGACCAGATAGTTATGATGTGGATTGCGGTTTACGATTTCACGGTAATTAGTGCCGGATCCGGAAATAAAACAGACGATATTCATTTTTTCTCCGGACTTAGAAGGGTCATATATCAATCGTTTCATAAACATATAATAACACAGGCGACTTCACCTTGCAGCTTAAGCTTGTATTTACCTTTCCTGGTATTGACAAAGAAAGCAGGGGGTGTTATATTTTTAGACCATGATACCTAGGTTCTCTAGGTACATAGAAAACCTAGGTATAAACAGATATTTCTGCCGGGATGGAACAAATCATGACTAATAGTGCTGTCACAGGGGTTTCAGAAATACTGGAACGTTTCCGGGAAGTCAATAATACCTTTCCTGAAACTGCCATGATCAAGAAGCATAAGAACGATGGTAAGAAGTTATTCGGCTGGCTTTGCACATATGTTCCTGAAGAGCTAATTCATGCTGCAGGGGCTTTACCGGTGAGGATTACCGGTTACCAGCAGGAATCGGAACTGGATGATGCAAATGCTTACCTGTACATTGTCAGTTGTTCTTTTTCCCGCAGTTGTTTCCAGATGGGTTTCCGTGGAATGTATCATTTACTGGATGGTATCATAGCAGGTTCAACCTGTGACGGCGCCCGGCGGCTTTACGACCACTGGCGCTGTTACATTAAAACCCCTTTTTCTCAGATAATTTCCGTACCCAGGAAATTTAATGAATCGAGTATGGAGCTGTATTATCAGGAAGTATTAGATTTAAAGAACAATCTGGAAACATATCTTAAAACCACCATTTCTGACGATGCTCTGCGTAATTCAGTCATCCTCTATAACAAATCACGTGAACTTCTTAGAAAACTATATGAATTGAGAAAACGGCCGAAACCGCCGGTTACCGGAGCCGAAACCCTGGAAATCCTCAATGCCAGCTTCCGCATGCCCAAAGAAATTTTTAATTCCTTGCTGGAAGAACTCTTGAAAGAGCTGGAAAAGACAGATATTAAACATCAGGGGAAAGCGCGTATCATGGTTATCGGGAGCGTATTGAACAACCCTGCCTTTATCAAGTCTATCGAAGACCAGAGTAGCCTGGTGGTGACTGATGAGCTGTGTACCAGTGTACGTTACTTTGCTGATCCTGTGGTTATTGAAAGGTCAGAACCTCCTTTGAAAGCTATTGCTAGGCGGTATTTAACCAATTTTCCCTGCGCCCGCATGTTCCCTTCCACCGAACGTTTTGAGCGAATTCTGGATCTGATAAGAGATTATCATGTGGATGGGGTTGTCAGCGAAAATATCCGCTATTGCGTACCATATGCTCACGATTTACCATTACTCAAAGAAAGGTTAAAGGCCTTGAACATACCGGTTCTGGCACTTGATATTGAGTACGGTACTTCGGGATCAGGACAGATTCAAACCAGGGTGCAGGCTTTTCTGGAGATGATACAGGCAAACTGCAACAGATCTCAGGCAGAGGTAGGATGAGATGATAGGCGCACAAACAGGCAGCGATAAAATCAACCAGCTTATTAAAAGCATGAAATTCCTCACCCGGTTTTACCGGAATCAGAGTCATACACATTATTACCAGATGATTCACGATTATTATTCGAATTTAAGAGAAGCCAGCCGGAACGGCGGTTTTGTGGTTGCTCACACCATATTCTTCCCGGTAGAAATATTCCATGCCATGGATATATTGCCCATGCATCTTGAATTTACAGGCTATATGATGAGCCTGTTTGGAATCAGTACCAGCGATGTTCTGGCCAGGGCTTCTGAATTAGGACTGGCCTCTGAGATATGCTCCGGGCACCGGTTAGTCAGTGGGGCTTTAAGTTTAGGGTCTTTGCCACCGGCCAATGCAGTGGTCTGTTCCAACCTGGTCTGCGACAACGGTATTAAGACCGGTGAGTTTACCATGGAATACAATCATTGCCCGGGCTTTATCTTCGATTATCCTTTCCATCAGAATAAGGCTGGAAAGCAATACCTTATGCGCGAGCTAAGCGCTGTGATTGATTTCCTGGAACAGGTGTCCGGACATAAAATGAACTGGGACAAGCTGTCTCAAAACCTGGCTGAGACAGATCGTCAACTGGATTTAATCCGGCAGATAAACCGGCTTTGCCAGAGAACCCCTTCGCCGTTTGACCCTCAGGACTTTCTGAAATTCCTCTGTGTGGATTATATGGCGGCTGGGACCAGGGAAATTACCCTGTATCTGGAAGATTTGCGTAATGACCTGTCAGCCAAAGCATCAGCAGGAAAAGGATTTGCAGAGCCTGAGCGCCTTCGCCTGATGGGTTTAATGATTCCTCCCTGGTACCTTCAGGGGGAAATAGATAATATCCTCCAGGAACACGGCGCCTCCATAGTATGCTATCCCAATCTGTGCGGTTGGGAAGACGAAGCGCATCTCAACCCCGAAAAACCGCTAGAAAGCCTGGCGCAGAAATTGGTCATGAGTCCTCCCATGAGGACCTTCGGGCCACTGGATGAACGTGCCATAAACCCGGTTATCCAGGCTGCCAGAGAATATAAAATAGACGGTGCGGTCAATTTTACACACCTGGGTTGCCGCCAGATGGGGCCTACGCTCAAGTTTTTTAAAGATGCCCTGGATGAGATGGATATACCTGTTTTGAATATTGATTGTGACCTGGTTGATGTCAGTGTAACCTCAGCCGATGAAGTCCGTCAAAAAATGGAGCAATTCTTTGAACTTTTGGAAGACAGGTAAGGAGCACAAGTTATGAAACTTGCCGGCAGGACTGCAATAGTAACCGGTTCCCGCAGGGGTATCGGCAGGGCGATCGCTCTGGGCCTGGCTGCTGAAGGCGCCAGCGTAGTTGTCACTGATATTGATTACTCTGATTGCCAGAAGGTAGTAGAAGAGATAAAAAACAGGGGAGGGCAGGCTCTGGCGGTGAAATGCGATGTCTCGCTTAAGGCTGAGGTACAGGCACTGGTAATGACTGCTATTGAAGAGTACGGGAAAATTGATATCCTGGTTAATAATGCCATGTACAGCCACATCGGACCTTTCTGGCGCATGCCTGAAGAAGAATGGGACCGTACGCTTGATGTAAACCTTAAGGGGGCATTCCTGTGTTCGCAGGCAGTAACCAGGAATATGATAAAAAACAATTGGGGAAGAATTATTAATATTGCCTCGGTATCTTCAGGAGGCAGCGGAGGCGGCAGCGCTCCTTTGATGGCAGCTTACACTGCCTCCAAGGGGGGTATGAAAGCCCTGTCGCAAGCCATGGCGGTAGAGCTGGCTAATTTTGGTATTAATGTAAACGCCATCTGCCCCGGACCTATCGATTCAGGGGCCATACCGGATTCGATAAAGGAAAGATCGTTAAAGACCACGCCTAAAGGCAGGCTGGGCAAACCGGAGGAAATAGCTGCCCTGGTGGTTTACCTGGCCTCTCCTGAGTCTGATTTTATGACCGGCAGCGCTGTCATCATTGACGGCGGAGCTTCCAGCCTTTAATCATTTAGCTTCACAGGTTTTGAAACGGGGTTATGTTTTCCCGTCAGGATTTTAAGGTAAGACAGGGTAATCTGGATGGTTGACACTCTGGTGTCATTAGATAAAATAGAAAAGCTCAACAGGTTCTTCCCCGATTCGCCAGCTTTGCGAGACTGGAAAAACCAGGGTAAAAGGGTGATGGCTTTTCAATGTACCTATGTTCCGGAAGAGATCATACATGCTTCCGGCGCTTTGCCTGTCAGGCTTATAGGCGATTCTCAGAAGACAGAATACGATGATGCTACTGCCTGGCTTTATTCAAATACCTGCTCTTTCATAAGAAACTGCTTGCAGTGTGTCCTGGACAAGAAATATGGTGATCTGGACGGATTCGTAGCCGCTTCTACCTGTGATTGTACACGGCGCTTGGGTGATATATGGGAATATCATCAGACAACTCCATTTTTTCATGTCATGGGTATACCGCGTAAGATTTCAAACTCGGCTTATACTCTTTTTGAAATAGAAATGCGCCGGTTTAAAGAGCACCTGGAAGGTTTTACAGGGAAGCAAATAACCATAACGGAACTGGAACATTCTATAGCTCTATATGATCGTAAAAGAAAGATTCTGAAATCAATTAATGAACTCCGCAAGAGGGAAGCACCGCCCATCTCAGGCAGTGAGATACTAAAACTGCTGAATGCCAGCGCCTTCATTCCGGTAGAGCAATTTAACCAGCACCTGGAAAAATTGTGGCAGGAATTGAAAAATAGTCCGCGCCAGCTAACCGGCAAATTCAGGATCATGGTTAGCGGAAGTCCTCTTAATAATCCGGCTTTTATAGCGGCTATAGAAGCCCTGGGGGGATTGGTGGTTATTGATGAACTTTGCACCGGCCTCAGATATTGGTGGGAAGGAGTGGAATCTGATCCTCAACCTTTGAGGGCTTTATCCCGCCGTTATCTACATAATTTTGCCTGTCCCCGTATGGAACCTTCGGATGATCGCTTACAGAGAATATTAAAATTAGTATCTGACTATAAAGTTGATGCGGTGATTACCCAGATGGTGCGCTACTGCGTTCCTCAGACTATGGAACAGCCCCTGGTCAGGGAAGCACTGGAAAAACAGGGAATTCCGGTACTGGAGCTGGATATCGAATACGGTATGGGAGGCACCGGTCAAATTACCACCCGCTTACAGGCTTTCTTTGAAATGCTGGCAGGGAAACAAACCAGATGATAGTTGAGACAATAGAAAATACAAAATATAAAAAGACAGTACGTATACTTGAAATGCTGGCACGCATGTGCCGCAACCAGGCTGACCGCAAGGCTGAATGGTTTTATTACTCTCTACTGGCGGATTCATTCCGTAAAGTACAGCAAGCTATAGAAGAAAAAAAACCTGTTATTGGACATACGATTTTTATTCCTACAGAACTCTTATTTGCTATGGACATTGTTCCCATGTATCTGGAAGGGACTGGAGAGATCATGGCCCGTATGCTGGGTCTGGACGAAGCATTTGCTGCGGCAAAAACAGCAGGATTTGCCACTGAACTATGTTCCGGCCACCGTTTACTTAATGCTCAGGTAATACAGGGCTGGCTTCCACGCCCTGCTGCTTTCATCTGGAGCAACCTCGTCTGTGATTTAACCGCCAAGTCCGGAGATTTTCTGGCCACCAGTTATCGTTGCCCGGGGTTGTATCTTGACCGGCCTTATCACGATAACCCTGAATCCCGACAATATTTTATCAATGAACTTAAAAATATGGTGCAGTTTTTGGAGGGGTTGACGGGTAAAAAAATGGACTATGACCATTTGTCCATGGTACTTGAAAACTCACGCCGTTCTGTTGAGGTCTTCAGGGAAATCTGTGAGTTGCGCAAGTCAGTTCCTTCGCCGATGCGAAGTCATTATTTAATAGAAATGATCCTGGCGCAGCTTATTCTGTCAGGTACCCCTGAGCTGGTCAGGTTTTATGAGGCGGTTCGTGATGAAATGTTGGAAGAACTTAGAAAACCGGTGCAGCGATCTGAAAAATACCGCCTGATGAACTTTTTCTTCTACCCCAGTTATTTATGGAAGCTGTTAAATACTCTGGAAAGCAGTTATCAGGCTCATATAGTTGCTGAGCCGCATCTTTCAGTATGGGCGGATGCTGATATTGATCCGCATAAACCCCTGGAGAGCCTGGCGGCCAAAGCTTTTGCTTTAACCGATACCGGACCGCTTAAACCTTTCGTAAAACAAGTTTTAAAGATTGCCCGAGACTACCGGGTGGATGGAGCTTTATATTGGGCTCATATGGGTTGCCGTCAGACCTGCGCTACGATAAAAATTATCAAGGATTCTTTACAAAACGAAGGTATCCCTACCCTGGTGATTGACTGTGATTTGGCTGATTCAACATGTACCAGCGAAGAAGAAATAATGAACAAGGTGGAGCAATTTTTTGAACTTTTGGACGATAGGGGTTAATAACACACTAATAAACAAGGTAAAAATCTTATGAAATTAGCAGGTAAGACGGGCATTGTGACCGGCTCTCGTAGAGGCATTGGCCGTGCTATTGCACGGGCCCTAGCCAAAGAAGGAGCTGCTGTGGCGGTTGTAGATATAGACCAGGCTGATTGTCAGGTCGTGTCGGATGAAATAATCTCCGCCGTTAGGAACGCCATGGCATTAAAATGCGATGTCTCGGTAAAAACCGGGGTGTAATCCAATAACAGGTATAAAATATTATCAATATCGGGAGGTTTACATGAAAAGAAATTTGGGTACTATGATTTTGCTGGTTTGTTTATCTCTAATGCTGGTCTGCTTGCCTTTGGCCAGTAGTTGTTCCAGCGGTTCGGGAGGAGCTTCCAATACCACGTCTGTTGCCGCTCCAACCACAGAGGCAAAACCAGCGCCGGAAGTGCGTATTGGAGTAATGGGAGGGCTTACCGGGCCCGCAGCCGCCTCTGTAGGCACCATGTTTAAAGAACTGGAGTATATTTTTAAATATGTCAACGAAGTTGAAGGTGGAATCGACGGCATTAGATTGGCCTGGAAAATAGTTGATAACAAAGGTGGGCCTGAAGGAGCTATTCTGGCTTACAAAGAGCTGCAAAACAGTTATAACCCGGCGCTTTATCTGGTTGTAGAGGACTTTTATTATACAGGCATTAAAGATACAATAGTATCCGATAAATCGGTGGTTTTCGGCACTTCTGCCAATGATCCCCGCTTATACATTCCGGTATCTTATTTTTTTAATCTGGCAATTCCACCGGCAGATGGTTTTGCGGGTTTTGTTAAATGGGCCAAACAGGATTGGAAGGGAACAGGAGCTCCTAAAATAGGGGTTTTAGCCTGGGATCTTCAGAGTGGAAGTGTGTGGAAACAGGCCCAGTCCTGGGCTAAGAAACAGGGTGTGGAAATTACCGAGGTTCAATATGCTGCAGCCGGAATGGATATGAAACCTCAATTATTGCAATTGAGAGATGCTGGTGTGAATTACGTCTGGATGATGGGTACTTCCGCACATGCTAACATTGCGATCAGAGATTTTAATGGGTTGGGGCTGAAAGACAAAATGTCCCTCACTTTTAATGAATATGTAGAAGCTGAAGTTCTGCTCGGCCTGGCAGGAAAGGATGCAGAAGGTTTTACCATTATCCGTTCGGAATCACCCTATTCGGATAATACCGAAGCTGCTAAATTATATACCAAAATATATCAATGGGCTGAAAAGAAGGAAAAGTGGTCAGATAACCGCCTGATGTTAAATTTTAAAGCTGCCTTTACCGCTGCGATCAGGCAAGCTGCCCGCGATGTGGGTAAAGATAAAGTTGACAGAATAGCCATTTATAATGCTTTAAACAAACTTACCAGTATAGATACTCTGGGCAACAGCAAAGACTTCGGTTTTGGCCCTGACAGGAGACTGGGGGTACAAACAATGAAGATCTCCAAGCTCACCCAGACCGGGACAGTATCACTTAGCGATTGGGTTACTATGCCGAGAACCTTTGAGGGAATTGATAAATAGAAATTAATATTGAAGAAATCGATTATTAAAGGAGGATGTAATATGACTATGGAACAGACCACTTCGGTAGAAGAGACTCTACAAAAAGTCATTGCAAAAATCCTGCGTAAAGAAAATGTCGTGCTGACTCCTTCGACTACCTTTAAAGAGCTGGGTGCTGATTCATTGGATGTAGTGCAGGTTATGGTAGCCATCGAAGAGGCATTTGACATCGAATTGGTAGATGAAGAGCTCAAATCCATAAATAATATGGGGGGCTTTATCGATTACGTTAAGAAAAAGATAGCTGATAAAAAATAACACCTGAGTAAAGGAGACCAATCCAATGAAAGAACAGGAGTTATCCGGTAAGGTAGCTTTTATCACCGGGGCCTCCAGGGGCATTGGAAAGGCCATTGCTTTAAGGCTATCCGGTTCCGGCGCCAGAATTGCTATCAATGATTTACCGGATGAGAATGAAGCAGTACCAGTCATTGAAGAGATAAAAAGCCGGGGTGGCGAAGCCATCCCGGCTCTGGCTGATATTAATAGCTCTAATTCTTTGAAAATCGTTATTAACCAGGTAATTGAAACCTGGGGGCATATAGATATTCTGGTAAATAATGCAGGTATTATCCGGGATGCCTTTTTATTGAGAACTGCAGAAAATGACTGGGACGCAGTAATGGGCACTAATCTGAAGGGAGCATATTTATGTACCAGGTTGACATTACGATCTATGATGACTCTGGGATGGGGTAGAATTATCAATACTTCTTCTATTGCAGGAGTTATGGGATTGGGCAGCGTCTGCTACTCTACTTCGAAAGCCGGATTAATCGGTTTTACCAAAAGCCTGGCGCGTGAGGTGGGGTCACGTAATATAACTGTAAATGCAGTAGCCCCGGGCTATATTACCACGCGCATGACAGAATCCATTTCGGAGGAATATCAAAGCGAAATGCTTTCCAGATCTGCTCTAAAACGTTTTGGCAAACCTGAAGAAGTAGCTGAGCTGGTTGCTTTTTTAGCCAGCCCTGATGCAGACTATATTACCGGTCAGGTAATTTGTATTGATGGAGGTATAACCTAGAAATACTGAACAATAACCAGGAAAGGGAAATCAGGCGATTAATAAATACTAATTCTCAATCAATAATAAAAAATTAAGATTAAAATATTAAAGTCAAGTCAAGGAAAAAATCTTTTAGCGGTATTCTTGACCGGGTAAGCTATAAAAAAATTATTTGCCAGCCACATTTTTACCGTTTACGTTTTGTAAGTGTGTACGCCGCAGGTAACAGACAGCCTTCCTGGTTTCAGGCGTTACCAATGCTTCCGCTCTACTTCCGGAAGTTTCCCGGGTGACATCAATGACCTTTATAACATTTTGATATTCTCCAAAGTCCGGTAAAAGGTCATGTAGCAGATTGTATGATTTTTTAAAAAAACCTGAGTTGAAATTTTCAGGATTCTCATCCGGATAAACAGGAATATAGATAATGCCTGCTTCTACCAGGTCCAGAAAAAAATGGGTACCAAAAGATACTTCCGGTGCGTATCCGTTCTTTTCAAGAGCGATTTCTACCAGGATGGCTGTGTTTGAGATATCAGCATAACTGACGTTAATACCCAGGTCGATATTATTACTGCCCCATCTTCCCGGGCCAACCAGGATGAATTTCCCATCTCCACTGCTTAAAAGGTCGTTAAGCTTACCGACAAGGCGTCCAAGCATTTTTTTTGTTTCAAGCGAGGTTATTCCAGAATACGCTTCAGGGTCTATATAGACGATATACCGGATATCGCTGACTGATCCAGCGCTAATTGCACGGTTGGATTGGAACAGAATATGCTGCGGCTTTAAGGTAGCGGGTAAGGCAATTCCTGAACTAGATTTCCTGGGCAGGCTTAAAGCCCTGCATTGTAATAGATTCACGCTGATTACGCCTTGAGGAGTGATATGGGCTGTAAATTCAATATCAATTGGTTGTCCCCAGGCTTTCTGTAAAATGGATACAATATCTCCCATGATTTTGATGAAATTTGAACGCTGGATAAGATTATTAAAGGTTAAAACAATATCTTTTCCCGGCATATCCATTAATGACCAATCATGCAGATAGCCATCTTCCATGGACGAAATCAAGAATTCCAAATCGGGATAATCTCCCGCGGCTATAATCTCAGTCAGCGTCTTGGTGGTAAACTCGTTGTTATGCAGATCCAGAAGATCAATATATCTTTGCGAATATTTTTTAATCTGGTTACCGGTTTCCGGTCTAAGTTCAGGGTGGCTAATGGCGATCATTCTGGGATAATCGTTACTAACCCGGTTAACGGCGCGAGTCCCCATCCCCATAACCAGGCGCACCATTCCTTTAGCCGGATCAATACGGTTGGTCCAGGCGAAAAGATTATATGAGAAAGCTACACCCGCCAGTGTAGGGAAAAAGTATTGTTTAAAAGGCATTCCGGAAACTCGCTGGACCAGTATCGCCATTTGTTCGTCACCTTCGCTCAAGCCAAACTTCTTCCGATAAGAAAGAACGTCCGGGTTAAGAGCACTGGCATAGACCAGTTTTACGGCCCTTAAAAAGGAATCCATCCGGTCATCAGGATTTCCCTGATTGGTGCAGAACTCAGAGCGGTATTTCCCGGCAAAAGCATTGGTAAAACTATCTTCCAGGAGGCTGCTGGAACGCACAATAATAGGGGCCTGTCCAAAGTAATCTAGCATATCATGGAATTGCTCCAGGGTTTCCCGGGGGAACTGGCCTGCCAGAAAGCTTTGCTCTATTTTAGCAAACTCGTCCTCAGAAAGCTGTGGATTTTTTGTGAGGTTCAGTCTTGTTCTAAATAGATTATTGTTCACCAGGAAAGTAAAAAAAACATCCGAGCCGATATAAAAAGAGTCGTGTTCTTCCAGGACAGCAGAATAATTTATCTCCTTCTTTTCGTCACAAAGCACCCTTCTGGCCAGAAGCATGCCGGCGGCTTTGCCACCAATCTGGCCGGTGCCGATCAGCCTGCTGCGTATTTGAAACAGATCCTCCACTGTCAGATACCGGTCTGCCAGATTGTTCAGTTGGGAATGGTTCCCCAGCATCATGCGTGTTAGTTCTCTTTTTAGAAAGGCTGCTTCAAGAGCCGCACCCGGGGTATCAATAGTACTGTTTTGATATTGAACCAGTTTACGGTAAACGCTATTCCAGGGTGCACTGGAATCCGGCAGAGTACGTACAAGTTGTTTACGAGAAGCTGATAAAACTGTGGCTGCATCACCACTCCTAAAAATGGGAGTCCATTCACGTTCGCCTGCAAGATGAGGTAAAAACATCTGCTGGGAGTAGCGGTTCCAGACTTTCAAGGGGTGTATATAAGTATTATCATCAATATGATAAACGTCTATTAATATCTGTGTGGTATCGCGTATAGTGGCAATGGTGTTGTAGTTGTGCTGACCGCGAGTCAGGGCAAAATAGGCCATGTCATCCTGTTCGAATATATAGGGACAGGTAACCTGGTAAAAATTGGCCAGCAGCTCATCAGTGGCCCATTCCGTTACCAGGGAAGACAGATTATCGAAAATGAAATAGGCCCCTTTTCCCTGTTTCTCGATTGTTTCATGGACTTTACCGCTGAAATAGTCGAACCCGGGTGAGGGGTCTATCTGGATTATACTAACATTTTTATTTGACATAACAACTGGAGGATGCGGTGCAAATCTAAAATAAACACAAACCGCTCCGATGAGGACGGCCTGTGCAGCGAACAGTCCGGCGAAATGTACATATTCATCCATCCGGTCTATCTGCCAGACCACATTATCACCCGGGCGCAATCCTTGCAGGAGGTCATCCAGTTGGGCCAGCCCGCTGCTGATAATTTTGCTGTTTCTATCTTCCATGCTCTTGAGTCTCTTGAAAATTCAAATATTTGAAAGACAAATGCGGAAATAGACTGCCGTATATTTAAATCATAACTTAATTTTTCATATGAGTCAATTAGCTGCTGCTCATTATAAATAAAGGAAAGGGCCTTGGGTCAATTTTCAGGAGATCAACTGAAGCTGAACGTTTAAACTTTAACTTAGGGTTATTGGGAGAATTATGCCTCAGTACAGGTCAAGAAAAAATCTTCAGGGCTGTTAGAGAATGTTAATATAAAAAGTGATTTGTAATCTTGAATGATTAGTTAAGCGGAAAGATATCCCTAAAAATTGCCGCATATAAGCATGTTAGAATGAAATGTTGAGGTCATTATATTTGACTCTGAGGAAGCTGCATTATATCATAATTCCATCAATACAGAATTATATTCATTTGTTATGTTCCAGAAAAAAAACGGTTTGATTTGCAGGTTTTCCCCAACACTAAATGATATTTTCAACCAGGCGGTTTATTTAATTGAGGAGGTTTCATCATGGAACTGGGTTTAAAAGGTAAAGTAGCTTTAATTACCGGCGCAGGGAGCCCAATTGGATTCGGCAAAGGGATTGCTCTGGTCTTAGGCGGCGCCGGATGCGATATAGCTGCGGTGGATATTGATATTGAAGGAGCAAAAAAAACCGCTGCTGAAGTTGAGGCGTTAGGATGTAAAGCCCTGGCAGTTCAAACTGATGTAACCAGCATCAGCGCTGTGCAATCGATGGTAAAGACAGTACTGGAGGAATTCGGTAAAATTGACATACTGGTGAATAACGCCGGCCGGGCTACACCGCCCTTGCCTTTTGTGGATACACCGGTTGAAAACTGGGAAAAGGTTATTAATTTAAATGTTTATGGTGTATTTTATTGCACCCAGGCAGTGCTGCCGCATATGCTGCAAAGAAAAAGCGGGAAAATAATCAACATCTCTTCCGGAGCTGGAGTAAGTGGAATGCCCAGGTGTGTACACTACGGCGCCTCCAAGGCTGCTATTATTACTTTCACCAGAGGTTTAGCTAAAGAGGTCATTTCTTCCGGAATAAACGTTAATAGCGTAGCTCCAGGTGTGGGAGATACCAATTTTATGCGCAGCAATTTCCCTCCGGAGGAACTGGCAAAAGCGATTTCAACAGTTCCTTCCGGAAGGTCAACCACACCTGAAGAGGTGGGTAATATGGTAGCCTATCTGGCTTCAGACATCTCCCGCAATCTGGTCGGTCAGACCATTTTTTTGGACGGGGGACATTCCATTCGTTAGAAATCCGGGAGGTAAAATTGAGCATTTCTCATCAGGAATTTAAAAGGCGGTATGCCGCCATACGGGAATTGATGGAAAAGGAAGATATGGATTGCCTCCTGGTGGTGGGACTGTCTGATGATTTTAACCGGGGCAATATCCGCTATTTGACCGGCTATGGTAGGGGAGGTTGCTGCTTGTTTCCCAGGGAAGGGAGTCCAATCTATCTGGTGGCGCCCAATCAATCCTTTTCACCGAAAATAAGGAAGATGCTGGAGGCTTTTGATCTGCTGGAATTGAGAGAAACATCTGATCCAACAGGCTGGGTCAAAAAGGAGTTGCCCGGTTTTGTTGATAACGGCAAACTGGGTATAGCAGGCATGTCCTGCATTTCCGTGCCCATGTACCTGGGAATAATGAATAATTTTCAGAACAGGTGGTTGGATGCTGGCGGTTTAATGGAACAGGTACGTATGATCAAGAGTGCTGAAGAATTAGATAAAATGCGGACTGCTGCTGGAGTTGCTGATGCTGTTTATTATACTTTAAAAGACTTTATTCATCCGGGACAAACAGATTTTGAAATATATGGAGAAGTAAAGAGGATAATCTATGAATATGGTTGCGAATATTCGTTTGATTTGATTGATGCTGAAGGCTCCAGGATGAATATGACCTACTGGCCGACGGGGGAGAGATTAAAACAGAAAAATACCCTTTTTATGGAAATTACTCCGGCTTTTGAAGGATATTATGCTCAACTGCCTGTGACTTTGCCGGTGTGGGACTATCCGACCGGGATTCAAAAAATGGTGAGAGTCTGGGGAAAAGCCAACCAGGCAGCTATGGACATCTTGCGGCCGGGCACCAGAGTATCTGAACTATACCATGCCCTGATTAATACGGTTCGCCAAAACGGTTTTATTTCGCCTCTCCGCCCTGGACATGCCATTGGTTTGGATGCTCTGGATTTTTGGTCGATCACCGAATCCAATACCACGGTGCTTAAGCCGGGGATGACCCTGGCTGTCCATCCCAGTATTATGACTGAGATCGGGGGAGAGGGCTGTGGTATGGGTTATACCTACCTGATCACTGAGACAGGATGCGAGAGATTCAGCAAAGTAGAGCTGGGCCTGTCTTAAGGGGTAAACTTGAACATTATATCGTTCTCGGAAAAAACCTACTACCAGGCAAGATTTGCCAAAATTTCCTTATCGAACGAAAACTTGAACTCAAAATCCTTCGAGGAGTGCGAATTCAGCAGTTGTAGTTTTATAAACTGCAAACTGGAAAAGTGCCGTTTTCTCAATTGTAAATTCAGTGAATGCATATTAAGTGCGGTTATCCCTTCAGATTGCCGGTGGATTGAAACCGGTTTTACCAAATGCAAGGCCATTGGAATTGATTGGACCACAGCCAAGGAAATCCGGGAACTGGCTTTTCATGAGTGCCAGATTAACTATTCCAGCTTTAAGCTGATAAATTTGTCAAAAATTAAGGTGATTGGTTGTGAAGCACGAGAGGTAGATTTTACGGATGCTGATTTAACTGAAGGGGACTTCAGGAATACTGATTTTACAGGCAGCCGTTTTTTTAAAACCAACCTCACAGGTGCTGATCTAAGAGGGTCAAAAAATTATCTGATCGATGTAAAAAATAACACTCTGAAGAAAACACGGTTTTCTTATCCTGAAGTCATTTCCTTGCTCAACAGCATGGATATTATTATCGAATAGGCCATTTATTCACCCATTAATTTGACAACCACCCGCTTTTTTCTCTGTCCGTCAAATTCGGCATAGTAGATCTGCTGCCATGGCCCAAAGTCCAGAAGTCCATGAGTGACAGGCACTATTACCTCATGATGTATAAGCAGGCTTTTCAAATGGGCATCCGCATTGGTTTCACCGGTAGCGTGGTGCCTATAATCAGGCCGGGCAGGAGCCAGTTTTTCCAACCACTCTTCTATATCTGCAATCAGCCCGTCCTCAGCATCATTGACGTAAACACCGGCGGTAATATGCATTGCAGATACCAGGACAAAGCCTTCCTTGATTCCGCTGTTCTCAACCACCTGTCGAACTTTCTCTGTAATATTAATAAACTCGCGGCGCTTCTTAGTATTGAACCACAAGTATTCAGTTACAGTCTTCATTACCCTGCACCTCAAATTCAATCAATAACATCGCACCAAGGTTTCCAGCGGACCGCTAAGTGTTTAATTGGCCAAGATAGAAGTATGTTTATCAGGAATATGGCGTTATGACCAGATGTAATAAAACGGAACAGATCCGGGATATAACAGCCCCGAATCTGTTTCATTCTCTAACAATAAAGCCACAAAGTCAATGTTAGCTGTAATTAAGAGCGGTTTACTAGGCCCTATGGCTGAGGTACACTTTACTGCCCGGTACCTCAAACCTCTTAAGTACATCTGAAAGATCAATGGCCTCTTTGCGCAGATTCACACCCTGACTTTCCAGGGTTTTTCTAAGTAAGGCGGCATCAACCTGTCTGGGAGAGATTCCCTGTTTACAGGCTATAGCGGCCGCCGTACCAGCGGCCTGACCCCAGTGCATACAGGGTATCATACCCCGGCAGGGCCCCGGTTCATGCGCCATGTAAGTCATGGAAATAGTCTGTCCTGCCACCAGAATACCATCATAGCCTCTGGGAATCAGGCAGCGGTAAGGTACTCCAAAAGTGGTCTGAAATCGGGGTCCGTTCAGAGGTGCACGCCAGGATTCGTCCATCTCTTCTACCGGTGGATGCATACCCCATCCTGAATCCTCTGTGTACGGGACATCCGGCCAGGTGATAGTGAGAAGGGCAATGGTATCATCAAAAACACGGCCTTCATATTCATCTTTACGGGTTAAGACATATTCTCCGATGATCCGCCTGGAATCCTGGGGTCCGACGCTGGTAGATACATCCAGCAGATAACAGGACTCGAATCCCGGTACCCTTTTTTGCAGGAAGTATACCAGTTTTTTAGCCCGCTTTCTTCCCTCGATTTCCACCCTGGTAACATCCTCAGCTATCCAGGGGAAACGCGGCCCGTCTTTCTTGAATGCACTCAGGTGTGATCCCACTACATAGGCCATGCCCCGTTTAATATGAGTGGGGTTCATTTGTAGATTAATGCTGGGTAAATCAGCCGGGAACTCCCCACTTTTTTTACCTTCCTCGATCAGAGAAAACCAGCCTGTCAGACCCTGGACTGAGGCCATGTTTTCCCCATCGAAATCGCCGGGAGGCACCCCCCCGCCAGGCCGGAAATCTTCCGGGTGCTGGCGGGCATATTCAGCAATTTTTGCATAATTTAAGCCTCCCAGACGAAATCCTGGAATCATGGCGATCAGGTAGCCGCCTTTATGCAATTTGTCAATAGGGGCTCCAGCCCGGGTAGCGATATCGGCATCTCCGGTGGCATCAATAACCACATCAGCCATTATAGCCTGTCGACCGGTTTTATTTTCAATGATAACGCCCTTGACAAGATTATTTTCTACGATGGCATCCACTGCTGAAGTATTGGTCAGAATTTTTACCCCGGCTTCCTCCAGTACATCCCAGGCCAAATATTTCCATTCCTCCGGTTCAATGGCAATATGATAGGTCAGAGGCTTGATGCCTGTAGCTGCTGTCTGGGTTTTATAAGGGTCCAGCAGTTTAGCTGCTCCCCGTTCATCCAGCTTTTTAGCGTATTCGTCAGCGAAACCGGTCAAAATATCTGTAGGTCCTCCAAACCAGTTTTGATAGGCTACTGTGGACTCTCCACCCAGGAAGGACTGGCGTTCTATAAGCATAACATCTGCCCCGTTTCTGGCAGCGCATACCGCTGCCGGTAATCCTCCGGAACCGCTGCCGCAGACCAGAACGCCCACTCTTTTATATACCGGTATCCTGCGTTCCGGCTCTCTGACAAATTCCCTGTTATCAGACATGATGATCCTCCTGTTTAAATTTTTGATTTATAATATCCTATTCAAATCCTGAAGCTAACGGATGATGCCTTTCGAATATAACCTGTCCAATGCAAGCATTAAAGGATATTTTAATAGAGCAATTTAAGCATCAAGTTTATCATATAGGACTGGCTGAATCTATACAATTTCATTTCTCCTGATTTTCACATTTTCGATTAAAAATATAAACAGCGGCATTTTCACCTGCAATTCGCCCGGAGTTAAGAGCAAATCCCAGCCCGCTTCCGGAAAGGTGCACATTATATGTATCTGATTCCCAGCCACCGGTGGCATCACCGCCGGCATAAAGCCCTGGAATCGGATCACCTTTATCGTTAAGCACTTGCATATGCTGGTTGATCTTGATCCCGCCCTGGGTGGTCGTTATGGACGGATGCCCTCTCATGGCATAGAAGGGAGGTGTACGTAAAGGAAAAAGATATCTACGGTCTTTGGCCATTTGGGCATCATAGCCATGATCGCATCCGGTGTTATATTCTTCTATAGTTCTTCTCAATTTCTTTGGACTGGCGCCGATCCATTTGGCGATGTCATCCCATGTGTCGGATATTAGCAAATTACCCTCATCCATTTCTTTCCGTAGTTCAACGTCCAGATCAGATAAGTCCACGGTCTTCCCATAGAACCCTTCCTGTGCTACACGGACTGGACCAGTCTCGCTTATGTTATGCTTGATCAGCTCATCAAATAAAGTATATGAAACCTGTTCTGGCTGAAGAATGACGGCATTTACACTTTCAAAATGATTAAAAGCCATAGTTTCGTCGATGAAACGCTCGCCCTTCTTGTTTATCCAGATGGTATGAGGCTGGTTATATATAATGCCTACATGCCTGCGTGATCCATCAAAGATTGGTCCCAGCATTCTTAATTGTCCCAGTCCATTGGTGGCAGCTCCTATTCTCATAGCCATAAGCAATCCGTCACCAGTATGCGGCAACCCCCGGTAGCGTATGTTTTCTGAAAACCATGGTGTATATTTTTTTAATAGTTTTTTATTAGCTGCATATCCACCAGTAGCTATAATAACAGTCTTTGCAGCCAATTTTAACTGTTTTTCGGTTGTTTCAGTCAATACTCCGGAGACCACTCCTGTAGAAGATAGTAGTATCTTTTTGACATGTGCGTTGAGCATCATCTCAATTCCTAGGGCTTCGCATGTTTTAAGCAGCACTTTAACCACATCCGAGCCGCCATTTTTAGCATCATGCTCAGTCCTCATCACCTGATTAGGATAGAAAGCAGGAATACGGTCAATTTCAAGTCCTTTTTCCTCCAGCCATCTCACTGTGTCTCCTGATTTATCTATGAAAGCCCGGATGATTTTAGGATCAATCCGCCAATGTGCATATTCCATAGCAATTTTAAAGAGGGAATCTCGGGGGGCATCGATCCTCATTCTCTTTTGGGTGGGGCTCTCGGCAGCAAAAAAACCTACAGCTCTGGCTGAGTTGCCGCCAGGTGCGTTAGCTTTCTCTAGGATGAGTACTTTGGCTCCTTTTTCAGCAGCGGCGACGGCTGCTGAAAGGCCTGTACCGCCTGCACCGATGCAGATTATATCGATTCGTTCGGTATCCTTGCCTGTATCCTGGACGGAATCCAAAGGTTTATCCTCCTTTAATATGTATATTCTAAAAGAAAAGCGCCCGGTGTTTTCGAGTGCCCATAAATAGTTTACTTCTGAAACCACGCTTTATCATAAGTATAGCCGAATTCTTCAATACCTATGTCACGCACATACGGCTGGACAGCAGTAAGGCTTTGAGTATAATAGATCGGTAGAATCAAGGCATACTCGTCTATTATTAATCTGCTCATTTCCTTTAGAAATGATTCCCTTTTATGACGGTCGGTTATGCTATTAGCCTGGTTAAGCAGGTTAATTGTATCGTCTGTACGCATTACACTATAGAAGTAAGTGCCCCTGGTTACGAACCCCATACCCTGCATGGTTGCCCCAGGATCACCTCCAATCAAGCTCAACATCTGACCAACCATCAGGCCTTCCCATCCTGTGTTGCTCATCATGGCTGCAATAGCCGGTGCTGTTTGAGCCTTTATCTCGGCTTCAACTCCAACCGCCTTTAGGTAAGCCTGTACTGCTACCACCATATCCGGCTGGTCCCTTCCGGTCTGCATGTATATTGAAGTTTTAAAACCATTGGGATATCCCGCTTCAGCCAGAAGTTGTTTAGCTTTCGCCGGATTATAGGGGTATCCTTTAATGTTAGCATTGCTGCCCCAGTTCCAGGGTGGGAAAACTTGATTACTAGGAAGATAGTAACCCCCGCCAATCCCCTGGGCCAGAGCTTTGGAGTCTACCGCATGAATCAGTGCCTGACGGACTTTTAGTTTTGAAAAGGGGGAATCAAGATTTTTGCTAGAAAAAGCAATGAATACAGAGTTACCCGGAGTCTCCACAATTATCGAACTGCCATCTCTCTTCAGGTCATTAGCACTGGCAATAGTAAGTGAACGCATCATCTCCGCAGCACCTGATTTGAAAGCAAGTAGAGAAGTAGTTTGGTCTGCTACAAAGAGCATTTCGACTTTATCCAGATAGGGTAAACCTTTTTGCCAGTAGTCCTTGAATTTCTCAAATTTCATATTGACATCACGTTGATAACTGATAAATGTGAATGGGCCGGTGCCGATTATATTCATTAGAGGCCAGTCTTTATCATGTGTCTTGATAGATGTAGGAGACACAATCCATGATGGACTTTTTTGGGCGCCCAAAGTATCCCAGACTGAATAATCAAAGGTTGGCCAGTTAACCTTGACCGTATATTCATCAATGACATCCACAGAGGTTACTGGTTTTAAGCCTGGCGCTTGTCCTTTAATGCCTCTTTCCAGGCAGAATTTGACAGCTTCGGCATTAAAGTCGGTACCATCCTGGAACTTCACACCTTTCCGGAGATGGAAAATGACATACTTGCCATCAGGATCAAAATCCCAGGAAGTAGCCAGGCGCGGTATAGGAACTCCGTCTTTTTCAACATAGAAAAGGCTTTCGGCGGATACGCGGTAAAAAGTGGGGATTCCGGGTATTACGGCCGGATCTCCAATATTACTAGGGCCGGATGCTTCCAGTTGCCTGAATACTCCGCCATATCTGCCCTGCGGGACTGTCGCAGAAGGAGCAGTAGACGCTATGGGGGTGGTAGTAGCCGGAAGTTTAATTGTAGTTGATGCTGGAATAGCGGGAACATTAGCTGCTGTGGTAGTGGTAACTGGCTTTGATGTAGTGCCTGTTAAAGCGGTGTTGGCGGTTGTAGAAGATTCTGGGGATGTACAAGCTAATGAAATGATACATACCGTTAGTACCAAAATAACTAAAATAAACCAGTTATTCAATTCTTTTCCTCCTATCAAAACCTATACATAAAGTTTAAGATAATTACATGGATCATGATCAGCTTGTATCAGTCTTCTAATTTTCTTTATTTTGCTTCTTCCAGACTAGAGAGCTTCATTACAAGTGAATTGGTTGACTTTGACCATTTTCTTTTCTCCTTGGTTTCGCCATGATGTAGCTGTTTTTTAAATATATTAGCATTTTATTTAGTATCAGAGTCTTATATTCGAAGATATTAACTCTTTAAAGAATAGTAATTAGACGATTCAACACAGGTACATAAACGCTTATAACGCTAAGGAGATGAAAATGGTCGTTTATTATACAGTTACTCAGCGCTGGACCTCCAGGTTGAACCGGACATCCCTTTTTGTGTACCATCGACACTGAAAGACACCATTTCAGCGAATTCGTTCTGGGGAATAAGACCTTTACAGGGGAATTCAGTCATTTTAGGCCCGTATTGCACCTGGATAAAAATGAAAGGTCTGGTAACGTGCTGATAGCTGATAGGGCAGTGAATAAAACTGGGGGGAATAAACACCAGGCATGATTCTGTAATCACATGTTTTTCCAGTTCTTGCCCCATACAAAGGTGTATCTCTGCTCCCAGATTCCAGGGGTCGTTAGGATCGGTACCCAGCATTACCAGCATTTCTGCATCTTTATGTATGTGTGGGCTATGCTGCCTGGGAATATACCACGGAGAAATCCTGTGGGCCAGGAAATGCTGGCTCCTGGGCATCATACCACTGTCGATCTGCGCTACTATATCGGGAAGACCCTTTTTTTCTTTTCCCGGCCGAGTGTATAAGATAAATTTCCCATATTTTGTTTCAGCCATGCATATTATCCTCCTTCAAAAAATTGTATATATTATTTATTTATAAGATTTATTATATAAAAAATTGAATTTTTCTATTAAGCAGCCCGTTTTATAGTCATCTCAAAGTTATTCGATTATCAAATTATGCTCATAGGTTTTAATATTGATTACTTCCACCTTTTTCAACTACCTCAAGGAAAATGGTGTGGTTTGAGGTAAACATCCGATGACAAACCGGATTCCTGAAATACATACTCGTTTCCGGCAGGACACGCATTTCTGCTAACATATGTGTTAATTCAAAAAATTGGTACCGGTTACTCGAATTATATCAATAATGTCTTGGTGATCTGCCATATAGTTTTGCTTACCTATATTAACCAGGTTTTTCCCTGAAAAGCGTAGTTTACTCAGTAAATTTTGACTTTATTGATACGCCTTCAAATGAACCTTGAAAATAGTGGTCAAAAGCTACTTTCGTTTTACTCCGGGTTTTGTCACCGTGGCTGCTGTAGGCAGGAGGCATCAACAGTCCGCTATTTTCGTCTTCTACCTGTATGTCGGGCCAGTTGAGAAGTTATAATTCAATGTAATATTCAAATGTTCGTGCGGATTATTTATCGTTTCTGGTAAGGGTATATTCCCCTATGAATCGTCCGGTATCCTGCACTCCAATACTCAAAACATCTGTCCTATTGCCTTCGACCACAACTTATATATTGGCACAAACCGCTAGGTATCTAGTTGACTCCTTAAAATAACTATTGTTTCTCTTGAACACTCAAATTCTCCTGGAGTTCTTGTTAGCTTGTATATAAAATAGGTCAGTTCATAAAATGTTTAATATCAGAAATAAACACAGTCTTTTTGAAAACACCTTATAGTGTGAAAATCTTGGAATTATATTTTCGTGAATAATTAATTATACCATATATTGTCAAGATTATGGCTGAAAATGATATTAGTTATTTCATTATTTTATTATATACGATGGTTAATAACACACTCACCACCTTCTTAATGAGTTAAAAATCGTTGTAGTTACAGGTTTTACCTGAAATCATTAACATAGTTGCCAAAATCCGCCATCAAGTAGTCTCAAACAGGCACGATATTTTTGCACCAATATGGTGAAAATATTCAGGCTTGTTTAGCTTCATTTGATGGTGAATCAAGGGTTGTCTGTATTATTGACAAGAAGAAGAATTACTAATATGATATCTAATATTATGGAACGAATTGTTTCAATTATTAGGGCTCTTTCTCAAACTGAGTGGGTAAGGTACACTAAAACAAAAAGAGAGGTT
>CAYLRY010000009.1:0-73919 GCA_964386535.1 uncultured Dehalococcoidales bacterium | reverse complement strand
ACCATAATCTATATGCTCACTGGTAAACTCGACTATTCTAAAGTTGGTTTACCCATTTGAAATGAGAAAGAACCATAAATAGTAAAAAAAGCCGTGCTTCACGGCAGGCGGTGGGGCAGAAAGCCCTTTTAGTTAAACAAGCCGCAGCCTCTGGGATTCATGAGCTTAATGAAGCAGTACAAATGCTAGAAATTAAAATCAATGTGATATCAGAAAAGATCACGCCAGAGGAAGCACAACCCCTGAGGGAGGAAATACAAAAAGCAAAAAGCCTGGTCGACCGCAGTTCGCAGGCATATAGCGAATTATCCCACAGCGCCGGCGATCCGGAAAACCCGAAACTGGCCGAATCACAACTTAAAGTGATTGAAATTGAATATGGGAAGATCGTGGATAATTTACGTCAGGCCAGGGCTTCTATCAAAGGGGTAGAAGAACAGATTAATACCGTACAACAGGTGATTGAGGATTTCCCTAAAAAGGTTAGCGGGGTGAATATGGCCATAGAAACTGCCCTGGCCAAACAGGAAGAGCTAAAGCAAGCTGGTTTTAGGTCGTCATATCCGGCCGAACTGGTAGCCAAAGGACGCCTTACGTTGGGTCAGGCTCAAGAATTGTTCTCAAGAAAAAGCTTAAATGAGGGATTAAAATATATCAATCTGGCAGATGAGCAAATACAACAGGCAATTCAGGCGGCAGAGGATATGCCTCATAAAAAGCAAGAAACTGAAGTAGTAATACCGGCGTTTTCATCACGGATTGAGCAGGTCAAGGAAACGGTTGACCGCGGACGGGACGTTTTTGAAGGGTTGTACCAGGCTTTTGCTCCGGCAAACTGGGAATCCATCCGGGGCAACGGCACAGAAGCAGAAAACCGGATTAACTGGGCAACGGAGGCTCTGGAGGATGCGCGGTTAGCCTCAGGAATGGAGCAGCAGGAATGGCATAAAGCCCTGGAACTGGTAAAAAAGGGCAATGACTGGCTGACGGAAGCAGAAACATTGATACAGTCCATCACCGGGCTGGAAGAGAAATTAGCAGGTGAACGCCTGGCTGCACCCGGTGAAGTTAAAGCGGCCCAGGCAGATGTTACCAGGGCCTGGGAATATATAAACCTGTATGATGAAGATATCCGCGAGAGCCTGGAAGATGATTTACGGGCTGCTGAACGAAAAAATGAGCTGGCCAGGGAAGAGTTGAGGCAGGAAAAACCGGACTATTTTAAAGCCGGCCGACTGGCGCGGGAGGCCAACGAAGCGGCAGACAAGATTCTGATACAGGCCAGGAATGAGCATGAGGCTGCCGAACGACTGAGGGCTAAAGCTGCCAGTACCCGTAGAGATGCAGGAGCCAGGGTCTCCATTGCCAGTAAATATATAGAAGTCCATCATCCATTAGTGAGAAGCGAAGCCAGAAACTACCTGATTAATGCCATGGATACTCTGCGGCAGGCAGAGGCAGCTCCGGATATTGAATCACAAATTTCTCTGGCAACTCAAGCTGAGTCGGCCGCTGAGCGGGCTTATCAACTGGCTCAAAGTGATGTAAAAAGCACCACAATGAATATCCCGAATCTCAGTATTCCCACCATAATTTTCCCTCCAACAACGATTAAAACAGGCGGAGTTCCACCTTGGGGTTCGAGCCGTCCTGGTGGATCAGGTATTTCCAGACCGGGTGGTGGAAGTTTGAGACCGAGCGGTGGAGGCAGCCGGCCGGGTGGCGGATCATCCGGATGGTCCTCCAGGAGCGGAGGGGCAAGTGGCGGAGGGGGAAGGAGGGGAGGAGGTTCAACAGGCTGGTAGACGGTATTAGCGTATTAAGGATCAAACATGAACTGATCTGGGAAATAACATAAAGAAAGAGAAGGAGAAAAAGATGGCATCATTATTTCAGAAAGCACGGATAGCTGCTTTGAGCACGGCACATGCATTGATGGACAAGGTGGTTGATTTAAACTCAATCGGCGCGGTCAAACAATACGTCAGGGATCTGGAGAACGCTCTGGAGGAACTGGAAGATGCTTCCGCAGTAGCCACCGGACATGTCAGGACGGTGCAGCGTGACGCAGTTTCCATCCGGGCTCAAATCAAAGAGCTGAACGGAAACATAGATTTCATATTGAGTGATAATAAACCTGATAATGATCATTTAGCCGAACCTTTGGAAGCCAGACTGATCGGCCTCGAGCAGCGCATAACTGCCAGAGAAGAAGAGATAGGCACCAGTCAGAAAACCGCACAGGCGCTATCCGAAGCTGTATCGACATTACAGACCCGGTACCAGAACATGGTACAGCAGGTACAGCGGTTGGAAGCCATGGACCAGGCTACTAGAGCTAAAGAAAAAGCGGTGGAAGCTATCAAGCAGGCCGGTCAGATTGCATCAACAGGGAGTGATGTCTCCATTGACGCTGTGGCGGACCGCATTCAGAGAAGGGCAGATGCTGCCGATGCTCGTTTTGAGCGAGCTCTGGGGGACATGAGCGGGCAGGTAGAAAAGGATGTAGTGCTAGCACAGGCTCAGGCACGGCTGGAAGCGCGGAAAGCCCGCTTGGCATTGCCTCCTTCAACGCCATCTACCCCAGCAAGCTAAGTAGTATAATAAGTTTTTGCCGTCCTGGCTATTCCGATAGTATAAAGACTCAAATTCTCAGTTATCAACCGCCAGCAGGTTGAATCAGGGAGTTCAAACTGCTGATGGCTGATAGTTGTCGGCCAGGGAGGCAGAAGAGATCAGTGTATAGCTGAACTCCATTTGTTAAGAAATTATCTCCTGATACCTAGATCCAGCCGTAGTTTTTTTCTGCTACAGCAGATATTATCCAGGCTGGAGGAATAAATTATGACAATGTTTAAATTTTTACCATAATGACAAATATTAAGACATATTAACGTACCCATTTTAAGGATATTTAAAGCAACATAGACAATTCCAGTATCCAGACCATTTCTAAGGGGTGCACTTCCATCATGTCATTTATCTGATCCAGCGATCAGAAGTGCATCGTTTTAAGCCCCTTTTTGACTGCGGTCGTTATTTCCCGGGATCGGTTGAAATCATGAAAAGGGAGTTGCTAACACAATCTTCATTGACAATCTATAGCGACAACTCTATACTTTTTTTAACCGGTTAGTTAGAGTGACAAAATGTCTTATTTATAAAGTAGAATGGATGCCGGACATTCATCACTTAAGATCGAGATTCCCATATCAATCTGTAGAAGCACAATTTTACTGGCTTACTCCATAGGGTAAAGAATAACGCTGGCACTGGGTACACTTATTGATTTACCCTTATTGGTCAAAGATTATTGTTTGGCAAGAGCAGTTAACATCAACATAGCAGGTTAAACGAAAAAGCTGGGGAGTTGTTATTTCCATAGATGGCAGCAGAAAATCAAGATAGAAATTTCAATTGATGCCAGTGGTTAAGGATATAAGTTAATTAAAATAAAAAAAGAGGTAAAAATGCCAGAAAAAGAAGAAAAAAAGATCATTGATGTTTTAACGGATCATGTATTAAAGACACGTTTTGAAGACCTTGATGCGGGAACCGTTGATAATGCAAAAAGACGCATCCTGGATATGATTGGGGACGCTATAGGCGGCGCCATGTGTCCGGGCAGCCCTGAATTGGCTTCAATGGTAAAAGGCTGGAGAGGCCAGAAAGATGCCACCATCCTTGGTTTCGGTGGGAAAGCGACGGTACATGAAGCAGCTATGGTCAACTGTATATTCGGACGTTCCTTTGACAGGGGTCCATTAACTGTGGTAATCGAAGGAAACTGGGGCCCCTATTCCATTTTTATTAACGGTAAATATATTAACCGGTTTGCCAGTCATTTCACGGAAACAACTGCTTTAACTGCCCTGGCAATGGGTGAGAGCCGGGGGATTGACGGTAAAGAATTAATTACGGCTATGGTGATGGGTGATGACCTCTCTGCCAGATTGCACATTGCTTCAGACAGGACTCCGCCTGGACAAGCCTCCAATCCGGATCTTCCAAAGCCCCCCATGACACGCGGTTCTACAGATACTTTTGGAGCGGCAGCCATCACCGGCCGTTTATTGGGGTTAAATCATCAGCAAATGAAAAACGCCTTTGGTCTATGTGTTACCTTTATGGGAGGGGGCTATTCGATGATGGCTCCTCCGGCTCCACCTGCCCGGAAACCCGCAACCGCAACTAATATCCAGCAGGGCGCCAATCCGGGATGGTTAGGCGTTAAGGATCCCTTCTTTCTGGCAGCTATGGCCAGAGGCGGGTATGAAGAGACTACCAGCACCAAACTAATGCAGGGTTTGATCGCCCGTAATGGTGTAAATGCAGCTCAGTTAGCCCAGGCAGGATGGACCGGAGTTAGCGATGCCTTTTTTGGCGAACGCGGCGGTTTTTATCCAGGGGTGGCCAGCGTGGCGCACCCGGAAAGAGTAACTCAGGATCTGGGTAAAAAATATTACACTGAGCAGGTCTTTAAGCCATGGCCGGGTGGCAGACCTACCAATGGCCCAACTGAGGCGACTTTGAATCTGGTAAATAAATATAATATCAATCCGGAAGATGTTCAAGAGGCGGTACTGCATCTTTCACGGGCAGCGGCTGCCGTTCATTACTCTAAACCATACATGATTGGAGAATATCCGACAATGAACGCCCTCTGGAGTTTTTATTTCGCCGTGGGCAACGCCCTCTATAGAAAAACCTCAAAAGATGAAAATTTCACGGAACAAGCCATCCGTGAACCTGGCTTGCAAGAGATGATCAAGAAGGTACGGCTGGACGACCTGGATAAAGCCACCGGGGTTGAGGTAGAGGTAATACTGAAGGACGGGCGCCGGTACAGCGAATATGTAGACCAGGTTATCGGCGAGCCTTATAGACCGCTGGAAAGAGAAGGGCTGATCGCAAAGTTCATGGAGCAGGTGGAGTTCTCCAAACTGGTCAGCAAACAGAAGGCGGAAAAACTGGTGAATATCCTTGAGAATTTGGAAAAATTGGATGACGTAAGAAAGATAACTGAACTGGCGGCGAAGTAATTAACCAGGTCAACGACTAATGGCCGTAGCTACCCGGCCTGGGAGCAGGGATCTCCAGTTTTCGGGAGATCCCTGCTGTTATTTCCCTGGATTCTTTTTCTGAAAGCTTTTTCGGAGGATTTATTCCGGTTAGAGTTCCGTCAGCTTGGACAGAACCCTGCCAGTACCAGTGAGACTCTGTATTAAACACTGTTATCCGGTAGACCGTCTTGCTGAGAGGCGCTACGCCCTGATATACTTCCACCATCCAACTGTTAGAGATGAATAGTTTACTGGTAACAATATAATCCTCGATATCCCTTGAATATAGCCTGCGTTCCTGCCAATTGACCCCTGCTTCAGGGACGCCGGGCACATCCTGCTCACATAGATATGAAAAGAGTACAGTCAATGCCTGAAGGGCGTTTTTGACCTTAATTTCCATTTTTATTTTCACGTATCATTAATATCAATTCTGCTTGTGTGAAATATTACCAATATCTGCCAAAAGATGCCTTATTCCGATAGGGCAAAAGGTTAATCGGAACTCCAGCATGATACCCGAGATCAGAGCAAGGTTATTTCCCTGCCTTGGTCAGAGTTGCTCCATATATTTTCTTTATGACGTGGGCTCGGGTATCAAGCATGCCCCACATCACGGTATAGCCCGGCACACCCCCAGCCACAGCCAGGTGGATGTTAATGAACGGCATGCCGGTCTTTTCGGCCAGCCACTCCTGGACGTCTTTCCGGCTGAAGCCGAGCTTGTTTAACTCTTTATTTACTTCGGGATTAAATACAATAAAAACACTGCCCCGGTTTCCCATGCGGACGGCAATCTGATCCAGGATAGATTCGGCTTTCCAGAGCGCTACTGCTCCACCGCCGTATGTGGAATAAATACTATTGACTTTACTGAGTGTGACTGTGCTGTCCTCTTGGTTAAAGCCCCGGTAGACATGGAAAGGCTCCCAGAGGCTCAATTCCTCATTTTCAGCAAAGGTAAACCAGGTATGGGCTGAAGGCCGTCCAGTCAGAGCCATATCATTGACCCTGGGCCAGCAATGACCAATATTAAGGGTACACAATCTGACCGCCCGGCCGATGGTATTATTGGACCTCCAGCCATGTCCGAAGAGTCCCATACCTGAATTCATATTTATTTCTTTAGCGATAGGTCCATTTACCATAATTACCAGGTTAAAAGCGCCAGAAGAACCCAGCGTATGGAAGAAATACTCTCCGTCTTTGCCCTTGCCGGATTCACCTACGAAAGCCTCCATGGCTGAGATAATGACCGGTAGATACTCCGGCCTGGCGCCGGCCATGACAGCATTTATGGCTATCTTCTCAATAGTGACAGTACCCAGTTTTAGAGGGCATTTACCCAGGACTTCATCAGGAGCACGGTTGGTTCCCGTAAGCATCCATTTTACCCGTTCGTAGGTGGGCGGCACCAGAGGTAGTCCATCGCCCATATGATTTTCCAGGAAGAAATCATTGAATTTCTCCAAAGCTTCGGAATAAGATTCAGCGGTTATAGCGTATTCGGCTGGTCCGATATCAATCTTTTTGGGTTGTACAGGGTTAGCTTCCTCTTGGCTTAATGGGCTGGTTAAAGCAATGATAATAGTCTCCAACGCTTCTGTTGCCAGGGGCAGTATTTCTTCTGGAGTTCTTCTCATGGTATACCATTTTTCCGAGGGAAGATTAACGGTGCGGATAGCCGGCACGCCCCAATCAGAAGCTGCTGACCGGGCATCCTGGCTAAAGTTGGAGCTTACGAAGAAGACACCGGGGAGACCCCTTTTTTCCAACTCTGCCGTGTGGTAGGAACCCCACCACGTGCAAGTGCCTCAATCGCCGGAACCAAAAATGAAGGCATGGCTGTTCCTGGCTACCTCATCGTAGAAGGAGGGGTCCCTGGCCAGGTTGATTTCGGTGGTATATTGCTTAAGGAATGTTAGGTCCGAATACTTTTGTTTGAGAAGCCCTTCAACTGCATCCAGAAAAATATCAGCGCCGGCTTTTTTATTATGAACCAGAGCAATCTTCTTGCCTGACAGGTCATCTGGTCTCGGCGCTAGCGGGTAAAAACGTTTGCTGCCGATCTCCCCTCTGGGAGTTGGCATTACCAGTTCTACGGTCTCATTGCCCATCTGAACCTCCTTAACAAAAATATAAACCTGGTTCAATCCGAATTGAATAGCAAATACAGGGAAGTTTTTAATATTATGATGAGGGAAAAGCTGATTTGTCAAACAGGCGTAATTGACATTCAAATTCGATAAGAATTATACTAAAACACTATATTAAAAGGAGTATTTGTAAAATGGGAGATCTGTTAAAAGGAAAAGTAGCGGTAGTTACCGGTTCCGGCCAGGGCATTGGCAGGGGGATTGCCCTCGGGTTGGGCAAGGAAGGGGCAAAGGTGGTCACTAATAACCGTAAGCCAGGCTCTACCGGTATGGCTATTCTCAATGAACAGCAATTGGAGGCCTTGACCGATGAGCAGAGAGAGTGGGTTTTCAGACTTCAGAAGGAGTATACCGGTGATGCGGAGACAACGGCACAGTCTATTATTAAAGCCGGCGGTGAAGCCACGCCTTTCTTTGGTGATGTGACCAGATTTGATGTGGCGGCTAAATTGATTCAAACAGCCATAGATACATACGGAAAAATAGACATATTAATCAACGTGGCCGGGACTTTCCGTTTCAGTCCCATCGAAGAGATGACGGAAGAAACCTGGGAATATGTTTTTGGGGTAAAACCTAAAGCCTATTTCAACTGTATCCGTCATGCAGTCCCCCACATGCTAAAGCAGAAATGGGGCCGGATACTGAATTGCACCTCCAAAGCCTGGGCAGGTGATGGTCTGAAACACTGCCATTATGCGGCGGCTAATGCGGCTGTAGTGGGGCTTACCCGGGGTGTAGCTAATGAGTTATACCACAGGGGTGTCATGTGTAACGCCTTCTCGCCTTACGCCAGAACGAGGGCTTCCTTTGAACTGGAAGCTTATAATATGCTGGCTACAGGTGATAAACGGCCGCATAATGCGGACGGCAGGGGTTCTCGACTGGAAATGACCCCAAGCCCGGAAGATCTGGGACCAGTAATGGCCTACCTTTCCTCAGATCTTACAGAGGGCGTCAGCGGAACGGTCTTCAGTATTGGGGGGAATTCCGTTGGTATACATGAAGATCCTGAGATAAAAAGGTCGGTGGTCAAGTACGGCGGTCCCTGGACTATAGACGAGTTGAAACAGCAGATGCCAAGGATCGTGCTGGCCAATTATCACAGCCGTTCGGAGAAGCCGTAGTAATGGAGGAGGAATAACTCAGGGTTTAACCTGCTTGGCAGGCTTATGACTGAAAAGATCCCCTGAATAGGCGCTATTGCTGTATTTTTCCGAAAGCATGATATGCCCGAAAAGAAAAGGTTTTCCGACTTTTTTAACATTAATCGGGCAATGTTGTAAGCCTCTGGGAATATAAATAATGGAGGTAGAGTTGATTTTGTGCAACTCCCATTCCTCGCCCAGGGCGACCTCTATTTCGGCATCGAATTCACCCATATCCAATGGATTGCCGCCAATAAACAAAAGATATTCATCAAATTCGTGCGTATGAGGTGGGTCCGGCAGCAGATAGGGTTCGGTGATACTGTTGATACCGAAATTACAATTCATGCCGGTGATTCCCGGCCAGTATTCCGCCTTAGCGCTCACAGAGGGCGTATGAGCCCTGGGCTTGAGTACTGGGTGTTTGACCGCATCTCTCAAAATAAAATGACCGTATTTTGAATCGGACATAATCTGATCCTCCTGAATTTTTCTCATACATTAGCATTTATTTGCGATTTTAACAATATATCGGGATTCTCAACAATCAAGCATGGTCGATGGCTAATTATTTTAATTGCGTTAAAGGAGGTGGTAACCATAGATACTCAAAGCCACCTGTAGACACCTGGAGAGTGCCCGTGTATGCTATTGTATCACTTGTAGTGAGTTAAAAATTATAGGATAAGCAGGAAAGAAAAACGGCTGTACACTAATGTAGATATCAGAATAAAGCCTGTTGTCTCCCCTCTGAATTCTGGATCAGGTACGGGATGGAGGAAAAGCCTACCGAGTTAGTTACAGCATCCAATTGAATTCATATGGCATCAGTCCCCGTTGTCTGCTTTGGCTGGCAATGACGATATATTCATAACTAGTACCTAATTGGAGAATTTGCTTGGCATTTTGCCGAAGCTAGACACGCTCAGTTATTTGTATAGTTATTAACGCAACGAAGTACTAGAGTATATCAATAAAAAATTCTCATTATTGTTGTGGAAATGCACAACCTTTCTATACTTTTTGTTTGCTGGATAGGCAGGGACAATATCAGTATAATGATAACAAGTTGTTGGAATCATATAATCTTTTAGGCTTAAGGAGGAGAGAATTGTGAAGCAAATCTTGTTGACTTCATCGGCAGGCAAAAGGCTGATCGGTAAAGGTCTGGCAGCCCATCCTGAAATAAAAATGGTGCTTAATCGGGGTACTCTGGTTATTATTGCCGGGACTACCAACGGCTATGTAGCGGATGAAATCTTAACAATGACTGGTGACAAGCAAATATTGAACCGCCGGCGTTTTTTTCGAGGCGTTACACTGCCACCCGGCTATAAAGTCAATGACCAGGGACGTTTACCGGATGAAAGTGCGTTTCCGGGCGATGTGGTTTTACAAAAAGGTACATGGCTGAAAGGTAAAACCATTAATGACATATCAGGTGATTTAAAAGAAGGCGACATTATTTTAAAAGGGGCCAATGCCCTGGATTTGACACACAGGCGCGCCGCCATTTTAATAGGAATGAACACAGGTGGCACCATTATACCGAGCCTTCAGGCAGTAATCGGGCACCGTGTGAAAATGATAATACCGGTGGGACTGGAAAAGCGTATTTCTGGAGACTTGGATGACCTGGCTAATAAAGTCAATGCTCCCAGTGCCAGCGGCTACCGTTTAATGCCGGTCCCAGGGGATGTATTTACCGAGATTGAAGCCTTGTCCCTGTTAACCGGTGTACAAGCAGAGTTGATAGCTGCAGGTGGCATTTGCGGGGCTGAAGGTGGCATCTACCTGGCTTATCACGGGTCCCCTGACTGCGAGGAATCAGCAGCAAAATTGCTTAAGGATGTGGCCAGCGAACCTCCCTTCACCCTTTAGGCTCGGCGAAGCATCCTGACTCACTCGCGGGCGGGCTGGAATTTATTAGCACAGGCAGAAACCGGTACTTCGGGTATTTAACCGTAATTGAAACCTGACCAGGATTTAATAACAAAGCGAGTTAGCAGGCTCTGCTGGTTAAAATTGCTGGAGGTAGAGCATGAAGTTAAGCGGCAAAATAGCACTGGTCACCGGTGCAGCCAGCGGGATAGGCGCGGCTACAGCCAGACGCTTTGTATCTGATGGAGCCAGAGTTTGTCTTACTGATGTAAATCAACAGTTGTTGGAATATACAGCCAGTTCGCTCTCAAAAGAATCTACAATTTCCTGTACCGGGGATGTGACCAGGTTGGAAGATGTCAAACGTATGGTGGAAACTGCAGTGTCTTTTGGAGGTAAAGTAGACATTCTGGTGAATAGCGCTGCCATAGACCCACCCGCTGCTGGGGAAAACCTTGACCTTGATCTTTGGCACAGGATTATCGAAGTGGATCTGACCGGACCTTTTTTAACTATGAAAACCGTTTTACCCTATATGCTCAAAGCGGGAGGAGGTTCCATAATCAACATCGCGTCACTGGCTGGTATACGTTTTCCACCGGGTAAAACCGAATATTCAACGGCAAAAGGTGGTCTAATAGCGCTTACTCAGCAGATAGCAGTACAGTACGGTCCATCAAATATACGCTGTAACGTCATTTGCCCGGGAGGGGTCAAAACGCCCATGCTGGAAAGCCATGTTCTGCCACTGGCGCAGAAGTTAGGCAAAGATGTTGATTGGCTCTTAACCAGGATGTCATCTAATTCACCTCTCAGGCGTATCGGCCGACCGGATGAGATAGCCGCTATTTGTAGCTTTTTGGCCAGCGAGGATTCGTCATTAGTCAACGGAAATATCCTGATGGCAGATGGCGGGGCATCAGTGGTAGACGTCAATACCACTGGCATGAAAGAATTTTTCGAAAATATAGATAAAGAGACTTAAAGATGATATGATTGCTGGCTCTCTTTAACGCCTTTAAATTTTTTATTAATTTTTTTCAGAAGTATCTATAGCAGAAAGTGGCCACAAGGCCGCACCTCTTGAGTAGTTTTCACTCTGGTTTGTAATCACCACCAGGGAATAAGAAAACGGCTGCTGATTGTAAGTTCACCTTTTTGGATCCCTCTTATCTTTCTCAAGGTGCGGCCCGATTATTAAAAAAAGTTTTTCAGGGTCATTGAAGACAACGCTATTTAACTTTTCTTTCGTTCAGGTTTTGTGTGGAGACTTAATCCAGTTAACGGCCAGTTCCTCCAGCGCTTTGTCCTTGTATTTTTTCCATAGCTCTCGCATAGTTGGTGAGGTGGTTTCCGGAACAGAGGCTTCTGTAAAATACTGGATTTTCTTGATCTTGAAACCGGTATTCTCATCAGGCTCCAGATAATAATGAGCACTGGCCTGCCTTGGGGGCCATTTGGTCCCGGAAATCTCATCCGTAAATGAGAGTTGAAACTGTACAACAACGACCAGGCGTTTTGGATCGACAATGTATTCACGAGGTTCCAGGTGCTCATGCAGGCCGGGATGCACCATTGTCATCAGAAGTTGGTCGCGGGATGACGGCCGCGGGACACTGCCGGCAGGCATATTATAAGGCCAAAACTCCATGTCAGGTGTAAAGAACTTCATCATCTCAGGTACTGTTTCCAATGGCCCAGCATTTCGGTTAAAGCTGGCAAAATAGTTGTCAAACCATTTGCTGACGTTTTCATGTGTAAATTCCATCTATTTCCTCCTTCTAATAATACGGGGGTTTTTACGCAAAACGGGAGATAAAACCAGAAACCAATTACCAGCAACTAAAAACCTTAAAAATCCAATTCAGTCATGGTATTTTAATCCTTCAGGGGACCGGTTACAAGCAGTACTGGAGTTTAACCAGGAAAATTACAGACTTTGCAGCGCCTCCAGTCGGAAAAAAGGTTCCCCAAGTTTGAAATTATGACCTTTAGCTGATTGAACGGCACGATCCAGCATCCGGTCAATAAACTGTTGACGGGGTGGATCGCCAGCCTGGCTTTTATTGCAACAAAAAGCCTTTACTTTAAGATCATAGGTATCGCTGATATCATAAGTTGTATTAGGTTGATCTCCACCCCAAAGCAGGACTTCTTTAACGTTATGAGGCCGGTATCCCGCATCATAGAGGTCGCGGAAGGTGTTCGGCGTTAAAGCATAAGGCCAGATGGTATCCAGTACTGCCTGGCCGGTGGCACGGTGATCAGGGTTAGAGATATAACCTTTAAGGCGAAAAAACGGGTCGCAAACAGAGACGATTTCAGGCCTGTATTCCAGCACTATTTTTAAAAGTTCTTTGCGGAATTCCGGAGTATACTCTACATCCAGGTCAGGGTGATGTAGGAAAATGGTTTCTTTAACTCCCAGGATTTTAGCGGCTTCCGCCTGTTCCTGGACCCGGACTTTACCCAGTTCTTCAGGCAACCATTTGGGGTTGGCCACCCCTTTTTCGCCATCTGTACAAATAACATAGACTACTTCTTTGCCTTCATGAGTCCAGCGGGCCACGGTTCCGGCAATGCCTATTTCATTATCAAATGGATGGGGTGAGATAGCCAGACAATAGATCGAGTTGTTCTTCAAAATTGTCCTCCTTATTTCGCATAAACGAAAATGGATATAAATTAAAATCTAGGGTCAAAAATTAAAAGACGGAAATGCTGTGCTGCTTTACCAACGATAAATGGATAAACCTTCCTATTTTTAATATCGTTTGGTGTTTTCTTTTTGTTTATTTAGCGGCTCTAAAAAGACTATAAACGCTGGAGCACTTCTATACGCTGAAAAGCTTCAGCCAGCTCATAGCTTGTCCCCTTGGCCGCAGCCTTATGCCGTTCCACCAGCCGCTGATACCATCCCAGAGGCAGCACGCTAACCTGGGTCTGATGACAGCGAACGGCTTTCAATTTGGCCTCAAAAGTAGCAGTTATATCATAGCTGCAATTGGTCTGTCCGGTAGCCCAGAGCAAAACCTGTCTAACTCTATGGAGGCTCAAACCCTCTTCCATCAGGTCCCGGTAGGTATTGGGAGCCAGGGCAAAAGGCCAAACGGCATCCAGTACTGCTCTTCCGGCGACGCGGTGATCGGGGCTGGACATATACGGCATAAAAAACGGGTCGCAGGTGGTGACAATTTCCGGACGGTATTTCAAAATAAGTCTTAACAATTCTTTCCTGAATTCAGGGGTATATTCCAATCCCAGGTCAGGATGACGTAAAAAGATCACTTCTTTAACTCCCAGGACTTGAGCAGCAGCCAGTTGCTCCTGTTCACGGGTGCGGGCCAGGTCTTCTGCTTTCCAGGCAGGGTTGCTGCTGGCTTTATCGCCGTTAGTACAGATTACATAGACAACCTCTTTGCCTTCCAGTATCCAGCGGGCTACGGTGCCTGCCATGCCCCAATCGTTATCAAACGGATGGGGTGAAATGGCCAGGGCATAAATGGGACTTTCAAGCATGAGGAACCTCCTTAATTTATATAATTAGCTCCAGTGCAAAAAGGTCTTATTACGGTATTTTTAGCAAATTATCGAAGCTAAATTTTTGAACAAAACGTTCAAATACTCCCTTTTTGCAGTATAGTCATAATTTATTAACCAAAAAGCTGAACCTAATAATCTTTACATAATATCCGCTATAATATTATAAAAACAAGAAATTGCTGCCACCTTATTATTGCCCTTCAGCTCCCTGGCCATAGGGTTTGACAATGAAAAAGATAAAAGGCTTTTCAAGTTGTGTAATGGCCAGAGGACCGTGAGGAAGACGCATGGGGAGCAAGATCAGGCAGGGTCTGGTGAGAACGTGCCTCTCCATCTCCTGTCCCATACCGGTCTCTATTCGGGCGCCCAGGTAGTTCATGTCGTTCATATCTGCCCCCAGGGCAATGGCAAACTCATTATAGGGATGATCATGCGGCTTATCAGGGATAGGTCCGAAACGGTATGGAGCTCTGCAAATACTTTCTACCATCAAAGTAAAACCGAACTCTTTGCCGTTTACTGTAGCAATTGACCCGCCTGAGTCATCAGGATTAGCCGGCCCGTAATGCCATGCTGCTTTGCGGGCGAATTCCAGATGTGAAACAAGTTTCCGGTATTTTCCGCCCCAACCTGCAACCGGTCCAGGATTAATATTCTGGAGGACAGTTGTCGAATGCAGTTCCTTGGCAATAGCCACTTTCAATGAGATAAAAGGCCGGTTCATGTAAATTATTTTAGCTGGGAAATGAGGGACGCCCCTGGGCAAGAAAATAATAGAGGCGCTGGCGATCATATGACGCTCTTTTTCCTCACCCAAACAAAACTCCACCTGAGCTCCCAGATCACTTAAACAGCCGGTATCGCTTCCCACCAGTACTATTACTTCGTCGTAATCATGGACTTCTGCTTCGAAGGGGGGCTTACCCAGATTACCTGTAGTACAGTAATTTCTGATTTCCACGTTAATATCAATGCCTATATCTTTCGAGGTTAAGGATACCTCCTGCCGGCAGGGAAACGGCCAATGATCCTGGAAATTCAGATGTTTCATGCAATAGGCGTATTTGTTGTCTGCCATTTCTAACTCTCCTTTTTATGATAAAATTTATGTTTAATTAGATAAATAACATAATTTAAAAATAATTAAAAATATAATAAATAAAACAACAGTCGTATATAAAAAAGCTATTTTTGTCCATTTACGGTAAAGGTTCATTGTAAGAGATCTAACCGAAGATTTATATTAGTTGTTCCAGCCCCGGAGACTGCGCTCCGGGGCCAGGCGGCTAAATTAATATAAGGTTTATTCTAAGTATTCTTAGTGATTGTCAAGCTATAAACACCGGTCTTATTTTTTACTGAGCCAGACGTTCTCAGGGTTCCAATAAGTCAATGAACTGCGGGTACCGATGCCAGGATCATTCACATAGTCAGCCATAGCAAAAGGAGAAATGCCCCAGGCTAGAGGAATCATAGAGCAGTCATTATAAATAGCAGCTTCACATTTTTTAGCCAGAGCGGGATCAAGTTCAGGTGTGTCTAACGTTGCAGCCAGCAGTGCGGCGAACCCATCCGGACGTTTCATGCTTTTGTTGCTGGTGACAGGGTCATTGAAATAAGACGTGAAAACCCGGTTAGGGTTGGCGCTCAGCATATAAGGATTCACCAGCAGGCTGTTGAGGGGTAGAGTGCCGCTGATATATTCCTGTGCCTGGGCAGCAGCCGGGAATTGAAGTTCAGCCTGGATCCCAACCGTTTTGAAGTAAGCCTGAACCGCGAGCACCTGGTCCCTGTTCAAACCGAAAGGTGCGCATATAATGGTGGTTTTAAAGCCATTGGGATAACCGGCTTCCGCCAGCAACTGTTTGGCTTTGGCCGGATCGTACTTGCGGGGTGTCAGGCTGGGATCATGACCAGGCGAATTGGAGGCGCAAACCTGATAAGCTGGGATAGAATAGCCCATTCCGAAAGTTTTGGACATAGCATCCTTATCCAGCGCATATTCTGCTGCCAGGCGGACTTTGACATCCGCCCAGGGAGATTTCGGGTTGGCGCTGTCTGGAGTCAGATTGCTTAACCCACCGGTACCCGCTGGTTGAGTTACGATTTTAAAACCGGCTTTTTCCACATCGTTAGCGGTGGTGGCACTTCCCTGACAATTCAAAATTTCTGCCCCACCGGATTTTAACAGCGCTGCACACGTCATCAGTTCCGTGGAATAGATTATCTCTAACTTGTCTATATAAGGTTTGCCCTGTTGCCAGTAATTGGAATTTTTAACAAACCCCAATACCACATCCCGTTTGAATTCTGTCTGAATAAAAGGTCCGGTGCCGATCATCTTAAATCTAAGGGCGTCAATGCCCTGTTTTTCAAAAGCTGTAGGTGAGATTTGTGCCACTGCAGTACTGCTGAAAGTGATGAGTGCAGTGTTTTGCCAGGTTTTAAGATTCACCCTGAAGGTATAATCATCCACCACATCAATAGATTTCCAGTTAGTTGTAGAGGCAACATTAGCGCTGCCGGGCGCCATCTCTTTCTCCAGGTTCCATTTTACAGCCTGGGCATTAAAGTCTGTGCCGTCATGAAATTTTACTCCCTTTCTTAATTTAAAAGTAATAGTGGCAACTTTTGGATCAACTGTCCAGGACTCAGCCAGAGCCGGCGTAAGGGAACCGTCAAGCTGCTCTTTGAACATCCATTCCAGACTGTGCTGCTGGTTAAAAGCCGAAGCTCCAAAGGCCTCCCATGGAATACCAATAGGGGTACCGGGACCTGTGCCCTGAATCCATCTCACCAGACCGCCGTATTTGGAAGGACTGGCTGCAGTGGTTGTGACCGGGGGTTTGGATGTGGCGGTTGTAATTATTGTAGGAGCTGTGGTGGGTGGAACAGTTGTTGTAGTGGAAACCACAGGCGCTTGTGTAATGGCAGGTGGAACCGTAGTAGATGCCTGGGTGGTAGGGGTGGGAGCAGGAGTTGAGCTGTCGCAGCTAGCAATAAAGAAAGCGCAGATTGAAAATACCAAAACGAAGATCAATACCATACTGAGTGGCTTAAGGTAACAACTGGACATTCTCATTTTTTATCCCTCCTTTTTTACCGGTATTTTAAAATTCTAAAAAATCCCCGAAATAAAACCTCGACCAGAACCAGACTATGTCAATTTTCTTAGTAAAATACCAGGTTTCACCTGTATCCATAGCTTTATTTCAGATTCATACAGACACAGGCAACTCCAATTACAGCCCCAGGCTTCGGCCTGGGCATCTGAATATATTCGGGGGGTCTTACCAGTTCATAGGTTAAAGCCTGTTGTTTGCAGCCCACAATACATACACCGCAGCCCATACATTTTTCTTTGTCTATAGAAGCCTTCATTTTTTTGGAGGTAGAAGTTTTTTTCATTTCAATAGCATCAAACGGACAGCGCTCCAGGCAGGTCTGGCAACCGGAGCATTTTTCTTCATCTACAGTGGCCAGATAGCGACTGCGGCCCAGCAGGTCCCATCTATCGCCCGCTTTTTTTAATGAAAACAGGATTTCGCAGCTACAGGTACAGCAAAAGCAGGCCCCTGCGTGAACCAGTCCGGCTTGTTCATTGCGGTGAACTATTTCCAGAGCCTCTTCCAGAGTCACTTCTCTGATAGAAGTACGACCTGGCTGGCCAAGCAATTTATATGTTCCCGGACCATCGGTGGGTGCGAAACAGGTTTCAATGGGGTGTTGACAACCGGGGGCTGCCCAGTTTTTTCGGCAGCCGCAATGACCTACAATTATTCTTTTGGTATTTTGTAGCTTGAGTTTGAAGTTTTCTTCAGGCAAGATTTGCTCCGGTTTGATATTAGGGCTGATCTCAAGGGCGCCTACCGCGGGCCAGACCCTGAAAACCGGTCTTCCAGTAGCTTTTTGTCTTTCGATATAACCCGAAACGATCATATCGCTCCATTCATTATAAAAAAATTCTCCCCACGCCTTTTTAATTTTTTCCGGAGTTGGCTCTATGCCAACTCCTCCTACGGTATGGTGGTGATAGGCTATTACACTTGAATGAAATGCATACTGGGTCTCGCCCTTGTTAATCACTCCCCGCCTGGCTAATTCTTCCAGTACCGGAAAAACCTCCTGCTCATCAGTTTGCATCCGGCTGGCTACTTCCCGGCAGGTTGAGGGTACGAATAATTCAAGTATCACCTTCCCCTCACGGGGCGAAAAATCGGCCTTAAGGATATTAATAAACCGGTCTACCAGAGGAGCATTCAGTTTTCTGGCTATCTCCAGATAAACTCCATCTTCTGCCGACATTTTTAATCTCCTTTATCTAATATGGACATAGACATACTAATGACACGAAAAACATCCAATACCTGTTTTTTCATCCTCTGTTGATGAAAACAAATCCCGCAAAATGGGGTATTCACATTAGATATTCCTAATTATATCATAGACTGTCAAGCTAATTAACAAATATGATATTAATTAGTGTCAAATATTGATACTTTCTGTAGGTTTCCAAAGGCTTTTTTAACAGGAACCCCCAAACTTGGTCTTCGGAGTAATTCATAACCAGCGGGCAGATTATGCTAGAATGAAATAATGGATATAATGAAAAAGAAAAAAAAAGCGGATGTTGGCAAGAGATCATTTGCTATTAAATCAGTTTCCCGCACTGCTGCTGTGCTTAACTGTCTGGGTGAAGGCAGGAATTCCGCTGCCGGAATAGCAGAATACGCTCATTTGAGTAAAGCAACAGTACATAGACTGCTTAAAGCTATGGTTGAAGCACAATTGGTGATACATGATCCGGTAAAACGCCGATATTTCCTGGGAGAGCTGATAACCAGGCTGGCCAACAGACCTCAAGTAAGTCACGAATTCCTGATTGACTGCGCACATGAAGAAATGGAAAAGTTGTTGGAAATCGGCGGCGAAACAGTTAACTTAAGTATATTAATAGGGGTAAAATGTATTTCGCTACACGTGGTTCCCAGTAAAAAAGACCTGAGAGTGGTGGAAGAAACCCGTGAAATAAAATCAATTTATGCCGGAGCAGCCGGTAAAGTTCTTTTATCTCAGCTTTCCAGTCACGATTTAAAGATAATTTTAAAAAATATGCATTTCGAAGCTATTACTGAAAAGACCATTACTGATAAAGAAGAGCTGATGTTTCAAGTCAAGCGTATTAAACAACAGGGATATCATATCTGTACAGGTGAAAGAATTATCGGCGCTATGGGCATCTCAACTCCAGTAAAAAATTATTCGCTTCCGGTAGCCCTGAGTATTGTAGGCCCGGAAGTACGTATGAAACCCAGAGTAAAAGAGCTGCTGGAAGCTTTACAAACCAGCGCTTTGTCCATTTCCCGGAATATCAAAGAGAAACAGGTAGACCTCCAGCCTGAAGTACGTATTGGTATAGCTCACAACTGAACGTGGAAGCGAGGTGCACGTCCACCAGTTCCAGTTCAGCGTTATTTAAATACTGGAGACGAAGGATATCCCCTTCCTGGACTTCCGGCAGCATGCCTCCGAAAAAGAACCCGAGATTTTCTATCATAGAGCAAAAATATTGCACAGCAGGATGGGTTAAAGGAAGGTCCAGGTAGATAAGGTCTAGGCGTTTTAGATACAGTTCCCTTAAGCGCAACCTTATGACTTCAATCAGGTCCCGGCCGTATTCAATAACTTTCAGGAAAGCCCGTCCGGCTTCAGTCTGGACTTTAATATCCATCCTGCAATGTTCCGGAAGGGAAGGCTCAGAGGCGGAAGAAAAATTCCGGCGCAGTTTGGCATTGCGGTAAATACGCTCCAGCACCGGCGCATGATGGAACGGCAAGAATACCTCTCTGACCGGTTCTTGGTTTAGCCACTTGTAGAAGAGCACAACTGGACGCCGTTTGTGATCTCCTTTACCCTGAAGTGCTTTAAAGTCCATGGTAGCTGGGGTAAACCCCAACAGGACACCCATTTCAAGATAATCCCGGGAAAGGCCGGATTTCTGAGAGAAGGGGTGTACGGTTACTACCTCAGAATAAGTGCCCAGCATACCGGCTGCTTGATTTATATTACTTAATAATATCCCCATCTTTATAACAGACATGACAGAATGAATATATCAAATATCAGCCTTTACCTTAAAGGTATCCGTCTAAATTCCTGATATACCTTACTATGAAACAGAAACAAATAATTTTTATATTATTTAAATAGATAATTTTATAGAACATATTAATAGAAATATTATACATGGATTGCGGTTAAGGAAGATGGATTTTAAACTGCCCTGTGGTATACTTCTATTGTCGACATATCGTGTAGACTAAAATCCATCGTTTTAACTTCTCAAGAAGGAACGAAGTTGCTGAACCACGCTGGTGAAATCACGGAGGATCGGTCATCTTAGTTTGATGGTGAAACGCGGTAGGTGGCTTCAAGAAAAAGAGAAAAATTGACGCTTGAAAGTTACAGGAGGACTTTTGAAATACCATTTACGGCTTAGTATAGCCACCAAATTAACGGTTTCTTTTCTTTTAGTGTCCGTAATTGCTCTGGTTGTATTGGGCTATTTTTCGTTTTATAAAATGAATCAGATTGGCCGGGATGCCGAAGAGAGCAGTATCAGCCTGGGCGCTGCAGCCACCGCAGACGGCACCCGTATCCTGGAGGTAATGGGAGAAGAAAGAATTGAGCAGGTTGCCACCAGTGTGGCCAGCCAGTTAAGAAGTTACCTGGCTGAGCACCCGGTAGTTAATCCTGAATGGATGATGTACAACAATGATCTGGTAAAAATTGCTATACAACCGGTTGGAGAAACCGGTTATACCAGCCTGCATGAAGCGGGTACAGGTATAATGAGGATACATCCCAATCCAGCCCTGGTTAATTTCGACATGACTACCTGGAAAGACAAATTGCCTTCATGGTGGAAAACATTCAAACAAAGCCTGACCATGCCGGTTTCCAGCGGATATTATGAATGGGAAGACGCAGACGGCAAAATGCGCGATAAATATGTTTCCCAGGTGGTGGTGGAAGGGACTAATTTTGTAGTGGGAGCCACTACCTATATCGATGAATTTTCCAAACCTGTATTCTTAATGGAAAACAGGATTGCAGTGGAAACCAGTGAAGCTACAGATCATATTCAAAGTGTCATCGAAAATGCCCGTACCATGTATATTGTTTTCCTGGCGATCGTAATACTGGTGGTGGTAGGGATGGTATATGTAATTTCCAGAATGATTACCAATCCGGTAAAAGCGTTAACACAGGGATCTGAGATTATTGGCAAGGGCAATCTGGACCATAAGGTAGAAGTTCACACGGGAGACGAGCTGGAGGGCCTGGCCAATTCCTTCAATAGGATGTCAGCAGATTTAAAGAAATTTACAGCGGAATTACGCCGGACAACGGCTGAGAAGGAACGGGTGGAAAAGGAGCTGGAAATAGCCAGAGGGATTCAGCAAAGTTTTCTGCCGGAAAAAGCGCCTTTGGTTCCAGGATTCGATCTGGCAGCTATGAACCAGCCGGCCAAAGAGGTAGGCGGGGATTTTTATGATTTTATTCCAGTTGGTTCGGACAGGTGGGGACTGGTGATAGCAGATGTTTCAGGGAAAGGGGTTCCGGCAGCCCTGTTTATGGCACTTTCCAGAACCCTGGTGAGAGCCAATGTTAATGATACGGTAACGGTCTCTGAGGCGATACGTAAATCCAATGATGTGATTTCAGAAAATGACAGGTCAAATATGTTTGTCACTCTTTTCTATGGTGTTCTGGATCCTGGTAAAATGACCTTAACCTATGTCAGCGCCGGACATAATCCTCCCTTTATGCTCAGGAAAGGAGATAAAGACATCATCATGCTCAAAGCCCGGGGGGTGGCTCTGGGAGTTGTGCCGGATATAGGTCTGGAGGAAAAGCAGATTATTTTAAACAAAGGTGATGTTGTGGTGTTGTATACTGATGGGGTAACGGAGGCTATTGATTATAAGGAAGAGCAATTTGGCTCTGAAAGGGTAGTAGAGATTGCTGAAAAGAACCGGGAACTCCCTGCCTATGAAATTATGCAAAAGATCAAAGATGGAGTAATTGCCTTTAGTCAGGGTCAACCGCAGTTTGACGATATTACACTTATGGTTTTAAAGGTAGGATGAAAAAGATAGTTTTTGCCATTTTCCTGATTGTTTTAGTGCCGCTCCTTGCGTGTACCTCCGGCCATTCGTTTTCTGAATCGTATTTAAAGCCGCTCTCCTTGCAATTGCAGTGGATTACTCAGGCCCAATTTGCCGGTTTTTATGTAGCCTTAGACAAGGGATGGTACCGCGATGAAGGCCTCAACCTGACTATTAAACCCGGAGGAGCTGATATGTCTGCGGTTGATCTGGTGGTGGAGGGAGATAGTGATTTTGGAACAGCTTTTTTATCTGACTTAAGCGTGGCTGTTGAAAAAGGCCAACCGGTAGTCAGCATAGCGCAGATCCAGCAAATGAGCGGTTTACTTCTGATTGCCAAAAAATCATCAGGCATAAAACGTCCGGGGGATCTTTCGGGAAAACGTATTGGCATGTGGGGTGCCAGTTGGGAAACCCAGTTATATGCTCTTTTAGCCAGGCAGGGTATAGATCGGAAAGAAGTGGATATTGTATCACAGGGTTACGATATGGAAGCGTTTCTAAAAGAAGAAATAGATGTGGCTTCTGCAATGATTTACAATGAGTATCACCAGGTACTGGAAAGTGGTATAAAAATACAGGATATTAACATAATCGATTATTCATTGTATGATTTAGGATTTCCGGGGGATGCTCTCTTTACCAGGCGCCAGCTAGTTGAACAAAATCCACAAATATGTGTAAAGATGCTGCGGGCCAGCCTGCGCGGGTGGCAATATGCAATAGACAATCCCAAAGAGGCAGTTGACATAGTATTAAAATATGATCAGACCGGACGGCAAACCTGGAAGCATCAACTTTCAATGATGAGAGAAATAGCCAGATTGGTAAAAGTTTCCTGGATAGATACTGGTTATACTGATAGAAAGAGCGTACAACAAATGCTGGATGCTCTGGTAAACTATAAGATATTGCCTTCAGCTATGAAGGCGGAGCAGGTTTTTACCAATGAAATTTTAGACCAGGTCAGGGGAAGATAGCATAAATACCAGGACAGAGATCAATCAATAGAAACAGATGGTTTCCCCAGTTTCTTTTTCATGGTCAACTGATTGCCCTCAATAGGGTCATATGAGTAATTGAATGAATCCATCATGGTTCTCATAAAATGGATTCCCAGACCACCAATTTTTCTATCTTCCAGGTCAGCATTCAGATCAGGCGGAGGTATGGTAGTGGGGTTAAAAGGTTTCCCTTTATCTTTAATGGTGATTACCAGATCTTCTTGATCGAGTTCCAGAATAATTTTTAGCGGGCCTGACCCTTCTGCATAGGCGTAATTAATAACGTTTGTGCAGGCCTCGTCAACCACCAATTGCACCTTATAAATAATACCCGCATCAGCATGAAAACGGTTTAGGGTCTCTTCGATGAAGTCGCCGATGACAGGTAAATTGTCAATGGTGCTTTCAAGTTCAATTTGATGTTTCTCTGGTAACATATCCAACTACCTTAATCCAAAACATTGAGAAATTTCTTTATAATCATGTTTTTCGGTGGTTTACAAATAATCCAGCCTGGCATTAAATTCGCCCACGCTTTTAGCCCACCTGTTAATGGGGGGGACTTCGTCCGGATCAATGATACAATCAATAACAGTGGGTTTTTTACTTGCCAGAGCCAGGGGCAGAACTCTGGCTAATTCATCCGGCCTCTCTATTCTAAAAGCCTGTGCTCCCAGTCCTTCAGCAATTTTGGCGCAGTTCACCGGTTTGAAAGTGGTAGCCACAGTTTTGTCTCCCAGGCTCAGCTTCTGAAGTTCATGGACCAATCCCAGCCTGGCATTATTCTCAATGATCCATACCACAGGAATATCATGATTAACTGCGGTAGCTATCTCCATTCCATTCATCATAAAGCATCCGTCTCCCGCCACGGCAATCACAGGTCTGTCTGGGGCTGCCAGTTTACCGCCGATAGCAGCCGCAGTTGCATAACCCATGGTCAGTAGACCGAAGGGAGAAATAAAGTTAGGACGCTCAAATTGCAGGTAGTGAATTGCCCAGCAAACATGGTTCCCTACATCAAAAAAGACAATGGAATCCTTAGGCAGCACCTCCTGCAGTTCCTTCATCAATCTTTGCGGTTTAATAGGTACCGCTTCGGAGTACATTTTGTCCTCTTCCACAAAGCGGCCATTCCTCTTTTTAAAATCAATTATTTGTGAAACCGGTCTTTCTGACGTGGGGTCGTGCTCCTGTATTTCTTTCAAAATTCTAAAGAGAACTTCATCCAGAACCACCCGGCAATCCCCGACCAGTCCAATTTGAGCAGGATAGTTTTTGCCGATTTCCGAGGGATCAATATTTATATGAATGAGGCAATCGCTTGGCATAATACGCGGATCCCAGGAAAAGGTAGTGATCTGATTCAGACTGGCGCCGGCAACCAGCAGAACATCTACGCCGCTTTTCATAATATACTCTTCAGCAGAAGGGGAGCCGCAGAAACCCAGGACGCCAAGGGCAAGTCCATGGTTTTCCGGAAATGCCCCTTTGGCTTTAGGACTGGTGGCAACAGGTATATTGAGCATCTCAGCCAGTTCCAACACCTGGGATTCAGCGCCTGAAGAAATCACGCCGGAGCCAACCAGTATAGCCGGCCTTTTAGCCTTTACCAGTCTGGCTGCCGCCTCAATAACCAGTTTTCTATCAAAATATTCGGATGAAATCCGGTAAGAAGACGGGGGGAGCAGGCTATCTTCAATTTCAGCTTCCATAATGTCCTTGGGACAGCTAAGATGTACCGGGCCTTTTTTACCGCTATTGGCAATTCTTAAAGCTTCCCGGATGGTCTCAGGCACCTTATACTTTGACATGATCATCGTGCTGTATTTAGTCATTGGGTCAAGCATGGCTACAGAATCGATACCTGATTTGGTAGAATCCTGAAAAGCTCCTTTGCCATAGACATTGGTAGCTACCTGACCAGTAATAACCAGCAGCGGGACATTGTCCATATAGGCTGTAGCTACTCCGCTAACCAGGTTGGTCGCACCAGGGCCTGATGTGGCGTAGCATACACCCACTTTGCCGCTTACACGAGCGTATCCATCGGCCATAAAGGCAGCCCCTTCTTCATGTTTGGCCAGTATGGGTTTTACATCACCGTGTTTATTTATAGCTGCAAAGATGGGGACTATGGAGGTCCCCGGTACGCCAAAAATATAGTCCACACCTTCAGCTTTTAAATATTTGAGTAGCAAAGCCGCTGTTGTTATTTTCAAGTTATACCCCTTTGTAACTGTCGATAGCCTCGTTTTCTTTATCAAACACCTTGAATAACTGCGTAAAACCGGCAACGTCAAAGACCTCTTTTACATAAGGCTGAAGACAGGCTAATCTGATATCTCCCTGTTGTTTACGGGCTTTTTTCAATGCAGCCAGCAGAACCCTGAGTCCAGAACTGCTGATATATTCAAGTTTTTCCATGCTGATTATTAAATTAACCGGTGTAACCTCGGTTATAGAGCTTAATTTTTTCTCAACATCATTAGCGGCATAGGCATCCAGCCGCCCGCTAATATAAAGGATATTCACTGTACCAACTTTCTTGTCTCCTATTTCCATTAATCATCCTCCTTAATCAGGTTATTTATGTTTTGGATTTAGCTTTATCTTTGTTAATAACAATAACTCGTTAAAACTGCGGATGTCAATAAGCAAAACGCCGGTTGGAGAATATACTCCCATAATAGACCAGTTATGGTCTTATGAATAAGGAGTGGAAAGTGCAGGAGGAAAAATTGATGTGAATGCTCTATAGCGATATAATTAACCAAGACAACAAATATTATGCCTTCAAGCGTTAAGCGCAGATCGGAGACCAACTGAAAGCCACAATGGTGTTTTCCCACTAAGCCAATTCAGCTTAATTCTATGTTTATTTTTCCCTAATTGCGGTACAGAGTATTAACGAATCAAGGAATTAGTTATGCGCCTCAAATCTGATCTACCAGCATCTTTTGAAAAACGTAATTACAAAACCTTATCACTTTTGATTACCTCAATAGCAGTATTCCTTATTGCTTTTATGATACCGGCCTTGAATGTGGCCCTTCCGCGGATTGGTCAGGAATTCAATGCTGACGCTATTCTTTTAAATTGGATAGTAACTGCCTATGTGGTGACTATAGCCGTTTTCTCAATTCCTTTCGGCAGAATAGCCGATATTATCGGCATAAAAAAAATTTTTGGCATAGGCCTGATTATCTATACCCTGACATCAGCTTTGATCATGTGCTCTAGTTCTTCATTTATATTGGTTACAGGGAGGGCTTTACAGGGAGTTGGAGGAGCTATGATCCTGGTGAGTTCCCTGGCTCTGATAACAGCTATTTACCCGGCTTGTGAAAGAGGCCGAGCTCTGGGCATCAGTCTTGCCTGCATTTCCGTCGGCTCATCAGCCGGACCATATTTGGGCGGATTACTGACGGAAAATCTGGGATGGAGAAGCATTTTCGGCTTTGTAATTCCGTTCGGTTTAATTTTAGCAATGCTTCTTTTCTGGAGGATTAAAGGTGAATGGGCAGCGGCCAGGGGTGAAAAATTCGATCTAACGGGGTCCATAATTTTTGCTATAACTATTACTTTCCTGATGTACGGTTTCTCCATCTTACCAGATGTGCTTGGCGGGGTTTTCATTTTTGCAGGGTTGCTGGGTCTGGTGGCTTTTTTTAAATGGGAAAGCCGTACTTATGTGCCTGTGCTTAATGTTAACGTTTTCAGGAACAACCGGCCTTTTGTTTTCTCAAATTTAACAGCTTTAATCAACTTTTCCGCTGTGGCTGCCATGGTCTACTTCTTGAGCCTTTATTTGCAATATATTAAGGGACTGTCACCGGCACAGGCCGGGCTGATTTTAATTGCCCAACCTGTATTGCAGGCCATTCTATCTCCTTTTGCCGGGATCTTATCCGAAAAAATAGAACCCAGGATTGTAGCTACCATGGGCATGGCGCTAACTTTCGGCGGATTGCTTTCATTTGTTTTTTTGACAAAGGACAGTTCCATATGGCCAATAATCGTAGCACTTATTGTCTTGGGAGCTGGTTTTGCCCTGTTTTTGTCGCCTAACACAAACGCTATCATGAGCTCGGTTAGCCCCCAGTTTTATGGCATTGCTTCAGCTACCATGAGCACCATGATTTCAATGGGAAATATGCTGAGTATGGGTATAACCATGGTGGTTATGGCCCTGGTTATCGGACGGGTAGAAATTACCTCAGAATCCTATCCTGCTTTTATTACCAGCACGCGAGTGGCTTTCGGTATTTTCAGCTTTCTATGCTTTTCAGGTATTTTCGTCTCACTGTTCAGGGGAAAATCAGCTACCAGGAGCGAAAACCCCCGGGATGGATCATAGACAGGGACAACTGAAAAGGATCCAGGGAAGACTATTTTATCAACACTGACTGTACTGCAAAACGGCAGTATTTAAACATTTTATTCAGAAATTTAGCTTCGAAAATTTGCTAAAAATACAGTTATAAGACCTTTTTACACTTGAGCCAACACTTATTATTGAAGAGCCATACGACTGGCATGTACCATGTTCTTCATTTTACCTATAGCAGTCTCCCGATCAAGCAGTCTTAAGCCGCAATCCGGATGTATAACTAGCCTATCCGGAGGTAGGCTTTTAAGGGCGGTCCGTATAATATCACTGATTTCTTCAACATCCTCGACCCGGCGATTTTTGGTGTTTACGCAACCCAAACCCAGGACTCTGTTAGAAGAGGCTAATTTTTCATTAGAGAGAATTGAAATATTATCTTCTCCCTTGAAACCATGAGAAAGAAGCATCACTCCTTTTATTTCCAGCAACTGCTCGATAATTGAAACCACTTTCCCGCAGACATGCAGGGCTACTGGAACCTTTATTTTAGTACTGATGCTTTCAATGGCTTTTTTAGCAATATCCATTGGAGCACCCACGGATAAATAAGGCTCGTCAATCTGGATCCATTCAGCCCCCTGCCGTTCCATAGCCAGGGCAATATCCAGCAGGGCTCCAGCGGTATCCATATATATACCCTCATCATGATATCCCCGGTAAAAACCTTTGATCCTGGAGGAGAATACCAGTGTTATGGGTCCGGTGATGATGCCCTTAACATGAGGTGTTAACCCTCTGGCAGTTTCCAGGTCTTCAAGTAAAAAGTCCGGTAATGCCCTGCCAATCTTGCTCTTAATAAAGCTTTTAGTCTCAAAAGAATAGCCTTCAATAATTCTGGCAAAGCATTCGATCATATCAAAACGGGTCTGGCCGTCACTAACCAGATCAATCCCGGCGTCCAACTGGTCCTGTACGGACCGCAGAATAGCATCTTTCCCCAACTGGGCATATTTAAGCGGGTAGCTTCCAATTACTGTTGTAAACATCAATAATCATTGTACAGGAAATCAGCTTCTAAGGAAAGTTTAAAGAGGCATGATTGAAACAGGGTACTTAATCCGGAAAAATATTACAATACTTATAGAAAGTAGTTGGAGAAACAAAAACATGAACCGGTTTTACATTGATAAGCCTGTATACGGCGGAAAAATTTCGTTCTCAGACCCTGAGCAATTGCACCATATGAAGAACGTTTTGCGTTTGAAACCAGGAGACCAGGTGGTGGTTTTCGACAATGAAGGGAATGTATGGGTCAGTATTATCAATTCAATAAAACGGAAAGAGGCTATTTTGGAAATTAAGGAAAGAAAACCGCCTCAACCAGGCGCAAATACAAAAATCAGTATTGCTTGCGCCGTTCCCAAGCAGTCCAGAATGGATGATATTATAGACAAGCTGACGCAACTTGGAGTGGACAGTATTATTCCGCTGGTAACCGAAAGGGCGAATATCCAAAGGGAAGATATGAAAGAAAGCCGCCTGATGCGCTGGAAAAAGATTGCCAGGAGTGCGGCAGAGCAAAGCGGAAGAAACAGGCTACCCTTAATTTCACCTATTAAGAAAATTTCAGAAGTCCTGGAACAGGCTGCTAAATATGATTTAAAGCTGGTGCCGACATTGACGGTAGCAAGTCAGCCTATCCGGGAGGTGCTGCCAGATCAATTACCGGCGAATACGCTCGTGCTGATTGGCCCTGAGGGAGATTTTAGTCTGGAGGAAGTACAATTAATACTGAAAGCTGGCTATCAACCGGTCTCTCTGGGGCCAACTGTCCTGCGAGTAGAAACGGCAGCCTTAGCCGTGGCCAGTTTTCTGCGTTTAATCTGGATGTAGAGCTAAGTAGGCACAGAAAAACCCAGATTAAAGTTATCTTGATTTAAAAGAATGGGAAAATGCTTCTTTAATCTTTAGAATTGATTAAGTCCTTTATAGTTCACTGCAATTGGCTTTTCAGCTAAATTAAGGTCAATCCGGGTTGGTGTACTTGAAATGAGAATATAAGTATAATTTTAATTGGCTGTTTCTTAAAATATTGAGTCTTAAAAGGGTATATGTGAGGTTGGTTTAATGCAAAGAAAAACGAAACTCGGTCTGGTATGCATACTATCTATATTGGTGCTTTCAATGGTTTTTGGAGCAGGCTGCATGCTCAGCCTGGGAACACGGACAACTGCTCCTGCGCCAACACAGGGTTTGAATGCAGGTTTAATGAATGAGGCTTGGAATATCATCAGCCGTTATTATGTGGAACCAGAGAAGGTTGAGTCTGCTGCGCTTAACGAAGGAGCCTTAAAGGGCATTGTGCAGGCTCTGGATGATCCGTATTCGGGATACTTAAATGCTGAAGCATATGAGTTTGAAAAAAGTGATATGCAGGGAAGTTTCGGTGGGATAGGCGCTTCGGTATCAGTTAATAAAAATAAAGAGCCTATTATAGTGGCACCTATGAAGGGTTCGCCGGCGGAAAGAGCCGGAATCAGAACAGGTGATATTATCAAAGCTGTGGATGATAAGGCTACCGAAGGATTGAGTCTTCTGGAAACCATATCCATGGTCAGGGGTCCGGTAGGAACTAAAGTTAAACTGGTAATAATTCACCAGGACTCAGAGGAACCTGTAGAGATTATGATAACACGGGAAGAAATCAATTCTACCTCGGTTGAATACCAGATGGAAGATAATGTGGCTTATATAAGAATATATAGTTTTAATGAACGGACTAACCTGGAAGTTAATTCAGCGTTAAAAAATATGGATTTGAATAAAGCCAGGGGAATAATACTTGATTTACGCTCCAATCCAGGCGGCCTGGTAACAGCCCTCATAGATGTGGCCAGTCATTTTATCAAAGAAGGAGTGATAATTACCTTAAGAGACAATCAGGGGAAAACCACTTCAGAATCAGTTAGGCCTAATGGCGTTTATACCACACTACCAATGGTGGTATTGGTGGACCAGTACAGCGCTAGCGCCAGTGAGGTTCTTTCTGGGGCTTTGCAGGACTACAAACGTGCTACTATTGCCGGTACTGCAACTCTAGGAAAAGGCAGTTATAATTCCTTTTTTGAACTGAGTGACGGATCTGCCATTTATCTAACCATAGGCCGCTGGTTGACGCCGAACGGTCGTGAGATCGAAGGAAAGGGAATTACGCCGGATAATATTCTTACTCAAACCGGCGATGAGGCAATCCAGTGGGCCGTTGATTTCTTGAACAAGGCCAGATAAGAAAATGGATAGGGCAAGATTCGAGCAACTGGTAGCCGAAGCTATGGAAGGTTTGCCGGAGGAGTTCCAGGAAAGGCTGGAAAATATCGATGTGACTGTTGAGGACCTGCCGTCCCGCCGCCAGATGCGGCAAGCAGGATTGAGAAATTCGATGATATTGCTGGGGTTATATGAGGGGGTACCCCTGACTATGCGACATACTGGCTATGGCATGGTTCCGCCGGATAAAGTGACCATTTTTCAGAAGAGCATAGAAGCCAAATGTGGTGCCGATGAAATGTGTATCAAAGAAGAAATCCGGCGAGTGGTCCGCCATGAAATAGCCCACCACTTCGGTATAGGTGATGCGCGCTTATGGGAAATTGAGAATCAGCGGGAGACAAAGAATTAAATGAGCCTTACCTGGAAAGTTATTCTTCACACCCATCACCAGAGGTTTCGTCCACTCGGTAAAGAGGAGAACGGTGACTCCAAACAGATATAATAAGGGGTACTGGCTTAAAGACAGAAGTAATGATTACTATAAATCATTGACTATAATGCTGATTGCCAAAGATAGGGTGCACAGGCAAAACTAATCATTCAAGTTACGGACCTTTTTAACCATATAAGCTCCCTGGAGCCTGTAACCTTCAGCTCTGTAATATTGACGGGCGCCAACTCCACTGAGGACAGCTAACCAATCACGACGGAATTCTTGTGAAGTAATATATTCAGCTTCTTTTAGCAAGGCTTTTCCCAGACCGCGATGCTGGGCGGCTGTGGAGTCGCGTTGACTTAGAGACAGTTCCGGACCAAAGACGTGTAATTCACGTACCAAAGCTGTCTGATCACGCAGATGCTCAGGTAAACCGGGGACAGGTCGATCCTGGATTCTCAATCTAAGCAGCCCAAATAATGTCTCCTGATCATCCTTGAAAGAAAGGAAGATTTCCTTACCTCCCGCAGCTTCATATTCCAGGCGTGCCAGGTGAGGTTCGTCCGGATGCCAGCCATCACGGATGCGGAAGCCGTATTCACGACAGCGAATACATTGACAACGAGTTCCCTTTTGAGTCATACGCTGTTTGAGAGGGTCCCGCAGCGAGTCACGTAAGCCGCCGACTATGAATTTGGATGGGATGTCACGTAAGACCCTGGAAATACGTACATATTCAGGTACCCTGGCTTTAATGTCCGCGATCAGATCTATCATAATATCATCAGGATAGGGTTCAAATTTATTTTCAAGGTACCATTTTTCCAACTCAGTACCTTCTACTACCATGGTAGGGTAGATTTTAAGGCCGTCCGGACGGAAACGTGGATCGTCCCACAGCATATTGGACAACCTGAGATCCAGTTCAGGAGTGGCTCCAGGTAGTCCAGGCATCCAGTGATAGTGGACTTTGAGGCCGTTTTCTCTAAGCAGAGCGGTGGCTTTCACCACATCTTCTACCGTATGACCCCTTTTTACGTACTGATAAATAGCATCGCTGAGCATCTGGACCCCAATTTCCACTCTCGTGGTGCCGTATTCCAGCATATGGTCTATCTCTGCCTGTCTACAAAAATCTGGGCGCGTCTCGATGCATAACCCCGTACAACGGTGAACAGCGGTCTCGTTGACAAGCATTGCCTCCTGAAGACTATTTGAGGCCTGACCGTTCAGCGCATCAAAACAGTCCTTGATAAAGCCGTCCTGATATTCTCTTGGAGCGGCTGGGAAAGTGCCACCCATAATGATTAGCTCGACCTTATCGGTGGGGTGACCCATTTCAGTTAGAGTTTTGAGTCTCAGTTTAACTTGTTCGGCAGCATCGTACTGACACTCACGAGCGCGCAGCACTGCGGGAGACTCCGGGGTGTAGCTTTGAGGGGTGGCGTTGAAAGTTGGGCAATATACACACTTACCGGGGCATCCCATAGGCTTAGTCATAACCGCTATCGGTGTTATGCCGGATATTGTTCTGGTAGTTTTTTTCATATATACTTCCTTTAATAGTTTATCAGATAGATACAATTCCGTGAAATAAAGGGGTAATCAAATACCTGCTAAGTTTAACGATAAAACAAACAAGGAGGTTTATGACCGGATTGCTCCGGGCTGGTATAATTACCGCCATTATTCAATATTTCGTTATGAACTGGAAATTTTATCGCAAAGATGGAAGCGGGGCAGACTCCTGAACCTGGGAAGCGGTCATGGAGCCGATTTTTTACCCTTTAAAGCCGGTTTTGACCTTTTTGGAATGGATTTTTCCGCTGAGATGATAAAGCTGGCGCGCCGCTACTCCCAAAAGTTTGAGTTTACGGTAAATTTACAGATTGCTGATGTGCGGCGATTGCCTTATAGCGACGCGAGTTTTGATTGGGCTATTTCAATAGCAACTTATCATCACATACAGGCCCACGAAGAGCAAATTGCGGCTTTGAAGGAACTTAGAAGGGTATTAAAACCGGGTGGAGAGGCCATGGTTACCGTCTGGAACCGCTGGCAGCCTCGTTTCTGGTTTAAAAGAAAAGAAATTTATGTTCCCTGGAAAGTTAAAGGGCAGGAAGTGCTGCGTTATTACTATCTTTTCACTTATCCGGAAATGGAAAAGTTGGTGAAAAGGGCAGGATTAACCCTGTTGAAATCTTTCCCTGAAAAGAAATATCATTTCCCGGTCAAATACTTTTCACGAAATATCTGTTTGCTGGTTAAGAGATAATATGGACAGATCCGGCATATTGTGTTTTAATGATGTGTAATCTGATGACTTAATCTCTGCGCTTTGAGGTGTGGAAATGGCTGAAAATTGGACGTCTTATATAATTTTTATTGCTCTGATACTGATTCTGATATTTACCTTGACCAGGACTAGAAAACGATCAACTCCCAGACTGCAATCCGCAATCGGTATGATTGCAGATATTAATGAAAATTTTAAAATATTGGAGACCAGGCGCATAAATCCTCAATCACCTAAAAAATTTAAAACTGGGGCCTGGAAAGCCTACCAGGATAGGCTGGATTATTTCGAGTCGGAGACATTGACCGCTCTTAAAGAAACTTATAATCTCATTAACGAAATGAATGAAAGAATTGAAATTGCCAGGAGAAGCCAGTCCTTATCTACGTTACAGGACTTGCCAATTGATAAACTTAAGGAACCTATGTCAAAAAGTAGAGAGGGCATGGTAAAATGGCTAAGAGCCAATCTACAGGCTGAAACACAGACACGGCGGAATCTGTTTGGATTTTAAGTGTAAACAACGGTTGACACAATTTCAAAAGGTTGGCGGTTTCCATTTCTGAACAAGTCAGGATTTATCCGCTGTTCTTACCTCATGTTACATTGGGACATGGTAAATAATATCTTTTAATTTCTGGAAATGAGCCTCTTTAAGTTTCTGAAAACGTTGCATAAAAGCATCCGTGGTAATAATATCCGTAGTCATAATGAGGGCATCTTCATTATTGTCAGTGTAATATTTTTTTCGTAAACCAACCTGATTAAAACCATATTTTGTGTAAAGGTTCTGGGCTATAGTATTACTGGCCCGTACTTCCAGAGTAACTACAGTGGCTTTCAGCTTATAGGCTAAATCAATACAGGAGATCAGAAGGAGCTCACCTATACCTTTGCCCCGGCAAACACCCCTGACTGCTATGTTAATAATGTGGGCTTCATCCACCATCAACCACATTCCCACAAATCCAATTATATATTCACTTACTCTCTCAGATGGATTACCTGACTTTGCAGGGTTACCAATAAAAGGGAAAATAAGACCCCAAAATGAGCGTCTTGGTTTTGAACCGGAATCAGGGTTTGCTCCAGGTTGATCCAGTACCCGTGTTCCATCGCTGACTACCAGATAATGAGCCATGCGGTTGGTAAGCTCTCGCTGGAAATTAACCGGCGGCCACATAGTTGGAAAAGCTTCCCGGTCAATGACACTGATCTGAGTGATATCCTCTTTAACCATTAAACGCACAAGACAGGACAAATCAAGCCTCACATAAAGAGAAAGTAAAAATCATAATTTTGAATATACAAAATCCCTAATCCAAATTTGGTATCTCCCAATAGTGAGCTAGGTTTTCCACAAAGTGGGTTGCTCTTGTTTAGTATGTTTATAAGGTATATTGAGATGCCGGTAAGCCCTCTCAGTAACAACTCTACCGCGGGGAGTTCTTTCAAGAAAACCTAGTTGGATCAAATAGGGCTCATAAACATCCATGATAGTATCTGATTCTTCACTAATTGAAGCGGCTATGGTCTCCAGTCCAACCGGCCCACCGTTAAATTTTTTGATTATGGAATTCAATATCTTGTGATCTATCTCATCCAGCCCGATATGATCCACTTCTAGCTGGGTTAAAGCTCGATCGGCAATCTCTTGAGTGATTATACTGTCAGCCATAACCTGAGCATAATCCCTGACTCTTTTTAATAAACGGTTTGCCACTCGGGGTGTACCTCTGGCTCTACAGGCAATCTCTTTCAACCCTTCAGATTCAGCTTTAACTTTAAGTAAAGCCGCGGATCTGTTTAATATTCTTTCAATCGATTGCTCATCATAAAAATCCAAACGGTGTACTACACCAAAGCGGTCACGCAAAGGAGCGCTGAGCATGGCATACCTGGTGGTAGCGCCTATTAAGGTGAAAGGCGGCAGTTTTAGTCGCAAGCTTTTAGCTCCCGGCCCCTTACCGATAATAATATCCAGAGCGAAATCCTCCATGGCAGGATAAAGAATTTCCTCCACTACGCGGGATAACCGGTGAATTTCATCGATGAATAATATGTCCTGACTCCGCAGGTTTGTCAGGATAGCAGCCAGGTCACCGGTGCGTTCAATAGCTGGACCGGAGGTTATTTTAACACTTACACCCATCTCGGTAGCAATAATATGCGCCAGTGTGGTTTTCCCTAATCCAGGAGGACCGTATAGAAGTATATGATCCAGGGCTTCACCCCGTCCCTTGGCGGCGGCGATGGTGATGCCCAGGTTTTCTTTTACCCGGGTCTGTCCGATAAAGTCATCCAGACACCTTGGGCGGAGACTGGTGTCCAGCAAGATGTCCTCATTTCCTGATTTCCCCGAAACTACCCGTGCGATTAGGTTGCTCCTTTATACCTGTACGATCTATGCTAATTATAGCATATACAAGATTGAGATGATGGCATTTCCTTGATTCACCATCAAACAAAGCTAAACGAGCGTGGATTTTTTCACCAAATCAGTGCAGAAACCTTGTGCCTGTTTGAAGCTATTTGATGGCGGATTTCGGATTTCGTATTCTTTCGGCGTGATAAAAAACACAGCATAATATTAGTTAATATTCAGGAGCCCCGAAAAGACGGGGCTCCTGAGAACGCTAATTGGTACTTAGAGGACTAATCTTCCGCTTCTTTAAACCCAACATCCTCATTAACTACATCATTTTCTTCCAGCACAGGTCCGGGAATAACGCTGGCCACCCGGGACGCAACTGCCGTTTGACCTGTTAATTTAGCCTCATTACTTTTCTGAATTGGGTTATGAGCCGGGATAAGTTTACCAATAATTACATTTTCCTTTAGACCGATGAGTTTATCGATCTTTCCATAAACCGCTGCTTCAGTCAATACGCGGGTAGTCTCCTGGAAGGACGCCGCTGCCAGCCAACTGTCCGTATTCAAAGAAGCCCGGGTTATGCCCAGAAGTATTGGCAGGGCTGTTGCCGGTTCGCCGCCTTCTGAAAGTACTTTGGCATTGGTGTCTTCATAATGGAACCGGTCAACCAGTTCACCGGGGACCAGTTTGGTGTCACCTGAAGAAGTGATGCGGACTTGAGTCAGCATCTGGCGAGCAATAGTTTCAATATGCTTATCGTTGATATTAACGCCTTGAGAACGGTATACTTTTTGGACTTCTTCAACCAGGTATTGTTGAACCGCACCGCGCCCCTTAATCCGCATCAGGTCCTGCGGGTTCAACGATCCCTCAGTCAATTGCATCCCGGCTTCAACTTTATCCCCATTTTTAATCCGCAGTTGAGCGGTTGCCGGTACAATATATTCGCGTTCTTCCCTTTCTTCATAACGAATTAATATTTTACCTTCTCCAAGTATAACTTCCCCACCTTTTTGAGCTGTGATGGAAGGGTTAGTGGCGGTGACTGCATTGGACTCCGCCGGTTTGTTATTCTCAGGCACCTGACTGGCCAGAATGGTTCCTGCTTCAACTACCTGACCGTTATCTACCATCAGTTGCCAGTTGGGCAGTAGCGGATATTCATCAGTTAATATCTCGGAATTTACCGTCTTGATCCTCCGTCCTTCTTCGTCCTGTGTAATCTCCGCAATGCCGTCTATTTCGGCGATCAGGGCCTGAGCTTTGGGAGCTCTGGCTTCAAACAATTCCTCCACCCTGGGCAGACCGGTGGTAATGTCCAGACCAATAATTCCACCGGTATGGAAGGTTCGCAGGGTTAACTGTGTACCGGGTTCACCGATGCTTTGAGCGGCAATTATTCCGACGGCTGTATTGGGTTCCACCATACGCCCGCGAGCCAGATCTCTTCCATAGCATTTCCGGCAAACACCCCAGCGTGATTGACAGCTAAGCGGTGAACGGATATAAACTTTACTTATACCGGCAGCGTTGATTTTAGCAGCTTTGGATTCATCTATTTCTTCATCTCTTTCTACCAGAGTTTCACCGGTTTTGGGATCTATTATTTTGGCGGCTGCCAGGCGGCCGACAATTCTCTTTGATAAAGGCGGTAATAAGCTTTTTTCCGGTGAATCAGCCAGCCAGATACCTTCCTGAGTCCTGCAATCGTCTTCCCGTGTGATAACATCCTGAGCGACATCAATCAAACGCCTGGTCAGGTAACCTGAACCGGATGTCCTCAAGGCTGTATCCGCCAAACCTTTACGAGCGCCATGTGTGGAGATGAAGTACTCCAGTACGCTAAGCCCTTCCCTCAAACTGGATTTAATTGGGAAATCAATAATTCTTCCTGAGGGATTGGTCATCAAGCCTCTCATACCGGCCATTTGCTTAATCTGGGAGATATTACCTTTAGCGCCGGAGGTAGACATCATGTAAATTCCGCCATAACGGTCCATACTTTGTTGCAGAACATCAGTCAGTCTGTCAGCTATTTCAGTCCAGACCTCGACCACCCCTGTATACCTTTCATCTTCGTCTATTAAGCCCTGGCGGAACTGGTTTTCTATGGTCAGGGCCTTCTTTTCAGCTTCTTTAATCAAATCCGGCTTGGCCGCAGGGACCTCGATATCGTTAGCTGCAATGGTAATGCCTGAAGAAGTGGCATAATGGAATCCAAGTTGTTTGATTTTATCCAGCACAGCGGCGGTTCCTTCATTAGGTAAGACCTTATAACAATCAGCCACAATTTGTTTTAAACCAGATTTATCGACAATACGGTTAACAAAACCTATTTCTTTAGGCAAAGCTTCATTAAAAATAATACGGCCGACGCTGGTCTTAATGCGATTTCCGCCTCTATCCATATCTCGAACATCAATTTCAGCCCTCAAGTCAACAACACCCAGCTCATAAGCCAGACGGGCTTCTTCAAAACTGCCGAAAACCTTGTTTTCTCCCTTAATGTCAGGCCGCATGGTAGTTAGATAATAGGAACCCAACACCATGTCCAGGGTAGGTGTGACTACAGGATCGCCGGAACTGGGCAGAAGCATGTTATGAATACTGAGCATCAGGTCTCTGGCTTCAGCTACAGCTTCTTTGGATAAGGGTACATGGACAGCCATCTGGTCTCCATCAAAGTCAGCATTAAAAGCAGAACATACCAGGGGATGGATCTGGATTGCTGAACCATCAATCAATACCGGCTCAAAAGCCTGAACGCTTAGACGGTGCAGTGTGGGAGCACGGTTCAGTAAAACCGGGCGTTCCTTAATAACTTCTTCCAGTATATCATATACTTCCGGTCTAGCTCTTTCCACCAGACGGCGGGCGCTCTTGATATTATGAGCTAGATCTTTTTGCACCAGATAACGCATAACAAAGGGTTTAAAAAGCTCCAATGCCATACGGCGGGGCAGTCCGCATTGATGCAGCTTGAGTTCCGGTCCAACTACAATTACGGAACGCCCACTGTAATCTACACGTTTCCCCAGAAGGTTCTGGCGGAAGCGTCCCTGCTTACCCCTAAGCATATCTGAGAGCGACTTCAACTTATGATTGCCGCTTACAGAAACCGCCCTTCCCCGGCGTCCGTTGTCTATCAAAGAGTCCACAGCTTCCTGAAGCATGCGTTTTTCATTGCGAACAATGATTTCCGGCGCCCCTATATCCATCAGGTGATGCAGACGGTTGTTACGGTTAATTACACGACGATACAGATCATTAAGGTCTGATGTAGCAAATCTACCGCCATCCAGTTGCACCATAGGGCGCAGGTCCGGAGGCAGAACGGGCAAGACTGTTAGAATCATCCATTCAGGTTTATTACCGCTGCGGCGGAAAGCTTCTACTACCTGTAATTGCTTACTGGCTTTTTTACGCCGTTGTCCGGAGCTGGAATAGCTTTCCTGTATCAACTCATTGCGCATTTGGTCCAGTTCGATAGATCTTGTGATTTTTAGAATCGCCTCCGCTCCCATTCCGGCTTCAAAAACATCGTTATATTTTTGTTTCAATTCATTATATTGGTTTTCTGCCAGTAGTTCTTTAACATGAAGGTCTTTGATCTGTTCAATTGCAACAGTCAATTCATCCTTCAGCCGGGATTCCTCATCAATGAAATTACTGCGGATCTGATTAATGTCTTCCGGTGAAGCCTGGCTGTTCTCCAGTTCGCTGATTTTAGCCTCCATTTCAACCTGTCGCCTGGATAATTCCTGGGCCATGGCATCTTCCAGCTTTTTAATTATGGCTTGCCGCGCTTCTTCGTTAATGTAAGTAATGATATAATGGGAGAAATATAGCACACGGTCCAGGCTGCGTGGCGAGAGATCGAGCAAAAGACCCAGCCGGCTGGGTACCCCCTTGGCAAACCAGATATGGCTGACCGGGCAGGCCAGTTCAATATGCCCCATACGTTCACGGCGCACCTTGGCACGTGCGACTTCTACTCCGCATTTATCGCAAATAATACCTTTATAGCGGATTTTTTTATACTTTCCGCAAAAGCATTCGAAATCCTTTGTGGGCCCGAAGATGCGCTCACAAAAGAGGCCGTCTCTTTCAGGTTTAAGGGTGCGGTAGTTAATGGTCTCAGGTTTGGTTACCTCACCATAAGACCAGCTTCTAATTTGTTCAGGAGATGCCAGGGAAATGCGTACAGCATCAAAATCATTAACTTCCAGCATTTTTCTCTTCTACCTCTTCAGAATCGCCCGGAATAAGTTTAGGCTTAGTAGATAATTCTGACAGTTCTCCGGACTCTTCTTCGTTTATTACTTCAATAGCCAATCCCAGGCTTTGTAACTCTTTTACCAGCACTTTAAAGGATTCAGGCACACCTGGTTGAATGATATCTTCATTTTTTACGATGGCTTCATAGGTTTTGGCTCTTCCAGTAACGTCATCAGACTTGATGGTCAGAACCTCCTGAAGATTATGAGCTGCCCCGTAAGCTTCCAGCGTCCAGACTTCCATTTCGCCGAAACGCTGACCACCAAACTGAGCCTTCCCTCCCAGGGGTTGCTGTGCAATCAACGAATAAGGACCGGTGGACCGGGCGTGCACCTTATCTTCTACCAGATGGATCAGCTTCATCATATAAATGTTCCCGATGGTTACCGGTTGATCGAAAGGCTCACCGGTACGTCCATCCCTCAAAATCACCTTCCCGGTAATGGGAGAGGGGATATTCTTCTCTGAGCTAACCTTTCTGGCTAGTTTTTCCATGCCGGTTAAATCCATACCTTCACTGGAGATACCAATATCAGCCAGCCACATCCGCAAGCAAGTTTTCTTGGCTTCATCCGGATTATTGCTATCAAAAATCTTATCTGCATCCAGACCCTGGTCTGTCAACCAAGCCCTGGCTTTCTCCATGTCCAGAATGGTTTTATCATCCTGTGGATCAAGCTGAACAGCTCCGGCTTTTTGGATCAACCATGCCCTGGCCAGCCCGCTTTCTATATCGTTATCTGTGGCTCCGTCAAAAACCGGCGTTAGTACTTTCATTCCCAGCATCTGGGCTACCCATCCCAGGTGCGTTTCCAGTATCTGGCCTATGTTCATGCGTGAAGGGACACCAATCGGATTCAGCACGATATCCACAGGTGTACCGTCAGGCAGGAATGGCATATCTTCTTTATTTGCGATTAAGGCCACCACACCTTTATTGCCATGACGCCCTGCAATTTTATCACCAACGGAAACCTTTCTCTTTTGAGCTACCCAGACCTGTACCCATTGGTTTACTCCGGCTGGGATTTCATCTGAGTTTTCACGTGAAAAGACCTTTACATTTATGACTTTGCCCCACTCGCCGTGCGGTACGCGCAGCGAAGTGTCTTTAACCTCACGGGCTTTTTCGCCGAAAATAGCTCTTAACAATTTTTCTTCGGCCGAGAGTTCCGTTTCACCTTTGGGGCTGATTTTACCCACCAGGATGTCTCCAGGATTTACTTCCGCACCGATACGGATAATCCCATATTCATCCAGCTCACGCAGGCTTTCCTCGCCTACATTGGGAATATCCCGCGTAATTTCTTCCGGCCCCAGTTTGGTATCTCTGGCTTCAACTTCGTGCTTTTCTATATGTATGGAGGTAAATTTGTCCTGCTCAACCATCCTGCTGCTGATGACTATTGCATCCTCGTAGTTGTATCCTTCAAAACAGGAGAAGGCGCATACTATATTGTGTCCCAGAGCCAGTTCCCCCTTTTCAATGGCTGAGCTGTCAGCCAGGATGGCTCCTGCTTCTATCCTATCGCCTTTAGTTACAATAGGTTTCTGGGTTATACAGGTACCCTGGTTAGTTCTGACAAATTTCATCAGGTGATAATGGTCTTCTTTACCGTCATCCCGGGCTACGATGATTCTGGATCCGGTGACTGAAGTAACGGTACCGGCATTCTGGGCAAAGAGAAGCTGTCCGCTGTGTCTGGCAGCTTCTGCTTCCATTCCGGTAGCTACCAGGGGAGCTTCTGCGCGTATGAGCGGTACAGCCTGTCGCTGCATGTTGGCGCCCATTAAGGCACGGTTGGCATCATCATGTTCCAAAAAGGGAATTAAAGCCGTGGCTACACTGACAATTTGTTTTGGAGAGACGTCCATCAAGTCAATTTGATCAGGATGGGTAAACATATAGTTTTCAGACTGGCGTGCTTCTGTAGTGTCGCCGATAAACTGGCCCAGTTCATCCAGCCGGGCGTTAGCCTGAGCAATGATATATCTATCCTCTTTATCGGCAGAAAGATAGACCACTTCCTCTGAAACAAAAGGAACTACTTTTACCATGAAGGCCGGCAGTTTTGCCACCCGAGATATCAGTTTAGCGGTGATCGGTGACCCCTCTTTGACGATTACTTTGCCTTCCTCGTCCTTAATAGCCTCTCGTACAGTTCTGCCAGTCAATCTCTTATCCGTATTACTCAGTTCTTTAACTACGATACGATAAGGGCTTTCGATAAAGCCATATTCATTAATACGGCTGTACGTGGCCAGCGAACCGATAAGACCGATGTTGGGTCCTTCAGGGGTTTCAATCGGACATATGCGGCCATAATGGGAATAGTGCACATCACGAACGTCAAACCCGGCGCGCTCCCGTGAAAGGCCGCCGGGACCCATGGCAGATAGACGCCTCTTATGGGTAACTTCTGCCAGCGGGTTGGTTTGGTCCATGAACTGGGACAACTGTGAGCCTCCGAAGAACTCCCTGACAGCCGCCACCACAGGGCGAATATTTACCAGTGCGCTGGAAGTTACTGCTTCTGTGGGAATAATACTCATGCGTTCCTTGACTACTCTTTCCAGCCGTAGCAGTCCAATGCGGAACTGGTTTTGCAGTAACTCACCAACAGTACGGACGCGTCGGTTGCCCAGGTGATCGATATCATCACCATGGTCTTTGCCGTTATTGATCAGGATAATATGACGTATAATCTCTACAATGTCTTCACGGGTTAAAGAACGTATTTCCTCGTTAACTTTTATTCCCAGGCGAGTATTGAGTTTATAACGTCCAACATTGCCCAGATCGTAACGAGTGGCATCAAAAAACAAGTTATTAATCAGCTTACGGGCATTCTCCAGGTTAGGCGGATCACCGGGACGGAGCTTACGGTAGATATCAATCAAGGCTTCTGCTTCGTCTTTAACCCCCAGATCGCGTTCCATGGTAGACCTCATATACTGGTGATCCGGATTGTTGTCAGTGCCGGTAAACAGGTTCATCAATTGTTCATCAGTACCATAACCAATCGCACGCAGGAGGGTGCTGATGGGTATTTTTCGTTTGCCGTCGATTTTACCGGCAATAACATCGCGGTTACTGGTCTCAAATTCCAACCAGGCCCCGCGTGTAGGGATCACCTTACCGGAGCAGAGGATACGACCGCTGGCAGGGTCTTCTTTTGCGGTAAAATAGACACCTGGAGAACGTAATAACTGACTAACGACGATACGTTCGGCGCCACTGGTGATGAAGGTTCCCTTGGCAGTCATTAAGGGAATATCACCGAAAAAAAGGTCCTGTTCTTTGATTTCACCGGTCTCTTTTACCAGCAAACGGGTTCTGACGTAAAGCGGAGCGGAGTACGTAAGGTCCTTCTGCCGGCATTCAGGTTCATCGTAGCGCGGCTCACGAAATTCATAACCGACAAAACTGAGTTCCAGGCGATTGCCAGTAAAATCTTTGATGGGTGAAATTTCTTCAAATAGCTGTTTAAGCCCTTTTTCCTGGAACCAGCGGAATGAGTTTAGCTGGACTTCAATGAGGTTAGGGACTTCCAGAATCTGGGGCAGGTGGGAAAAAGATTTACGGCCATCAGAGGTTCCGGGCCCGACACACGTTGATACCATAAAAACTCCTCTAAATTTATTCTTACAAAAGTATAAATTTTTCTAAATATGCGGCGTTATGAAGCTGCTGAATGCAACGGAGAAATTTTTTTGAAATGAAAACGTTTAAGAGGCACAATCACAACGTTTAATCTTATCATTAACAACAAAAAATGTCAAGCCCACCCCTCCATTCCCTATTTTTTATTACAGTGATGAAAAGGAAGGCTAACCAAAATTTCTATTCTATTTATCAGGTATTATAACATACCGTTTTTCCCATTGTGAAGAGGAAAAATCAGGACGTTTTCTAGGGGTTTAGCAGTACTACTTGGGTTGTAAGCGGCAAATTGGACTTGGTTATTATCAGCCTGGTTTGAGGGACCGCCTCATTAATAGCCATTTCCTTAAGAAATTTGTCAATTGGGTCCAGTTCTTTGATTAATGCCGGTGTTTTATAGTGCATGGGGATCACTATTTTAGGTTCGATAGCTCGTACGATACTAGCAGCCTGGGCTGCGCTGATGGTATTGCCCCCTCCTACCGGAGCCAGCAATATATCTATATTGCCCATCTCTTCCACCTGGTTAGACGTTAATGTGTGTCCCAAATCTCCCAGATGACAAATGCTGACATCGTCAATCTCAATGACAAAAACGGTATTCTTGCCTGACCTGGCGCCGTTTTCTGCATCATGGAATGTTGAGATGCCGATGATAAGTGTGCCACCTATCTCGTACTCTCCAGGGCGAAAAACCTGACGCGGGTCGCCAGAGATAGCTTCTACATGGCAATGGTTGGGATGCTGATGGCTGATGGTAATCACCTGGGCGCTGGTCTTATCCATAGTATAGCCCAGCCCGGGTGGATAAGGGTCCGTGACTACTGTAGTGTTCTTACCTTTTAATTTAAAACAGGAATAACCCAGCCAAACAATTTCCATCTTTCTGTATCCTGATCCGGAAAACCGGAAATTAATAATACCAAGCCTGTGACTTTGAGCATGAACCCGGCTCTCGTGCGTTTTTAAAAATTTAATTTTTTAATTGCGGACAGCTTGCTTCTTAAGGCTGATTAGCGCCCGTTCCCAATATAACATAGCTACTATTCATTATCAATCAACGCAAGAGATATAATAAAAACAAGAGGCTAAAACTCATTGAAGATACTTGACAATCGTTTCTAAAGATGCTAATTTAATATTGTTAGCAGTCGACCTCTGTGACTGCTAACGGAGGAAAAAGTGCTTACTTCAAGGTCAGAAATCATACTTAAATCTATTATTAACCATTATATTGAACGGGCTGTACCCGTATCTTCGCAGACATTGGTACAGGATTATGACCTGGGGGTTAGCTCGGCTACCGTCCGCAACGAAATGGCCTACCTGGAGCAGGAAGGTTATATTATACGACCCCATACTTCGGCCGGAAGCATACCATCGGACAAAGGCTACCGCTATTACGTAAGCTCACTTGAGCCGGTAACACTACCCGTCTCGGAACAGCGTATGATCACACACCTTTTTCATCAGGTAGAAGGCCGCCTGGATGAATGGTTGAGCCTGGCTGCGGCCATTATAGCCCGTTTATCGCATAATACAGCCGTGATTACTGTTCCTAAACCTGCGGATTGTCAGTTCCGGCATCTGGACCTGGTCTTTTTACAGGATTATACTGCTTTGCTAGTGCTGGTATTAAGGGATGTCAGGATAAAACAGCAATTGTTGATTCTTGAAAATCCCACCACACAGGAAGAGTTAACTGCTGTGGCTGTAAAATTCAATCAGGTCTGTATTGGCCTTAACGCCTCCCAAATCAAAGAAAAAGAATTGAACTCAACTCCCTTTGAGCGGCAGTTAAGCGATTGTCTGATAAAAATTATGCAGGCAGAAGATGAGCAGGGATATAACCAGTCCTATTTAGAAGGACTACATTTCCTGTTAAATCAACCGGAGTTCAGCCACAATCAACGCATTTTATCTATTCTCGAGTTGCTTGAACACCGGGGTATGCTGGGCACAATTCTGCCTAAGGAGCCGGAAGATAGAGAAATCCGTGTGGTTATCGGTTCCGAAAACAAGGCTGAAGTAGCCCATGACTGTAGCCTGGTTATCAGCCGCTATGGACTGCCGCAGGAAGCGAGCGGTACGATCCTGGTAGTGGGTCCTACCCGCATGGCCTATCCCAGGGTTATTTCCACAGTCAGTTTTCTGGCTGTCTTGCTAAGTGGTCTGGTAGGTGAGCTGTACGGAGTTAATACTTTTGAACAGGATCACAGGAATAATGCTAATTAAGGGGAGTGTGATGGGACAACCGGACATCAAAGAAAATGATAAAGCAAACGAAAACATAGTTACGGACAATATCGAAGATTTGAAAAAAGCCCTGGCTGAAGAAAAAGCAAAAAGTGAAGAGTATTTAGCCAAATGGCAGAGATCTCAGGCTGATTTTATAAATTTCAAGCGCTATACTGAACAGGAGAAAGTAGAAACCTGTAAATACGCCAATGCTAACCTTCTGCTTAACCTTCTGCCTGTGATAGATGATTTCAGGCGTGCTCTAGCTGCTATCCCGCCTGAAGATAGTCAAAATAAATGGGTAGAAGGATTTAAACTGATCGATAAAAAATTACAGGACACCCTGGAGAAGCAGGGCGTGACCTGCATTAAAGCCCTGGGTGAAGAATTTGATCCCCGTTGCATGGAAGCGATGGCCAGCGGAAAAGGTAAAAAAGATATTGTAGTATTGGAGATGCAGCCGGGCTATAAATTAAATGAGAAGGTTATTTGCCCGGCCAAAGTAATCGTAGGTAGTGGCGAAGAATAGCCTATTAAGGAGGAGAAATACATGTCAAAAGTGGTTGGGATTGATCTGGGCACTACCAAGAGTGTAGTGTCAGTTATGCAAGGCGGAGAACCGGTGGTGATAACCACTTCAGATGGTACCCGAGCGCTTCCATCAGTAGTGGCTGTGAGCAAAACTGGTGAACGCCTTGTGGGTATGCTGGCAAAACGGCAGGCCATTGTTAACCCTGAAAATACAATTTATGCCATCAAGCGTTTTATGGGTAGAAAGTGGGGCGAACCCGCAGGGCGTGAACTCCCGGTAGAAGAGGACGCCAGGCGAAAGACATATAAAGTAATTCGCGGCCCAAATAATGAGGTACGGGTTACCATGGGGGGTAAAGATTACAGCCCTCCGGAGATATCAGCCATGATCCTGCAAAAACTAAAGGCTGATGCCGAATCATACCTGGGAGAGAAGGTTACCGAAGCCGTTATTACCGTACCTGCTTATTTTAATGACAGCCAGCGTCAGGCAACCAAGGATGCTGGGACTATTGCCGGACTGAATGTCTTGAGAATAATCAATGAGCCTACGGCGGCTGCTCTAGCCTACGGCCTGGATAAGAAAAAAGAAGAGACCGTGGTGGTCTATGACCTGGGTGGCGGTACCTTCGATGTCTCGATCCTGGAACTTGGTGAAGGGACCTTTCAGGTCAAATCCACTGCCGGTGATACTCATCTGGGCGGTGAAGATTTCGACCAGAGAATAATGGACTGGCTGGCAGACGAGTTTAAAAAAGATCAGGGTATTGATTTGCGCCAGGACCGTATGGCTTTACAGAGACTTAAGGAAGCTGCCGAAAAAGCCAAGATCGAGTTATCCAGCGTGCAACAGACGGACATCAACCTGCCTTTTATTACTGCCGACGCCTCCGGCCCTAAACATCTTAACATAACACTCACTAAAGCCAAACTGGAGCAACTGGTGATGGACCTGGTGGAAAAGACACTGGGTCCGTGCAAGCAGGCTCTAACCGATGCAGGATTAACGGCAGCCCAGTTGAATGAGGTTATTCTGGTTGGCTCGCAGACCCGCATGCCGCTGGTTCAGCAGAAGGTCAAACAGTTCTTTAATAAGGAACCCAACCGGGGCGTTAACCCGGAAGAGGTGGTCTCTATCGGAGCTGCCATTCAGGGCGGAGTCCTTAAGGGAGAAGTAAAAGATGTGCTGCTGCTGGATGTGACCCCTCTGACCCTGGGTATTGAGACGCTGGGTGGTGTAGCCACGCCGTTGATTCCCCGCAATACCACTATTCCTACTTCCAAGAGCCAGGTTTTCAGCACTGCGGCGGATAATCAGCCCAGTGTGGAGATACACGTTCTTCAGGGTGAAAGACCTATGGCCGCTGATAACCGGACCCTGGGACGTTTCATGCTGGACGGTATCCTGCCTGCGCCCAGAGGCATGCCGCAGATTGAAGTTACCTTTGATATTGATGCAAACGGTATTTTAAATGTTAAAGCTGTAGATAAAGGCACCGGACGTGAGCAGAAGATTACTATCACTGCTTCCAGTGGTCTTAAGAAAGAAGATATTGAAAGAATGCAGCAGGAAGCAGCTTCCCATGCGGCTGAAGATGCCCGCCGCAAAGAAGAAGCCGAGGTGCGCAATACGGCGGATACATTAGCTTACACTGCTGAAAAGATGCTGAGGGATAATAAAGAGAAAATCCCTGCTGATTTAAATAGTGAAGTAGAAGGTAAGATCGCAGCGCTACGTTCCGCAATACAGGCAAATAACACACAGAGTATGAAGACAGCTACTGATGATTTGAATGCCGCCCTGCAAAAAATCGGTCAGGCGGTTTATCAGCAGCAGCGCCAGCAGCAACCTCCACCTCCTGGCGGAAGCGCCGGTGGGCAACCCGGCGGCCAGGAGCCGCCTCCTGGGGGACAGGGTGGTCAGGGTACAGTGGAAGGCGAATTCCGTGAGGTTTAACGTCAGCCATTTTTAATAATAAGGCTCCCTCAGGGAGCCTTATTATTTCAACTCGGCAGCTTCAATCAGGACAGGCAAAATGCTATACTAGATAAGATGGCCAATACTACAATGTGTTATGGAGTAGGTTGATCATTTTTAAATGTGAGCATGTGCGAATAAGCGGTTTGAAATTTGTAGTTTTCAAAACATTTTTATTCTAATTTTGATTTTCAAAATGGAATAATTTTTTTGACAGGTTGAGTGAATATGTCCTCTAAACGTGACTACTATGAAATTTTGGGTATAGACCGAAATGCCAATGATGAAGACATAAAAAAAGCTTTCCGTAAGCTGGCTTTTAAATACCATCCAGATCATAATAAGGAAGACCACTCGGGAGAAGCTTTTAAAGAAATCAATGAAGCCTACGAAGTGCTCTCAAACCCGGATAAAAGAGCTACCTATGACCGTTATGGTCATGCCGGTATAGAAGGCGGGTTTAACCGTGGTTTTAGCGGTATGGAGTTTAGCGGTTTCGGAGATATTTTTGATGCCTTTTTCGGTGGTGCTACCACGGCCACCAGCCAGGGGCCCCGCCAGGGCTCTGATCTTCAAATCTCCCTGACTATTGAATTTGAAGAAGCGGCTTTCGGAACTGAGAAAAATATTAAAATCTCTCACATTGAGAATTGTACGCTGTGTCATGGCACAGGGTCTAAGCCGGGCAGCCAGCCGGTGCGCTGCCCCAATTGCAACGGCGCTGGTCAGATCCGCAGGGTTCAGCAAAGCGTTTTCGGCCGTTTTACCAATGTTACCACTTGCAGCAGATGTCGGGGCGAAGGTACTATCATTACGGATTCCTGCCCACAATGTAAAGGCAGCGGTAAGGAACGGGTTGAACGCTCCCTGGATGTGAAAATTCCCGCCGGTGTGGATGATGGGGCCCAGATTATTCTTCGCGGGGAAGGAGATGCCGGCAGCCGGGGTGGACCTTCCGGTGATCTGTATATTAAACTTAATGTTAAACCACATTCTTGCTTCTTACGCCGTGAAGACGATATTATTTATGAATTAGCTCTGAATTTTCCGCAGGCAGCTCTGGGCGATGAGGTGGAAATTCCCAGTCTCTCAGGAAAAACCAGAATAAAAATCCCAGCAGGCAGTCAGACTGGAAAGATCATCCGTCTCAAAGGCCAGGGTATTACTCATTTGAAAAGGGGAGGCAGGGGCGATCTTGTTGTAGTATTGGTGGTGGTTGTGCCTGATTCACTTACTGATAAACAACGCAAACTGTTAAAGGAACTGGCAGAGACTTTTACCCCATCTAATATGCCCTCCGGTGATAAATGGAAGGGCTGGATGGATGCCTTCAAGAATATCTTCGGCGCCTGAGAAAAGAGAAAAGTTCCCATTTGCGCCCGGTAAGCTCATGCTCTACCGGTGCCTGCATCAGCTCGGAAGCAGCTTCTCGAGGACTGAGACCTTCATATAAGACGCGGTAAATCTTCTCAGTAATAGGCATCTCCAGTCCTCGCTGACGGGCTAACGTCCAGGCTACTTTGGTGGTATAAACCCCTTCAGAGACCCCTTCCATTCCGTCCATTATCTCTTGTACTGAACGTCCTCTGGTCAGTTCCACACCCATATAATGGTTTCGGCTTAAAGGGCTGGTGCAGGTAGCTATCAAATCCCCCAGGCCAGCCAGGCCCGAAAAGGTCAGGGGACTGGCGCCCATGGCTACTCCCAGTGCGGATATTTCAGTTAAACCACGGGTAATAAAAGCGGCCTTGGCGTTATCACCGTAGCCCAGTCCATCTGCCATACCGGCGCCCAGCGCAATGATATTTTTTAAAGCCCCGCCCAATTCCACACCGATGACATCAGAATGTGTAAATACACACAAATTGGGAGTGGTAAATAACCTTTGAATTTTACGGCTGACAGTGGCATTTTCAGACGCCGCAACGGTAGCCGCAGGTAGACCCTGCATAATTTCCCGTGCCAGATTAGGCCCGGATATAACGCCTATATTACCATGCAAAGAAAAGGCTATTTCGGATGCAATTACCTGTGTCATGCGTAAATTGGTATTTACTTCAAAGCCTTTGGCAGCACTGACAATGATCATATTTTCATCCAGAAAGGCGCGGATTTCGCGCACGTTCTGGCGCATGGTTTGTGAAGTGACCGGTAAAATTACAGTAGCTACTCCAGCCATGGCTTCCTGGGGTTGGTGTGTTACTATAAAATTGGATAGGAATTCGCCATCTGGCGTTGGATAGTGATGCAAGCCATTAGAGCGCAACCGGCTTTTTATAAGTTCACAAGCTTCTTGTTCTGTTCGGGTTAGAAGCCCAACATTGATATTTTTTCGGGCCAGGAGTATCCCCAGGGTCAAGCCCCAGGAAGTATTCCCGATGATAGCGGCCTCAGGCATATATTAGAATTTATGGTTGGTAGCGGAATCACTGATGAGAGGTTCTGCTTTTTGTCCCAGCTTCCGTTCCTTACCTGCTAGCAATCGATTAATATTATCGCGGTGCATGATAATAATAACTAGGCCGCCTACCAGTGAGTATATTAGATATTCAACTGGAAATTTATAGAATACCGTTAAAACGGCCAGAATAACATATACCATAATCGTACCGAGAATGGAGCCTAATGACATATACCTGGTAAAACCGGCGCTGACGATAAGAACCTCACCTCCCACTATAGCTGCCGGAGGGCAAAGAGCGATTAAACCGCCGAAGAACGTAGCTACACCTCTACCGCCTTTAAATTTAAGGAAGATAGACCAGTTGTGCCCTGCCACAGCGGCCAGGGCTGCCAGTACCTGAGCGACCAGGGTACCCAGACCAAAGTTGTGCACAATCAGAAAATCGTTTCCGAAAATCAATCCGGCAAAGACCACTGCCAGAATACCTTTTACCAGATCTCCTACTAATACAAATACGGCTGCCTTAACTCCGGCGGTACGCAATACATTGGTAGTACCCATTTTTCCGCTACCGTATTTCAAGATATCCACCTTGTTTTTACGGCGGCTCACAATAACGCCGAAAGGAATTGAACCGAGCAGGTACCCTGCCAATATAACAAAAACGAATTTTGCAATTATCATGAATTATCCCCTCGATTTAAAAAGTAACCTGACCGGAGTACCTCGGAAACCATATACCTCGCGGATTTTATTCTCTAAAAAGCGCTTATATGAGAAATGAACCAGTTTGGTATCATTGACCAGAATCCGGAAAGTTGGAGGGTGAGTGCCAGTCTGATTGGCTCCGTATACGTGGAGGAATTTATGACCTTTACGAGGCAGGTTATGTACTGTTACTGCTTCTTTAACCAGAGCATCAATGTCTGCATCAGGTATCCGCATAGCTCTCTCCTGATGAATTTGTATAACCAGCGGCATTATCTTCCTGGTTCCCTCTCCGGTCATTGCTGAAATATATAATATCGGCGCCCAGGGAGCGAATTTCAAACGGCTCTGAATATATTCGCTGTAAGCGTCCTTATTTTTATCAGTTACCAGATCCCATTTGTTAACCAGAATAATAATTCCCTTTCCGGACTTATCAATATAGCCGGCTATATGCGTATCCTGATCGGTTAACGGCTCCGCAGCATCAATTAAAAGTAAGGCAATATCTGCCCGGTCAATCGCTCTCATTGCTCGAATTACACTGTACCACTCGATTCCCGCTTCGATTTTGCCGCGGCGCCTGATACCAGCCGTATCAATAAGTATCACATTTCGGCCATTAAAGTCAAGTTTGGTGTCTATTGCATCCCTGGTAGTCCCCGGTTTAGCGCCCACAATACTACGGTCTTCCCCTAAAAGGCGGTTTAGTAAAAGGGACTTGCCTACATGCGGACGCCCGACTATAGCTACCTGAATACCTTGCTCCTCATCCTTTTTTATGAGAGGCTGGGGTGGTAATAACGAAATTATTTTATCCAGCAGTTCTGCCACGCCTCTTCCATGATAGCCGCTTATGGGTTGTACATCTTTAAAGCCGAGCTTATAAAATTCAGCAGTTTCTGCCTCACGCTTTTCGCTGTCTACCTTATTTACTGCTAGAATAACCGGCTTTTGCGCTTTGCGCAGCATATCGGCCACATCATAATCTCCCGATATAAGGCCGTCCCTGGCATCGGTGAGAAAAACAATAACATCAGCTTCGGCAATGGCAGTCTCCGCCTGCTTTCTCACCCCCGCAGCAATGGTTGATTCTTCTGTAAATTCCAGACCTCCCGTGTCTACCAGGCTGAATTCAACACCGTTCCAATTTACCTCTGTAAATATCCGGTCACGGGTAGTTCCCGGTAGATCTTCTACAATAGCCAGAGGTTTACCAGCTATACGGTTCATCAGGGTAGACTTACCTACGTTTTGTCTTCCGATAAGGGCGACTAATGGTTTAGCCAAATTAATAAATACCTTTTACCAATATTCCTAGTTTAATTAATTATAGAATGCTGATTGAAATCAAAAAGTTCTTTACCTGGAATTCTTATTTTCGCTTTTTAAACTGCGATCTATTTATGCCTTCTAAGGATGATATCCAATCCTCCCAGCATTTCCGCTAATATGGCTTTTTGTATGTGCATTCTATTCTCTGCCTGGTCAAATACTATGGAATGCGGGCTGTCAAGCACTCCCTGGCTGACTTCTTCATCATGATGAGCTGGTAGCGGATGCATAAAAAGCACATCTTTTTTAGCTAAAGCCAGTATCTGCTGGGTCACCTTGTAGCTGGCAAAGACCTTACGTCTGATATCGGATTCCGCTTCCTGTCCCATACTGGTCCAGACATCGGTATAAACTACGTCGGCACTGTCGGCTGCCTCTTCTGGTTTGTCTGTGCATAACAAACTTGCTCCGCTGTCTGCGGCAAATTCTCTGGCTGTGACTAATAGATTTTCAGGTACTTTATAACCCTGGGGTGATGCTATACTAAAATTGATACCCACCAGGGTACAGGCCAGCATCAGACTGTTGGCCACATTATTACCGTCACCTATATAAGCTACTTTAAGGCCTTTAAATTCACCTTTTTTTTCATAAATCGTCAGCAAGTCAGCCAGCGCCTGGCAGGGATGCTCAATATCATCCAGTGCGTTAATAACGGGTACGTCAGCATACCGGGCCAGATCCACAATTGTCTGGTGTGAGAAAGTCCGTGCAGCGATTATGTTTACATAGCGGGAAAGCACTGAGGCAACATCTGTGGCTGGTTCGCGTTTTCCCAGACCTACCTCAGCCGGGGAAAGATAAATGGTATACCCGCCCAATTGTCTCATGGCTATTTCAAAGCTGACCCGTGTCCTGAGCGATGGTTTCTCAAATAGAAGGACCAGGACTTTCCTATCCAGTATCGATAGCCATCCCCCATTTTTCATACTGATGGCTTCATCAATCAATATGTGGATTTCTTCATTGGTCAGATCCGTAATAGAGATTAAATCCTTCCCTTTCAAAGCTTCCTCCTGCTCAAATTATAGTATAACATTTAAAACCAGGGTTAGATAGTTTGCATGTCTCAGACGTTATTTAAGATGCGAATACCAGCTATGCCTTAACTAAAGGATGATTCTTAGGCTTCCAGTTATTTTTTTAAACTTGGTTCGTGAAAACTGCTATCAATTTTCGGATTACTTCGTAACATAAGCCCGAAAGTGGGCTTTGGAAGCTTCTTAACCATCTTTTTCAGATCATCCCTGGAGAACACTTTTAACATTTTCTTTCTGATGCTGCCGCCCGAGCTGGTTTTCATCAGGCGATTTATCAAGGCTTCATCGGAGTCATCTTCCAATATGGATTGGCCTTGAGATCCTCCTGTATTAAAACACACCAGCCTGTTGTCAGCTAACGAGTATTCTGAAGTGATAAGAAAGTATTTGTCAACAGCAGCGCAGAGACCAATTTTCACTATCTGTTAGCCTTAAATGGGAGTGAGGTTTCTACACCAATTTGGTGAAAATCCTCAGACTCTGTTAGCTTCGTTAGAAGGCGGATTTTAGAGAGAAACGCTTTGCAGAATTTCTGTAACTGAAATAAGGACAGAAATAAATACAAGATCAAAATAATATTAATTATGTAGATATAATATTATATATTTATGGCTGGGATCGCTTAATCATCAAACCCTGTTTCATAACCCTTATTTTAGCACCTGATTCAACTTTAATAACCACAGATTCTTCGCTTATACTATCTACTTCACCATATATTCCACCAGCCGCTATGACCTGGTCTCCAGGCTTAAGTTCTGATAATAACTTTTGCTGTTCTTTGCGGCGGCTATTTTGAGGTCTGATTATGAGAAAATATAACAGAAGTAATAAAATGATTACCATTACCACAGCAGTCCAATTGAAAGTATCTGAGGACTCTGTTTGGTCAGAGGCTGTGATACAGCCTGTCAAGACCAATGAAAGGGATAAGCACAGGAATAACCCTGAAAGTAGCGTCTTAATCTTCATAACTTAATCCTTTATTAAAATCCCAGCAGCATAACGGCATTTTGAGCCAGGTCCATAACGCTGCCAGGGTAGAAGAAAAGCACCAGCACTCCCAGACAAGAGAGACCCAGTGCTATGTTCAAGGCAAGAGAGCTTTTTATCTTCGCAATTGAAGCAGGCTGACCTGTCCACATAACCTTAACCACTCTCAGGTAGTAGTAGGCAGAGATAACACTGTTAAGTATGGCTATTACCACTAGCCAGAGCAGGTCCTGCTGTACAGCAGCGCCAAACAGGTAAAATTTAGCAATAAATCCGGCTGCCGGAGGCATCCCGATAAGAGAGACCAAACAGAGAGTCAGAGCCAGTGCCATCAGCGGAGAACGTTTGGCTGCGCCGTTGTAATCGTCTATCTGATCGCTATTGACCGCGTTGGAGATGGCTACAATGGCAATAAAAGCTCCCAGATTGGTTAAAGAATAACAGACCAGGAAGAATAATATACCGCTCTGTCCGGTGGTAAAAGTCAGAGGTGAAAGACCTACTGTAGCCAGGCCCACCATAATATATCCCGCCTGGGCAATACTGGAATACCCCAGCATTCTTTTAATGTTGTTTTGCTGTATAGCTATCACATTACCCACTGTCATGGTAATTACCGCCAGGATGGCAAAGACCATGCCCCAGTCGAAACTCAAATTGGATGGCTGAGAAAAGGCGGAGAAAAAGACCCGCAGGATAATGGCGAAGCCGGCTGATTTGCTGCCAACCGAAAGGTAAGCAGTGATGGGGGTTGGAGCGCCTTCATATATATCCGGCACCCACATATGGAAGGGGAAAGCAGCAATCTTAAAACCGAATCCGGCTATTAACAGGACTACGCCTAAAATGAGGGCCGGATTGTTTAAGATATCAGACAGAGAGAGCGCTTGAACAGCACGAGCGATTTCAGACAAATGAGTTTGACCGGTTACTCCGAAAACCATGGCCATACCAAAAAGCATAACAGCAGAGGCTACCCCGCTTAATAATAGATACTTTAAAGAGGCCTCGGTAGATTTATCATTTTTCAAAAAACCTACCAGAGCATAAAGGGAAAGGTTGACCAGTTCAAGGGAAAGAAAAAGGGAGATTAACTCCCTGGTGGAAGCCATTAGCATCATGCCCAAAGTGGAGAGTAAGATCAGGGCATAATACTCTCCCTGAAAGCGGGGGAACTTATTGACATAATCTACGGAAGCCAGAATAACCATAACGGCAATTCCCAGGAATAGAACCTTAAAGAAAATTGCAAAGCTGTCCACTGCCAGCATGTGGTTAAAGGTAGACCGCGCTTCGCCTCCCCACAATACAATGGCAAAGGCGCTAGAGACCAGGATACCGGTAATGCTGACTGCTACCAGCCAGCCTTTACGCTGGATGAAAAGATCCAGAATAATTACCAGCACTGCAAAGCCTACCAGAGTTATTTCTGGTTTAAAAAGCCCCAGATCCAGATTCAAGACAAACTCCTTGCAAATACAAAAATCAAACTAGTTACTGGCAACTCTCCTTTATCCACCTAACAGTCTAGCCACCGGCGTTATGCCGCTTTGGATTACATCCGTCATAAAGGCAGGGTATATGCCTACTGCCAGTATCAGACCGGTAAATACAAACATATAAACCTTTTCCAATTTATCTGCATCTTTAATGCCGTTGAAATTTTCCAGTACAGGACCGTAGAAGACACGTTGAAGCATCCACAGCAGATAACCGGCTGCCAGGACTACACCTGAAATCGCTAATATCGTATAAATATGGATGCCAGCTACTATAGTAGAGGAAAAACTGCCGACGAATACCAGAAATTCAGCCGCGAATCCGCTGGTCAATGGTAGACCCAGAGAAGCCAGACCGGCGATAGAAAAGATCACCGCAATGAGAGGTGTCTGTTTGGCCAGACCGCCCAGCTTGCGCAAGTCGCGTTCCCCGGCATTGTGCATAACCAGACCGGCCATAGCAAAAAGAAGCCCTGTTACTATTCCATGGCTGAACATCTGTAAAGAAGCTCCAACCAGGCTGACCTGACCCAGGGCGAAAATACCCAGCAGTACATATCCCATGTGACTAACACTGCTATAGGCGATCAACCTCTTTATATCCGTCTGTTTCAAAGTGACTGCGGCGCCATAGACTATACCGATAACAGCCAGAATAATAAATAAAAGTGCGTAGGTTTTAGCTACCTCAGGGAAAATACTAATGCAGAGGCGGATCATACCATAGCCGCCCATCTTCAATAGGGCTCCTGCAAGAATGACGCTGACGCCAGTAGGGGCATCTGTATGTGCGTCCGGAAGCCAGGTGTGCAGAGGGAAAACCGGCAGCTTTACGGCAAAGCCGATGATAAGCAGGAAGAACATGGCTGTCGACGGTATGACTGAGGCATAGGTGCCGATTTTCCGTGTGATATCCAGCATATCCAGTGTGCCGGCGGTGAAATAAAGGCAGAGAATGCCGGCCAGCATGAAAGCACTGCCGAAAAGGGTATAAATCACATATTTTATGGCTGAGTATTCTTTTCTACCGGTACCCCAGATGGAAATCAAAAAATACATGGGTACAATTTCAATTTCCCAGAACAGGAAGAAAAGCAGCAAATCAAGGGAAGTAAAGACTCCCAGAATACTGGTTTCCAGCAGCAGCACCCAGGCAAAATACTCCCGCACTCTCAGATGTACTTTCCAGGATATTAATACCACCAGGAAGCCCAAAATGGTCATCAAAAGCACCAGAGGAAGACTGATGCCATCAACTCCCAGATGGTATGAAGAGTTAATAGCAGGAATCCAGGTAGCTTTCTCCAGGAATTGCATACTTCCGGCCACGGTCAAAGAACGGTCAAAGACGATAAAAAGATAAGCTGAAAGGGCCAGGGGAATCAGGGTAAATAAAGCTGCTATGCGGCGGATTCCACGCTCGGACAGCCCTGGAATGACTGCAATTAATATCGCTCCGATTACCGGTAAGAAGACTATGGCACTCAGATAACCCAAACTATATGCTCCCTTTAACTTAAAATCACAAACTAAAGATCATATCATCCAAAAATGTAAATACAAACTGCTATGGCTACAACACCTATTCCAATAGATAATGCATAAAGCTGTAACTGGCCACTTTGAGTTTTACGTATGGCTTTCCCGGCGCTAATGGTACCCTGAGCAATGCCGTTAGCCGCTCCATCTATCAGGTCACTGTCCATTTTCTGGAATACGCTGAAGAGCCCGCCCAGCAGTGCCATCCGGGTGATTATGTTTTCATAAAGATGGTCCATCCAGTATTTATTAAATAAAACGGTATAAAGCGGCTTGAAAGCACTACCCACTTTCTGAGGAGATATCCATTTAGCGCTGTACATGGAATACGCCAGGAAGATGCCCAAACCGGCTACGATTAGTGCGATCCACGGCAGCGGGTGCGTAAATACGTTAAACAGGCCGTAAATAAAGCCGTGAGTTTCTTCATGTTCTCCCATAAAAGCTGCGAAATGTCCGGTGACATTCCAGAAGCCTGACAGTACTGCCAGAACGCCCAGTACCAGCATGGGAATGATCATTACTTTGCCTGACTCATGTGGACCTGTGTGCGCGCCGTGTTCAGCTTTAACCTTGCCCCGGTAATCGCCGCCAAAGGTCAGAAAGACCACTCTGAAGATATAGAAGGCGGTCATAAACACAGTTATAATGGCCAGAATGAACAGTATCTTGTTAAAGTTCCAGGCTGAAGCCAGGACTTCATCCTTGCTCCAAAAACCCGCCAGCGGCCAGATACCAGCCAGGCTTAAAGAACCTGTGACAAAAAGGGCAAAAGTCCAGGGCATGACCTTGCGGAGCCCCCCCATTTCCCGCATATCAAAGGTGCCGGTGGCATGGTTAACACTGCCGGCGCCCAGGAACAGTAAGGCCTTAAAAAAAGCATGATTGAACAAATGAAAGATACCTATGGCCACTCCGCCTGAGGCCAGTCCCAGCATCATATAGCCGAGCTGGCTAATAGTGGAATAAGCTACTACCCTTTTGATATCCACCATAACCAGTCCCATGGAGGCGGCGAAAATGGCGGTGAATCCTCCGATGACGGCTACGGTGTTTAAAGCCGCGGTGGAATGCTCAAACAGGGGCAGCGTGCGGGCCACCAGGAACACGCCTGCTGCTACCATAGTGGCAGCATGGATTAATGCACTAACTGGCGTAGGACCTTCCATGGCATCCGGCAACCAGACATGCAGCGGGAATTGCGCTGATTTACCGGCAGCCCCGGCGAAGATACCTATGGCAGCCGCGGTTAGCGCAGCTCCTCCCAGAGTACCAGCGGCAGCCAGACCACGTAGCTCTTCCAGGTCAAAAGTGCCGGTATTGGCAAAGAGTATGAGCAGGGCTACCAGAAAACCGAAGTCGCCGATGCGGGTGACAATAAAGGCTTTTTTAGCCGCATTGGCAGCCGACGGACGGTGAAACCAGAACCCGATCAGCAGATAGGAGCACAGGCCCACCATTTCCCAGAAGACAAACATCATTAATAAGTTATTAGCCAGCACTAGTCCCAGCATGGAGGCAGTAAAAAGGGACATCCAGGCATAATAACGGTGATAACCGGGATCGCCGTGCATATAGCCCTGTGAATAGATTTGTACCATCAAACTGACAGTGCAGACCACTATCAGCATAGTGGCCGTCAGAGAGTCCATAAGAATGCCCGCATGGAAAGAAAAATTGCCCACGCTGAGCCAGTTAATATCAGGTACGGCCAGAATATGTTCTGCCTGTCCCATTACTGCGATAATGGCCCATATAGATAGAGCCAGCGAACCGGCAATAGCAATGATAGTGATATATCCAGCTATCCTGTTTTCCGGTCTCACGAAAGGCCGGATAAAAAGAGCAATCAATACAAACGAGATAACTGGTAAGAAAAATATCAGCCAGACTAATTGGTTGGGCATTAAAGTTTCCTTAGAATCTCATCTACCAGATGTTTTTTATCCCCAGGTACCAGTATCCGGTACTCAACCAGTTCGCGGTTAGGGGCTTCACCGGTTACCGGGAGCAGGTGTGTGGGTATTCCTTCTCCTTCGAAAAGTTCCTTCCACATTTCCGCCAGCATCAGATCAGGTGCTTTTTTTACTTCTTCCCACATCGTATCGAATACCTCAGGGATACCAATTGACCGGTAAAATATATTACAGTTAACAGTTTATTGTTTTAGGTTTTTCTTTCCCCGGATGTTTCGTCCTGACTGATTAAAGTAAAAGTCAGGACTCCAGTATAGCCATTCATTGGCCTCGTTTTCCTTATATAAATTTTTAATTAATCTAGAATTCAGAGATTAGAGACTCAAATTTTAGCTCGTTTTACCACTTTAAAAGGTCTATTTTACCGGCATCAATATTGTTCCGGTTGCGGTAGATGGCGATGATAATCGCCAGGCCCACTGCCACTTCGGCGGCAGCCACCACCATAATAAAGACCGTGAAAACTTGCCCGGTCAGTGCCAGGGGCGTAATAAACCGCGAAAAAGCTACAAAGGCAATGTTAACCCCATTTAACATCAATTCAATAGATATCAGAATAATGATGGCGTTACGTCTGGTAAAAGCGCCGTAAAGCCCTATTGAAAACAGGACGCCTGACAAAATCAAATAATGTTCCAGGCCTATGGACATGCTTTATTTCTCCCTTGCCAGCACAATAGCTCCCAGGATGACTGCCAGTATGATCACGGGTGCAATCTCCAGGGGTAAAATGAAACCACTTTGCCCAAATAATTTTTCTGCCAGTGCCGGGGTTGTAGGCGCCGCAGGGTCTACTGTGGCTATCTGCCAGTTAGTCTTTAGAATGGCGAAGGCCACCACCCCAAAAAAAAGAGCCACAATAATAAAAGCCGGGAATTTAAATTTGTTGGACGTACTGCCATGTGAGAATTCCCGTGTCAGCATGATAGCCAGGATAATTATTACTGAGATAGCTCCAATATAGACCAGGATCTGGGCGCCGGCTAGAAAGTCCGCACTTAAAGTGACAAAAATACCCGCCACAGAAGCCAGGCATAAAACCAGAGCCAGAGCAGCACGAAAAACATTTTTCTGTACAATGACGCCTATAGCCGCCAGTACGGTTACTATTGCCAGAATCCAGAATGCAATTGTCAGACCCATTTTTTAGTTTCCTGTTTCCAGTTATTTGTTTCCAGTGGGGTTTAGCGGACTTGAAACACGCTACTAGAAACTTGTTACTCCTAATACTTCTTTTCTATCAGCAATGTTTGCCTGGGTAAATTGGCCTCTTCCTCAGGATGCATAAAAGCACTGGCTGGGCGATGCTCTGATTTTAACAGCATTTCGTTGGTCTGTACCAGTTCCCTGCGTCTGTACCTGGCCCGTTCGAAAGAATAGCCCATTTCCAGGGCATTATAAGGACAGGATTCCACGCACAAACCGCAAAAAATACAGTAACCGGTATCTACCTCTATTTTCACTACAGTCAGTTTGTTGTTTTTCTTATCCACCAAAGTATTGATATGAATAGCTCCCTGTGGACAGCTCTTAGCGCAGGTGGCGCAACCGGTACATTTAACATTGTCCCATACCAGTTCATTTCCCCGCACACGCCGCGAGGGAGTAAACCTCTGCTCAGGATACTGAGTGGTTACAGGATGGCGGAACAGGTGTTTGAAAGTGACCACCATTCCTTTAGCCAGCCCGTTGCCGTAACGTTCAAACTTCAACTTTGCCCCATCCCAATTTAAAGAGTTTAGACCACAAAAGTATCAGCACTGCTGTTATCGCCAGATTAATAATAACCATAAACCAGGACAGCGGCACGCCGGCGATCAGCACTTCCAGCCCTGTAACCAGCAGGTTGATTAAAGCAAGAGGAAACAGGAATTTCCAGGCCAGGGCCATGAGTTGATCAATCCTTACGCGCGGGAAGGTAGCCCGGGTCCACACCATAAGAGCAAAAACGGCAAATATCTTGATGATCAACCACAGCCAGCCCGGTAGTCCCGGTCCTTTCCAGCCTGAGAGGAATACCGTAGCGATCACGGCTGACAATGCCAGGGCTTCTGCGTACTCTACCAGATAAAACATGGCGAATTTCATGCCGCTGTATTCTGTATGATGCCCGGCTACCAGTTCAGAATCGGCTTCCAGTAGATCAAAGGGGGAGCGATTGATCTCTGCACAGCCGGCAATAAAAAACACCAGGAAGCCCAGGGGCTGAAGCAGGATAAAGGGGATATTCTGTGAGGCTGCTATCTGGTTCATGGACATTGAGCCTGAAATAATGATGACGCCCACCACTGAGAGCATCAACGGGATCTCATAACTTACCAGTGAAGCTATATTGCGCATGGCGCCCAGCATGGAATATTTATTATTAGAGCTCCAGCCGGCCATAAAAACTCCCAGAGAAGAGATAGAAGAGACCGCCAGAATATAAAGAATCCCTATATTCAGGTCTGCCAAAGAAGCCCCGTCCTGGAAGGGGATCACGGCAAAAATCAATAAGACGGGGAAAAAGGCCACCACAGGAGCAGCCCAGTGAACCAGTTTATCAGCGGTGTCCGGTATGATATCTTCTTTCAGTAGTACTTTGACCGCGTCAGCTACCGGCTGCATGAGGCCGAAGGGCCCTGTGCGGTTAGGTCCCAGACGGGCCTGCATTCTGCCCAAAAAACGCCTTTCAAAATAGATAAAGCCCATCACTAAGGACAGCACTAGGCCGATGATGATCACGGTAAAAACCAGCCAGTGCAGCCAGATATTGTCCAGAGGCCAGTCCGGAGCTAGACCGTAAGCTACCTGTGAGCCGCTTAAGATAATGTGTATATTAACCATTATCTATCAACCTCAGCCATACAGATATCAATGCTGCCGAAGATTGCCAGGCAATCGGCGATTTTCCAGCCTACAATCATGTCCCTCAGAGCGGTCAAATTGATAAGGCTGGGTCCCCTTACATGATAGCGGTAAGGAGCAATGGAATTATCGGAAACAATATAAAATCCCAGTTCTCCCCTGGGGGATTCTATATGCGAATAGACCTCGCCCGACGGCGGACGGATAAGCCGAGGTACCTGTGACCTGAAGTTAACCCCTTCCGGCATTTGCTGGAGGGCCTGAGAGATAATCCGCAGGCTCTGCCGCATTTCAAGCATGCGTACCATATAACGGTCATAGCAGTCACCGGTCTGGCCAGTGGGTATGTCAAACTCGAAACGATCGTAGACACAGTATGGATCTGCCTTCCGTATGTCCCATTTTACACCGCTGGCGCGCAAAACCGGTCCACTGGCTGAGGCATTAATAGCCAGATCTCTGGTTAATATGCCTACGCCTTTGGTACGCGCCAGGAATATCTCATTTTGCGAGAGCATTTGTTCATATTCGTCAAAGAAGCGCGGCATTTTCTCTACAAATTGACGTACAGCGGGTAGAAACTCATCCGGCACATCCTGGCTGAGGCCTCCCGGCCGGATATAATTATATGTAAGACGCTGGCCGCTAACCATGTCAAAGAGGTCCAGGATTTTCTCCCTTTCGCGCAGCATGTACAGTATGGGCGTCATAAAAGCGCCGCAGTCATTAAAAAAGGCGCCGATGGCGATCAGATGGCTGGCAATCCTCTGTAACTCTGCCAGGATCACCCGCAGATAAGAAGCGCGCTCAGGCACTTTAATATCAGCCAGCTTTTCCACTGCCAGGCAGTGAGCCAGGTTATTACTCATGGAAGCCAGGTAATCCAGCCTGTCTGTCAGCGGGATAATGCCAGTATAAGTCCTCTGTTCGGCCAGTTTCTCTATTCCGCGGTGCAGATAGCCGAAGACCGGTTCAAGGCCTATTACCACTTCACCGTCCATGGTGGCTTTCATCCTGAAAACCCCATGTGTGCTGGGATGGGCAGGACCGATATTCAGACAGAACGGTTCTGTTTTAAGGCTTATTTCTTTGGTTTGGGGGGTTGTTTCCATTTTTATAGATAATCCTTGCGCAGAGGATGACCGTCAAAGCCTTCCCATAGAACGATCCGCTTTAAATTGGGGTGGCCGGTAAATATGATCCCCATTAAATCGAAAATTTCCCTTTCCATATAATCGGCGCCTCGCCAGAAACCGGTCATTGACGGCAACTCCGGTTTTTGGCGGTCATAGCAGCGGACTTTTAGAGCCAGGGTATGATTGTGTTCCAGGGAAGTTAGCCTGTAAATTACTTCAAAATAGTCAAAGTAATCGGCTGAAGTAATATCATTCAGATAGTCAAAACCCAGCGAAGGCTCATTTCTTAGATATTCTACTACCTTTAACAAGAATGCAATTCTTACCAAAACCGAATTACCAGTTGCATCTACCACTGCGCCGGGCAAATGTACAGATAACCGGCTGGCAATATCAGGTCCGGATAATGCTATCGTCATTTCAGCTCTTTATTTTTTATAGTTTGCAGCAATTCAAAACCCTCTTTAGGAGAAGGGATCTTGATATTGACATGTTCTCTGGCTATTTTCTTTTGCAGGCTCTGGATGCCATAAAGAAGAGCTTCCGGCCGCGGCGGGCAGCCTGGAACATATACATCAATGGGAATAATGCGGTTGTAACCAGGAACCACAGCGTAAGAGTTAGCGAAAATACCACCGGAGCAGGCACAAGCGCCCATAGCAATGACCCACTTGGGCTCAGGCATCTGGTCATATATACGTTTTACCTGGGGCGCCATTTTCCAGGTCAGTGTCCCGGCGGTGATCATAAGGTCGGCCTGGCGCGGCGAAGCCCGCATGATTTCCATGCCAAAACGGGAGATATCAAAACGGGAAGCTGCGGTGGCAATAAATTCAAAAGCACAGCAAGCTGGGAAGCAGACAGTAGTCCACAGAGACGAGCGCTTGGCCCAGTCCAGAGCCCAATCTACTGTAGTTAAAAGTAAATTACGTTTGATTTCTTGGTCCATCCAACCGTCAGGATCAGGAATAGCGCTGGTAGCACCGGTTTTTAGTGCTTCTATCTGAGCGCCTTCGGCTTTTTCTACCTCAAGGCTTTCGCAGGGGGGGATTTCCATTTCGTTTACTTCCACTCCAGCACCTTCTTCTTCCAGGCATACAGAAAACCCACGATAATGATTGCGATGAATATCAGAACGGCTGCCAGTCCGAAATAGCCTATAGACTGCAGCCCAACCGCCCAGGGATACAGGAAGAGCACCAGTATATCCAGAGCGAGGAATATTAGGGCATAAAAGTAATACCGGAAATTAAACCTCACCCAGGTCTTGCCGATGGTCTGCATGCCGCATTCAAAGGTGGAATTCTTAACCTTGTTGGGTTTCTTGGGTACTATGTTCAGAGACCTTAGAAAAATAGGTATCATTACCATTGAAGCAGCAAAAACTAAGGCGACTATTAAGAACATAGCGACTAAACCGAAACCTGTCAGCAAGTTAGCCCCCAGTTATAAAAATAATGGGTCTGAGTTACCCAACCTCTCGCCCACGCCTCTATTATTGTACTTCCGATTGGAATTGTCAATTTAGTTTACGCCTGTGTGTATCATATAGTATATTATATTTCAATACTTAATCAGAGATATATGATTTGTATCTACAACTCTGATTTAACTAAAGTCATCTTGACAATCGCATATGCCAGGTATATCATAGGTATTCAAGCAGGCAGCCATGGCTTATTCTCAGCAGCTCTTCCAGATTACTTCTTTTTTTATACCATGAATTCAAGTATGTCAGATTATTAGCGTACTCAACGAACAAAAAGTCTTATGTCTTAAACGTATGACCTGCAAATTTTTGTAAACTTTCAATGGAGCAGGAATGACTACTTATATCATTCGCCGTTTATTGCAGGGAATTATAGTACTCATCATAGTTAGTCTGTTTATTTTTTTAGTGATGCGGCTTCTGCCTGGGGATCCTTTGACGCTTTTTATGGCTCAAGCTGAAATAGATAAAGTAGCGCCTGAGGATCTCCAGACTATCAAGCAAATGTACGGGCTGGATAAGTCACTCCCCATGCAGTACTTAAGCTGGCTGGGCGGCGTATTGCGGGGCGATCTTGGTACCTCCATCTTTTTAAATGAAAGCATTACTTCGCTTATTGCCAAGCGCATGCCAGTTACCCTTCACCTGGGCATACTTTCCATGATTATCAGCGGTGTACTTGGCATTTTTTTTGGCGTTTTGTGCGGTATAAAGCGCGGCAGGTGGGTAGATACATTTCTGACCATTTTGGCTAATATAGGGATCACGGCCCCTTCTTTCTGGATCGGGATTTTGCTGATCTATTTTCTCTCCCTCAAGCTGCACTGGCTGCCTGTCTGGGGTTATACTTCGCCTTTTGATGACTTCTGGTTGTCTACACGCCAGATTATTATGCCCGTTTTTTGTTTATCTCTTTTTTCCATAGCTTCTCTGACACGGCAGGCCCGTTCAAGCACGCTGGAGGTGGTTCGGCAGGATTATATCCGCACCGCCTGGGCTAAAGGTCTTACTGAAAGGATTATCATTTTCAGACACATTCTTAAAAACGCCCTGGTACCGGTCATCACCATGCTGGGTATGCAGGTGGGGCTGATCTTCGGAGGTTCTGTACTGATCGAGACCGTTTTTAATATTTCAGGTATCGGCCGCCTCATGCGGGACGCTGTTTTCTCACAGGATTATCAGATTGTCCAATCGGGGGTACTCATTATTTCCACTGTGGTGGTGCTTTCCAACCTGATTGTGGATATCTCCTACGGCTGGTTCGATCCACGGATTCGTTATAGTTAAGGAGGTACAAATGCCGGACAACTCAACTTCTGCGGAACAGATAGTTCAAACTGTACCGTCACAATCATTCCTGAACAGCGAGTTCCGGCGGATCGTCAGGGTCTTTTTCGGCCGCAAGGTGGCTGTGGTAGGTCTCATATTTATCCTGCTGTTAATCATTACAGCCATTTTTGCACCCCTGCTGGCTCCTTATGATCCTTATAAAATGGACCTGTCCAATCAGCTTGCCCCACCTTCGCGGGAACATCTCCTGGGTACAGACCCCCTGGGACGGGATACGCTGAGCCGAATAATATACGGCAGCCAGACCTCATTACTGGTAGGCATCACTGCCGTGGCCATATCAGCTATTGTGGGTGAGGCCATGGGCCTGGTGGCGGCGCTGTATGGAGGATGGGTTTTTGCCGTTATTATGCGCTTTACAGATGCACTGATGTCAATTCCCATGCTTCTGAATGCCCTTATCGTAGCTGCCTTGCTGGGCGGCGGCATTAAAAATGTGATCATTGCGCTAGCTGTTGGAGGACTTGCCGGGCAGTGCCGCATGATGTGCGGTCAGACTCTCTTGATTATGCAAAATGACTATATTCTGGCTGAACGGTCGATCGGCGTCAGTGATTTCAGAATGATCCTGCGCCATCTTTTTCCCAATGCCTTTCCTCCCCTGCTGGTCATGATCACCATTGCCCTGGGGACCACCATTCTGGCTGAAGCCAGCCTGAGCTTTCTGGGCATCGGCATAGTGCCGCCTACCTGTGCCTGGGGCAGTATGGTCAATGACGGCTATAAGTACCTGCTTACTAATCCGGTTTTATCTTTTGCCCCCGGACTGGCCATCATGCTGGTGGTCTTCGGTTTTAATATGATGGGAGATGGGTTGCGGGATTCTCTGGACCCCAGACTAAGGGGAACGCTATGAAAACCAACTGGAAAATCATGAGGAATATTCAATTTACAGAGATCAAACACACGATCAAATCTTAAATATATAGAATGCAGATCAAAGATTAATTAAATTTAATGTATTAGTCAGGAGTATAAAGTTTTTATTTTGGCATCTTTATTACTGCCAGACTTTATATTGCGGTTAGTGAACGGATTATTCGGACTCCAGCATAGTAGCAAATTATCTTTTGAAGGAGATTTACCTATGGAAAAAACTCAATCAACAAAGACTATCCAGGAACCAGCCCGCGAGACCAAAGTCTACTACGAAGCGGATGTAGTAGTGGTTGGCGGCGGTCCCGGCGGAATAGCCGCCGCTCTGGCCGCGGCCCGAAACGGCGCTGATACTATTCTTATCGAGAGGTACGGCTATCTCGGCGGAATGGCTACCGGCGGACTGGTGAATATTATCCCGAACCTGAGTGATATCTTTGGCAGGCAGCATATCGCCGGAATATGCCAGGAAATAATTGACCGCATGGATGCCCGTGAGGCCGCCCATTATCCCACTAAGCAGGAACGGGGTACTGACGACCCCAGGGTGGTGGACCGCTATCTGGATGCCGCCATGCCCAACTTTTATGTACGCAAGGACTACAATTCCGGTAAAAACCGGGTCTTATACACGGCTTTACTGGATCCGGAGGTTCTCAAGGACGAACTGGTTATCATGCTACAGGAGGCAAAGGTCAGGATTCTGGCCCATTCCTGGTTTACCCAACCGGTGATGGAGGGCAATACTGTCAAAGGCGTCATCGTTGAGAACAAGTCCGGGCGGCAGGCGGTACTGGGGAAAGTTATTATCGATTCCACTGGTGATGGGGACGTCTTTGTGCGGGCCGGTGCGGAATTTGACGCTGCCATCAATCCTAAATTCAGAACAGCCAAACTGGCCATGGCTTTCTGGCTGGGCAATGTGGATGTCAAATTACGAGATGATTTTAAGTCCGCTGAACCCAAGAAGTATGAGGAACTTCTGGCTGAGCTTACCGCTCAGGGCGGGTTCAGCCGTTTTTTTAAAGACCTGTTGAAAGATCATGAGAATGTTCTCTGGTCTCATCCCATGTACCAGAGCTCAGACCAGATGGATGTTGAAGAATTGAACAAAGCGGAGATTAACCTCCGCAGGCGTATTGTTATGTCCTGGGAATATTTAAAGAAGAGGGTGCCGGGGTTTGAGAAAAGCCTTATCATGACTACCTCACCGCAACTGGGCACCCAGGGAGGTCGCCGCGTTATAGGGGAATATATTTGTACCGAAAAAGACATTGTCTCAGATGAAATTTTTGAAGATACCATAGCGGAATTCGCCAATAATGATACAGCTGAAAATTCCACCAGACACCCTGCTGTATGCATTCCTTACCGGAGCCTCGTACCCAAAAAAATTGAGGGCTTGCTGGTTGCCTGCCGGGCCTTCTCCTCGTCGGACCTTTTCAACAGCTACTTTAACATTATCCCGCATTGCCTGTGCTTCGGACAGGCCGCGGGGACAGCAGCGGCTATGGCAGTAAGTTCCGGACTAAACGTCAGAAAAGTGAATTATCAGTCTTTGCAGAAAAACTTGATCAAACAGGGGGTTATTATACCGGTAAAAAATTAAATGGCAGGGATAAAACCAGATATTCTAAATAAATATAAAATATAAGATTCAAAAACTTAAAAATTGATGATAAATTAAGAAAGGAGTTAATTCATGAAAAGATCATTAGTGTTTTTTTTGGTGGTTCTGGCAGTGTCATTGTTACTTATAGGTTGTTCCCAGGGGACAAACACCACGTCTTCTTCTGTGCCTGCACCGGCGCAAACTACCCAGGCTACGGCTGTCTCATCCTCAGTTTCACCGATCATCAAGACAACAGACTCAACCGCACCCCGCTTGGGAGGTACCTGGAAAATGATTTTTACCGGAGCAGTCAGTAGCATAGGTCAACTGGGCGCTCAGGCGGAAGTAACCGGCGGCATGTATCCCAGGGTTTCCCGCCCGGCCATAGAGACCTTATGGAATTATGATAACGATGAAAAAATCGTCCCCAAACTGGCAGAGTCCTACGAAATCTCGCCTGACGGTAAAACACTTTTAATCAAATGCCGCAAAGGAGTTAAGTTCCATGATGGGACCGATTGGAATGCTGCGGCTTTAGCCGAAAACTTCAACCTGATTAAAGAGTCCACCGTAAATGCAGCCTACGGCAAATCTCTCTTTGCTAATATAGCTGGATATGAAGTGGTGGATGAGTATACTCTTAAAGTAAAATATTCAACCTTTGACTCTAAATTCATGACTTCACTGGCAGAACGCGGAATGGTATCTCCTACCGCGGCCAGGAAAGCCACCACTCCAGAGAATATGGCCAGAGACCATATGATCGGTACCGGCCCTTTCCTGTATGTTGATTATACCCGTGCCCAGTTCATCAAATACACCAAGAAAAATCCCAGCTACTGGCAGCCTGGCAAGCCATACCTGGATGGCATAGAAATGAATGAGATTGCGGACGCGGTAACTGCTCTTATGTCTTTCAAGAACGGGGAAGCCCATTTGATATTCGGCATCACGCCCAGGGATACGGTGGACCTTAAGTCTTCGGGATACGAAATACTAAAATCCAGCCGCAACATGATCAACTATATCTGTCCTGACGGCGCTAATAAGGACTCTGTTTGGTCGAATATCAAAGTGAGACAGGCGGCGGAATATGCTATTGATAAGAAAGCCATCGCCAGCCTGGGGAGCGGTATCTACAATCCCGTAACTCACTTTGCCAACCCGGGGGATGTCACTTATATCGCCGACCTGGTTCCCCGCGAATATGATCCCGCCAAAGCTAAAGCCCTGCTCAAAGAGGCAGGTTATCCCAATGGATTCAAGTCTAAATTGATCGCCGGAACCAGCTATAACCGGGAGATTCTGGTAGCCCTCCAGACTTACCTTAAGGATGTCGGTATTGATTGCACGCTGGATATTGTAGACAGCGCAAAAGCCGCGGAAATCCGGACTAATGGCTGGAAAGATGGTATTCTGTGCATGGGCGTTCCCATTGTCGGCCCTCTCCAGAGCTACTATACTTCCTTGAATTCCACGGTCTACCCAAGCATGTACCGCGGAGATTTCCAGAAGAAAATGGATGAAGCTATTGCTGAACCTGACTACACTAAGCGCATGGCCATTTTAAAGGAAATGGTCAGGCTCATGTATACAGATGCCATGTGTATACCCATCTGGTCAGCTCCGGACATCTCTGCTGCCGTTAAAGATCTGAAAGGCGATATTCAATGGATGGTGGGTCATCCTAATTTTTATGAGCCTCAGAACGCCTGGTTAGCCAAATAGGAAATAAAGTCTTTTACCAGGTCAGTCAGTCAATATTAAAAGCGGTATTAACCGCTTTTAATATTGACGCGCCTGTTGTTATGATCAGCGTCTGCTTGCACCTGATAAAAATTTGTTTAGATATGTACCAGCAGAACCGGCGGCGTAAGTCAGTTCCGCAGTTTATATTAGAAAAGCTGTACAGGCTAGAAAATAACTTGATACAGGTTCCATTAGTGCAAATGCCCGTCAAAGGGGAACGTATATTTTTTAAGGGTGTTGATGTCTGGACAGGTTGGCGTATGCTATAATGTGACTTAAAAGATATCGGAGTTTTTTATCATGAGCGATGAAGGGCATCTGATCGTCACCAGCAGGCCAACCCTGCGTAATCCCAGCCTGGTTTGCGGTTTAAATGGCTGGGTAAATAACGGTAATGTAGCTATAGGCGGATTGGACTATTTTATAAGGGCTTTAAAAGCAGAAAAATTCGCAGAACTGCCGGCTGCGCGCTATCATATTTACCAGTTGCCGGATGTACAGAGTGTAGCCCCGGTCTTTAAAATGCAGGAGGGTCTGATAACCGAATTCCATTTTCCCAGGAATGAATTTTACTTTGCCAGGAATCCTGTATCCGATCATGACCTGATTTTTTTAGTGGGTACCGAGCCCAATCTCAACTGGGAAGAATACGCAGATGCCGTGGTTGGTCTGGGCCTGGAATTCGGAGTAAAACGCCTGTACTCACTGGGAGGGCTTTTAGGCAAGATACCTTACACCCGGGAGCCTTTTATGACCTGCACCTGTACCAGTGTAACAGTCAAAAATGAAATGGAACAGTACAACGTCATGTATTCCAACCGGGAAGGCCCCGCTACTTTCAATCAAATGCTCCTTTACGCCTGTAAGAAAAAAGGGCTGGAGGGCGCCACCTTCACCGTCAGAGTGCCCTATTATCCTGAATTTAATGTTATTGTGGGATACAGCGCCAAATCAATAAAGGCTGTGCTTATCAGGCTCAATCACATATTACACCTGGATCTGAATTTCAATGAAATGGATAATGCCATCGGAGAGCTGGAGAGCAAACTTGATTCGATAAGGCAGCAAAATCCGCAATTTGATGCCTATATCAAAGAACTGGAAAAAGACTATGTTGAGATGCCCTACAAAGAACCACTCGATATTTCACCCAGTGACGCCATAAGGTTTGCGGAAGAGTTTTTGAAAGAAAACAAAGACCCGCCCAGGTAATAAAGATTGAATGACTTTGGGGATTTATCATCAGCCCCGGAGTCACCTGGTTTCGTTTAACAATGTTCGTAGTGCCGGCTCATTTCATGCAGCCGCAATTTCGTTAGCCTCCTGAAGCGAAAACCATATTCTATCAATTTATTCAGCCGGGTTTTACCGGCTAACCGGTATCTTCCCTCCGGTTACAATACCTGTAATGATGGAGAAATGGGAAAGAGTATCTGCCACATATCCATTCCAGTATGAGAACAGGTATCCACTAAAAGGTTGGGCGCTTAGAATAACCTCATAGTTTTCAGGGTACGTTATGGATTCTGGGATTTTGTAAACTACGCCGGTCGATGCTGGAACTATATCAACTGCCAGGTGTTTGCCGTAATCGATGGTATTTTGATATAAAGTCTGAAAAGCATTGAGATTATTTTTGAAGCTGGTTTTATCCCAGAATTGATGGAAAGTCTGTGTGTATCCTGGCTGGGTATTACAGAAGGTAGTCCATATATCGGAAAAAGAAGTGGTAAACAAATCATACCCTTCGTTATTATTATCAAACAGGTCCCATAAGGCACAGGCCACCCTCCCTTCAACTGTGTCTCCGGTAGCGCCATAAATGGAATGGGTTTCCATATCTTCATTGTTGTTATTCTCATTAGTGTAAGTAGGGTTGCCGTTTACCACCAGCGGGAAGAAGTCAGCCCAACCCTCCACCCACCCATTATAGACATCGTAAGCCGTCCACATGTAATGCGGATTTGCCGGCGTATACGTGACCGGATTGATATGCGCCATCGAAACATGGGCGTATTCATGGATGACCACATCCGGCGCCTTTTGCACGGGTCCGGATAGTTTGATCATACCTCCTCCCGCACATGTATCTTCCGGATTATTTTCCGTCCACCTGGCGGTACAGGAACCCTGGGTGATTGGGCTGTTGGGATACCTGTAAGCCCTGTCCATGTCGTCTTTAATCCATAAAGCCCCATCGCCATCGGCTCCACAGTCGTGATATATTGATCCCATTGTATGAGTACCGCCGTCAGCGGGGAAATAATAAGTATAGGTATTTTGAGAGTACCAGACATCATCCAGGCCGGTGGTTGTGCTGCCAAAATATATGACTCTTAGCTCGTCACCGAGATAGTTGACGTAGCACCATAACCTGGATTTTAGTCCATTGCTTGGATCTACATTGGATATGGAAAAATAGCCATTTTCATCCGTGTAATCATATCCTTTATAATTTCCATTTTGGTCATATAGGTAAACCAGGAAATATTTGGCCGGAACGGCAGGGGCCGCAGGACCATCACGATAATCCGGAGATTGTAAATCAGTATAGTAATACCAGTAGCCGGTAACGGTGATATTGGCATCTTTGCTTTCTGAGGGGCTTTTTTCGCAGGCAGTATTTGAAGTATTATTCACTGGTTGGCCGTCCGGTGTAATTGGCAGGGGCGCCGGCAGGTCCAGGTGTTTTCCCGGAGTGAATTCCTCTTCCGTTTCATTACCGGTTTTTACCAGGTATTTCTCATTCTCCGGGTTTATCTGGGTTATTTTGATGGGGGCAGGCTTCCAGCCGTATTCGCTGTGATCAGCCATCATATTGATATAGAGCATGCCCAGGCCGCCGATCGAGTTTTTTTCATCAATTACATGTTTGGCGCTGGCTTCCAGCGAATACTTGCCGGTTTCCTGGAATACAATGGTAACGCTGAATGACACAACCTCGTTGGCTTTTAAGTCCCCCCGCCATTCCGGCTTGCCGCCGGTAAACTCAATACCTT
>CAYLRY010000008.1:0-75224 GCA_964386535.1 uncultured Dehalococcoidales bacterium | reverse complement strand
TCTTTTTACCGGAGTAATTGTCTTCCTTTTATCAGGTTGTTCAGGTAATGAAACTGCCAGCACCGCCAAATCTCAAGTCTATACGGTTCAGAAAGGCAGCATTTCTATTGAAGTCACCGGTACAGGGAATCTGGCTTTATCATATACCCAGGACCTGGCTTTTGAGGTGGCTGGCACTGTAGATGAAATTCTGGTAACTGAGAGCCAGTCCGTAAAGAAAGGCGATGTACTGGCAAAACTGGACACTGCCGTCTGGGATAAACAGGTAAAAGGGTTGGAAACCACACTGGAGAATGCCAAGCGGACTTTATCTAATAGAGAAAATGATGTCGTTAAAGCATTGCGGCAGGTTACTGCCAAGGAGAACGCCATTCCACAGGCGCAATTTGATATTGAGTCCGCAGAAAATAATTTAAATCAAATAAATGAAGTGAAGGAAGTCCAGGAAAAAATAGATAAAATAACCTCTGATTTGAATTTTGCCAAACAAATGCGCCAGGCAGTAAGTGTAGATTCCTTCTTAGCTGGGGATATAAACTACTGGAATCTCCAGGTAAATTACTTGACTAACAGGCTTAGTGAAGCTAATCAGGAAATGAAGGATTTAAAAGAAAATATTAATGTCAATGTATCCACCAATCTCTCTCTTCAGATAACCAATATGAAGCTTCAGATTGAGCAGAAAAAGAGAGCTCTGGAAGACGCCAAAGTGGCAATTGAAGATGCTAAAACAGCCTTATCCAATGCACAATTGCTGAGGGAAGATGCGGAACAGTCCGTGAAGGATGCTGAGGCAGATCTGGCCGAAGCAAAAAGCCTCAGCCCCATTATTACGGCGCCTTTCGATGGTTTCATAACCAAGATTAATGTCAAGGGTGGAGACGAAGTACTTAAGGGAAAAGTGGCCATGCAACTGGCTGATCCAAATCAGTTTGCAGCCAATATTCTTGTTACGGAGAGTGATATTTTCTCTGTTAAAATCGGAGGTGAAGCCACGGTTTCTCTGGATGCACTATCCGGGTTGATATTCCCCGCTAAAATCACCAAGATAGCTCCACTGGCCACAGTTTCACAGGGAGTGGTAAATTATAAAGTTACCGTTGAACTGACTTCTTTAAGACCTATGGTGGCCGGGTTTACAGGTCAAAGACAAAACCAGGCTTCAACAGGTGGAATGATGCCTACCGGAATACCTGGTTTTACGGGAGGCACTCCTCCGGCCGGTGCTAATTTTCCTGCCTCTACGGCAATTCCGTTCACTGGCCGTCAATTTCCTCCTTCTTCAGGTGAAACTAGCGGGAGCCAGCCTTCCGGCAGTGGTGCCGGCAATATGACGGATATTACCTTAAGAGATGGCTTAACTGCTACTGTTACGATCGTTATTCAGAAAAAGGATAATATTTTACTGGTACCTAACCGGGCTTTAAGCCGACAAGGCAGGGATACGGTCGTGAAAATCCAGGTTGGTGAAACCACTGAGAACCGCCTGGTTAAAACCGGAGTCAGCGACCTCCAGAACACTGAGATTACGGAAGGCCTTAACGAGGGTGATCAGGTCGTCATTAATACCACGAGTTCAGCTTCTTCAACTTCTTTAGGCAACCCGGGAATGGGAGGGGCTTTCAGAGTGGTGGGTCCAAGATGATTCAACTAAAGAATATCAATAAGTCCTACCCTATGGGCAAAAGGGAATTGAAAGTCTTACAGGGTATTGATCTTAATATTAATCAGGGCGAGATGGTAGCCATAATGGGACCTTCTGGCTCCGGGAAGACTACTTTATTAAACCTGATAGGCTTGTTGGATAGGCCTTCTTCTGGCAGCTATTTATTGGATGGCAAAGAGGTAAGCCGGCTCAGCGGTGGCGAGCTGTCTAGAGTAAGGGGGCAGAAGATTGGTTTTATTTTCCAGACCTTTAATTTGCTTCCCTATCTTTCGGCTATCGATAATGTGGAATTAGGACAAAAATATGCCGGTAAAATCAATGTACAGATTGCCAAAGAAGCCCTGTCAAAAGTTGGACTATCAGACCGTATGCGTCACCGGCCCAATGAGCTTTCCGGTGGAGAACAGCAAAGAGTAGCTGTAGCCAGGGCCCTGGCTAAGGATCCACCTATAATCCTGGCGGACGAACCCACAGGTAATCTGGATAGCCATTCAGGAAAAGAAGTCATGACTATTCTTACTAATCTGCATTCTGAGAAAAATATCACGCTGGTTATGATTACGCACGATCCTAACATAGCGCATTATTGCCAGCGCATTGTGCATATTCAGGACGGACAGATAGTTGACGAGGAAAAGGTATGAAAAAGTGGTTTAGCCCTTTTTTTACAGCCTGGACATCCCTTATCACCCATAAACTTAGAAGCTTCCTGACGATTTTGGGTGTTGTAATCGGTGTGGGTGCGGTAATTACCCTGATGTCTATAGGAAAAGGGACGGAATCATCAATATTAAGTAACCTGACTAGCCTGGGAACTAATGTCATCTTTGTTCAACCGGGATCAACTACTCAGGGAGGAGTTAGAACCGGTTTCGGATCGGCTGCCACTTTGACCTCGGAAGATGCAGACGCCATTTTAGAAAACGTCCCCAATATTGTTGCCGTAGCGCCGACATCTATGAATGGACAACAGGTTATTGCCGGAAGTAAAAACATGTTCGTAATGGTAACGGGAGTTACGCCTGAATATAAACAAATCTCAAATCTTCAATTGACTGAAGGTGACTATATATATCAATACCAGTTTGATAAAAAAATGCGCGTAGCTGTCATAGGTCCGAATGTTAGCGAAATGCTTTTTAGCGGAGACAATCCGGTAGGACAGACTTTCCGAATGAGTAATACTACGTTTACCGTCATCGGGGTCCTCCAAAGTAAAGGTACCTCTATGATAGGTTCCACTGATAATGCCATTCATGTGCCTCTCTCAACGCTTCAAGGTATGATGGCCAGATCTAAAACTGCTACCGGCCAGCATATTGTCAATTCGATCACCATACAGGTAATAGATAAAACATATTTGGCCAGTGTCAAAGCTGATATCACCAGCCTTCTACAGGTACGGCATCAAATAGCTCTCGGGGCGGACAATGATTTTACAGTTACCTCCATGGATGACCTGACTGAAACCATTTCCACTGCTATGAATAGTATGACTCTACTTCTAGGTGCTATTGCCGGTATTTCTTTGCTGGTAGGCGGTATCGGAGTGATGAATATAATGCTGGTTTCAGTTATGGAGAGAAGACGTGAGATAGGCATACGCAAAGCCCTGGGGGCTAAGGAAAGTGACATCTGGGGACAGTTTTTACTTGATTCAGCTCTGCTTACCTTTTCAGGCGGTATTATCGGTGTGGCCGTTGGATGGGGAATATCCTACCTACTGTCAAATTCAGGTTACATTACTACTCTGGTAACAACAGATATAGTCATATTGGCGGTGGGCGTTTCTGTGGCCATCGGGCTGTTTTTTGGCTTTTACCCTGCTTGGCAGGGTTCGCGCCTGGACCCCATTCAAGCTTTAAGATCCGAATAAGCGGCTGGCTTCATAAAAATCTGAAAGTTGAGTATGTACCGAATTTTCTGATTTTTCTAATGAATGATGTAAATCGGTCTGACCAGTGAAAATCCGTAGAGTTAGTCTGGCTTAAACAATTAAACGTGCTTTTGGAGCCAGTCTTCAATATCTACCAGAACTTTTAATTGTCCTGGCTCATTCAACACCTCATGGAAATAACCTGGATAGATTTTTAAAGTTTTGTCAATTGAGCTTGAACGCTTAAATATTATACGTGAACCTTCGGGAAGCGCTAACTGGTCTTCTTCACCATGTAAAATTAACATTGGTAAATAAATCAGTTCCACCTGCTGTTCTATTTTATGCATATTCAAGATCAACTCAATTGCCAGCCTGGCGCTTAACTTACCACGAAAGACCAGAAGGTCTTCATCATAAGACCGGGCTATTGTGGGATCATGGCTTAACATAGAAGAGTCCAGTTTTTTTATACCCAGTTCTGGCATAATCCATGAAAGCGGACGTAACAAGTTAATCAATAGTGGCGATAGATGGGGTTGAAACCTGATGGCGGATCCGGATAAAATAAGCCCTGAAATGCAGTTCTGATATTCTCTGGAATAAATCAGACTAATGGTTGCACCCATGCTATGTCCAAAGACAAAGATCTTTTTATCAGAATATTGAGTTTGGACATATTTAATAAAAATATGCAAATCATCAACAAAATAAGAGAAATGTTCTACGGTGCCCTTTTTACCCTCTGATCTACCATGATTACGTAGATCAAAACCGAATACAGCAAAGCTATGAGAAACCAGGTAAGTAGCCAGGTTCAGGTAACGTCCGCAGTGTTCAGCTACACCATGAACAATCAATACAATAGCTTTTATATTTTTTGATTCTATATCCGGTAACCATCCGTGATAGTAAAGGCGGGTTCCTTTTAATCCCGGGAAGGTACCTTCAATATTCTGCATTTCAAACTCCGCTATAATTTTAGAATGTATGAATTTAGTATACCATTAATAAAGATTATATATAATCTGATTTACGATCAGATACACTCTCCCAGAGTTTTTCTTTCTTGTTTTAGCTAAAAGAAAGGTATGTCTTATCCTCAAAAATAATTATAAAATATATTCTTGACCTCTATTGCAGTCCTTAACAAAACCATCTATGCTATTTAGAGCAACAAATTATTAAGCCTTTCAAGCATCGGGGATATTTTTGGCTGGCATCAATCATAAAATTTACATATTTAGGGAATTAGGATATAAATGTTTTTACGTACCAAAACATTTATAATTATATCAATTGTTTTTATTGTGGCTTTTATTTTGCTAGCAGCGATCTTAAGTATACTGGTCAATAGAAGTTACCGCCAGGAAGAAGAACGGGACGTCCAGGATAAAACCGAATTGATTAGGCTGCTAATTGACGATTCTCTTCGAGGACTAGAACAGGTTGCACTGGACTGGGCTGAGTGGGATGAAACATATGCATTCATTGAAGATAAAAACCAGGCCTATATAAATTCGTACATGCAAGACATTAATTTTTTTAATAACCGGTGGAATCTAGTAATTATGCTTAATGGCTCACATGAGGTTATATTCAGTAAAGCCTTCGATCTTATGGAAGGTACTGCCATTGCTGTCCCTGAAAACATGAATAATTTTATAAACCCCGGCGGTGTTTTATCCACAAATTTGGATACAGATAACATTAAAGGCATTATTACATTAACTGAAACGCCTATGCTGGTCGTATCTCATCCCATATTGACTAATCAGGGAACCGGACCTCGCCGGGGTACGTTTATTCTGGGGAGAAATCTGGATGCGCTGGAACTGGAGCGACTCACTAACATTACCAACCTGACATTAAAAATATATGTTCCTAAAGAAGAAACATGGCCTGTTGAAATACAATCAATATACTCTCAACTCCAGCAAGGATCTTCTTTTGTTGCACAACCGTTGAATGATGATATGATGGCTGGATTTTGTCTTTTTTATGATATTAATAATAATCCCGCACTGATTGTAGAAGTTAATATTTTACGGACCCTTTATTCACAGTCCAGGACTGCGATCATATTTTTTTCATTATCGCTGCTGGCTTTTGGTTTAATATTTGTGCTGGCAATTTTACTCCTGTTAGATAAAATGGTCCTTTCACGCATCGCCAGCCTCAGTCAGAGCGTTACATCTATTGCGCAAACAGGCGATCCGGCATCACGGATCGGAGTATGCGGTAAAGACGAAATATCCAGCCTGGCTGCAAATATAAACAACATGCTGGATAGTCTGGAGCATTATATCAAGCTGCGCCGGGAAAGTGATGAGTTTAATTCCAGTTTACTAAATAACGCACCTTATCCTATTTTAGTAAGTAATCCAGATAATTCTATCAGATATGTAAATCCGGCTTTCGAAAAAGTAACCGGGTTTTCTTTACCCGAAATAAGCGGGCGAACTATTCCCTACCCCTGGTGGCCAAAAGAAAAAATAGAGCAATACTTGAATAGCTTCGAAAAGCAAAATGATCAACCTTATCAGGGTGAAATGATGTTGCGAAGAAAGACTGGTGAAGTTTTCTGGATCAATATGAATCATACCCCTGTCAAAGATGGTGATAACGTCAGCTTTTATCTATCTATATGGATGGATATCACTTCGCAAAAACTGGCGCGTGAAGAACTGGAAAGACTGTATCAGCGTGAGAAGAATGTTACAGAACAACTACAGGTAGAAATTAAGAGCAGGACTGAATTCACCAGGGCTCTGGTTCATGAATTGAAAACGCCCTTAACTCCCATATTGGCCTCCAGCGAACTTCTGGTTGAGGAACTAACCGAAGAACCCCTTTTAGGGCTAGCAAAAAATGTTCATCGGGGTGCTGAGAATATGAATAAAAGAGTGGATGAACTGCTTGACCTGGCCCGCGGTGAGGTAGGCTTGCTAAAGATTAACTTAAAACCAGTTGATTTAGGGAAATTATTACGGGAAGTATTCAATAATATGGAACCTGTAGTTCGGAGCAGTGGTCAATCCTTAACCCTGGAGATTGAAAATGACCTGCCTGTTACGTTGGCGGATGATGACAGAATCCGCCAGGTATTATTAAACCTTATCAATAATGCCACGAAATACTCGTCGTCAGGGGGGAAAATCAGCATTAAAGCATGTATTGAAGGCTCAAACATCGTAATAGAGATACAGGATACGGGACGTGGGATCAGTGATGAGGAACAAAAAAATTTATTTAAACCGTATTACCGGATTGAAGGAAAGGAGAGATTAAGCGGGCTGGGTTTAGGGTTAACTCTGTCCAAGAACCTGGTTGAATTGCATGGTGGGCGTATCTGGGTGTCCAGTAAGAAAGGCACAGGCAGCACTTTTGCATTCTCTTTGCCTTTAAGAACCAGAATACAGCCTGGCGAAGAAGCACTTTCTGGAGGACAATGATGAAAATTCTAGTTATTGAAGATGATCAACAAATTGTAGAAGCTATTTCCCTGGCTTTTCAAATTCGCTGGCCTGAAGCCAAATTAATTTCCACTTATCATGGCGAACAGGGAATTGACCTGGTTGAAAAAGAAAAACCTGATATTGTCATACTTGATCTCGGGCTTCCGGATATCAATGGTTTTGATGTTCTTAAACAGGTACGCCTGTTTTCAGATATTCCTATCCTGATCTTAACCGCTCGCGCTGAAGAATCCGATATTGTTAAAGGTCTGGAATGGGGAGCGGATGATTATATGGTCAAACCATTCAGACAACTCGAATTATTGTCCAGAATAAAAGCTTTAACACGCAGGCGATCCAATATTGATACAGAAACTCCCCTCTCTGTCGGACCTTTAGTGTTTAATCCATCTACCGGACAAGTAACCCTTCACCAAAAAGATATAAGTCTCACTCCAACAGAAGGCCGTATTCTACATCATCTAATGCGTAACGCGGGTCAGGTAGTTACACACAGTAACCTATCAGATGCTGTCTGGGGAGAGGATTATCCCGGTGCTGTAGACAGCCTCAAAGTTTACATTCGCCGTCTACGTGAAAAGCTGGAAATTGAACCGCAACAGCCTCAATTGATTGTGACAAAGGCCGGTGTGGGTTATGTTTTAATTAAACCAGCCTAAACTGGATTTTACCTTTATTAAATTAATTATATCTTTTATAACTTATTTATATCATATTTTTGATAAGATATTTTTTTGAAAAAGGTAAAATTGAGGTTATGCTGGACAATAAAGCATTTCGGATATTGGTTCTAGGCGTTACGCTTTCTATCGAAAGGCTTTGCCTGTCTTTGTATAAATCTACTGCAGCGATAACCCATCTGACGAAAATAACAGATTAAGAAAATAAAAACCAAATATTGAACATATGAGTCGAGTTTAGATATTACATCTTTTCCGCCGGTGTTCAGCAGTTAAGATAAATCAAATTAAGCATCTTATTAAAAAAGAAGAAATACGGCGACCCATTAAAGGGTACCATAACCAAATACTGGCATGTGTGGCTGGATACCAGCTAATAGAAGGCTCTCCGCATGATTTCCAAAGGTCTTTAGTTGCCACTCTAGGAATCATTTCGTCCCAAAAAGCATTAAGCATCAATACCGGCCGGTTACGAAGCGAATACGCAAATGTCAGAGGATCTGTAAGATAACTGTTTTTAGCGGCTATAACCTTTTCAAATCCTTTTTTTTCAACTTCAGTCAGATAACGTGCATATAACTCCTGGTTTTTATTATATTCTTCAATTTTTTGCTTATAAATATGGCGTAATAAGAAGCTATATCGTGTAATTTTATCGGAGTTGCCTCCTGTAACTATGAAAACACCGGCTTTAATCCGTTCATCCAAGCCCATAGCAATCGCTGAGATAATCCCACCCAGACTGATGCCGACCACTGATATTTTGTTCTGCGCAATTTCCTTTCGATAACCTGCCCAATCAATAATTTGACGTATATCAACTACTGAAAGCTGGTAACTCTCAAACCATTCCTCGGCGCTCAACGAGGGGTATTTCCCTTTTAAAGAATCCGGGATTCGGTTTTGATGAAACACCAGATACAAAATGAAACTAGCAATACCTTTTTTTGCCAGAGTTCGCGCCAGTAGCTTGCAAGGAATTACACTCCTGCTACCCATTCCGTGCACCAGTATGGCCAGAGGTGCTTTCTGGAAACCTTTGGGATAATAGTATTCGCCTTTGATGCTGTTTTCACCCAGGTATTTTAACTTTTGAGCTGTGGGCACTTCAAGAGAATAGTGGAGCCAAAGGGAGTTCTCATCTTTGAAATTAAACGCATTGCCATTATTTATAGCGTTGTATGAATAAGGATTGATCATTGAATTTAATAATAAAATTAGGCTTAATTACCGCTAATTGTACTTATGTATGATACTTATTATACCACTGATAGTTTATTTTGTATTGGCTAGAATATTATCCGAATATGCCACGGTACTTAAGGATAATAAATAAGGGCCGCCTTTTGATCTTCGGCAGCCTCAGTTTCCGTCTGAGGCAGCCAGGAATTACAATAATAACAATTTCTACAGGTAGCCAGCAAAGAGACCGTCACCTGATCACCTGCTTTCACAGAGGTAACATCATCTTATTATTGAGGCAATTAATGGTGTTTTCTATCTTGCATCCTTTGAAATTAAATTATTGTTCCTTTTTATGGATATGCTTCCAGCTTGTATGTATTAGCTATTGACAATTTGTTTATCAAAGATTACATTTAATTTTAAGTAATTTCAAGCTTCTGAACTGTCTGAGAATTGAAATTCAAGATAGGATCATGCTCTTTCAGATATTAAAACAATTCCCATTATGCGTAAAAACTCACCAGAAAAAATTTTTTAGTGAAAGAATTCTATTTAAAAATTAAGGAGGAATTATGGCTGAGCATATTAAACACGGAAAATATATCATGGAGCTGAAAACCGGCATGTCAATATATAAACAGGTGGTTGCTCCCCAGATTGGAGTCTCCGGCGGCAGGGATCTGAATGGAGCTAATTTTTCATTAGGATGGTCCTTTCTCACCCAGCCATTTCTAATGGTAGCTGAACCTCACAAACATGATTTTGATCAAATTGTTTTTTTTATGGGGGGAAATCCTGAAAATGTAGCTGATTTTGATGCAGAAGTTGAGATGTGCTTTGGAGAAGAGTTAAGTAAGAGTATTATTTCCTATCCGGCTTGTGTTTATATTCCCAAAGGTATTGTGCATGGCCCATTAAATATTAAGAGGGTAAATAAACCTTTCATGTTTATTGATGTAACTCTATCTCCAGGGTTTTCTATTCGTCCAGTTCCAGAGGCTTCTAGACGAAATACATAGCATGTTGAATAAAAAAAAGGTATTATAGTGATAAAGCTGGCAAGGGCTTTTCTATTTGTTAAGCCTTAAATAGTAACTATTAGGAACTCAGGTATATGTTATTGGTATTTTAAAATAAGAAATTTGATCAGGAGGTTAAGAATTTATGAAAGCAGCGGTGATGACCGAATCTAGAGAAGTAAAAGTAATGGACGTACCGGAACCGCAAATGGAACCTGACGATATTAAAGTCAAGATTGCTTATTGCGGGATTTGCGGAAGTGAACTGCATATGTTTGATCCAGCTTTTGCTTCGGGCATGGCGCGCCCTCAACAAAAACCTTCCATACCGCGACCTGGTCCCAGAATCATGGGGCATGAAGCTTCGGGCACTATTGTTGAAATAGGAAAAAATTGTAAACAGGGTTACAAGATCGGACAGAGAGTAGCTATGAACTTCCGGGCTCCTTGTGGGGCTTGTTATTATTGCCGAAACGGTAAAGAGCATTTCTGCGATCATGTAATCCCGGCAACAGGCGGTTATGCAGAATATGCAGTATACCAGGAAAATGATATTTACCCACTTCCGGATAATGTCAGTCTGGAAGAAGGGGCTTTGCTGGAACCGGTATCCGTAGCTGTGCATACTATTGATCTGGCCAATGTCCGTCCTGGAAATTCGGTAGCCATCCTGGGGGGTGGTCCAATTGGTTTGCTCTGTCAGGAAATGGCAATCCGGGCAGGGGCTTCCCGGGTTCTGGTTTCAGAACCAGCGCCAGGAAGGAGACAAATGGCCAAACAGTTGGGCGCTGATGTAGTAGTTGATCCATTAACGGAGAACCTGATTGAAGCCGGTAATAAACTCACTGATGGTAGAGGATTCGATACAGTAATTGAAGCTGTTGGAAAGCTAGCTCTGGCCGAACAAGCCATTGAAATGGCTGATTACGGCGCTACAGTTGTGTGGGCTGCAATGTATCCAGCAGGGGCAAAGGCAGGCATCGCACCATCTTACATGTATAATCATGAATTAACCATACGGGCTGTCTTCATCTCCCCATATTGCTTCCCCAGATCGTTGAACCTTTTACCCAAGTTGAACCTTAAGCCCTTAATTTCTATTATGCCTTTAGAAAAGATTTCCGATGCTTTCCAGGCCTGCATTCAGGGTAAAGCCATTAAATTGTTAATTAAACCTTGAAAAATAGGCACTAAGAAAATAAGGGACGCATAATTTATAGTTCGATCGATAAAATAGGGGGGAGAGATCAGAATTCTGTTACATCTGTGCTCTCCCTCTGGAATAATAGAAGTAACTATTTTCTGGAACCTTTTTTCCCGGTCAGGGTCTGCAGGTATACTTACTTAATATCGAATATGTTGATTGATAATCTTTTGCAAAGGATTACCCAGTAATAATTCTATTTCTTTTTGTACTTTTTGTGCTACTTCACTACGTGCCAGAATAATATTTTGAATTTTAGGAGTTAAGGCAAAACGGCGTCCGGTCGATTGGTAACGTTCTTGAATGGTGACCAGGTTTTCACCCTGAACTAATTTATCAGCCAGGTATACCACTTTGGCCTCCAGTGGAAGAGTCAAGTCTCCTCCTGCAAGGTCTGAATGGACAGACACAATCTCTCCCACTTTATCAAACCCCATTTCCCGCAGTATTTTTCCGCCCGTCACATCGTGCTCCGGTTTTCCTTTTGCTATATCATGTAGCATGGCCGCTGCCTTAATTAAACCGAGATTCAATTTACAGCCTGAAAGTTGCAGATTATGTCCTAATAATACTGCGATTTCAGAGACCTTGATACAATGCCTTTGTCTTTCCGGATCCACTTTACAAATCGAGTTCAGTATCTCAATACATTCCTCATCCGTAGGTATATCGTATGTTTGAAAACGTTTAAGTAAAGCTCTATAATCATCCGGTGTATCTATATCAATTAAAATATTACTGTCTGCGACTACTACTTCCCATGCACGTTGTTCATACATGTGCAGAAGAGTTTTTAAACCGCCTTCCCCGCTCCAATTTTTTATTGCTGGTACTAAAGTACAGGGAATGACCGAAGGATGCCCTCTGGTTTTATTAAAGGCAGGATACAGTATTTTCCCAGGATGATAGATAGCTTCTTTTAATAAACGGTTTATGGTAGCAGGCCTTACCAGAGGTATATCTACCGGCATTATAAAAAAAGCTTTATGTTCTTTTCTTAAAAGACTTATACCTGCCAAGATTGAACTAAACATGCCGGAACGGAAATTCGGATTTTGAGCAAGAGTAATATCTCTAATATTAATTCCTGATATCAGTAAATCCTGCCTCCAACCGGATACCAGAATGATATCCACATCATTTTTTGGGAAACCGGAGATAACTCGTTCAGCCATTGTTTCGTTCCCAATGGGCAGAAGAGGTTTGAATGTACCCATGCGTTTGGAAAATCCGGCTGCGAGTATAATAGCGGCGTACTCTCTGGTTATCATCAATTTACCAGTATATAGTTTTTAGGGACAAATGAAAAAAGGTTAGGTTTAATGATGATAAAAAGCGGAAGTGCGCCCCCCTTAACCGACTTTTTGGAAGGAGAGCACGGTTAAGGGGGGTAGCCCGGTATGTGAAATGACAACGGAGGGAGGATCGGTCCTTTAGCCGTTGTGCATGTACCAGCAGGTTTAAATATATTAATTTTCTTGGATTATCTCAAAGCCGAAAATTATTTAACCTTAGGATTATCAAATAATTAAATAAATGGAATTCACCCGTTTTTTACGGCCACTCCTTGCCTGCTTATTTGTTTGCATACCGTTGAACAAGGAGTGGCCAGGATATCTTATTATTTTCCTAAACAGCTCACCATGCTTACCTGGTAAGGATAAGGCTATAATTGACGGCTATCTTCGATATGTTCCTTTGAATCTCATGTAGGCTGGAACTGAAAGATCCTCTTCAGACTTTAAGCTTTTTAGAACTTTATTAATCTCTTTATCTCTGGCAGCGCCGGATACCTGATCACGGGAAGCGAAACCGGTAGCAATAAGGGTTAAACGTACTTCATTGCCCATATTCGGATCTACATTAACACCGAAGATGATATTGGCTTCAGGGTCAACAGCTTCACCTATGATCTTAGCAGCATCGCTTACCTCAAAGAGAGTCAGATTATTGCCGCCACATACATTAAAGAGGACACCTTTGGCTCCCTGAATGCTGACATCCAGCATAGGACTCGCCAGGGCTTCCTTGGCAGCATTAACGGCACGGTTCTGTCCTGATCCTCTGCCGATGGACATCCAAGCAGGGCCAGCATCTTTCATAATAGCTCGAATATCGGCAAAATCCAGGTTAACCAGTCCAGGGACAGTAATCACTTCGGCAATGGCCTGCACTGCATGGCACAGGATTTCATCAGCCATTTTAAAAGCACCATCTACGCTGGTTTTGTTATCAGATAGCTCCAGTAAGCGATCATTGGGTACAATTATTAATGTGTCTACTTTGGTAAGAAGCTGGCTGATGCCTTCTTCAGCCACCTGCATACGGCGGTTACCTTCAAAGCCGAAGGGTTTGGTTACCGTAGCAATGGTTAAAGCACCCATTTGCTTGGCCATTTCGGCTACCACGGCAATTGAACCGGTACCGGTTCCTCCACCCATACCTGCCGCCAGGAAAACCATATCAGCCCCGGACAAAGCCTGCTTAATTTCATCCCGGGTCTCCTCGGCTGACCTGCGCCCGACGTTATGATCACCCCCTGCGCCCAGTCCACGGGTAAGCTTTTCTCCCAGGGCAATACGAAGTGGCGCCTCAGTAATTTCTAGATGAGCCGAATCGGTATTCATAGCTACAAACTCAACACCGCGAATTTGCTCGCGAACCATGCGGGTGATAGCGTTACAACCCGCCCCACCCATTCCTACTACCTTAATTTTGGCCGGGCTAGGTACATAACTGGTTTTAGACATATGTTCTCTCCTTCTCTCTATTCAGGTTTGATTTTTTAAATTTAGCGGAATAATTTCATTAATGATGCAAAGAACCCACGCACGCCAGAGGGTTTGGTAGACATCCATTTCTGGTTAGCCGAAGTGTCGTTCTTCATCTTCCAGAGTATAAGTCCTGCGCTGGTGGCATAGGCTGGATCGTTTAACAAGGCATTGGATACACCGTTAAGGGAAGGTGGCATGCCAATTCTTACCGGCATATGGGTAACTGTTTGGGTCATTTCTACTATGCCAGGCAAATTGGCGCAACCGCCGGTGAGTACAATTCCTGAAGGGATTAATCTGGCATAATCAGTCCTGGGCAATTCCAGTACTACCAGCCGCATCAGTTCTTCAACTCTAGCACGGACAATGTCACAAAGGTCTCTATAAGAGACACTATGGCCGTTTTCACCCACGATCTTGTCGTCTTCATCTTCTGAGGGTAAAAGATTGGCGTACTTCTTTTTCATCTCTTCAGCCAGTTCGAAGGATAAACCCAGACCTGCTGCAATATCTCTGGTAATTTGATGTCCGGCTACAGGTAAAACGGAAGTATGATAGATACTGCCGTCTTTTAATACAGCAATATCTGTAGTACCTCCGCCAATATCGGCTATTAATACGCCGGCTTGTTTTTCTTCTTCAACCAGTACTGCTTCAGCGCTGGCCAGAGGTTCCAATACCAGGTCCTCTATTTCAATACCTACACCCTGGATACATTTAGTCAAATTCTGAACCGAGGCTACGGCGGCGGTTATAACATGAGCCTCAACATTTAGCTCATAACCATGCATGCCTACGGGATTCTTCACCTCATGACCATCCAGTGTATAAGACCTCGGAATAACATGCAGCATTTTTCTATCAGATGGGGCTTTGATGTTTAGAGCCACATCCAGAACTCGCTTCAGGTCATCCGAGCGTACCAGTTGATCAGTTTTAGTAATGGCAATAGTGCCCTTATTATTATTGGAACTGATATGTTTTCCGGTTACGCCAATATATGCTGAATCCAGCCTGTAACCAGCCATCATTTCAGCTTTTCTGATTGACTGGCGAATCGAATCTTTGGCCTGCGCGATATTGGCTACCAGAGCTTTTTCAATACCATGAGATGGAGAGATACCAACTCCCAAAATTCTAAGGCCGGTTGAGCTATCCAGGGTACCCATGATGGTACAAACTTTAGTCGTACCTACATCGATAGCCGCGATTTTCCTTTTCATTATTTATTCTCCTATTATTATATAGAATTAAAGCTACCAGTTACCCCCTGCTTTTTCGGCTATTAACCTCTAGATTCTCTGTAATGCACATTCCATTTCAGGCAAAGAGAGTTTATGAAGTTTTTTGTTTCTGCGTTTGGGGCTTTATACAGTTCTGCCAGAAAACCATGGAGAAGTTCTCCGCCACTCATCCCCGGAGTTGGTTCTGCTGGACCGGGAATATTAATGTACACGATCTCCGTCATCAATTTTTGATACTCAATACTAGTTCCCACAGGCACCTCCTTAGTTATATTTTTATTTATGGATTTATGGTATAAATTACCAATCGTATCCGTCAAAAATCGTCCTGCTTTGTCCTTTATTATTCCATAAGAAAATAGTATTGGCTCCTGACTTTTTTAGGATTGGGAAAATACCAAAAAGCCATGAGTTACCATAACTCCATTGATGCCTCTTGAAAACTTAATTCCATTCCAATAAAATAAGTGCAATGCTCTTCCTTAACGTTTTTCTGAGGCGGTGCTTTGGTAATTGACAGGTATAAAAAACGTTCTCCACCTTATGTCTCGTACCGCAGTTTTTTAACTCTGCTCGAGGAATTACAGAGAGGCATACCTGCACGAATTGACCGAAGCTACTGGGGTGACAAGTTTTCCGGTAGTACGGGAACTCAGCTCATGTCTGCTTTGCGTTTTTTAAATTTGGTTGATGCCGGTGGCTCGCCCACTCGTTATTTAAAAGAACTGGTGACTGCCAGAGGCACCTCCAGAACTGAAATCTTACGAAAGATAGGGCAGGAGTCTTTTACCTTCCTTATGGATGACTCATTTAATTCGGAAACGGCTACTTATGCTCAGCTAGAAGAGGTTTTTAATAATAATTATCAGGTTGACCGGGATGTAGCCCGTAAATGCATTAAATTTTTTGTTGAACTGGCTAATGATGCTGGTATTACACTTTCCCCATTTATTACCAAAAAATCCAAAAGTTCCAAGCAGACACAATCTGTGGAAAAAATTCCAAAAAGAATTGGAACAAGGACAAATCAGAATTTGTCTATTCCACAAAATGCGGAAACAGTTCCGCATACTATGTCATGGAAAGAGTTATTGCTTACCAAATTTCCCAGTTTTGACCCTACCTGGCCCAGTGACGTACAGCTCAAATGGTTTGAGGCGTTTGATGAATTATTAAAAAGAGGATTTATTTCTGGAAACGACGAGCATGATTGAATGCAATTTTAGATATAAAACAGAATATTAATTTTTTTACATATTATTAGAAGTTTATTCAAACGTGAACATTCGCTATTTTGATTGCTTCAGCAGAATACTAAGGATAAAATTCCAAAGGGATAGATTTATTACATTCTATTTTTGACTTACCCATCCCGTAATGGGTACCTTATAAAAGTTGTCCATCTTAGTCCAGGTCAATTCAACCATGTTTTATCCAATCATTTATTCTTCCTTTTTTCTCCATAGGGAACAACCCCATTGCAGTAAATGAATAATGAATTTAAGGGAAGTCAAACCTTTTAAGAAACCCTAAACCTCAAATTAATGATAGGTAAGACGTGGAAAATATACCATAATTGGATTTGCAATCCTGAAATGTTTTCTGTTCATCTTGAGAGTAAAGCCCCTTATATTATATGATTTATTTGAGCCCTTTTTTACGGGGCTATCAGGCAACACACGCTCGGTCCACCTGAACGAGGAATCCAGGTGTATTACTATTAGTTGAAAGGAAATATATATATATCTTTGTCCAACAAGTAATGATAAAAAATGATCTTGAGAGGAGTAATTAATGAAATTGCCAAGCCCGTTTTTTACTGTAATGTTGATCTTTGTAATTGTATTCTCCCTATTCTTCCTAACAGCTTGTTCAGAGAATGGCTCAATTACTCAAAGCACGGTTGCTCCGCAACAATTAGCTACGGTTACCAGTATTTCTGCTTCCTCACCCACACTCTTTTCAGGACCGTCAGTAAAGATCACATCACCGGAAAATGCAGCCACATCAGGCATTGGCAGCATCACCATAGTCATAAAAGTAAACGATTTTAAACTGACCAGTGACTTTGAAAAAGAAAATGTCTCAGGCCAGGGTCATGTTATTTATTACATGGATGTCGAGCCGCCAACCTCACCAGACCAGCCTGCAAAAACCTCTCCAGGAACCTTTAGCGCCAGTTCTTCTACCAGCTATGTCTGGAAGAATGTTGGCTCCGGAGAGCACCGGTTCTCTGTTCAATTGGTTAATAATGACCATACGCCCCTAAATCCACCAGTTACAGCATCCGTTTCAATCAAGGTGAGTGCCGGCGCTGGCATGCCGGCGCTGGTAATTGTATCACCTCGTGAAGGTGCAGAAATATCCGGGGATAGTGTTACCATTACTACAGAGTCGGCTAACTTCAGTATCGTTGATAAAATCGGACAGCCTAACTTTGCTAATGAAGGTCATCTGATGTTTTATCAGGATGTAGAGGCACCAACCATTCAAGGCCCACAGGCTACTACCCGTCCGGGTACTTATATGGCAGTAGCGGGTAACTCTTATACCTGGCAGAATGTAACCCCCGGAACACACTCATTCTCTGTACAACTGGTAAATAATAATAATACACCATTAAATCCTCCTATATCAGCAAAAATTACAGTTATTATTAAATAATATGATTATATTGATAATAATATAATATTTAGATAAATATTATTAATTTTATGAGGAATAAATGAGAAAATTGGCAATAATAGCCTTATTATTGTTATTATTGATATTAATAATATTTCCAGGATGTTCTTTTTTCGGCAGGGTTACAGGTACTGGAGCAATAATAAGTAAATTATATAATATCTCTGGTTTTAATGAGATAGAAATCGGTTCTTCTATTGAATTCGAGGTAGTACCATTAGATATTTACAGCATTTCCATTAAGGCGAATGAAAATATCTTTGATTATGTTGATGTATCATATTCAGGCCAGACTCTCTTTATTAACCTGAAACCTTTAAGTTATTCCAGGATCAATTTGGTGGCCACTATTACACTTCCTGCGCTTAGCAGAATAAGCGCTAAAGGAACGGCCCACGGGAAAGTTAAAGGTTTTAGTTCTGACCACAATTTCAAACTAGAGGCATCCGGAGATAGTACCCTGGATCTGGATATTAAAGCAGGTAAAACCGATGTGATTCTTGCAGATACCTGCATACTGGTTGGACGTCTGATTGCTACGGATTTAAATCTTGAAATGTCGGATAAAAGCAGGTGCTCATTAAACGGGTCAGCAGATAATCTGTTACTGAACGCATCTGGCGATACTCTGGCCAACCTGCCGGATTATACTATCCGGAATGCCAGGGTAATACTCGGCGGAACCAGTCAAGCGAACCTTATGTTAAATAACAGTCTGGATGCTGAACTGAATGATTTTTCTACCTTGAATTATAATGGTAATCCTGAATTGGGCAAGATCGAAATCCGTGGAGCTTCCAAAATTGTAGGCCCCTGAAAGGTCAATTAAATAAATCATTTTGGTTAACAAAATAGGCCGGGTTATGCCCGGCCTATTTTGTTAAGCGTTTGTTACTTGAGACTATTTACTGAACCATAAGTCCTGCGGTTCGAACCAGGTACCGGCGCCGCGGGTGCCGATTCCATGATCATTGATATTATTGGTGGTTGCCCATAATGAAGTACCGAAATAGAGAGGAATAACCATGACATAGTCATAAGCCATGGTTTCCAGCTTTTGTGTATTTGAAGCCTGAGCTACTTCAGTGGTGTTCGATTCTATAACTGCATCAGCCCAGCCATCCGGTCTGCCGGTGCTTTTAAACCATGAACTGGGAGTACCCCAGAAGAAGTTAAAGCCGGTGTTAGGATTGGCCCACTCGATCAAGGGATTTAGTACCAGGGCGTTGTTCCAGGTTCCGGAGGTGACTTCATTATATTTGGCAGCTTCCATTACGTCAAGTGTAACCTGAATGCCTATTTTTGAAAGGTAAGACTGTACAGCCTGAGGAATGTTCATATTGGTGCCGGGACCTACAATAATTCTGGTCTTAAAACCATTGGGGTAACCGGCTTCAGTCAGCAGTGCTTTGGCTTTGGCTGCGTCATATTTTCGGGGAGTAAGTGTGGTGACATGGGCTAAGGAAGCCGGGCTATTCAGTTGATAAGCCGGGATCCAATACCCGTAGCCGAAAGTTTTAGCTATTGACTCTTTATCAATAGCGTATTCGGCTGCCTCCCTAACCTTTTTATTTGACCACGGGGAATCCGCATTAGCACTATCCGGGACCAGTACCGTGCCCCCTCCAGCCTGGGAAATAATCTTAAATCCGGCTGCTTCCATTTCTCCGGCAAGCCTGGGGTTACCTCCAATATTCAATACTTCAGCGCCGCCGGACTTGAATAGAGCAACCCGCGTTAATTCATCCACCACATATAATATTTGAACTGAATCTACATACGGTTTACCCTGATCCCAATAATTGGGATTGCGGGTGGCAGTAAGAGAAACATCTCTTACGTATTGTTTCTGCACAAAGGGGCCAGTGCCTACCATATTCCACCTGAGCCAATCTATCCCATTTTTTTCCAGGGCAGTAGGCGATACTACAAAAGCTACACTATCAGCGAAGCCTCTGCTCAAACGGTTGTACCAGGTAGTAAGGTCAACCCTCAGGGTATAATCATCTACCACATTAAAGGCCTTCCAGTACATAGAGGCGCTGCGAACAATGCCGGTTTCCTTGGTCTTTTCATAGACAAATTTGATCGCCTGAGCATTACAATCACTACCGTCATGGAATTTAACCCCTTTTCTTAAATGAAAGGTGATGGAAGCATTTTGGGGATTAGTGACTACGTCAAAAGACTCGCATAGATTGGGGACGAGCTTACCTCCCTGCATTTCTTTGAGCAAGAATTGCTCACAAAATTGCTGTGTAAACACCGAAGCGCCGGCGCTTTCCCAGGGAGCGCCGAAAGGTGTTGCTGGTCCGGTTGACTCAATCCAGCGAAAAGTGCCGCCGTATTTTGACTTATCAACCGTTGTAGTACCAGAGGGTTTCGTAGTTGAAGCCGGTGGAGTAGTCAAAGCCGTAGTTGTAGTTACCGGTTTAGAGGCGGCAGTTGTAGCTGGGGCTGAAGACGAAGTAACAGCCGAGGTAGCGCTGGTGACTGCCGGTTGAGAAGCTTTGGTCGTAGTCGATTCACCGCTGCAACCCATGACCAGAAAAGAGCTTACTAACAACAGGATAACCAGGGGAACCAATAGTTTTTTCAATCCTTTCCTCCTTTATTTATTTATAAAAAACTATTCACATGCTGACCAGAATGTGATAGAATAAATTGTTTAATATATCTAAATTATTTTAAGATTTAATGTATTTATAAAAAAGCACAGTAAAATACATCTAAAATGCAATTCACTATGCTTGATATGAAAAATAATCCTCCTTATTTTCACCGCAAAGTATAATCTTACCTGAAGATCATTTAAAGGCTAACAAGCCCGGCATTGTTACCAGTATAGTACAATCGTTATTGTTCGTCAATCGAGTCTTATATATATGATTATCAATTTATATATATTGTTTTCATACAAAAGTCTTGAAGAAAATTGCTAAAATTCTTTATTAATGTAGTATCTTTAATGGATATGATTCATGTTAATAAACATGAATTTTAAAAATAGAACATTCTAACCGTAGGTAAAAATGGTTTAATATATAATTCGGGAGGATTTGACGAATTTGAAATGGATAGAACTTACTGTAGATGCTGGGCTGGCTAATTTTGACCTGGTTGCATCAATTCTTGAGCCACAAGCACCTGGTGGAACAGCCGTTGAGGAATGGCAAAGTGAAACCGGCAACGAAAAATATTATAAAATCAGAGCCTATTTCCCTTTAAACCGGTCTTACAAGGGGAAAAAAAGGCAGATAGAAAAGGAACTCAACCGGTTGTTGAAAATTTCATCTCCTGTGCTTCAAGAAAGGATACTGCAACCGGAAGACTGGATGAACTCCCTGAAAAAGCACTTCAGTACTATCGAAATTGGCAACAGGATCATCATTAAACCAAGCTGGGAGGATCTTAAATTATCTTTATCCGGACGTATACTGATAGAGCTCGATCCCGGTGCTGCTTTCGGCACCGGCTTGCATCCTACAACCCGGCTTTGTCTCCTTCATTTGGAAAAAAACCTCCAAACCGGGATGTCTGTATTGGACCTGGGAACAGGTTCAGGCATACTGGCTATTGCGGCTGCCAAACTGGGAGCTTCATCGGTACTGGCCATAGATATTGATCCTGTAGCTGTTGCAGCGGCAAAAACCAATGCCTTTTTTAATAGGGTATCTGGTAGTATTCAGATAAAAAAGGGTTCTCTCGGTGAAGAAACCACAAGGGCTAATAAGGACGCTTTTAACCTGATCCTGGCTAATATCACTTCTCGTACAATATCTGATTTAACGGGACACATATTTAAGGTGCTTAAACCGGGGGCAAAACTAATTGCCAGTGGAATTCATGCACAGGGATTGGATGAAGTGCTTATAAGATTGGCACTGGCCGGTTTCAAGCTGGAGAAAATCGATTATTTGAGCGAATGGTATGCCGTAGTTGCTCAAAAACCGGAGTAATAGGTGTAATTATTTGAATTTATTTAAGGAGGACTTGAAATGAAGACGGATAATCTGGCTGAATTAATAAAAAGCCGGCGTTCAATCCGCTCCTGGCAAAACAAACCGGTGGATGTCAATCTGTTATTAGAGGCTATAGAACTGGCTACCTATGCTCCTAATGGTGGAAACCAGCAAAACTGGCGTTTTTATATTATTGTAAAACAGGAAGTCATCCGGGCAATTGCTGATGCGGTTCAGTCCAGTGCCGACCTTTTTGCTTCATGGCCGGAAGCAGCCAGGTTGGGTGAAGCAACCAGCCGAATACTACAAAGATCCAGCTTTTTCCGTAATGCACCTGCTGCCATCGCCGTCGCCTCTTCTGCGTACCAATCACCGGTAGACCAGATTCTGGCCAGCCGCGGGAAAGATGATCTACAAGCCGTAGAAATGCGGAAATGGCGTAATATTGCTAATACCCGTATACAGTCCGTGGCTTCTGCGATAGCTTATTTACTATTGGCTTTGCACAAGTCAGGATTGGGCGCGGTATGGATGACCGGACCCATTCAGGCTAAAGGAGAAATAGAAAAAATTCTAAAGATACAATCTCCTCTGGACCTGATAGCCTTTATCCCTGTCGGGTATCCTTCTGAAAATCCATCCCTCAGGGAAAGAAAACCACTTAAAGAGGTCTGCGAGATCATCCAGTAAGACGTTTTTTGAAGGCCATATTTTTAAAGGCCTTTCCTTAAGTAATCTTATTAATTTTATCTGACTATATGAGGCACTTCTGGATTTAAAGACTCCTTTAAAAAATGAAAACGATGGCATTTACAAGGTTTATCCTTGTTCTTATGATTGAGAAACGTTATCATTGGTTAAGTAGCTATCGCTGACAACTGACTAAAAAGGAGCACCCGTCCTCATGCCTGAAACATCACTTGCCGGTTCGGGGGATGCAGGATTACACTCCATGCAAAAAATTGTCCTTTTCATTTCCTGCCTGACGCTCTTTTTCTTGACCTGTATTTTTTCCGCGGTTAATGTAGCTTTACCTGAGATCGGACGTGAATATAATTCCAATGCCATATTGTTGGGCTGGGTCTCAACTTCCGGTTTACTGACCTCTGCCGCTATTCTTTTACCCATGGGCAGACTTTCGGACATATTGGGTATCAAGAAAATTTTTATCAGCGGGATGATATTATATACCCTGACCTGCACCCTGACCCTTTTTGCCACTTCAATACAGATGCTTATTGCCCTACGAGCGGTACAGGGGATCAGTATCGCCATGGTGGTAGGAAATGTTTTAGCGATGGTTTCTTCTTTACACAGTACAGGCAACCGCGGCCGGGCTTTGGGTATCACATCAGCTTTTGTTTATGTCGGTTTAGCAATAGGACCCCTCCTGGGTGGAATCATGACTGAGCACCTGGGTTGGAGAAGTATTTTTGTTCTGAACATCCCCATGGGATTGACTGCGGTTTTTCTCAGTATCTGGAGGATAAAAGGCGAATGGAGGGGAGCCAGAGGTGAAAAATTTGATTTTATCGGTTCCATTGTTTTCAGTCTGGCTTTTTCTTCACTGATGTACGGCATCTCGGCATTAACCACACCGGTCGGGAGAATTCTTATCCCTGTAGGGATCGCAGGGATTATTGGATTCCTGGCATGGGAAAACCGGTATTCAAGTCCCATCTTATATATAAGGCTGTTTGCAAAAAACAAAATATTTGTCTATTCCAACCTCGCTGCCATGATCAGCTACGCAGCTACATATGCTGTGATTTTCATTATGAGTTTATATCTTCAATATATAAAGGGATTTAGTCCAGGGACCACAGGCCTGATCTTGCTGGCCCAACCTGCCATGCAGGCTGTGATTTCACCGGCGGCCGGCAGATTATCGGATAAAATGGAGTCCAGGAAAGTAGCAGCCGCCGGGATGGCTGTTACCTGCGCAGGGCTGGTGTTTTTCAGTTTTATTTCAACCACAACACCGGTGACATTCATCATTATTGTTCTGATATTGTTGGGGGGCGGTTTTGCCTTGTTCGTCACACCTAATACCAATGCTGTGATCAGTTCGGTTGACCGTAAGGTGTACGGTATAGCCTCAGCCATGATCAATACCATGCGGCAAATAGGGCAAATGCTTAGCATGTCGGTTATCATGGTTGTGCTGGCGATAGTTGTCGGCCCACAAGTTATTACCCAGGAATACTTTTCCTCTTTCATTAGTTGCTGCCAGATCTCTTTTATAATTTTTTCCGTCTTTTGCTTTGCCGGTATATTCGCCACCTTGGCCAGGGTCAATACTCGGGATTAAAGCAAATAAGTCCTCATTAGCTTAAAATGTAAAAGAATAACGCCTTAAATTTGACATTATTGTCAACCTGCTTCAAAATAGAAGTATATATAGGAGGGGAAATATGAACGAAAAAGTAAAAGCGGCATTATCTGAGATCCGGCCTGCCCTACAGGCTGATGGCGGTGATGTAGAGCTGGTTGATGTTGCCAATGGTACTGTTAAAGTCAAATTAACCGGTGCCTGTGGTGGTTGTCCTATGGCTACTATAACCTTAAAAAAGGGCATTGAGCGCATATTGAAAGAAAAAGTACCTGAAGTAAAGGAAGTGGTTGCAGTCTAAAGTTGCTGCTTATTATTAATCTGCAAAAACCTCCCGTAAAGCGGGAGGTTTTTTTTACACCCTTTAAAGGCAGGTTATGGTATCTTTTACAAATGGTCTGAAATAGCTAATAATGATGAAAGTTATGCCGATTTTTAAAGATGCTAAAGATATGGTGACTAGATCAGGAGCCCGCGTCAACTGGCTTAAGTTGGTAGTGGCTGTAGTTAGCTTGATCGCCCTCAGTTATGCTTTCGCCGCTTTACTGGAGTATATTAAATCCCGTTTTAACCTAGATTTTTACGCCTATGAATCTTTAGCATATATCTCCGTATTCGTGGCCGCGCTGCTAGCAAATATGACCATTATTGCTCCGGTACCCTTTGCAGTAGCCATTATGGCCAGCGCTGCCAGGGAATTTAATCCGGTTATAGTAGCTCTTTGCGCTGCAACTGGAGGATCCCTGGGCGAACTCAGCGGCTATTTTGCAGGCCGGTTAGGTAAAAGCATTGCTATACCTGATAGTATTATAGGATATAAAAGATTGGAGCAGTGGCTGCAAAAATACGGCGTTTGGGCTATCATGTTACTGGCCTTTCAACCGGTAATTCCATTTGATGTTGGTGGACTTTTTGCAGGCGCCACCAGGATGCCCCTGCATAAATTTTTACCGTCACTCTGGATTGGCAAATTCCCCAAATACCTGTTGATGACCTATGCTGGTGTGGGGATCATCAATTTTTTCCCTTTATGGTTATCCCAAAACAACATATTATTCTATTGCGTCATAGCCATAATTGCAGCCTTTATATGGCTACTGGTGGAGACCAGATTTTTGTCCATTCGCCTGCCATCCAACAGGTAAACCTCTACAGAACCTAATAAAAACAGCCTGCCTGCGAGATGTTTTAGGTTACGTTGATTTTATAAAACGGTAAATAATCTCGGCCAGATCTTCAATATCCTTGAGATAGGCAAATTCATCCTTGCCGTGAATATTACTATCAGGTCTGATTACTCCCAGACCGAAGGCTTTACCGCCCCATTCGTTGACTACCATGTTTGTAAGATCTCCAGAGCCCATCTCACCATACTTTCCACCTTCTCCTATTACACCTTTCATAATCCCAGCCAGTTCATCGATGAGGGGGTCTTCGCAGGGGGCAATGGTAGGAATGCTGAATTCCCTGGTTATCTCCCACCGGATGCCGGGCACTGCTGTAAGAGTGTCCATAATCTCTTTTCTGGCAGCTTCTATATTTTCTTCCGGAATGAGGCGCCGGTCAATAGATATATTACATTCATCCGGTATTATGTTAACTTTCAACCCGCCCTGTATCATATTGATATTTAACCTGGAAACCATTTGTTTAAGGCCGGTATCCGGATGGGTGGGGATCCGGGATTTTCTTTGCGTTACCCGGCTTTTCAAATCCATTAACGCATTCAACACGGGAACAGCGTTCTCAACGGCGTTTTCACCCAGATGGGACATACCTGAATGGACGGATTTTCCCAACACGCGGATGTCCAATTGATAAGTACCCAGTCCGGTAATACTGACGTAAGCGAAATTACAATCCAAATCAAAAAAATAGGCCCCTTTCAAAGGCTGTAAAAATTGACTGATATAACGTAACTGGCTGGCCTGGCTGAGTTCCTCATCAGTGGTGATCATCACCGAAACATCGTATTTTAAAGGCCTTCCCTGGCATCTTTCCGCCGCCATCAATAAAGCCGGAATAGCACCTTTCATATCTGCTGCACCCCGCCCCCAGATTTTTCCGTTTTCTATCCTCGGCTGGAAGGCTGGCCAGCCGAAAGCCGGGACTACATCAATATGAGAATAAAATATTAACCTGGGTTTGCCCGGATCCCTTCTATGACAGAGCAGATTGACCCGCCCTTCTCTTCCTTCAGCCTGTTCAACGGGTATGGCTATTTTTTCAGTTTCAAAACCAGTATTCTTAAACAAAGGCTCAAGATAATCTACAGCTCTGGAATAATTGTCCCCCGGAGGAACCGAGGTATTTATAGAAATCAGATCAGACAGAACTTTCACGTAGTCCACTACATTCTCCTTTTTTTATCAGAAACAAAATTGACAACTGATATCTTTTCGCCAAAATCCGCCATCAAATTGCTTCAAATAGGCACAAGGTTTCTGCACCAATTTGGTGAAAATATCCACGCTCGTTTAGCTTTGTTTGATGGTGAATCAAGGTTCGGAACAACTCTTGATTATTTGTCCGGTATTAAAATATAATACAACGTTCTAAGGCTTTAATGCCAGGCTGCATACCCTCTTCCGTACCTGACGCTCTGTAATTCCAACAATTTTTTAGCCTGGATTACATTTACTGATCAGGTTATCCAGAATGCGCCGTCAAGAAGTCTTAATCAGGCATGAGGTTTCTGTACCAATTTGGTGAAAATATTGAATCTCGTTTAGCTTCATTTGATGGTGAATCAAGGTTATTAAGCCTGGTGAGAAATTCTTATCACATCCTCAGAGGTTGTCCTGAGGCCTTGACATTTTTAGTGTAAAAAGTGATAATACTCAAGGTGGGAAAAAAATCCGATTACTAGCCTCGGTTCCCTCCGGTGCATTCCCCGATAGCTCAATGGTAGAGCGGGCGGCTGTTAACCGCTAGGTTCTAGGTTCGAGCCCTAGTCGGGGAGCCAGAATCCTTTTAGGCGTTTTTCTAAGCTTCCCTCGCAGATATTGAGCACCTCAGTAGCTCGAAGATTATCCAACCCGCTGATCAGCGTCCGGAAGTTATGCCCCTTTTCTACCGCAATTTTATTCATCCCCAGAACCTCAATCTAAGGCAGAGACCGCTCGGTCTTCATCTTCTGTAATGCCTTATTATCGATGTATTTGATGGTGTGGCGGTCCAGACTAAATATTGCCGCTACCGCCTTGACCTTGGTAACCTTTCTTAATGCTGCACCAGGGTTTTTATGACAATATGGGACGTATTTATTGACGGATTTTTTAAACCTTGATATTATAGCAATTAGTGAAATTCTCCAGAGCTGTTGTACCTAAATTCAAGCAAGAACAAGGTTAACAGCCGGTAGATGCAGAATCTCGACGGTATCACTGGAAACGGTGATATTTCCCAAATTGGAAAGGAGATGAAATGAAGTCTGTTTGCAAAAATAATAGCGCTCTCTATTTCAGAGAAGCGCTATTATTTTGTTATTTCATCTTCATAGTTCATTTTACATGAACTCTTTATCAATGTTTTTTTCTCTCTGAGAAGATTGGTAAATTGATAAAAGAATAAACCATTTCTCTGGAGCTGATTTATCTAAATCCCGGTGAGTTCGGGACAGGGTAACCAGCCGGTATCCGCATAAAGCGGATCAACGGTAGTGCAGGAAACGGCGCTACTTCCCCGGATTGGAAAGGAGAAGAGGTATGAAAGCATAAATAAATATAATAATTGACTGTTTTAATTACACTTATTTACTTTTAAGGAGATTTGATGAAAATCAACAATATTCTGTTAGTCTTTTTACTCAGCAGTTTATTACTGATAATGTCGCTGGCAGGTTGTTCCAACCAACCGGTTTCTACAACCAATACGTCCATATCCTCTAAAAATTCTTCGCTGTCAGGTAAAGAGATATCAGTCTTTGCCGGTTCTGCCAGTAAGCCCGCACTGGATGAAGCCGCCGCGGCGTTTGAAAAACAAACTGGAGTAAAAGTTTTCCTGACATACGGCGGATCCGGTACAGTCCTATCTCAAATGGAATTATCAAAAAACGGAGACCTCTATATTCCCGGATCACCGGACTATCTGGTAAAATCCGAAAGCAAGAAAATAACCGATCCGGCTTCGACAAAAATTATTGCTTACCTTATTCCAGCTATCAATGTTCAAACTGGAAATCCTAAGAACATTCAATCTTTGTCAGATCTTACCAAATCAGGTATTAAGGTTGGTATAGGCAATCCAACTACTGTTTGCGTGGGCTTATATGCTGTTGAGCTTCTAAACAAAAATCATTTGCTGGCAGATGTCTATACTAATATAGTTACTCAGGCTGCCAGTTGCGATAATACGGCCACTTTAATATCGCTTAAGTCAGTAGATGCGGTTATTGGATGGAGTGTTTTTCAGGCCTGGGACCCGAAGAATATTGAAACAATATATCTAAACCCGGAACAAATCCCCCGCATTGCTTATGTTCCTGCGGCAGTATCTACCTTTGTCAAAGAGAGAGAAGCAGCCACAGCCTTTATCGATTTTCTGGTTTCACCGGATGGTCAGGACATATTCAGAAAATGGGGCTATGATGTTACTGAAGCCGAAGCGCGTAAATATGCTCCAAATGCCCAGATCGGGGGTGAATACCAGCTTCCCGATTCCTGGAAGGTATTAATGAATTAATGAATATCAGAGAATAACATGAGCAGAATTTTTCAGGGTGTCCGGGGTGACAGGGTTTTCAGAACGGCAACCATAAGTGCATTAACTCTGCTGACTCTGTTTTTTATAGTTATTATAGTTTCTTTACTGACATATACAGATTGGAATACCTTCGGCTCTTCAATATTATCTTCGCATACCTTGTTTGCCATTAAGCTCAGCCTGGCTACCGCTACAATCACCACGATTTTAGCGGTAGCCATCGCTATCCCGGTAGCTTACGCCATTTCTAAAAATGACTTCTTCGGGAAAAACCTGATAGATAGCCTGCTGGATTTGCCAATAGTAATTTCTCCAGTTGCACTGGGTGCTGCATTGCTGGTGTTTTTCAATACTCCCTTGGGTCAGGTTATAAATAACAATGTGCTTCAATTTGTTTTTTCAGTTCCAGGGATTGTCCTGGCTCAGTTTACCATTGTGAGCGCATTAGCCGTTCGCCTTTTAAAATCTACTTTTGATAGTATTGACACGCGCTATGAGCAGGTTGCCCGCACGCTGGGTTGCAGCAAACCGGAAGCCTTCTTTAAAGTGATGCTACCTTTGGCCAAAAACGGCTTGGTAGCTGCCAGCATTCTAACCTGGGCCAGAGCTGTCGGCGAATTTGGAGCTACTGTGACACTGGCTGGTGCGACTGCCATGAAAACAGAAACTCTACCTATTTCTATAGCATTAAGTCTTGCTTCTGCCAATATCGAACAGGCTGTAGCTTTAATACTGATACTGGTGGCAATTTCACTCTTGGCATTACTGCTGGTTCGGTTAATTACCGGACGCAGGTTTAGTTTATGATAGAAATAAAAAATCTTTCCATTCAAATAGGTGGGTTTTCTCTTAAAAATTTGAACCTTTCCATCAAAGATCAGGAATACTTTATAATCCTGGGGCCCTCAGGAGCAGGTAAAACCATATTTATAGAATGCCTGGCAGGGTTACACAGGGTTAAAAAAGGCGAAATCAGTGTTGACGGGAAAAATATCACATCCCTATCTCCTGAGGAACGCAGAATAGGCTATGTTCCACAAGACTATGTTCTGTTTCCTTTTCTTAATGTCACTGAAAATATTCAATTTGGATTGAAGAGGGGCAAGTATGACAAAGCAAAGGTCCAGGAAAAGACGCTTACCATGGCTAACCTGTTTGCAATTACTAATTTGTTAGATCGAGATACACGCACTTTAAGCGGCGGTGAAAAGCAGCGTGTGGCACTGGCCAGGGCTCTGGCTGCTTCCCCTCAAATACTACTCATGGATGAACCGTTCAGTGCACTGGATCCTCAGACCTCTAAATATTTAAGAACGGAATTAAAGCAGATTCACAGACGATTGGGCATTACCACTATTTATGTTACTCATGACCTGATGGAAGCCGTAAATATGGCTGATAGGTTGGCGATTGTGATGGACGGTAAGATTGAGCAGGTAGATGAGCCGGAAAAGCTGCTGTTTTCCCCCTGCAACGAAAGGGTGTCTGATTTCATAGGAGCTCCCAATATACTGGATTGTGATTACAGTAAAAATACAGGGCAGGGCATTATGGAGGTTGGCTGTCAGGGATTGAAAATAATGGTGCCGCATGAAGGCGAGAATATTCATAAAATAGCCATTTTACCCCGGCATATTTACGTTTCTGAAATCAAGCCTCGCGGACCCGGGGTAAACAGCTTCATGGGTAAAATAATTAACATTGTACCCCGGACTGATACCATGAGAATCTACCTTAAAATAGGTAATAATAAATTGATCTCGGAAATACCCCATCATATTTACCAGGATATGAATTTGGAGACCGGTAAGGATGTTCACGTTATCTTGAGGATGAAAAGAATCCGGGCCTTTGAAAAAAATATCACTATATGATTGAATTTAGATTATTTTAATGCCGATGGTTGAATGGAATAGCTTCTTCTCCTGGTCGAAACCTGTTCTGCTTTTTATTTTTGCCTTAGTCTCGGCCTTATCAAACCCCGGCAAAACCTCGTAATGCCTTTCATTTAATCTCCAAGAGTGACTTTCGGGAACACATATCTGTTCCATTTACTTCAGGATTAACCAGAGATGGCGGAAGGTTCTTTTTCTTTTTGAGTTGTTCGATAACACGCGGAGATAATCCTCCCCCGTCCGCCAGTTTGACGATGATTATAAACAACTGTTATTTTTATACCAACAAATATTATTGAGGAGATATTTTTTGAAGGCAAAAGAGTTTAAAGGCTGTCTAGCGATAATACAAAAAATACCCTCAAAACCTTATCCCAATTCTAAAGCTTAAGGAAGAAGCAAAAGGGGGTCAACAAAATATTCAGGCAGTATATTCAAGGGACCAACTGCTAACCAGGTTAAAAGAAATCATCGATAAACTTGAGAATAAGTCCTTTAAGTTTGGCGAAGAGACCGAGGTAATTCTTCCTGAATCAGTTGCCATGGAACTGAAATACCTAGCCAGCCGAGGTGTAAAATCATTAGGAATTAAGATAGAATGGCAGGATTCTGAAAGAGCAACCGTCATGAAACAAGAAGAAATCCACGTAAATTCCGGGCAATCAAAAAAGAAAGACTATCGCAAGACGGCATTCCAGCTTGTTATGCTTCTCGGTATCGTCAGCATGTTTGGGGATATTGCCTACGAAGGAGGCCGGAGTATCAGCAGTCCTTATCTAGCGACGTTAGGAGCCAGCGCCGCAATGGTCGGTCTTATTACCGGGGCTGGTGAGTTTCTTGGATATGGGTTAAGGATTGTTTCAGGATATTTTGCAGACCGCACTAAAGCCTATTGGGCGCTGACATTTATCGGCTACGGCCTGATTGCAGCTATTCCCCTGTTAGCCTTCGCAGGTTGCTGGCAACTTGCGGCGCTGCTTCTCATTTTAGAGCGTATCGGCAAGGCTATTAGAAGCCCGGCACGGGATACAATAATCTCTTACGCTGGGAAAAATATTGGCAGGGGTTGGGCGTTTGCGATTCATGAGGCGATGGATCAGGTCGGAGCTATTATTGGCCCTCTTATCCTGTCATTTGCTTTGTTGGAGAGCCAGGCCTATCAGCCAGGCTTTAATTTACTCTGGTTACCCGTTGTGCTATGTGTCGCGGCCCTGGTATTTGCGAATCGGAAAGCTCCGGTTCCAGAAAAGCTGGAAACTAAAATCGAAACCAATATACAACCCCCCAAAGCCAGACTTGGCCGGGTATTTTGGCTGTATGGTTTTTTTGTCCTTCTGGCCGGAACAGGTTTTGCCAGCTTTCAGCTTATCGCTTACCATGTAAAGGCTCAAGCAATCATTTCTGATGCTCAGATCCCGATTCTTTATGCAGTGGCTATGGGAGTCGACGCAATTGTGGCCTTAATCATTGGCAAGACCTATGATAAAAAAGGCTTGAAGGTTTTAATAGCTGTTCCTGTATTGACTATGCCTATTCCGTTGCTGGGATTTTCACAATCCTACGGATTAATACTGGGGGCTATAGTGATATGGGGTGCTGTGATGGGTATTCATGAGACTATTATGCGAGCAGCAATAGCCGATATGGTCCCAATGGAAAGGAGGGGTAGCGCTTATGGCATTTTCAACACGCTTTATGGTTTATCATTATTTCTGGGAAGTACTGCGATGGGGTTCCTTTATGAAGTCTCCATCGTTTATATATTTGTTTTCGCGGTGATTATGGAAATAATTGCAATAGCGTTGTTGTTTTTTACTCGACGATCAAATTAATATCTATGTCCGGTGATGAAGCTCACCTGGGGATAATTCCTTCTGCCTTGACACGCGAATCGATCAAGGTAACTAAAGGATACGGCGAGACGTTTTCCAACAGATCCACGATCAGGCACGGCGAGGTAATCACATGTATTACAGTAACTGGCAAGAAGAGTTCCTATGGCAAGACCGGAGAGCTTGCTTGTACCGTTGAAGCTCCTGGACGGCTCTAGACATTGCTGTTCACTATTGTAGTAAAGTTAGCAAGTCCACTCATAACCCACACCATGCCTTATGTTTGTTCTGAAGTCTATTATTCATTACATCTTCCATAAGACGAGAGTTAACCTTAATATGTTTTACCTGCTCAAAATTCTATTTACACTTTATTTCACTGTTTCAATATTTGCTGAATATACCCTTTCACCCATATTTTTAGAGTTGTAGACATAAAAAAGCTCCTACTAGTTAGTAACCAGTAGAAGCTATCAGCTTTGATGGACAGTTCAGGGATTTATCCTGACAACCCTGGGTGAGCTTCATCACCCTTATTTTTTCTAGGTATATTCTATCAGTCCGAATCTAATAAATCAATTGATTTTTGGGAAAGGAACGAATTAATCAATAGTACCGGCCGTATTTTTCTACCGAATCTATCATTGCTTTCACATTCTCTGGTTTGGCTTCCTGTGTGAAGTCAGTAGAGCACCTAAGGATAAAGCCGCCGTTCTTCCCGACCTGCGTAATCAGCTTCTTACAGTATTCTTCCACCACAGAAGGTGACGCGAGTTGGAGCATGGTAATAGGGACATTGCCCATGATACAGGCTTTTTCTCCCAGGATCTCCTTGGCCCGGAAAATATCGGTTTCTGCAAAACGTATCAGCATACTTCTCTTCGGGTACTGGGTAAAATAATGAAGCTGCTTATCACGCTTTCCTTCAAAAAACATGAAGATGATATCGTATCCCAGTTCATAGGTCTTATCCATGGCCTGCTTCCAGTATGGCCAGACAAATTCTTCGAACTGTTTGTTAGAGAAGAATTCATCCGAAACGCGGTGCGCCTCTCCTGAGCTTCCCAGTGTGGGATGTCCCAGTGATTTTACGGCTGGTTTGGCTCGGGCAATGCGAATGTTGAGCATCAATTGCAGCGCTGCTTTGAGTTTATCAGGCCGGCGGAACATGTCCATAACCACGCCGTTAAAAGTGCGGAAAGTGTTGCTGAAGCTGGAGAACGGGGGTATAATCCCACCGGTAGGATTCAACGGCAGGGGGAACCCGAGATCAGCCATTTCTTCCGTCATGGTACTGATCAGCCGCTGCTTTTCCGCCTCAGCATCACCGGCTTTTTTCATTGCCTTGATTACCGGTTCGAATTCCGGAGATACCAGCAATCTGGCAACCGGCTCCAAGTTAGCACCAAAGCCCATCAGGGGGGGTAATTTGGTCAGCGGCTGTAAGGCGTCATAAACACGGGGCAGTAAATACCGCAGCATATAGTCAGAAGGATCTGTGAGGAAAAGGTCGTACTCATCTGCCTTCATGTATTCCTTCTCTGCGATCTGGAAAGGCACATCCGGCGGTAAAGGTCCGCCGGGCCAGCGGGTGTAGTTCGACTCAAGAGCTTCGAGCGCTAAACCCGACTCTCGTGGCTCCCAGCCGTATGAATCCGGGTCCATATCCACGATCATTTTCTTAAAGGCGTTCTTCCAGGCGGCAGTATCATAATAGGCAGCCGAGTAAGGAATGCCGGCATACTTGCAGGCAAAGAATGTGCCTCCGAATATTACCGGTACCCTGTCAGGCACTTTCAACTCCACGGCATCCCAGAGCCTCTTTTCTCTTTCATGGCGAAGCTCCTCGATGCTCTTGCCATGCTTTTTCTGAACAATGTCTATTAGTCTTTGATCCTCTACGGGAATTTTCCTGGCTTCTGTCATGGTAATCTATACCCTCCTTGCTTTTTTGCTGTACGGGCGAATTTAGCATCTAAGATAGAGGCTAGAAAAGAAAAATGAAGATAATGTTACAGCAATGTCAGTTGATAATCCCACCATTTACCAGGCTATTATATTCTTCATCCGGCAAACCCAGAATTTCTTTAAAAACATATTCATTATGCTCTCCCAGCAAAGGGGCGCGTTTCAAATCAATTTTGGTTTTGGATAAAGTGCAATGCAGTCCGGTCTGGGTGCGATATTCCCCTATTACAGGGTGCTCAAGCTTAACGAATGTCTGCCGGTGTTTAAGCTGGAGGTCTCGCTCCATCAGGTCTTCTCCAGTAGCTACTATACCTGCGGCTACGCCTCTGGCCTGCATTAAAGACATTACTTCTTCAGCGGAGCGGGAAATCGTCCATTCTCCCAGAAGGCGGTCAAGTTCATCTTCATTTTGCTTCCTTCCCAGGAGAGTAGCAAATTTCGGATCTTTAGTCCAGGAAGGATTACCGATCACCTGGCATAAGCTCTGCCACTCCTCATCTGTAAAAACAGCAATGACACACCAGCGGTCATCTCCCTGGCATTTATATGCATTATGAGGGGCGGCATAATCGCACCGGTTTCCCTGTCGTCCGGCTAGTCTTTTATTTACCACATAATCCAGTATCAGAGGCGTCATGAAATGAATGGCGTTTTCGTATTGTGACATATCCAGGTATTGTCCTCTGCTGGTACGCCGCCGGTATTCCAGGGCAGCCAGGATGGCGATTACATTAAAACGGGGGCCGATAAAATCGGTATAGGCCAAAATATTTCCCGGCAGGCGATCAGGCCAGCCGGTAATGGTGCTGAATCCTGACAGGGCTGTTAATTTATGCCCTGACCCCGGAAGCCTGGCATGGGGTCCGGTTTGCCCCTGCATACATGAACTTAGCATGATAATATCAGGCTTTATTTTTTTAAGCACTTCGTATCCCAGCCCCATTCTTTCCATCGCCCCGCCGGAGAAATTTTCCACCACCACATCCGCGCGGGCAATCAAACGTTTGGCCAGTTCCAGTCCGGCAGGCATGGACAGGTTAAGAGTGATGCCCAGCTTTCCGGTATGATACTGGTTAAAACTGCCTTTACTATCGTTAACTCGCTGAATATCTGGCCTTTTCCGGCTCTCCACATGTATTACTTCAGCCCCGCAATCGGATAAAAACTTGGTGGTCAAAGGACCCGTGAGATGCCAGGTAAAATCCACTACCTTTATACCCTCTAATAATTTTGGAGGCATAGCTTCCTTCCTTAACGGGCTAAATCACACCTGCCTGTTTTAAGAGCAATATTTGTTCATGGGATATTCCCAGTTCTTTTTCCAGAATTTCCTGATTGTGTTCACCAATAAGCGGCGCACGGCGCGATATTTGGGGAGTTGCCTCTATAGTGGCGGCAAAAGCTCCGGGAAAGGTAATTGATGTACCCAGTTCTGGATGCTCCACCTCTACCCAGAACTTTCTGGAGATGAGCTGAGGATCGTTTAGCATGTCTGAGGCTGTAGAGACAGGATAGACCTGGACATTTCTTTTTACTGAACCTTCAAAAAGCTGGGCTTTAGTGTGAGCTAGAAAAAATTTGGCTGTAATAGCTTCAATATGGTCGAGTTCTTCCCGAGTAGTCTCAGGGCCGAACTTGCTCCAATCATATTTCAGGATGAACTCATCTGCCATACCTTCACTTTCCATCCATTTAACCAGGGGAACATTGGTGGGGATAGACATAACACCCTCCCAGTAAAACCAGGAGACATAGCCGTCCTTACAGGGCCAGATTCTGGTCAGGGTAAGGCCATAATTGCCGGCTCCGTTTACCCGGTTTTGAAGAAATTTCAGCAGATCCCAGCGGGAGGTAATATGCTCAGTAGAGTGTACTACTGATTCCTGGATCGAAACGTCAACCTGCTGCCCTTCCCCCGTATTCGAGCGAGAAAAAAGCGCCAGTAAAGCCCCCATAGCAGCGTCAGCGCCTGCGTTGAGATACGCCTGTGAATGGTAACCAATCCGGATCGGCGGACGGTCTATTTCGCCGAAGGGAGCCATCTCCCCACCCATGGCCCAGGCCACGATATCCGGAGCTTTATAGTCCTTATAAGGCCCAGTTGGCCCGAAAGGGGAGATGGAAACCAGAATAACCGAGGGGTTTATTTTTTCCAGGTCCGTGTATCCCAGTCCCAATTTCTCCAGATATCCCGGAGAAAAGGACTCTACTATGATATCCGCTGTTTTCACCAATTGTTTGAGGATTTTCCGGCCGTCAGAGGTTTCAATATTAAGAGTAATTCCACGTTTATTGGTATTATAGGCCATCCAGAAGAGGCTCTTTTCAGGATGAGGACTATCATGAAAAAAAGGGCCCAGGCGGCGCATGGCATCCCCGCCGGGCCTTTCAATTTTAATCACGTCGGCGCCGAGATCACTCAGGATTTTACCGCAAAATACCCCTTTTTCATCTGCCAGATCCAGGACTCTGTACGGACTCAGCATACCCTCTGTAACAGTCTTTTGACCAGGGGAGCGTATCATTTCGCAGATCCTTAATTTTAATTTTCTAATATTGTTTAACTTCCGAAGCCAATAATGCAGCTCCAATCGCCCCGGCCAACTGTGGATCATACTTGGAACTCAGGGCGGTAATGCCCATTTCTCTTTCCAGCCTTTTCACAATGCCTGGATTTTTGGCCATACCGCCGGTGAAAGCATACTCCTTCTCCGGATTAATGCGTCCCAGCAGACCTTGTAAACGCCAGGCTATTGCAAAAAGGTATGAAGCAAGCACTTCATTCTCTGAAAGGCCTGAACGGAGCATACCGACGGCTTCGGTATTGGCGAAGACATAGCAGGTGGTGCTCACCGGTTCTGGATCCTGCTTAACAGCCAGTGACCTTTCCCCCATCTCTGTCACAGGTACATGCATAAGGTCAGACAGAACTTCAATTCCCCATCCCATACTCACAGCGCATTTATCATTAAAAGCCACATCAGCAATCCTGTCCCAGCCGTAGAGTTTAATAGCCTTGGCGGTCTGTCCTCCCATATCAAACACAGTCTTCACCTGGGGACCAAACATGAAACGGGCGCCCCGGGCATGACAGATGGTCTCGTTAATCTCTTTCATAGCGAAGGATACACCTGTACTACCATAACCGGTAGCTACGATAGTGTCAATATTATTAAGCTTCATCCCTGTTCCTTCCAGAGCACTGTCCATGGCCCGCCTGGCATTTTCTCGGCTTCTTGGACCGGTACGCAGGTTAGAATAAGCAAAAACTTCACCGTCACACATTATGACAACCTGGGAGCTGACTGCACCGGCGTCCACTCCGGCTGTAATTACTTTTGCCTTTTCCCAATCAATATCACCGGATGCCCACCTGGACTCCGGCCATTTCCAGTATTCTTGAGCCATTGTAAGACCTCCTGTCAGAAACCGGTATATTAATTAAATACTACTAATAATAGCTAATTTTCAATATCATTTTCTATAAATGATAATAATGCTGCTCATATTTATCGTACTTACCTCATTTGCCTGGATAAATTTTTTATCTTTGGCCTGACACCGGTATCAGGTTCAGCCATTAATTCAAACCAGCAGTCCGGTCTTTTTACTCTCCTATCTTAAAATCACATATTGGTATCATCTCTATCCTGCGGCAATAAGCGCTGCTCCCAGCGCACAAGCGTATTCAGGATCAGCAGGAATCAAAAAATTGTTCTTCGAACATTTCTTCAATGCTTTAACAATACCCTTATTTCTGGCCAGACCTCCGACCAGGACGGTATTATTTTTATCCGGAACGATTTTATCGTTAAGGACTGAGTTGATTCTAACTGCCATGGCCTCATGAATAGCCTGGGCTATGTCTTGCAAAGGGATCTCATCCTGTACCAGTGCAATAGCATCCAGTTCGGCAAAAACCGCGCAGCTATCATTGACCACAACCCTGCTTTTAGTTTTGCCTGCCAACCTGCTCATATCTTCCAGGGACAAGCCTAACCTCCGGGCTATAGAGCGTAAAAAAATGCCGATGCCAGCAGCGCATTTCTGGTTCAGCACCGTTTCCGTAATATTACCGGAAGCCCCCAATATTACTACGCGTACCTGGTCTGCACCGGCATCTACCACAGCTCTGGCTGAAGGATAGAGAAAACGGGCCGCTCTGGCTGCTGCCACCGGCTCCACCACCTGTTCAACCGCAAAGCGAGCATCGTACTTGCCCTGACCTGTCGCCACCACTTTGCTGACGTCCTCTGCTCTAAGCCCGGCCGGTTTAAGAGCCTCCTGCCAGGCTTTTTCTGCATTCTCCCTCCTATCCGCGCCGCCTGATGAAGCTATACTGCGGGATATCACAAGTCCGTCTTTCAGGATTACCACCTTGATGCTCTCTATCCCTAAATCTATGCCTGCGGTTATCATTTCAATCTCCTTTACTCCTCCAGCTTCCGCAATCCCTGTGTTTCCATCCAGACATCTAATTGATCCAGCATGCGGTTTTCATCCATATCCGTACGATCGCCTGGCTGCGAACCTTCATAATGCATCACACGTATGCCCATTTCACTTAAAACCAGACCGCATTTTTTCCTTAAATAAGTGCAGCCTATACCGCTACGCCATAGTGCCAAGACAGCTCCATCTACCTTGAAATATTTAGCCATATTCCGGATTTGATGCCAGCCCAGTAGATCATCCCACTGCTGACCGGTACCGCCCATAATGGTACCCACCAGTGCCCGTACGCATTGTTCACGGGTCTCTAAAGGTACTCCTAATTGAAGGGGTGTTTTGGCGGATACATATTCACCTTTTTCGTTGATTTCATAAGGAATGCCCATCATATGACTGTACAGTGATCCAATGCAAACAGCGCCGTATTGCTCCATATAGCGGTAATATTTCAAAAAATGCCATGGAGGTGGATGATGCTCGATCCATCTGTACCTTTCTGTGCCCACCGCAGCAATATTATTTTCGGTTCGCCATTTGACCTCGTCTCTCAACATTTTCCAGAGTTCCACCGTTTCAGCCGGATCGGTCTTGGTCAGGCTGCCCAGGGTATAAAAAGAGTACAGTTCCTTTTGTCCCAGCGGAGCCGGCACATGCTGAATCATGCAGCAGACTTCTCCGGCATATTCCCGGTATTTCCACTGGTTGATAAGGGCTTCTTTAAATTTTTCATCGTCAAATTTCTGTCCGGTGATCCTTTCCACATCCTGGATTTCATCCAGAATACAGCCCACCTTGTTCTCGATCATTTCCTGCTCTCTAACAGGGTCCGGTTCATCTGTGTGTACCGGTGTATCGCTCTGCCAGCGGGGGATATTTGAGTAATCCATGGGAAGCTGGCCTCTCTTGGTATGAGAATCACACGGATGCGGCATGGGAATTACCATATCCCTCAGCGGGAACTTGCTACCGTCTATTTGACGGTCCAGGTACTGGGCGCCCCAGCAGTTTAACTGATAACCGCAGATCTCCCTACCCCATCCTCTGATCTCACAGGCCAGACGGCATTCCCGCGAAAATTTATCACTCTGAAACGCCATCATAGCGCCCAGCGGATTATCTTCCACCAGGCGGATTGCGGGAAAGGCAAAAGCCCAGATAGAAGTAGTGCCACCCTGGGCCAGCAGAACTTTTTCCTGCCCGGCCGTGCGTACTGCTTTTTCGAATCTGGCCCGCATATCTTTGGCTTTTGCCCAGCTTTCCAGCGGCCTGGTTTCCCATCTTTGTCCCTTTGTCATATAGTATCATCTCCCGATTAATTTCCCGGTCTTTTCTCTAATAACAACAGTCTATGACTCTCCGTTTTTTAACTCGCATTTCAGCCGATTGAGTCAACAGGGGTTAAGTGCCCTGTAAGACAGGGTCAGCCTGTAGTATGTTCAGGAAAGCTTCCAGGCGTACTTTCGTTTCACGCCCTGGGCTGGTGGTGTCTCTTTCCAAATAGTGAAACGGCATATAGTGCTCTCTAAACTGCTTCCAGAGTTCAGGATTATCCGTCCCGTGCGGATGGCAATAAATCTGCTTGGAGATAATCACACCTTTAGCATTATAGTCTTCGTACAGTTGATGGATAAATGCCGGGCGCCTTCTCCAGTTGTTATCTTTTAAGGCGCAATGTGGTTTCCCTAGATAGCGGAGTGAAATAGCCATCAAACGGTCTTCCAGAGGTACCACTTCGTTCCAGAAATAACCTGCACCGGTGCATAATTCATCTATCACTACAACTGCCCCCAGCGATTCTATCAGCTTTTCCAGTTCTACATCTGATGTTGGGCTACCGATCAACATGACGCGAATGCCCTTATTATTAACCTGTTTACGCTGTCTTAGCTCTTTGATAGCTTCACGCAGCAGTTTGTTATGTTCATCTTTGTCCATGATCTGGGAGGTCAGCACCATTTCCATGGCTTCTGTCCCGGTAACCACAGGATTGTCCAGGCGGCGCATTTCATAGATCTGGTGCAGCAGCCGGCGGTTAGTATTATAAACGTTGATTGAGTGGTCCAGTAAACGATTGGTAATTTTTTGGCCGGTCCATTTCTCCAGGGATTTTTTGAATGATTCTACTTCAGAACGCATCAGGCTTTTAGACCGGGGACCGTCGGTATAATCAGGCGTATAGACATAATGATGATAAGTATCTTCCGGCATATACGCACCACACGTCTGGAAGGCTCCACGCATCCACTGGCAGGCTTCAGCATAAACATGGCCATCTATATAGTCAAACCTACCTTTGGAAAACTGGTTTAAAAGATCACGGCTACAAGCGCACTGACCATACATAAAATGGTCGGTAATATCATCAGGCTCATGTTCACTTAAAAGCCGGACAGGCAGGACACCGGCAGCATAAGCTACCTCCTCAGGCATATAGGGTTCGTAGTAGCCCAGCACTTTTCTTCCGGTTTTCTTTTTCCATTCTCTGGCATACTGGTGGTGATTTTTTAGTATTTCATGAAATTTTTCCATTTCCCTGACTGATCCTCCACTTGCACATCGAGTTATTAAATGAATACGGTATCTACCATCCATGTCCACAGGTTTCCGGAACCTGAAAAGGAACTTATTTGTACGCCGGCAAGGTGGTAAAAACGGGGGAATATTATAGGTAGAAGCATCGATATAATTTTAGTATATGTATATCACAGGTGATTGATCCGTGTCAATAATATCAGGCTGAGCTTACTGCTGGACCTGATTTGCCGTATATGCTTTCAGCCTACCGCAAGGAGACTTGTGAATCTAATAGGTAATTTTTAAACGACCAATTTCGGCCTCCCGTCGCCAGGTCGTTTCCTGAATACAAATTATTCGGACCTTATGTTTGAAATATATGAAACACCGGCAATGGCCCGGGTGAACCGGGTGGTATCCAGAAGGTGACGCATATCCACAAACTCACCCTCACGGACAATCCTCCTGATTTCAGCATCCAGATTCAGAACATACTGCCACCGCACGTTATGAAAAACCACGCCATGATTATGTAGAAGCATTTTTTTGCTGCCCACATTGGCCGGATGCAGGTAAAATACATTATCCAGGCTGGCTTTTGAAAGACCTGAAAGGTCCAAAGTTAAGTCCAGACCCAGCCCGAAACTTACCATAGTCTGTTCACAATGTTTGGGCTCAGTGTTAACATCCATCCACTGACCTATATTTTCCGGATCAGTGATCATACCGTGATTAGTGGGTGTAAATTTATTAATGGGTGATATCTTGACCCCTGAGCTGAACAGTGCATCCAGATTGGATACCATTGCTACGCTGGCCAGGCTGCTGTGTGGTATCTGCCGTACCCGTGCAATTTGGAAGATAGCTTCGTAAAAATCAATAAGGGTAATAGGCAAACCGGCTTCAACAGCGCCTACCAGGATTATATCATTAAACTGGCCTTCAAGGGCCATATTAAGGCCGGTGTGGATCATGACCTCACCCGTATCTTTTTGGGGAATAAGAAAATCAGGTGTATCATTACCATCAGTTGGCAGCCAGACCATTGTTCCTCCTATGGTCATCATTTCCCCCAGCAGAGGAAAACAATCGTCCAGGCCGCCTCCCAGAGCACCCAGACCGATGGAGTATTCTGTTTCAGAAAAACGCCGCCGCCGGATGTCTTCAGGTTCAAGTGTGGCATGCATCACTTTCGTCAGGCTGCCGACAATTTTCAAAGTTGCATTGTTATCGTTAGCATGAAAAACCTGAAAACTTATATCTTTGATTTTATAACAGGGAAGACTTTGCAGGTCCTTTTGATGGCGTTGTATACTTTTCAGGTTAGAAATTTGAAAAAGGGCAGCCTCAACAGAATCACAAGTATTAAAAACGTTATCCAGACCAGCCATTTTCAACACCTGGACAGGATACTCGCACAGGCTGCAGAGAAAAACCAGTCCTTTCTTTCTGGACAATTTTTTATTTACAGCTAAAAGAACTCTGATGCCGCCGCTGCTTAAATAAGGTACGTTAGCCATGTCCAGAACTAGATATATATCATCTTCCATAACGAGATTATCCAGATCTTTACCCAGTCCAATCGCCTCGAAAGCATCCAGCCTGCCTACTGGGGTTATTATGAGAACACTGTTTTTACGCTCAGATTTTAGCTTCACCAGTTTAACTCCAAAAACGGAACCTTCCGGTCTTATTGTTCTTAATAAGTTTATCTTTTTAGAGGACGGGCTGCAATTACATTTCCTTTAAAGATTTATTTTAATGGGTTCCCGTTTTGAATCTGGATTTTTGGGCCGGGCTTAATTAAGTGTGTTAAGGGACTCTTCAAAAAAGCTATGACAGAGCGCGCAGCGATGAAAATCAGGCCATGTAAAGAATACAGCGATAGTTGTTCAGTCAGGATGTTTAACTAAAGCAATTGCATTTCTACGATATTCTGATCATCAACTCTGCGGTAATCGAGGGACCGCGTAAAACCTTTGATCAGCCTGGCACTGACACTATCGAAATCCGTACTTTCAAAAAAATTCCCAGCCGGGAAATTATCCCGAAATACCAGTTCTTTAGACCCGTTTTGTTCATTATAACGTACAGATAAGGCGATCCATTCACCGGCTTTAGGCCGTTTCATGAGGTTGGTAACGTATTCCTCGCAGATCAGGTTGATGATATTGGTTTCCCTCAGATTCATATCATACTTAAAGCAATAATCAGAAACCTGCCGGGTGATATCATACATATCCATTTCAGAAAGTGCGGCTTCAATGGTCAACACCTTCAGCTTGTGGATAAATATTCTGGTTTTCTCCTTTTGCGGATGGTCGAATATTTCTTCGGGTGTGCCGCTTTCATAAATTATTTTATCGTCCATGTAAAGTACCCTGGTTGCGATTTTCCGTGCAAAATTCATTTCATGAGTGACAATTATACAGGTTAAACCGTTTTTTACCAGCTTACGGATGACCGACAATACTTCATCTACCATAGTTGGGTCCAGAGCAGATGTAGGCTCATCGAAGAGGATGGCCTCTGGATGCATAGCCAGACAGCGGGCAATGGCTACTCTTTGCTTCTGCCCTCCTGATAGCTGGTCTGGTAAAAAGTCCGCACGGTTGGCAATACCTACTAATTCCAGATAACCCATAGCTTCCTTGATTGCCTGTTCCCTGGGGAGTTTGAGGACGTGTATGGGGGAAAGAATAACGTTTTCTAATGCCGTCTGATGGGAAAATAAGTTGAAAGATTGATATACCATACCCAGTTTACGGCGGACTGTATTAATATCTGCACCCTTGCGGGTGATCTCTTCCCCTCCGATGAAGATTTGACCGGAGTCAGGTTGTTCCAGAAGATTTATACAGCGGATTAAAGTACTTTTTCCGCAACCTGACGGGCCGATGATTGCCACAACCTCACCGTCATTGATGTCAATACAAATATCTTTTAAAATCAGATTTTTCCCGAAACTTTTATATAAGTGTTTTATCGAGATCATATTGCTTTAGCCTTTTCCTGTTTTTTAAGTGCGGCATATTCCAAATGCCGGTCTCTTTCTACCACCCTGAATAATAGTCCAGAGACACCACCGATTAATAAATAGGCTATTACTGTAATGATGATAGAGATGTAAGGATCCATAGTCCGGCTAGTAATAACCTGGCTGGCACGTGTCAGATCATTAATGGCTAAGAATCCCACCAGCGAGGTTTCCTGCATTGTGATGATCAACTGGTTTTTATAAACCGGTAAAGCGTTTTTAATAGCTTGAGGCAGAACCACCAGGCGAAAAACTGTAAATGTGGACATACCGAGGGTCCGTCCTGCTTCCACTTCTCCCTTATTTACTGTAATAACAGCACTGTACATGATATCGCTGATATAAGAGCCTGCTTTCAGAGCAAAGGCTAATATTGCCAGAGGGACAGTGTCAATACCTGTATTGGCAAAAAGCCAGTATGCAAAAATTATCAGCAGTACCAGGGTAGGCAGGCGAATAAAGAGGTTTTTAAGCCAGATTACGACCGTTGTTATAGCAGGATTCCTGATAAGCCGCAATCTACAGAATATCGCCCCTATAACGGTACCCAGTAAAAATGTCGTAACAGTCAAGTATAGCGTCATACCGAAACCTTTAAGGATGAACCAATATCTATCCTCATAAATGAGGTTAATATAGATTGAATTTTTTATAGTCTGAATTAATTCTTCCATTATGGCTCCTCACTATTAACAATCAGAACAATATCCTTATAAAAGACGCCATTGGACATGGTTATATTTTTACTCATTTCCATATCTTTTTTATATAACATGGTCTCGGGGCAGATGATAAAATCAAGAAGTCCACTGCCAAGCTCTATCAGCATCTGGTTGTAGCTCTTAATACTTAGCTCCAATTTAGCTCCTATGCTGTTGGCAAAGTAAGTCAGCATTTCTACATCAGACCCCTCCCATTCATTGGTTTCGGTATTGATGTAGGATACCGGCTCCCAGCCGTCAAAAGCCGCCACCTTTAATACCCTGTCTGTAGTCACCACGTTAGTGACCTTCTTAGGTTGATACGGGATTTGGGCAGACTCCTCAACCCGTCTGACAATATCCGCATATTCTTCTGTTTGCTGAAATTCTCTGGCGAAATTGTTAAAAAGTTCCAGAAACTCAATCTTATCGGCATTGAATGGATAACCGAACTCTAAGTGTGAATCAAGAGTAAGACCGATTTTAAATTTGGGCTCAATCCGGCAAAATACATAGGCTTCATCATTTTCCATGGCGGCTGCATCCAGACGGTTAAACCTGAGGGCCAGTTGCATGTCAGCATAATAATCATATCTGTAAATGTTTATTTTATATTTGTCCTTAGAAAGAATGTAGTCTGTGCTGTAGCCGCACATCACTCCAATTCTTTTACCCGCCAGGTTATCCAGTGTTAACGGCTCCCGGTTGATTTGACTGCAACCTGCCATTAAGAAACCAGGGATAGACAACAGAACACAGACCATCAACAGGCGGAAATGTATCATTTTTTTCACTCGCAATTTCCTGACCCTGACAGGCCATTACGAGCTGTCAGGTAAAAAATATAAAATTAAAAAGACAGCTAATCTGGCTTATGTGTATATGTTATATAAAATATAAAATAATATAAAGATATGTTATAATAAATAATATTAAAAATAATAACTAAAAAATCATTAATAATAGATAAGAAAACTGTTTTCCATCCAAAATGGAAAAGATTTTTCCGCTGTATCTTTATATCGGCGGTGTTGGTTTACTTCTATGGGTTTACTCTGGGTCTGGGTATGGGCACTGGTATCAGATCACCCACTCTGGGAATCACAACTCCCATTATAACCATAGTTTTAACGTTTCTGAAAAACAAAGGAAAATGAGCTAGATTAGGTGGTATGTAAACGCTACAGGAAGTATCCAGCCTGACTTTTTCCAGTTCATCTCCTTCACCCAGCCAGAATTCTCCCTCAGCACCCAAATAATTGGTATTATTTGGATCGCTACCCAGGAAAAGGAAAATCTCGGGATAATCATGCCTATGCGCACCATAATTCTGACTATTATTAAGCAATACGGTATCTTTTAAAATAAATCCGTATTCTATTTTAGTGGTAGCTTCTTTAACTACATCGTTGGAGAAGATCATTCGGGGTCCGGTGTTGTCCTTATTTTTTAGAGGGATGCCAGGTGTTGGAGGAACCTCAAATCTGACAACCCCCTGATCATCAATCCGTGTCAAAACCGCCGCTTTCCGGGTTATGTATTTTTCATATTTCGACTCTGCCATTTATATCCTCCTTGATTTAATATTAATGATATTTATATTTTATCCTTCAAATTTCAAGTTTCTTTCAGTCATTCGAAGGGTAGGTTCCATAGTGAAAAACTCAGGGATTAAAAATAATGGTCAGTTTTATCAGATAGGTCTTCTACTCTGTATTTGATCAGGAAGATAGTACATTCAGTTCCCTGGCTCTGACCACGGCCTCCGTTCGATTTTTTACATTAAGTTTCCCAAATATATTGCCAGTATGCCATTTCACTGTGCGCAATTCAATACATAACAGTTCTGCAATTTCTTTATTGGATAACCCCCGGGACAGCAATTCCAGTACTTTCAGTTCTCTATCACTCAAAGGTTCCAGGATTCTGGAAACCTTGCCTGGTTGCTCTGATTCGATATTTATATTATGTATAGTTTCTAACAGACGGTGAACATACTCTGGTTTAATTTTTTGCTGAGAAGCTTCATATAAAAGCCTGGCCATAGGGAGCCCTTCTTCGATATAGAGACTGAAATAACCTTCACTTTCAGCCGTTGAAAGGGAATTCTGGAGTAACCTTAAAGCTTTATCAGTGTTGCCCAGAGCTTTATAAGCAAGCGCTTCTAACGTTTGAATTTCAATCAGTACACCGTTACGTTCTAGCTTTTTTGCCGATTCAGACACTATTTCCAGAGTTTTCAGCGCTTCTGCTGGGATTCCCTGTGCAAGATAAACCCTGGCCAGGGTTATCTGCTCTAATTCTGATGAATAATAACCTGCTACTGATTTTCGATCAGAAACATGGCCCAGTTCAGATACGGACTTTTGACTCCGCTCTCTGGCCCATCCAGCCGGCATCGTAAGGTCACCCCGTCTTAGAGATAGAAGAACCTCATGGACAACCACAAATATTTCGAATTGTTTACTATCTGGAGATTCAGAGGTTAGCTGCCAGGCATTTCGGATCAATTGAGCGGCTTCAGAGGTATTACCTTGCATAGCCCTGACACGCGCTAGATTAATAAAGCCTTCTAACTGCCATGATCCCAGTTTCCCGCTGGCCAGACGAATACCCTGATCCAGCAATGTGACAGCCTTATCCAAATTATGCCATTCGCGCTCCAGGCTGCCCAAACCCATAAAGCCGAAACTGGCCAGGGGAAGCAGTTTGCCCTGGCTGTCTACAGCCAAATCGATAATTCTTTGGTAGCACTTTTGTGCTTCGCGTAAATGCCCTGCCGCGATATGTGTCTCTGCCAAACGGCGGAGGGCTAAAACTGTTGTAAAAAGACTGGCTGTTTTTATACCCATATTGACAGCTTCGTTATATAGATTAACAGCCACAGGAATAGCCGGTAATTCAGCTCTTAACAGGCTGAATTGTCCCAAACAGGGAATCACCACGGACCTCCAGAAAGTGCTTTCGGGAGGTAAAACTTCAAGCGCCTGATGAGCCAGATCAACACTTCGAAATGTTTGACCCTGAGCGGCTGATAAGACAGCTCTGACCGCCAGGAGGGGGCCAATTTGCTGTTTTTGTGGATCTAATTCTTCTGCCCTCTGTAACCAGTTCTCTTCCCTTATTAAAAGACCTTCATGAAGCCAGAGATCCGCCAGAACCTGAAAAATAAGCAGAATGGGATTTGAGTTTATGCTTTCAACCGGTAGAGAACGGATCCATCTTCTTAAGGTGGCCAGCTCACCATGCATCAAAGTGGTCTCAGCATGCCGTATAATAAGACTGGCAGCCAGGTTAAAATTTTGGCCTAAAATAGCATGTTCTATCGCCGGTACAGCCAGCCCGTTTTGCTCATACCATAAACTGGCTCTTTCATAAAGAACATGTATAGACGAGGGTTGAGAATTTTTCAAGCTATGGAATAATAGATCTGCAAAAAGTGGATGGTAACGGTACCAGCGTCCATCATCATCCAGAGATAAAATAAAAAGATTAGCTTTTTTCATAGTTTCCAGAATAGCTTGACTGTTGTTTCTACCGGTGACAGCATCACACAGGGGGCCTGTCAACTGCTCTAAAATAGATGTCTGAAGCAAAAAGGATTGAACATCCTCAGGCTGACGGTCAAAGACTTCTTCAAAGAGATAGTCCATAATATTACGGTTGCTGCCGCTGAAGGCTGCAATAAATTGGGCAGTATCAGTGCGTCCTTTCAGGGAAATTGCAGCCATTTGCAGCCCTGCAATCCAGCCTTCACTGCGGGCATCTAATGAGGCGACTTCTTCCTGACTGAGATTAAGATTCATCACACGGTTAAGGAAATCCCCAACCTCCTGAGTGGTGAATCGTAAATCAACCGCCCGTAACTCCGTCAATTGCGCCCTGCCTCTTAGGTAAGAGAGGTGGAAAGGAGGATCAGAACGCGTTAAGATTACCAGATGCATGTTTTGAGGCAAATTTTCAAGTAAAAAGTCCATTGCGTTATGGATATCTTTGTTCTTGATTACATGATAATCATCCAGAACCAGCATAAAATGAAAAGGCACGGAGCAGACTTCATTGATCAGATCGGTGAGAACATTTTTAGCCAGAGTAGGCTCCTGAGATGATCGGAATAGCCTTAAAGCACTGGCGCCAATTTTAGGTTTGATTTCTCGTAAGGCCGCAATTAAGTATTCAAACCATAGGGCTGAGTCATTGTCTCCTTCATCCAGAGATAACCAGGCAACCTTACGTTCGATACCGGCAATCCAGGTTGTTACCAGGGTGGTTTTTCCAAATCCGGCAGGAGCAGAAATAAGTATAAGCTTTCCTTCAATTCCGGTGTTCAAACGCTCGATCAAACGTGATCTGGCTACTACCATCTGTCTTCCTACAGGGATGGTCAACTTAGTTTTCAGTAATTGTTCCGAAATCAATTGGTTTATCTCCGGATAAGGATTCTTTTGCTATTAATCGTCTATATTAGCCACCCAATAGTCATGTAACGATTATAACATCATCCGGCTAAGAACAAAACAGAGAATATAGACCGGGGAACTGTACCATTAGTGTACCATAACTGTACTTAAGCCCGGTGTCAAGAAGTCTGGGGGCAATTTAAAATATAGCCATAAGAGATGAAAGGCCAGGATCTGGAAATGTTTAAAACCGGGAACAATGGAGGAAAAAACATCGATAAGCCAGTAATGTATGAGATTAGATTACAGGGATACCTGGATAAAAGCTGGTCTAGCTGGTTGGACGAAATGGTGATTACTTACGAAGATGATTGTACGATATTAACCGGCATAATGGCAGACCAATCCGCGCTTCGCGGCCTTCTCAGTAAGGTTTGGGACATGAACCAGACCTTGATATCGATTAAACAGGTAGAAAAAGCAGAAGTGCCATCGAGATAAATAAGCTTAAGATGTCAATCAAAATATTTAAAAACTGGGATCAGAAAAAGTTACCATGACGGGAGGGACGGTAAAATGATGAAAATTCATGGGTGTAAAAAATGCGGAGGCTCACTGGTTCTGGATAAGGATGAATTCGGCTGGTACGAACAGTGCATTCAGTGCGGTTATACACGCGATATACCTCTGGACAAACCTTTAAAAAAGCCTTATATGGCTGAGCATATGCCAGCAAACGTAAATGCAGATACAAATACGCAAAACATGGTGGATATGTGGAAACAGGATAAAATTCCCGCTTTTGAGCCGCTTAAAATTACAAAAAATCTGGAAGAAGACGCTTATTAAGGTTTAATGACGTTACCTGGATGTGCCTGATTAATATGGTTAATGAATATATTTATAGTTGTACTTTCAGCGTATTTCTTAACATCATCAGAAATTAACATTTCTATTCCGTTAACCATGGTTATTACTTCATAAGGTTCTGCCTCATCTAGAGACAGCCCCAAATAAGGGCCTCCACAGCCATTTCCATTTACTACCATGCGTAAGCACTTACCGGGGTTTTGTGACAGGATTTTTTTTATTATATCTCTGGTATCGTCTGCTATTTCAATCATAATTTAGATCCAAGCGATATTATCTAATCCAACCATTTTAAGCGCGAAAGGTCTGAATCCCTAAGTCCAATTTTACTACATTCCGTCAAATGAATACATTTCATTATTCTTTGGAAGAGACTAGTGAGGGAGTCACTCCCATTCTCTTTCTAACAAAATAAAAGGCAACCCCAAAAATCACGAAGCCCATGAAAATCAGAAAAGCATTGGGCACTGCCACCGCCAGGATAACCCCTAATACCATGTTTATGGCAACAGCCGTCAGTGAGGCAATGGAGATGGTAATCTTATTGAACTTATATCTGGCCTTTTGGAAAATTTCAGGATGTGTTTTGGGCACTCTGAAGGCTGCCAGTAAAACCAGCGTAACTATAAAGATTAAACCAAAATTCAACATAGCTGCCAACGTTTGCAATGACGGGTTAGCCACCAGTGATATTATTGAAAGAACATAAGCCAGAGTGAGTCCCCAGTGCGGTGTTCCAAATCTTCTGCTGATTCTGCTGAAAAACTGGGGAAAAAGACCGTCCTCAGACAGTGCTAGAGCATACCGTCCTGAAGCGGTCATCGTCAGATTAATAGTTGTTGTAGAGGCCAGGATACCACCTCCAACCACAAAAAAGGCCAACAAATCATCTGATAAAAAGGCTTCCGCTGCTGTACCCAGGGTACCCCCTTTTGACAGCGTGTTATAATTGACAACTGCTACCGATACTATTTCAATCAGCAGATATATAATTAATACGACAAGAATGCTAATAATCAGAGCTTTGGGAATGGTTGAGCGGGCATTTTTCACTTCATCGCCCATTTCAATGCCAAATAAGCCGCCAGCCAGCAGCGTATAAAGGAGCGCTGCTGCTCCTATAAAGCCCGTTATACCACCGGTAAACAGAGGCGTCAGATTTTGTGCATTGATCGCGGGTAATCCCTTTACCACAAAGACTCCCAGGGCAATAATCAAAATGGCCACTCCAGCAGCCTGGATATAGGCGGCTGTCTTTATACCAATCATATTGATAATAAAAAATACAGTTATCACCAAGATGGCTGTTCCGGTTAAAGGAAGACCTGGAAACAATACAATTAGAAGTTTAGCGGTGGCAAGGGCAAACAGAGGCAAGGCACCAAGGGGAATTGCGGCAAAAAGCCCCCACCAGCTAGCAACAGCCAGAGGGCGTGAAAACAGCTTGGCGTACTGGTAATTGCCACAATTGGTGGGGATGGCTGAGGTCAACATTGAGTAAGGGATTAATGCCAGTAAAACAGGTAATCCCGATACTATTTGAGCGAAAAATAATGAGGGCCCAGTTAGACCGGCAGACATGGCTGTCAGTACAAATAGCGACCCGCCGATATTCAAACCAATCATGGCTGCTACCAGAGTGATAAGATTAAATTCCTTTTTTAGCTTACCACCGGATTTCAAAAATACCTCACTCCTGTTCATGTTTTACTATCAACGAGATTGTTTAAAGGCTATTTATCATATAAGCCGTGGCTGAATCCCCCGGTATCACCTGCCTGATGTCCCAAACCGAAAATTATTTAACAGCTCTTGTAAACCTGCTGGTAAGCGTCTTAATTTCTTTTAAACGGCCACGGCTTCTGAATAACTGAAAAGCGACTACAGCTACGGTAAAAAAGAACAAGGTTCCTATTCCTTCCCAAAGCCAAACAAAAAAAAGGAAAAAGGGTGAGGCTATTTCAATAGCCACAAAGACATTGTGGGTGAAAATAATAGCAATGCCGATTATTGCACCGGAGCTGGCCATTGCCGGTGGCGAAATGACAAAAAAAATGCCGGTTATGACAGCTATTCCTTTGCCTCCCCTGAAACCTATAAACACCGGATAATTATGACCAAGCATGCCCGCAAAACCGGCTGCCATTATCCAGGGCAAAGATGCTCCCATAAACCCCGCAATCAATACGCCCAGGGCACCCTTTCCTATATCAAGTATTAAGGTTAACACCCCTTCCCACTTGCCCACTTCCCGGAAAACATTGGCGCCACCCATATTGCGTACACCAACATCGCGGATATCTATACCTTTACGAAATCTGGTAATAATATAAGCGACCGGAATTGAACCCAACAAATAAGCAATAATAATCGGAATAATTCCTGATAACATTGGCATTACTTTACCATAAGTTAAGGGCGAATTCTAGATAATACCTCAAAAAAATAACGAGCAACAACGTGCAAATTACAGCTCATAAAACGTTCATTTCTTAATCATTACATGGCTTTTTTAATTCATTTATCAGCTAATTTCCGTGAGGGGTGGTTTTTAATTTTCCGTTTTTCAACAGGATTACAGACCAGAAAGATCAGCGGGAAAAAACAATTGGTTTTCGCCAAATATTTACGATTTTCCAATTAGTGGATTAAGGTTTTCTTTATCCTCCAAAGATACCGGGATGATCATTAATCCGCTTAAAAATTAACTTTATCTTTGCCTTTTAAACCCAATATACATCTGGCCTCATCCGGGCTGGCAATTTCGCGGCCCAATTCACGCGCTATGCGAACCACTTTCTGCACTAGTTCGGCATTACTCGTGGCCAGCACGCCTTTTCGAATAAAAATATTATCCTCCAGACCAACTCGCACATGTCCACCCATCATAATTGATAGGGTATCAGCATAAAATTCAGCAGGAAATCCGGCGCCTATCACTGAAAACTTGTAATTGTTCACACCCAGCAGCCTATCGGCAGTCTGCTTCATAAACATTAGACTTTCAAAATCTGAACCGATGCCGCCCAAAATCCCGGTAACAAACTGTATCCATACCGGAGGTCTGATAAGGCCTCTGCGTATGAAAAAAGCCAGGTTATACAGATGTCCAACATCATAACACTCATGCTCTGGCTTGGTCCCATTTTCCTCCATGGTCTTATAGAAGGTCTCAATATCGCCAAAGGTATTGCGAAAAATAAAGTCCCTGGTGCTGGCGGCGAACTCTTTCTCCCAGCTATATTTATAATCGCTGTCCTTGTAGCGGTCCACGATGGGGTGTATAGAGAAATTAATTGAGCCCATGTTACAGGTGGCCAGTTCAGGCTTGAGAGCGGGGACCACCCTGATACGGTCAGCCGCGGTCATTTCGGCCGTACCTCCAGTGGTGGGACAAATAATTACATTTGACCTGGCTTTAATCAAAGTAGCTGTTTTTTTAAAAATAACCGGATCAGTTGAAGGCCGTCCGGTGTCCGGGTTCCTGGCATGAACATGGATTGAGGCTGCGCCAGCTTCAGCGCAGCGTACAGCTTCCTCCGCAATTTCTTCCGGAGTCAGCGGCAGATATGGGGTCTGGGTTGGCAGGGTAATATTGCCGGTCAGCGCAGCCGTAATGATTAGTTTCTCCATATTATTTTCCTTAATTAAATAGTTATTATATTTCAAATATATAAAGTTATATTTGGTTATAGATATAATTTAGAAAGCCTGGAAGTTTCTGAAATGAATTGAATTTTGATATTTTGACTATTATTAACCTTTGATTTACCCGGATAAAATAACGTTTATATTCAAAACAGAGTCCATAACGTATCAAAGATCAGTGACCCATTTGTTCTTTCGTCCATTTAATCAGGTATGTGGTAAGTTTTTCTTCAGCCTTTTGGGCTTCTTCAGGAGACCAATTGTAGAATCCCTTGCCAGATTTAAAACCAAACTCTCCATTCTGGATTTTTTCTTTTAACAGAATAGAAGGTTCCTGGCTGTTTTCCAGATATTTAAAAACATAATCATGGATCGACAAGGTCAGGTCCAGTCCAACCATATCGGCATTCTCTAATGGTCCCAGCGCTGGCAGCCGGATGGCGAAACTGTTTTTTATAGCTTCATCTACAGTCTGGGCATCCGCGATACCGTTTTCAACAATAGATATAGCTTCCCGCCATAAGGCGTGCTGAAGACGGTTTGCGATAAATCCGGGTACATCTTTTAAACACTTTACAGGATGTTTACCGACATTTCTGAGCAAATCAAAGGTTACATCCAAGGTATCATATGAAGTTTCCTGTCCTTTTACCACTTCAACCAGGGGGATTAAGTAGGGCGGGTTCCAGAAATGCGTCCCTACGATCCTTTCCCGGTGATTCGCCTGAGATGCAATTTCGGTTATGCTTATAACAGAGGTATTAGTACAGAGTATGGTGCCTGGAGGACAAATATCATCCATGTTTTTAAAAATTTTTTGCTTTAAACTTAGGTTTTCGTTGACTGCCTCAATAACCAAATGGGCTGACAGTACAGCTTCACGCATGTTAGTAGTAACTTGAACTTTCTGTAGTATTGTTTCAATCTCGTCAAAGGAAATAAGCTCCGCCTCTGCCATCCGTAACAAATTGGCACGTATGCTGTATATAGCCTTGGGAAGCACCCCGGCGTTAATATCCATTAAGTAAACCGGATATCCTTTTAGCGCAAAAATCTGAGCAATCCCAGGGCCGATAAAACCCGCACCCACAACGGCGATTGTTTTGATTTCTTCTACTCGCATGGTGTATTTCTAACCTCCTAGTAATTGACAATCACCACCATGGTTACGGGTTTATTGGTCTTATTGATAATCTCTCTGCCTTCATTGGGAGCCAGATAAAGCGAATCCATTGGGCCTAAAGTTATCTCTTCTATTTTATTCTTCACGGTTAATTCACCATCTAATACCAGATAGACTTTTTCGTTAGGATTATCCTCATAAGCCCATTCTGCGCCTCCTCCAGGTAAAAAGTAAGATAAGCCTACCCAGAATTTCTGGACTCCGGTTTCTTCCCTTCCTTGCAGCCGTAGAGCCGTCATATTAAAATGCCTGGAAGCGACATAAGGTTTAACCTGATTTAAACTGATTTTTTTCAAACTAACCTCCTTTAGAACGTACCGTATTTATAAACACGGTCAGGCACCTGGTTAATATTAGCTTCATCGATAAAAGCTACCATGCGGACGATGGACCCATCTCCCAGATACCAGCGAATGGGGAAGCCGGAAATTTTACACCGCTTTCCGACCACCTTAGCGATATCACCCCCAATATTTTCCCAGCCCAGGATGCCGTTCCGCATCAGGAGATTATGGCAGGGCTCCCATTCCGGGAAATCCTGAAGTACGTCATGACCAGTGACCAGCTTATATTCTTCGCATATATCTTTCCTTAGAGGGCCAGGGCCATGGGGTCCGATGGCCGTATGTAGAGGATGGTCCAGGGCCTGCTGGTCAACCCCAACAGCTTTGGCTTTATGCGCTACAAACCATTCTCCGGCCTCTTTACCCAGACCGGGTGAATAGCAGAAATACTGGGTATTATCGCCCCAGTATTTGTTCCAGCCAGAGTGAATAATAATGATATCATTTTCTTTCATAGGAAGATTCCGATTGGCGGTATCCAGGTCCTTGGCGGTGATCAGTTCCCATTTTTTCTTTGGAATATCCCAGATTACGGCATCTCCATAGTAGCTGGTGAGGGGTATTTCATGAGTAAAACGGCCACCTTCAAAGACATGGGCCGGCGAATCAGCGTGGGTAGTACAATGCATGACGGTGGTAACGGTTTGAGACAAGACACCGGATTTAGCCATATAATGCATCCGTTCGATCTTGACGTCTGCGAAATAAGGCCACAATGGTGATCCATTACCGAAGGGGTGACTTAAATCTACCAATACTTCTTTTCCCATAACTTGCTCCTTAAAGATCTTTTTTCATGTTTGGTCGATCAAGCACGCATGTTCCATATGAAAAAAGTTATTAAAGTCCGAATTTCTTATTTCGAAATTTTAATCCATTAAAAATTCAAGTTAATATTACCAGGAAGTTTTGCATTTTGATTCTTCTTCTACCACGTCGTGACTCCACCGTCAACATAAAGAACCTGCCCTGTTATGAAATTAGCGGCGTTTGAAGCGAAGAAAATAACGGGACCTATAATATCATCAGGTAAAGCCCACCGTCCCATAGGTATTCGTGATTTCATCGTTTTGGCATATTCAGGATTATCCAGCAAATCCCTGGTTAGTTCAGTTTCTACCACTGTAGGCGCAATGGCGTTGACTGATATGTTATGTTTAGCCCATTCACAGGCAAGAGTGCGAGTTAAAGTATCCACGGCTCCTTTTGAGGAACAATAAGCCGCATAACCAGCCGGTAATCCATATCTGCCTCTCACTGAAGAAAGATTGATTATTTTCCCACTTTTTTGGTTAATCATTACTCTACCAGCAGCCTGGCAGCAAAGAAAAGTACCCCGTGTATTGATATCCATGACCTGCTGCCATTCCTCAATGGGGAAGCTTTCGGCTGGTTTCCGGATAGCCAGGCCCGCTGCATTAACCAGAATATCTAGGTGGGGAAAGACCTTCAAGACGGTATTTACCATATTTATTACTTGAGGTTCATCAACTACATCTACTTTGATCGCCAGGGATCTCCGCCCTTTAACCTCTATCTCCCTGGCGACATCCTCAAGAGAATTCAGATTGCGGCTGGCTACACACACATCCGCTCCAGCTTCTGCCAAACCCAGGGCAATGGCTTTGCCTAGTCCGCCGTGCCCTCCCACTACCAGGGCAACTTTACCGGTTAGATCAAACAGCTCAATCATTCTTCACCTCAATTATATATCTATATATCATGCTATTACTTTGTTTATGAAATCACTTATTAGAGGCTATTCCCAGAAACTATATAGGTATAGTACCTGCTGAGCCGGGGATTTTCAAATATTGCCGAATAAGGTGCTTTAAATATTGAAAGTTGAACGATTGAATGATTTGTTTAAAATTGTAATATTTAATGCGGTAAGTCTGAAAAAAGCTGATGTCCATTCTGTAATAATAAGGAAAATATACATATCATAATCTTTACATGGGATTATATTGTGTAATGTTATATTAAGGGATGTTTTCTTCTTTGTTCAAAAATTTAGCTCTGAGTTTGCGCCAGACCCGGTTTAAAAATGTAACTTTCTCTGGAGCTGGATTGATCTGGCCATAGCGCTCAATAACATAAGCTTCAGTCAGATCATTTATCTCAGCAGTGGCTTTTTCAACGCGGTCAATGAGTTTTTTACGGTATTCATAAGGTGTTTCAGATTGGCGCCTGGCGGTACCCATCTGGCGGCCTTCCCAGAGCATAGCCTGATATAACTCACGGATTGTATAATCTTTATCAGAACCTTCTTCGCTATCTAAGGATGGAAGGGGTGGCTTATAGACTCCAATCTCAGCTACCTTTTTCCGTCTTTTCATCCATTTGAAAAGCCAGGCAAAAAGCAGGCGTAAGTCTGTTTTAAATGAACCCCATGACCAGACTGTTTCATGTACCTCCTCTATTTCTTTAGGATTTTTGGATTCCCAATATCGCATCAGGGTCCTGGACAGAAAAAAGATTATCAGGAATATGACTAAGATGAAAAATCCCCATTTTAATACCAGTATCAAAGCGCCGGGTATTGCTACACCTGCTTGTCCTTCTACGGCTTTTTGCAGATCAGAAGGATCAAATAAATTCATCTTTAAAGGCTCAGGATTTTTACCAATTAAACTAATCAACCATTTTACAACGAAAATAAGCGCTTCCAGCAGGTAGCCAAGGGGGAGAAGAATATAACCAAGAGCAATAAAAAGCCAGTCAACCAGTTGACTTAAACCGTTTATGAGGGACCCCCATATGTTATTGGCAAAGACGCTTCCCAACGCCAGGGATATTCCCAAAATGGCCAGGATCAGGACCACCAGCATGGAAAGCCAGCGCCGGTTGAAAGCACTTATATCTTCTTTATGCTGCAATAATTCAGCTTTTAAAGCTTGCAAATTGGATATAGCCAGGGTTAATAAACCAATCCCGAAAAATGTGATAATATAAACCCCTGCGGAAGACCAGACGGTATCTCGATCAGTAAACCCCCAGACGATCAGTACCAATACCACACCGACGATACCGATGACGAATTTTCGGTATAAATCGCGGAAAACAAACTTGGGCTGGCTGCAAGCTAAGCCACGCCAAGTAATAAAAATACCGAATATAAGAGCCGCAATAATGGTGGATAAATGGGTTCCGGCAAACCTTATCCAGTCAGTATCCCAGATAACGTAACCTCCGCTGTTGTCCAGCCTGACCAGAATAATTAAAAGAATAAGGCTGGCAGATATTGTAACCCATCTGGCGCGTTTTATGCTCCATTGACGGGAAAGGGAGAAACGAGCCAGGACTTCCGTAAATGCTGCCTGTATAAAACAAATGCCAATATTCAGCGGTGTTTCTTTCCAGCCCCAGGTTTCCCATCCGCTGATCCAGATCAACCAGGTATACGCCCATAAAACTTCCATTAAAACAGCCAATATCGGAATAACCTGCGGCAGTCCGGGAATATTAAAGCGTGTTATGCTACGAGCCATGGACATTATATTCCACCTGTTGCTAATTAATTACTGATTAACTACCCTGTCTTAAACTAATAGCTTCCATTTGTTTACGGAATACTTCTTCAGAAACCTGATACGTAAGCAGCCCTTCGTTTTTTACAGCCAGCTTTTGTTTTCCAATAGTTACCAGCGCAACCCGCCTGCCGGCCCTTTGCAGGCGCTTTAAAGCAAAAACAATGCCTTCAGTGGGTACTGCTGTAATTAACACAATTGTGGTTTCCCAGGTTAAATTGCGCGTTTCCATATTCAGCAGTTTTTCCATGCTTAAGGCCGGAAATCCTCTGACCTGAGCCAGAGCTTCCAATATGGATTTAAGTTGGTCAGGATGATTGGATGGAGGCAGCCTTATCAAACGGTCAGAATAGTAATAGTACTCGTTAGAGTAAAGGCCGACTTTATAATCGTTTTTTACCGCATGTGATGAGATGGCCGTTGCAGTCAGGACGCCTGTCTCCAGAAATTCAGGACTTATCAGACTCCAATAATAAGTGTCAGCAACGGTCCGTGCATCTAAAAATAAGGCCAGGTCAATACTGGTAGTATGCTCGAAGACCCGGCTTTGAATATTTTGAGATCGTGCGGTAGCTTTCCAGTGTATGTGTTTGAGGGGGTCGCCAGTAACATAATCCCTGGTGGTCATCACGAGAACAGGATCCTCAAAAAGGTGACGCCGTACACGTAAATCTCCGAAAGGATGACGGGAAGGAATTCCCAGTTCTTCCAGTGTCAAAATACGCGGATAGACAATTAACCGGTCCTGATTTTCAACTGTGGTTTCAGACCGGAAAAAACCAAAAGGATCTCCCGATTTAATAATTGTCGGCCCAAAGAAAAAAATGCCTCGCCTGGCGCATTTAAAGGGATATCTGCGAGTCATACGGTGATACCAGCTTATGGAAAGAAAATTGGATAAAATTGATCGATCAGGTTTGGCCGAGGAAAAGGTTTTACCCTTAAGCAAAGTCAATTCCTCGGGAATTTCTTCCTCTATATGAAGCCATGGCAATGGAAGGAATTTACGGTTGGTTACAGTTATGTCTACAGTAATGTTTTCACCAAAAAAAACACGGCTAGAGCTGAGTAATCGTTTATATTCTACTCGCTGTAGAGAATAGCGTGACCAGAGCCGGGCAATACCTGAAGTCAAAAAAAAGATTACCGCAACAATCAATAGGGTAGGTTGCCTGAGAATAGCCGCAAAGACAATCAGTATGAATGTAATAAAAAGCCAGGCATTACCCAGCACGTTTCATACTCCTTTTTTGCCCCTTCAACTTGTTACCTCTGGATGTTTTTATTTTTAAAGCTACTTGCGCAAGATGAGCTCTGGTTCTGACTCCACGGGAGCGGGGACAGAATCCAGTACTTCACGGACAACTTCTTCGCCGGAACGTCCTTTTAAAGAAACAGAAGCCTCTGGAATAATTCTGTGAGAAAGGATAAAGGGCGCCAGATATTTAACATCATCAGGTATAACAAAGGGTCTACCCCTCAAAGCAGCCAGGACCTGTGATGTCCGGCAAAGGCCGATCATTGCGCGCGGGCTGGCGCCCAACTCTATGTTGTTTTGCTCCCTGGTAGCTCGAACCAGCCTGATAATATATTGACGAACGTCGGCAGTAACCAGAACCTGGTGACATAATTGCTGCAAATGCAGTACGTCTTCAGCAGTCGCTACAGGTTGTAATTCTTCAATCGGATTGGATTTCATAAAACGGTCCAGAATAATGCCATCCTCATTTTCTGTAGTATAACCAATACTGAGACGCATTAAAAAGCGGTCCAATTGGGCTTCTGGCAGAGGAAAGGTACCTTCCAGTTCAATGGGGTTCTGTGTGGCCAGTACAATAAAGGGCCGGGGCAATTTTCGAGTTTCACCCTCTAGGGTAACCTGGCGTTCTTCCATTGCTTCCAGGAGTGCAGATTGCGACCTGGGTGTGGCCCGGTTGATTTCATCAGCAAGCACTACCTGAGCGAAAACCGGCCCTGGACGGTATTCAAAGTCGCAGGTTTTTTGATTATAAATATGAGTTCCGGTAATATCTGAGGGTAATAAATCCGGAGTACACTGGATGCGGTGAAATACACATTGCAGAGAACGGGCCACTGACCTGGCTAACATAGTCTTTCCTATTCCTGGAACATCTTCAATTAATACATGTCCTTCACAGAGAACGGAAACCAGTACCAGTTCTACGATGTGGCTTTTCCCCACAATGACTCGTTCAATGTTTTCCCGGACTTTCTTGCCTGTATCCTGTATTTCTTTAACATCCGCTTCATTCATATTAACCTCACATATTGTCTTGAATCATTTATATAATATTAAAATATTTAATCATATTAATTATATCATTTTTTATAAAATGGATTATTATACTTTTATTCAATAAAATAAATATTTTACTGAATAATATTGAAAGATATTGTTTTAAATTTTGATCATAGATTTATTTTAAGAATAAAGAAGCAAGAACATATATTTTATTATCTTGTGCTACCTGGTTTTAATTCCTCCTGGGAGATCTCTACCTATACCCTGTCCGTGTGTAGATATAAAGCTGTCATATTTTCTGTAAATATAACAAATAAGCGCCATAATGTAAATAGTTAACTGTGATAATTAATCCTCTGGTACAGATACCAAACAAATTTGGATCCTGTATTTTTTTTCATGAGATTGAAAAATTGACTTTCCGGATTCCCTTGAGCATATAATACATAAAACAGTATGCAGGGTTGATCATTGTCCAGTTTAGAGATTACTTTACCGGAAAAATTCAATTTTTCAACTTTTTTGCAGGTTCGTATTGGGGATATTAACAGCGGACACCATTTGGACCATGCTTCTATGGTTTTGCTGGTCCAGGAAGCCAGAGCGCAGTTTTTATCCGGTCGAGGGTTTTCAGAACAATACGACATCATTTCCGGTCTGGGATTTATTATTTCAGATTTAAGTTTGATCTATAAGAAGCAGGTCAATTACGGACAACGCTTGCGGATCGACGTGGCGACGACAGATTTCACTCAGAAAAGCTTTAATATTGTTTACCGCCTGATGGAGGAGCAAAGTAATTCAGAAGTCGCCAGGGCAAAAACAGGTATTGTTGCCTTTGATTATAACCGGCAACAGGTGATTTCGCTTCCTGAAAAGATCAGGGAAAAGCTTTCAAATTGAACTTTCACGCCGTTTTAAATAGAACTTACGATACAATAAGATTAATATAGCCTTTCTCTGATCTTTACCAGGTTAAGAAGTGTTCCCGGAAAATTGTAACAATTTCTAGACAATTATACAATGTATTAGAAGAAAGTATAATGAATTGAACCTCACAGTATAGCTAAATATTGTTAAATGATGCAGGTTATGTTAAGCTATTCCTAAGATGATATTTTCACTTTATAAACGCAAAAAAACTCTTTAGCGAAACTTTTAACAGGAAGGTGATTTTACATGGAACCGGTATCCAATCTAGAGGGTCTTGATGATGAGGACATCAGAATCCGGGCTTCTGCTATTATCGAGCTGGGTCAAACTGGAGATAAAAATGCTATAAGTGCGTTAAGCGCTATACTTAAGAATAAGAGTGAGATTGATTGGATAAGGGGTTGTGCGGCTATTGCGCTAGGTAGAATTTCAGGAGAAGAGGCTTTTACCTCTATTATTGCTGCTTTGAATGATGAAAGTCTTGTTGTGAGCCGGGCAGCTATTTCAGCTTTAGGTGAAATGAAAAATCCTGAAGCTATTCCTTATCTGGAAGACATTCTTAAAGATCAAAGTAAAAAAGAAGTACATGCGGCAGTGGTTAATGTATTATATACCGCCGGCGGAAATGAGGTCGCTTCCATAATGCTCCAATCACTTGAACATCCGGATGTTGGTGTACGCTGTAATGCTGCAATGGCGCTCGGCAACTTACGCCACGAAAAGGCGGTATTGCCTTTGATATCCCTCATGCAGGATAAAGATGAAAGCCTGCGCGCTGTGGCCGCTTCTTCCCTTGGATTGATTGGAGACGGGCGAGCTGCGGCAATTTTAATCAAAGCTTTAAACGACAGCGCTGCCACGGTGCGAGCAATTGCCGCATCATCTCTGGGGTGTCTGAACGATGAGGAAGCTATCCCATTCCTTGAAGTGTCTTTGAATGACAGTAATGCTGCTGTCCGTAAACAATCTCACAACGCCATTTTAAAAATCCGCTCCAAATAATAAAATGAAGAACATAAGGATATTATGCTTTAGGGGCTATAAATCAATAACATAAGATTTACAGAAAGATAAAAATCAATAGAGTATTAAAAAGAGGCCGGTGAACGTAAAACTGGCCTCTTTTTAATACCATACGTTTTGTTAAAGGGGATTTACCTTATCTTTCAATTTTATACCAGATGGAAATACCACAACAGACTCTACCCTACGAGATTTCAGGGTTTATTTTCCATCAATCGTAAGTGGGCTCATACCTTTGGTAATAAACCTGGGAATAGCCTTCTCGTTGAGTTCCAATCCTATTCCTGGTGCATCCGGTGGATAGAAATAGCCATTTTTATAAGCCAGTGGTTTAACAACAATATCTTCTCTGGTCAATTTCCCGGTAGTATCGAAGGTGTCGTGGTAAGACATGGGGAAGAAATTGGCATGTGCCAGATGGCCATACATGGCATCCGAGGCCAACCACTGTGCTTGGGCTGCCGCCTCGAAAGGCCCGTTCATGGATCCGCAGTAAACCGCCAGATCAGCTCCTTTAGCAATACCGCCCCATCTGACAGCCTCTGAAATGCCTCCCGTCCATACAACCTTGGTGCCTACCATATCAGCAGCATCCTTTTTAATTACTTCAAGCAAACCGGGGATCTTGACGCTGGACTCATGTGCGCAAATTGCCGGTTTGATATTTTTCCGCAGACGGGCCAGTCCATCAATATCCCACCACGGTGTAGGTTGTTCGAATTTATATATCTTACAATCCTCCACTCTGCGAGCTAGCTCCAGCGCCATGGTATAGTTCATTGCCCCGTTGGCATCTATGCATAAATGGAAATCCTCTCTATCTCCAATGGCTTTACTAAGCGTCTTGATATTCACCACGTCGCGTTCGAAGTTCCCTCCCCAGAGTCCTCCCACCTTCAGACATATCGTCCGAATACCGTTATCCACTGCCCTTTCCGCTCTTTTCGCCAGCTCAACCGGTGAAGGTGCCGTAATATCAGACATCACATAATCAACCTGAAGCTTTTCATTGGCCTTACCGCCTAACAGCTGATAGATAGGTTGTTTCATGGCTTTACCAATCAGGTCCCATAAACAAAAGTCGATGATGGCAACTACATTAGGATATGAAAGGCCTGTGTTGCTGTGTATAAAGCTATTTAACTTGCCCAGGATCAGCTCTTTATCAAATGGATTGGCGCCGATCAGGATGGGCCCCCATGATTTGATTAAGGCCATCACTATTTCCTGTCCGCCAAAAGCATTCAGGTGTTCACCGCCGTCAGCCACGCCAGTGATACCTTCATCTGTGTATATCTTGGTCAATACGATATCATTAGCTCTGTTACTGGGTGCAGGCCGGGGTAAGCTGATAGGGTAACATTCTATTTTGGTTATTTTCATATTTTTCTCCTTATCTTTTTCTATATAAAAACAATATCGATATATTGAGCGAGAAGAGAAATGGCTCATCAGGGTATGTTTAAAGTTACCATTGATCTACCTCCTAAAAATACCTTTATAATATAATTAAATAATTAATAATAATTTAAAATAACTTATATTTTATTATATATCTAGTTGAAAGTCCCTTTAATGGTAGAACGACTAAACCGGAAATAATTTAAATATTTCTTATTTGTCTTTTACGATTATACACAGGATTGTCAAAATAGTGAAGCGAAAAACAATTAAAGGTGTGGTTTCCAACAATGCGCCAACCGCCTATTGACAGACATGGTATAATAAAAACAACACTTTAAAAATATAAAATAATTATTTTGCATTTTGAAAGTTTAACATATGGAAAAGCAAAGAGATAGCGTTGAAATCAGGTCTATTGCCCGCTCAGCGAAAATATTGGTATGTCTGAGCATGGGCATTAATACCCTGAGCGAAATATCCAATCACTGCCATTATTCAATGCCAACAGTATACAGATTGCTCAGGGCTCTTGAAAAATCAGGGTTTGCCAGGAAAGATCCCGTAACAAAAAAGCACTATGTGGGCACCCTGATAGATAAAATCCATTCTTTCCCCCAGGTCACGCATCAGCAGCTGATAGCCTGTAGCATTGAAGAAATGCAGCGAATTGCAGAAATCAGCGGGGAAACAATCAATTTAACGGTTCGGTTAGGAATCGAATATCTACCTGTCTATTCAATTGAAAGTAAAAACGACCTCCGGATTCACGAAGAGATTAAAACTTTAACACCTTTATTCGTTGGCCCAACAGCAAGGGTTTTACTATCACAATCGAGTGACAAAGAGCTGGAAAAGCTCTTGAAATATATAAAACTTGAAAAGATAACAGAAAATACAATAATCGATAAAACCGTATTTCTTTTGAAAATAAAAGAAGCCAGAGAGCAGGGATATTCCATTAGTTACGGGGAGAAGGTCCCCGGGGCCTTAGGTATAGCCGCTCCCATCAAAAACTACCACCTTCCAGCCTCTTTATCCATTCTTGGACCCGAATATAGATTACGTGAAAGGGTATCCGAAATGGTAAAGGAGTTGATTGCCAGTACTAATCGCATCTCTAAAAATATCGCCGGCGATTAGTAGGAATAAATATTTTAGATTGGACAACGCCAAACAGGACGATTATTAAGATTGACTAAAAGGAAGGTAGGTTAGTAAAATGAAAAAACCATTTATGGTGATTGCCCTATCCATATTCCTGCTCTGCGTGTTGTTAGCGGTCGGCTGCAGTTCCCCGAACACCACGCCGACTCCTGCAACGACCACGCCTCCAAAAACAAACATATTATCTCCAGTAACAACTACCATCAGCGCTCCAATCCCATCTACCACGGTGCCGGTCACATCTGCAGCCGGGCCGGCAACTATTGCTCCCCCGGCAACCAAACCCGCATCAGAAACAACCAGTTCGCACCTCGGCGGTACTTTGACTTGGATTGAGCCCAATGGTCCTGCAGGTCCCATCGGGGCTTCTTTTTTGTTTGCCAGCGGCAACGTCTGCCAGCAAGTTTGTATGGAAACGCTTCTCAAAGAAGGAAATGATGGTAAACTCACGGAGCAACTCGCTTCTCTGGAATATCAGAATAATCCTCCTACCATCATCTGGCATGTTAAAAAAGGCGTAAAGTTCTCCGATGGAACGGAGGTGAATGCTCAGGCTCTCAAATGGAATATGCAACAACAGATTAATTCGAAGTTGTATGCCAGCGTAAGTTACTATAAATCCCTGGACGTAATTGATGATTATACCCTTTCAGTCCCCATGACTATGCAACGTAACTCCATCTTTCCGGCTTTTGCCAAGTACCAGAATTATATGGTGTCTCCCACCGCTTACGAGAAAAACGGTATTGATTGGGTCAAGGAACACATTGTAGGCACCGGCGCCTATGTGCAGTCAGACTGGCAAAGAGATGTCTCATTTTTCGCAAAACGTAATCCCAATTACTGGAATACCGGCAAGCCCAATCTGGACAGTATCAAATTTGTGTTTGTTAAAGATCCGATGACACAAAAAGCTCTTTTTACCTCTAGCTCCAACGATCCAATCATCTTAAATGCCACCAGCAACCCTTTGAATGCCTTCCAGTTGGCAGTGCAGGGGTACCAGGTCATATCACAGCCGGCGGACTCCATGAGTCTAATGCCGGACAGCGCCAATGCTGATTCACCTTACTCCAAGATTCAGGTACGTCAGGCTGTGGAATATGCGATTGATAAAGAAGGCATCGCCAAGACCTTTGGACTGGGCTTCTGGAAAGCTGCCACGCAACCAGCCAGCCCGGAAGCGCCGGCTTATGTACCCACGATCACCGGACGCAAGTATGATGTGGCCAAGGCTAAAGCCCTGTTAGCTGAAGCCGGGTACGCTGATGGTTTCAACACTCGTATAATTGCCCTTGATACCATGGATAGAAATGTCTTGCAGGCCGTCCAGGCCAATCTCGCCGCAGTAAAAATTAGTACTGAAATTGAATTTATCACCACAGCTAAGCAAGCTGATTATCTGGCCAAGGGATGGAAAAACGCCCTCTTAATGAACATGACTCCGTTTGAGGGAAGCATTCTGGCTACAATCGGTTATAACTTCCCACCAGGCCGCACTTCTCGTTATACTGTAGTCAAAGATGCGCCTGACTGGAAGGCTGTCTACGATGAAATAGGCACTGGTCCTATAGTGCCGGAAAAGGCATCCATGCAGAAAGCTTCCCAGGTCATTTATGATGATTGCACCTTTATACCTATCTACTGGGAGTCTAGCCTGTGGGTAGTTTCCGATAAGGTCCATGATACGGGTCTGGGAACCCGCGCCCCTGCCAGTTCTGCGTCGCCAGCGTTCTGGGATGTAGAAAATATCTGGGTAAGCAAGTAAGGATACCATACTGGCTGGCATGCGCCAGCCAGTATATATCGATTTAATAGCCAGTACGGATCTGGTCTGTATTGCATTTAAAGGAGGGTAATGTTTTGAACGCTCTTTTACACGACGCATATGATCTGCATGTCCATTCCGCTCCTGATGTCCTTCCGCGTAAATTCGATGACATCGAGATGGCACAACGCATCATCAACTCAGGAATGAAAGGCTACGCCATCAAATCGCATTATTTTTGTACCTCCGAGCGCGCTGAAATAATCCGCAAAATGTTTCCCGCTTGTAACGCCATCGGCACTATAACCTTAAATAGCGCTGTAGGCGGTATCAACCCTATGGCCGTGGATATGGCAGGGAGGTCAGGAGCCAAACTTGTCTGGTTCCCCACTACAGACTCCCGGCATGAACGGGAATCTCAGGCAAACACCCCCCAAAATAAACGCGCCTATTGGACTAAAATATTAGATCAGTTGAAGGCTGAGGGGATCAATTCTCCCACTATTTACATACTAAAAAACGGGAAGCTGGTACCTGAAGTCTTTGATGTTCTGGATGTTATTGCCAGGTATAAAATGATTATGGCTACCAGTCACCTTTCCCATGAGGAGACCTTTGCGCTGGTTAAGGCGGCTCAGGAACGTAAAGTGGAGCGTATTATTATCACCCATGCAGATTTTCCTTCTACATTTTATTCTATTGAAGAACAGAAGGAACTGCTGAAGCCCGGCGCCTTTGTTGAGCATTGCTACAACACTCCGGCTACCGGCAAGGTTTCGTGGGATATTGTCGTCGAACAGATTCGCGAGATCGGGCCAAAGCATATAGTACTGACTACTGATCTGGGGCACACAGGTGGTGGCTTCCCGGACGAAGGGCTGGCGTTATTTAGTCAAAAACTAATAGAAAAAGGCTTTTCCGAAAACGAAATCAGAGTCATGATTGTTGATAATCCAGCCACCCTGGTTAAATGAAAAAAATTTACTCAGGAGCTAATAAGATATGACAGAACGGTATATTGTCATTGACACTCCCCGCTGTGAGGAAAAGACCTGCCTGGAATTCGCGAGGTTGGGTGTGGCCACAGTTTTCGAAGCGCAGGGACAAACAGGACTTCTGGATACCACCATGAGACCAATCCAGCAAGGAGTAACGGTTTGCGGGCCAGCCGTGACCGTAATTTGCCCGGCCGGTGATAACCTCATGATACACGCCGCTGTGGAGTGCTGTCAGCCGGGGGATGTTCTGGTGGTCACCACTGAAGGTGAGGCCAATAAGCACGGTATGCTCGGTGAACTGCTGGCTAAAAGCCTGATACTGCGTGGAGTCCGGGCGGTTATAATGGACGGTGGGGTAAGGGATACCCTGAGATTAAAAAAACTTGGACTACCTGTTTGGACCACGGCAATTGTTTGTACAGGAACGACAAAAAACCGGGCCGGCTGGGTCAATGCTCCCGCAGTGTGTGCCGGCGTGCTTATCAATCCCGGTGACCTTATCGTTGCTGATGACGATGGCGTGGTCGTCGTGAAACGCGAAGACATTCCTGATGCGCTGGAAAAATCTCTCAACCGTGAAAAAAAGGAACAGGAAACCTCAAGAAAAATCGAGGCCGGACAACTCGGCGTCGATTTTTATGGATTCCGTGATGTCCTTGCCAGACTGGGAGTCAAATACTACCAGACACTGGAAGAGGTTCATAAATCTGACAGCCTAAAGCAAAAATAAACCTGAAATAGCTGCAGAGCAAAATCAGCGAGGAGAAGAATTATGGCAGATAGTCAAGTCAAGACAGCTCTGGTGGTAAGCGCCCATACCGGGGACTTCGTTTGGAGAGCCGGTGGGGCCATAGCTTTATATGCCAGTTGGGGATGGGATGTGAAGATTGTCTGCCTTTCTTTCGGAGAGCGAGGCGAGTCAGCCAAGCTCTGGAAAGAGAAAGGCATGACTGTTGAGCAGGTAAAGGAACTACGCCGGGCCGAAGCCCTTGAGGCCGCAGCCGTATTGGGTGGTAAAGTGGAGTTTTTCGACTGCGGTGATTATCCTCTGGGTTTTTCACGAGCGGACCTGGATAGGCTGGTAAGTATCTACCGCTCGGTTCAACCACGTTTCATCTTGACCCATTCGCTGGAGGACCCCTATAATTTTGACCATCCGCAGGCAGCACATGTCGCTCAGGAGGCCCGGATTGTGGCACAAGCGCCGGGTCATAACCCGGGTGAAAAGATACTTGGTGCGCCGCCGGTCTTTCTGTTTGAACCGCATCAGACCGAACAGTGCAACTGGAAGCCCAACGTATTATTGGATATTACACCGGTATGGGAGAAAAAACGGAAGGCCTTTGAAGTGTTAACCGCACAGGAGTATCTCTGGGAATACTATACCCGAGTAGCGCTTAATCGGGGCGTTCAGGCAGCCCGTAACTCCGAGAAAAAACAAATAGTATATGCTGAGGCTTACCAGCGTGTTTTCCCTGAGGTAACCGAAGAACTCCGGTAACTAATAGGCCAGGCTACTATATATTTAAATATGGCTCAAGTGCAAAAAGGTCTTAGAATTGTATTTTATGCTAATTTTCGAGGCTAAATTTCTGACCAAAACGTTCAAATACTACTTTTTTGCAGTACAGTCAAATATGATCTGTCAAAAAAATAAAAAATTAAAAGAGGAGCAGAATAGTGAAAATCACCAGAATAGAATTAACCCCTCTCTCCCTGCCTCGCCCTTTGCAGGGGACCATTGCCAAAGTTGTCCTGATTAAAATTTACACTGATGAAGGGGTCATCGGTTATGCCGATAGCGGAGCCTGTTACCCCGAGGGTGTCCAGGATGTGATACTCACGATGATGAAAGTCTGGGAACCCATCCTTATCGGTGCAGACCCCCTGGACAGGGACGGCATTTGGGCTAAAATCAACACTTACCTTTATAATGACATGATCAAGTTTCCACCAGCCGCTTCTACCCTGGACTTCGCCCTCTGGGATCTGGCGGGAAAAGCAGTCAATCAGCCGGTATGGAAGCTCCTGGGAGGCAAAGCTAACCCCAAACTGAAATACAACTATTTTATTACCGGGCATAAGAGTAAAACGCCTGAAGCCAGGGCTGAAGAGGCCCTGGAGCTGTTAGCCGGTGGCTGCAAGAGTATCTCTTTGAAAGCTGGACCTAACTGGGGAAACCCGGATATGGCAGCCGATGTAGCCAACGTGCGGGCAGTCAGGAAGGCCATCGGCGACCGCCCCGATATCGAGCTGTGCGTGGATACCAACGGCGGCTATGACTATACCTCGGCGCTGGACCTCGGCCGGAGGCTGGAGGAATTTAACCTGTTCAAACTGGAGCAACCGATACCTTACTGGGATGTCGATGGTCTGGCCTTGCTGCACAAGCAATTGAGAACACCCATTGCCGCCCATGAGTCCAGCACTACCATTTACGGACTCATGGACTGCATCAAAAAAGGCGCCGCCGATATGGTGGGCCTGAAGGTGGTCTGGTGCGGAGGCATCACTCCGGCCATCAAGTGGGGCTATATTGCCACGACAGCCAACCTGGGCATGTTCTGCGGAGGCAATCCCTCCCCATTTGAGACCGTAGCTCAGGCGCACTGGCTGGCCTCCAAAGCGGAATACGGCAAGCTGGCCCATGCGAACTTTGGCCCTATCGTCATGTACAGCAAGTTTGATACCACCAATATTGCCAACGTCGAAGGCGATCTTATTGTCAAGCCTATGGCGTACAAAGACGGCTACTTCATGGTGCCGGACGGCCCCGGATTAGGGATCGAACTCGTAGACAAGAACGTACCCAAATTCATTACCCCGGGTAAGAGTGGGATTATCTTGGGCAAATAATAAATATTGCTCCAGAGGCAGGAAATATGGATTTCCCACCTCTGGCTTAATACTGTCAACCGTTACAGCGCATGGTTTAATAATGTGAACTATAATTACATAGGGCAGATGTTGTTTGAACCGGAATAGTTTAAATCTTTGCCCTATACAGTGATTAATACAAGGAGGAAAAATGGCTAAAGGGTTCTTGGGAAAGTTGCTCTTTGTGGACCTGACCACAGGAGCTATTAAAGAAGAGACTCCCGGAGAGAGCCTCTACAGAGATTATCTGGGTGGTTACGGAATCGGCGTCCGTATCCTTTACGATCGTATGAAACCCGGGGTTGATCCTTTGGGACCGGACAACATGCTTGGCGTTATTGCTGGAACTCTAACCGGTACTGCCACCCCTACCGGCGCTCGTTATGGTGTAGTCGCCAAATCACCACTAACGGGAGGCTGGGGAGATGCCAATTCAGGAGGGGAGTTTGGACCGTATTTAAAGATGGCCGGCTACGACGGCGTTTTCTTTACCGGTATTTCACCCAGACCGGTATATCTTCTGATTAAACAGAACCAGGTTGAATTGAAAGAAGCCAGTCATCTCTGGGGCAAAGACACCTATGAGACTGAAGACATTCTAATGACAGAATACGGCAGTCAATGCCGGGTTAGCTGTATCGGTCCGTCTGGAGAAAAGCTGGCTCTCATTTCGTCAATCATGACTGACAAAGGATCAGCCGCCGGACGTTCCGGATTAGGCGCAGTTATGGGATCCAAGAGACTCAAAGCGATTGCCGCTGTGGGCGGCCAGGAAGTCCCGGTGGCCGATAAGGAGACATTACAGAAACTTAGAATGGAACATATTAAGTCATTGCAGGTTCCTGGTCCGGACGGGAAATCATTTATGGAACGCTTTCATAAATACGGCACCTCATCAATGACTTTCGCATCTGTCCACAGCGGAGATGCTCCAGTGAAAAACTGGGGAGGGGTGGGTGTTATCGATTTGCCGGAGAGGAAAGAATTTGATGCGGATTATATTGCCAGTAACTATGTAATGAAATTGTCAGGCTGCTGGCGTTGCCCGATTGCCTGTAAAGCTGTTATTAAAGAAGGTAGTGGGGAATATAAGTATTCCGCCGGATCCCGCCGGCCGGAGTATGAGACTCAAGCCGCCTTCGGAAGCAACTGCCTGAATAATAGCCATGAAGCTATCAATAAACTTAATGATATCTGCAACCGCTACGGTCTGGATACTATTTCGGCCGGTACTGTAATGGCCTTTGCCATTGAGTGTTTTGAGAATGGGATACTCACCAGACAGGATACGAATGGCATTGAATTGAAATGGGGCCACCACAGAGCCCTGGTAGCTATGACTGAGATGATGGCGAAAAGAGAAGGTCTTGGAGATATTCTGGCGGATGGTGTAAAAAAGGCATCTGAAAGAATTGGTAAAGGATCGGAAAAATTCGCCATCCACGTAGGGGGTCAGGAAGTAGGCATGCATGATCCCAAACTGATGATGAATGGGAAACCCATCTTTGCCGGTTACCGCATGGATCCAACCCCTGGCCGGCATACGCAGAACTTTGGCCCAGCAGGATTCACCAATATGCTGGTAAACTCAACCGGTTTATGTATGATTGGATATGGTTTCGGACGGGCCCCTGATACAGCCAAAAAGATCGCTGGTTTTTTAAATGCGGCTACCGGCTGGAATATCACAGAGGAAGAGGTGCTCAGGACTGGTGAAAGGATCCTTAATTTAAGACACGTCTTTAATTTGCGGGAAGGTATTTTCGAACTTAAATGGAATTACCCTTCCAGGGTGATTGGCAAACCACCATTGAAAGATGGGCCCTTAGCTGGGGTAACTTCCAGCGCTGAGTCTCTGGATCTGTGGAATTTAGGCGCACTGGATTGGGATTTGGTTACCGGCAAACCCAGCAAGAAAAAGTTGCTCTGGCTGGGATTGGATGATGTAGCAGAAGCGCTTTGGCCGACGCCATCTCCACCTCCTATCGCATCCAGCGCAGGCGGAGAAGGGGGGAAAAAATAGGATAGGGTTTTGACCAGTACTTAGGACGTATATAGCTTTATTTTTTCCAGATCTTAAATCTCTTTACTCAGACCAACATATGACCAACATATGAAATTTTTTTACCGGCTCCGGAGAATATCCGATTTTCTGGAGCCGGTAATACAATAATTTACTTTATTTTCCACTTTTACTCCGGCTATTCGGGGACCGATAGCGATTCTGCTGGTGAATGGGAAAGCGCATCATACTGTCGGTGATAATACTCCCACTCAAGCCGGCAGGGTTCTTCTTCCGTAGCCTGATTGAGTTTATCTGCTTCCATGTTTTGTCTGAGTTCAATTTCCAGTTTGTTGAATTCATCCTGTGCATCAGCGCTGTTTGATGCAATTATGGAATTCACTCCAGTGACAAACACTGGGTAATGTTTTTCCCAGAACTGGATATATTGTTTTCTATGAACATTCTCATGCAACAATACACCATCATAGGTCTGAAATTCCTGGTTATAAGGACCGCCGTAATAGTATCCAAATTCCTCAATAGCCCTAAACCTATCGCTGTCCGGTGGCCAGATAGAAATCATTATGTGGAGAGTCAATTCATTTAGCCGGACTTTAAACAATTCGCTGGTAGTCCAGGTTTCTTCTCCCACTCCAAGTCCAGGCGTTTGCTCGGCATATACCGTTTCATCAACCCGTATTTCAAAACCGGCAGACCCTCCAACATTTGACTGAGGGTGTGGATTTATAGGATCATCAACCACCTTTCCTATATTAAAAAAGTACCATCCGCTTCTAAGTCTTCCAATTTTGGCTGATTCTTCTTCCTGATTTGAAAGACGTTTTTCTTCTTCTGCCTGGTCTCCGGGTTCGGATGCTGCCGGTTCACCGGTAATAGCCCTGTAGTTTGTTTGTAAATGAGTGTTTGCCGCCTTATGCTCATTCATATGCTGGGTTTTCATGCGTTCAAAGACACGTTGTACATAATTATTTCCAAAAGCATGCTGCAAGTCTGTGGCTATATCAGTAAAGTATCTTTCTGATTGAGCATCCTTAAGTAATTTGACATGGTCATCTATTGAGGCGTTCAATAAGTTATTCGGTTTTTGCTGTAAAATATTATTATGCTGCTCAATGTTTAAAAATAGAGGCTTCTCTAACTTTTTCTGTGAGACATTTTCCCCTGATTTTCTAAATATCCTTAGATTTCCTTGCTCAAACTCGCTCATACCCGCCTCCGGTCAAATCTCAAAATATTCGAAGACAAAGCGAATGCTAATAGCTTTCTTAATTTATATTATAGAACCTCCCAGCAAAATGATTTAAATTTCTTCAAATCATCCGTTAAAAAAATTTTTATGGACTAACCCTATTATTTCTTTATGGGTCCTTAATTCAGTTGGAAGAAAACAATTCGGAGAGTGACTTGGAGGAGATCGGGCAGAAGTGAAATAGAGATAAATGATTGCCGTTGCCTGGAAATAACACTATCGGTAATACGGTGTAGGGCTTTTTTAGCCTCGAAAAATGGTGGGCGGTACAAGATTTGAACTTGTGACCCCTTGAATGTGAATCAAGTGCTCTAACCACTGAGCCAACCGCCCTC
>CAYLRY010000007.1:0-92945 GCA_964386535.1 uncultured Dehalococcoidales bacterium | reverse complement strand
ATTGAAACATTTAAGCCTGAAACACCAACACCCAAATGTACAAGTCGCCCCCCGCGCGGGGGCGTGGATTGAAACCTAGTGGACACCAGCGTCCCCCCGCACATCCTAATGTCGCCCCCCGCACGGGGGCGTGGATTGAAACCCAGGGTAATCATTATCATAGTTTTGATAATTACACGTCGCCCCCCGCACGGGGGCGTGGATTGAAACCTACTCACGAGGTTGTCTAGGTCGACGGTAGAATGTCGCCCCCCGCACGGGGGCGTGGATTGAAACGATTCGCCCAGGTCGTTTGTCGAATGGTGTCAAGAGTCGCCCCCCGCACGGGGGCGTGGATTGAAACAGTCCAGGTTCCAAGAGACTTTGACACTTATGAAGTCGCCCCCCGCACGGGGGCGTGGATTGAAACCCAACCAGGCGAATGGGCACTATGGGTAGACCATCGTCGCCCCCCGCACGGGGGCGTGGATTGAAACATTTTGAGTGACCATTTAATCCCTCCTCCTTCCCTGTCGCCCCCCGCACGGGGGCGTGGATTGAAACCGAAAAATACGAGAGGCAATACCTTGTAAAAAAGGTGTCGCCCCCCGCACGGGGGCGTGGATTGAAACAGTCGTATCGATCAATAATCGTCAAGATAGACCCGTCGCCCCCCGCACGGGGGCGTGGATTGAAACCTTGTTCTGTAATGGGGATACCGCCACCTTACTTGTCGCCCCCCGCACGGGGGCGTCTCAGTCCAGTCAATAGCCACCTTTCAGACTCCATCTTTTTCCCCCAGGTAATAAAATATGTTGAAAGCTTGAGTAAAACACGCTGATAACTTGATTCACCCTGAGAACTGAGAACTTTTCCCCCAGAGCAGCCCTCCCTGATCAGGCGGTCTTACCTTGATTCAACATCAAACAAAGCTAAACGAGCGTGGATTTTTTCACCAAATTAGTGCAGAAACCTTGCGCCTGTTTGAAGCTATTTGATGGCGGATTTTGGCTTATATTTCCTTTTGATAATTATAGATCATATGTTCTATAATTTGACCGCAGGCTTTTCACCAGCCTCTTTAACAATTGCATACGTTTCCGGGTAAACCTCGCCAGGGAAAATAGAGGGATCAAAAAAATATTCTTTGTTGAAACGAACCCAATTGCCAGCCCCTTCCGTAAACGTCCGGCTTCCGGTATCCAGCCCTCTGCCCCTCCTTCAGGCCCCCTTCGGGCTGGTTTACCATCCGGCTCCACTTATTTTGTCTTATTTTGAGCGATTCCGGGAAATCATTCCCGCCCTCAAGAAAAGTGAGTACGGCTGCCTGGCTTTCCAATCCGGCGCTTTGGAGTGTATAATGTGCCCAACAACCCATGAGTTATTTTTTCCTGAGGAGGCACCAGCTTTGGAGCCGGATGTTAAAGTACAAATTGAGCTTTATACTACCATGCTTACCATACGCCGCTTTGAAGAAAGGGTGGTCAACGAGTTCAGTCAGGGCAATATTGCAGGATTTGTTCATTCTTATATCGGGGAAGAAGCCATTGCTACAGGCGTCTGCGCCCACCTGAGTAAAAATGACCGTATTGTCAGTCACCACCGGGGCCACGGCCACTGCATAGCCAAAGGTGCGGATATCAAACGCATGATGGCTGAAATATACGGCAAGAGTACCGGGTACTGCAAAGGCAAGGGAGGGTCAATGCATATCGCCGACTTCAGCATAGGCATGCTGGGGGCTGACGGCATTGTGGGGGCCGGATTGCCCATTGCCACAGGCGCTGCCATGGCGGCTCAACTGGAGAACAAAGGCAATATTGCTGTGGTTTTTTTCGGCGATGGAGCGTGCCAGGAAGGAGAATTCCATGAATCACTCAACATGGCTTCTATCTGGAAGTTGCCCCTTCTTTTTATATGTGAAAACAATCTCTACGGAGTGAATACCCCGCAGGAATACGCCCTGGGCGCTAAAGAAATCACCCGTATGCCGGAAGCTTACCATATCCCTAACTGGGTGGTCAACGGCAATGATGTAATTGCTGTTTATCAGGCTTCACAGGCTGCCATAGCCGCGGTCAGAAAAGGTGGTCCTTATTTCCTGGAGTGCAGAACTTACCGCTGGCATAAACACTTCCTGTCTAGCTATCTTCTCGACCTGAGACCTCCGGAGGAGATTGAAGCCTGGAAGAAAAAATGCCCTCTCCTGGCTTTTGAAGCCCACCTTTTGCAAAGCGGAATAGCCACCAGTTCTGATCTTGATGCCATTAATGAAAAGGTGCTGTCAGAGGTTGAAGAGGCTGTCCGTTACGCGCTGGAAAGCCCCTATCCGCAGCCTGAGGCAGCCCTGGAAGACGTCTATTCGGAGTAACCAGTTAAGGAGATACATCTGTGAGAATGTTTACCATTGAACAGGCCTCTATGGAAGCCATCCGGGAACTGTTTCTAAGTAATCCCAAAACAGTCCATTTGTCTACGGATATACCCCTGGACTTGCAGAAAGAGTTCGGTACAGACCGGGTCAGAGGCACCCCCATCTCAGAGTCCGGTTTTGTGGGCGCCGCCATCGGCCTGGCAGGCTCAGGCTTCAGGGTTATTGCTAATATCCGCATGGCTACCTTTGGTTTCGTAGCCATGGATCAGATGGTCAACCATGCCGCCAAGATTACCTACATGTTTGGCGGCCAGGCCAAATTTCCCATCCTTTACCGCATGACCGTGGGCGCTGGGGGTTCTGCGGCCGCTGAGCATTCCATCAGCCCTTATTCCATGTATATGAACGTCCCGGGACTGAAAATTATACTGCCCACCACGCCTTATGACATCAAAGGCCTTTTTAACACAGCCTTTAAAGAGAACAATCCGGTGATTTCTTTCGAGCACATGACCCTGCCAGGCACAGCAGGTGAGGTGCCTGAAGAGTATTATTGTATTCCCTTTGGTCAGGCCTGCATCAGGAAAGAGGGCCGCCATATCACAGTGGTAGCCCTGGCTAAAATGGTCTATGAATCCCTGGCTGCAGCAGATGACTTAGAAAAGGAAGGTATTTCCCTGGAAGTAATAGATCCGCGCACCCTGGTCCCCCTGGATACGGAGACTATCAGGACTTCGGTGGTAAAAACCGGACGGCTGATGGCGGTGGATGAAGCCTGTCCCACCTGCGGAGCAGCCGCGGAAATTGTTTCACTGGTAACGGAGGATCAGGCCACTTTTTCCGCTCTCAAAGCACAGCCTGTGCGGGTTTGCGGCCTGCCGGTGCCTATTCCCTTCAGCCCGCCTATGGAACAGTTTGTTTTACCCAATAAGCAAAAGATCGTAGCGGCTGCCAGGAAATTGATGGCTTGATGCCATATCCGGATTCAACGCAGCTTTCGGTGCCTCTTACGGCGCGGCCTGCCATGCCTTTTTAAAATGTCATACCATCTTCCTGTCTGAAGAATTTTTATTCTTAGGGATGCAGCCTCGGAAAGGGGTATTTTTTCGGAAATTTTTTAGACAACATTTGTTGTAAGGTGTAAATTTCTGGTACAATGTATATAAGATAGTTCGATATGCAGTTCGCATAGTCCTCCTGACAATTTCCCCCTATCAAACAGAGGTGGCCGATGGATGAGGCGGTAGTTAAAGCCAGACAAATAGCGCGTCAGATTGTTAGTAATATCGAAAAGGTTATTATTGGCAAACCGAAAGCTGTGGAACTGGCGGTTATCGGGTTAATCAGCAGCGGGCATCTGCTCATAGAAGATGCCCCGGGTGTTGGCAAAACTATGCTGGCCCGCAGCCTGGCCAGATCAGTCAATTGCAGCTTCAAGAGAATTCAGTTTACCCCGGATATGCTCCCCGGTGATATTACCGGAGTCTCTGTATATAATCAGAAGACCTCTGATTTCGAGTTCCGTCCCGGCCCCATCATGGCCAATCTGGTACTGGCGGATGAAATCAACCGGGCTACCCCCAGGGTTCAGTCGGCACTCTTGGAATGCATGGAAGAGAGGCAAATCAGTGTTGATGGAATCACCTATAAAATGCCGGTTCCCTTTCACGTGCTGGCCACTCAAAATCCCGTGGAATATGAAGGCACCTTCCCACTACCGGAAACACAGATGGATAGATTCCTCATGCGTATCAGCCTGGGCTACCCATCTCCTGCCGAAGAAGTGGCCATCATGGAGAAACAGCAATATGCACATCCCATAGAGACTCTGGAAGCTGTGGCTGATCATGCTGGTCTGATTATGTTGCAGGAAACAGTCAGAAAGATCTTTGTTGATAATCTGATCAAAGAGTATATCGCCGCTCTGGTTGAAGCTACCCGCCACAGCCCTTCCATATATCTGGGCTCATCACCCCGGGGTTCTCTGGCTCTGTTCCGCACCGCTCAGGCCCGCGCCTTGATGTATGAAAGGGAATATGTCTTGCCTGATGATATCAAAGCTCTGGCTGAACCCGTTCTGGCCCACAGGCTGGTACTGCACTCCTTCAACGGTTCCCGTGACAGAAGCGGCCGGGCAAATATCGCGGAAATACTGGAGAAGGTGCCGGTGCCGGGCGTAGTGCCGTGAGGACGGAGAATTCCGAAACTTGAACTCGAAATTCGAATAAACTAATGAAAAAGAGCTATATATATTTCATTCTGCCCCTGGTAATTGGAATTATTGCTTCAGCTACTGGTTTCAGCCTGGTCTGGCGGCTTTTTATCCTGTCCATCCTGGTGCCCGTAATCAGCTACTGGTGGTCTTATTCCAATATCCGGGGCATCCTATACGAGATTAAATCCCTGCCGCCCAAAAGCCATGTCGGCGATATTCTGGAGACCGGTCTGAAACTCACTAACCTCAACAGACTACCCAAGCTGCTGCTGAAAGTCCAGGAAAAGACTGATCTCCCCGGTCATAACCGCATTTCTGCTGTAAATCTCTCTTCCAGGGGTGTCACTAACTTGCAGTCCACAGTGCTATGCACCCGGCGCGGCCGGTACAAAATGGGCCCTTACACCCTTTCCAGCAGTGATCCCCTGGGTTTATTCCCTCAATCCAGGAGTATTGGAGAATCGCAAGAAATCCTGGTTTATCCGGATACAGTGGACTTGCCGTTTTTTGATCCTTTAACCCACATAAACCTGGGCTACGGCTCCGGCCGCTGGCTGGAATCCCAGATCAGCCCAAATGTAGCCAGTATCAGGGAATATGTTAGCGGCGATAGTCTCAGGCGTATTCACTGGCAGACCACAGCTCATTCATCCAGGCTCATGGTTAAGGTTTTCGATCCGGACCGTTCCCGTAGCCGGGCCAGGACTATCTGGATAGCTTTGGACATGTCTCAGTCCGTCCAGGCAGGCAGCGGTCTGCACTCTACCGAGGAATACGGCATTACCATTGCTGCTTCACTGATTAAAAAATTTATTGAAGATGGATGGCCTGTAGGCTTTATGGCTGGGGCTGAACAGTCTTATATTTTCCCCCTGGATACCGGCAGCATGCATCTGGAATCCATTACCTCCGCCCTGGCTACTATGAGAGCTCTGGGTACTATCTCTATTGATCAACTCCTGGCCTCCGAATCCTCTCGCCTAGGCATGCATCCCATGCTTATCATTATTACTCCTTCCTGGAGCGAAAAATTGATGGCGCCCTTCACTCAGGTGAAAACGCAGCAGGGAGTAGCGGTAGCTGTATTACTGGATCCTGGCAGTTTCGAAAATCACGGAATGCGGTCCATGGTTCCCCGGTCGTTGGTTCTGAATGATATCCAGACTTATGTGGTACGGAAAGGTGATAACCTGGCTACTGTGCTGGACAGCCGTAACCTGGCTGTGCGTGGGGCATAGAGAGGGAGGGGTTTGAGGTTTGAATCTTAACAATAAAACAATAGAAAAAAATATGAACCGCGTAAAGCATTCCAGGGCTGCCGGACCGGTACGCTTTATTTTAAACTATTTATTGAAAGGCTGGCCGGAATGGGTAGGCGCACTTCTGTTGTTATTTACCCTGGGAATCGCCATAAACAGCATCCAGCAGGCCCGGTGGATTTCACCTCAACCCTCACTTTTAACGGTACTGGTGCTCTCAATGGCCCTGGCCTTTATGGTATCAAAAAGCCGGTTGCGCAAAGTAGATCTAATTCTGGTAGGTTTCACCGCAGGCTTAATGGTTACTGTCTGGCAAATCACCAGTATACTGCCTTCACAGGCTGAAGGCAGTATATTCAACCGCCTGTTTAATACGCTGTTTTCTATATGGGAAACCCTTATACGCAGCACGCCTGACACAGGAACCATCTATTTTGCCCTTTTTCTGATAGTTATCACCTGGCTGCTAGGCTATATATTGATATGGCGTTTCATTAGAAATCACAGCGTCTGGCCGGCTGTCTTTTTAGGCCTGATTGTATTGTTGGTAAACCTGGACTTTCTCAGCCAGAATTATTACTGGTACTTTTTCTTCTATCTTTTCGCGGCTATTCTGCTTCTCAGTTTTACCGGTTTTCTCAAGTATTATTCCAGCTTCCGACAGAACCACATACGGTATCCTTTCCAGGGCGTAATCTGGTTCATAGTTTCAGTGGTATGTCTGAGCGCATTACTGATAGGCGTTACCTGGACTGCCCCTGAGATCAGGGCTAACCAGATTCAGAGTATAACTGATGCCAGAATTCAGGTGGGTAAGACCCTGAACAGTGCCCGGCTTAACCTATTTGCGCCTGTGAAAGCTAAAGGGGCAATCATTAAAACAGTAGACCAGAGCAAACTGTATTTTTCTTCCCCGCCTAACCTGAGCCGCGATATTCAATTCACGGTCGTCTCCCCCAGGGCTCCCACTTACTGGCGTGTGCGCAGGTATGATATTTATAGCGCTACAGGCTGGTCTACCAGCCCCGCCCAAGAAAATGTAGTCGAAAGCGGTTTCCCCGACAGGGCTAAGGCCACAGCAGCCCCTGGCAACACTTTATCCTATACCGTCATCAACAAGCTGAAGTCAGACGTTGTATTGACTGCCGGACAATTCTTGGCTGCTGATAATGCGCTGTTAAGACACTCATTTGCAGGGACAGAAGGCGTTTCATCGCAGGCAGAGGATGAGACTATTTTTTTTAGTACTCCCCGTATCTATAAACCTGAAGAGGGCTATTCCATTACCATCAGTGAGGTCAAATTTTCGCCGGCACAACTCACCGCTGCCGGTGATCAATACCCGGCATGGATAACCAGCCGTTATCTGCAAATCCCGGCTGAACTGCCGCGTCTGGTGCAGCGCTTGAGCCAGAACATTACACGCCGGGCCCAGACACCCTATGATAAAGTCTTAGCAGTACGCAATTATTTATCTCAGTTGAAATATGATGAAAAAGGCACATCTCCGCCGCCGGGGTCTGATGCCGTGGATGATTTCCTGACCATGCAGCAAACCGGTAATTGCACTAATTTTGCCACAGCCGCCGTTGTTTTGCTTCGATCAGCAGGTGTGCCTGCCAGGTTTTGTACAGGTTACGTTCCCCATACCTGGGATCAGAAAAATTCCACTTTCTATATTGAAGCCCGAGATTACCATGCATGGCCTGAAGTCTACTTCCCAGGATATGGCTGGGTGGAATTTGAGGTCACCCCGGGAGGCACTGCGGAGCTGATCGCCCCGGAAAGCGATTTTACCTCAAGCGGAAGCGGTACAACCTATCCTGAACTTTATTATTATGAAGAAGGTTATATACCCCTGGATGGCGGTGACAATAATACGTCTGCGGTCTTTACGGAAAATAACTGGTTCAGCCCTGTCCTCACCATCATAGTCGTCCTGCTGTTACTGGCTCTGAGTTTGGAATTCATAATGCGTGCCTGGTATCGCAAATTTCATAGAGCCGATTATACCGCGGAGACATACGCCAAATTATATTTTGCGGCTTCCTTGATGAAGCTGGCCGGTTCAACCGGGCAAACACCTCAGGAGTTTGCGGATAATTTAGCCGGCTTTATACCGGAAGAGAAAAAAGCTATAAACAATATTACCCGGTTATATGCGGAATATCGTTATGGCGGCAGTACGCTTAATGATTTGAAAAGTAAACAGGAATTGCGGCATGCCTGGTTGAGAATATCTTTAACCATGTTAAAAAGGCGTATTTCCAGGTTGTTTGCAGGCCTGACTCTCTAACCAGGTACAATAAAGCATTACCATCACCGCCGTGGCCCCTGGTTGACCGATGATGTAAGCTCAGGCAACATCCGGCTGAGAAAGATAAACGAAAATACCCCGAAATCTGATGGTCTCTACCCTTTACAGAAATCATAGGTAACAGCCCAGAGATGGGAAAAAAGCCCATTTTAAGGATATTGACATTCATGGTATAATATATACGTTAGCGAACCTCGTATAGGATTCGTTAATAAAAACCTTTTCATCTTCTACCTCCAGGACAATCCACAGGAGCACACCTGTGGATTGTCCATTTATGGGATACATCTTTACACAACCATCCTGTTTTTGCTACACTTAATTTGAACAAAGACATCTCTTAGTGCTATTTAAAACAATACTGGGAAAAATACTGGAACAAAATGGAGGTGTTATATGGGAAGCAGAGATTTTGCCCGTAAGGAGAAGAAGAAACCCAAGAAAGAAGCTAAAAAACAACCGTTGATTACCCCTATGGAAGCATCCAGGCCGGAAGTTGAAGTAATCCGCAAGGGCAAAAAACCCAGAGAAACAGAAGAGGAAGAATAAAACTAACAGGCGGGCAGACCGAATATCTGCCCGCTTTTATTGAGCATAATTTTAATAATGACACAAAAAGCATCTATTCATGCGGTAGTATCTGGTCGCGTTCAGGGGGTTTATTACAGAGGATTTGTTAGAGAGCGAGCTTCCCAGTTGGGTCTTACTGGCTATGTTTTAAATTTGCCCGGTGGACGTGAAGTAGAAGTAATAGCTGAAGGCGAAAAAGAAATATTGGAAAAATTGGTGGAAAAACTGAAAACCGGTCCCCCTTCTGCCAGGGTTGAAAATATTTCTACCATCTGGGGGGAATACTCCGGTGATTATACCGGATTTACAATCAGGTACTAAGCTTCAAAACCGACCCTGGCTACTTTTATTAAATCTATATATTCAGATTTAAGACCCAGCATCTGGGCAGCTTCGTTATCTATTTCAAAAGGCTCCCCAATAAATACTTTCCCAAATTCTTCTACAGTTCCCTGAGCGAGTTGCTGGTTTTTACCGGTAAATTTTTGCCGCGCTTCAATAATACCGACATCGAAAGGCAATGTGTAATACAGATCTGCAATCACTTTATCTATTCCAAGTCCATAAAGACTTTCCCAGCCGCCGGCAGACTTGCTGCCATATTTGGTACTGGGTAAAGCTGAAAGCAAATTCATTACGCTGAACTCAGGACGGTCGTTAATGGTCCTTAAAGTAGCAACGGTAATCAGGTAATCACTGGATAAAATTACGTTGGGTATCCAGAAGGTAGGTACGGCAAAAGGCTTCGGTAATGGATTGTCTACTTCAACCCATATGCAATCTTTAACATCCAGCATCAAAACGCGTGGGAAATTGTAACCTAGAGCCTGGTAAATAGGATAGACAGGACCTCCTCCCGGGGTTCCTTCCAGAATCAGGATATCGGCGTCGCTGACCTCACGGATACCTTCAATGATCCTGGCAATCATCTCTGGACTGGTAGTTACGGGATACGGAGAAGGATAAGCGGCAGATGGCTTGATTAATACCCTCCTGGCCCGGGCAATCTCGGGCGAAGCTTTGAAAACGAACTCTGAAGCTTCGACTATCAATCTCTACTCCTGAAAAAGCAATACATATTATATAACTTAAAGCATTATGTCCCTGGCTATTTAACCCTGTTCACTGTTTCAGACTTAATCAGAAGGCTGGCTGCTGCAAGCTGTAACCTGGCACTTTTAGATATCCTGATACCAGTCTATCATCATCACCTGCAACTTATCGCCTTTTTTAACTTGCTCTTTATTTTCCGGTACAATGGCAAATCCGTTCGCCATGGTCATGGAAGTTAAAACGCCCGAGCCCTGGTTGCCAGTTAACCTGGCGTGATATTGGCCGTCTTTTATCTCTACGATCACTCTGGCAAAGACACGCCGTCCATCGTTGTTTTTTATATTATCTTCCATGACGGCCTCGATAGTCGGCTTTGAGAACTTCTTTTTCCCCATCATTTTGAGAATAGCCGGCCTGACGAATAATTCATAATTCACCATACTGCTCACTGAGTTTCCAGCCAGTCCCAGATGAGGCAGGGCTTTTACTTTGGAACCATTCTCATTTCTGCGTATAAAGCCAAAGGCCAGCGGTTTACCGGGTTTAGAACGCACCTGCCAGAATACCATTTCCCCCTGACTGGCCAGAACATTTTTAACCACATCATAGTCCCCCATGGAGACTCCACCGATGGTTATTAAAAGATCAGCATCCAGTCCCTGATTAATCTTATCAATTACAGATTCTTCATTATCCAGGGCAATCCCCAGGAGTTTGGGAATGCCGCCATCCCGGGTAACCTGCGCAGCCACACTGTAGCTGTTGCTGTTATAAATCTTGCCTTCCTTAAGCGGTTCGCCCAAACTGGTAATCTCATCACCGGTAGCCAGGATTGCTACTACAGGCCGGCGAATAACCTTTATTCTGGCAAACCCAATGGAAGCAATAACACCAATTTCGGAAGGCCGGATGGTAGTACCCCTGGATAAAACCAGCGAACCCTTACTGACGCTTTCTCCTGCCTTGCGGATATTAGCGCCTGGTTTTTCTTCCACCATAATGCCGATTTGTGAAGGCTTAATTTCGGATTTGCTTTTTCGTTCAGCCTCATCGGTATCTTCAAAAGCTACTACTGTATCAGCGCCCTCAGGAATGGGAGCGCCGGTCATTATCCTGATTGCCGTACCTTTCTCTACCGTTTTTTTACTGATACCGCCGGCCATTACCACATCTATAACCTGTAAAAAACAGGGGGTCTGTTGGCTGGCGCCCTTAATATCTGCAGCCCGTACTGCATAGCCATCCATACCAGAATTGTCCAGAGGTGGGACATTGATATCGGACCTCACATCTTCTGCCAGTACCTGTCCCAGGCATTCCATAAGCGGGCGCTCTTCAATGTCCAGCACATTGATATTGCTAAGGACTTTATCTAGTGCTTCTTCAACACTTATCACGTTTTAAACCCTCTTTTCTAGCCAGATCTCTTCCGGTTTGTAAATCAGCTTCTGTATTAATATTAAAAAAGCTAAGATGCTGCGGATCAAACCGGTCTATCTCTTCAATATCCAAATATCTTACTTTAACCAGGGGGAAAAGCTCTAATATTTTAAATCTATTTTCTCGAATCAACATCTCCAGAGGGGCTATACAATTGAGAGAATATATCGCATGTAACGGTTCAAATATTTCAGGAGTCATCCTGGGGACAATTAAATCATAACCTTCAGCTACATCCATCATATAGCGTAGCAACTTCACATTTAAAAATGGCATATCACAGGCCACAACCAGATTATGAAACGATTGAGAAGCAGCTAATCCGCTAAAAATACCCCCTAGTGATCCTCTATTTGGATGGATATCCTGGACTACTTTCAGTCTGGAGTAATCCGTCAGCCTGGGCAGATTAGAATTCTTTGCTTCAACTATGATAATTTCACTTTGAAAAATAGACAGGCTCGAAATGACTCTCTCTATTAAACTCTGGCTACCTATCTTCTCGACAACCTTATTCCGACCTAAACGTGTGCTCCTGCCACCGGCAAGAATAATGCAACTGAAGTTCAAAGTTGTCTGTCTGCTCCCTCCGAATTTTTATGTGCTTTACACTATCTATTTTACCATAGTGGTCAAGAATCTACATTATGTATTTTCGTTCTGGATAAAAAAATATAATTTTGAGACTGTTTACCGGGTCTTTTTTACATAGACCCTTATTTCTCCGCCTTTTTCCTCTATCCCCAGGCATTCATTTCCCGTAGTCTGGCACCAGGCCGGCATATCCTGCTTGATGCCCTTATCATCAGCTATTACTTCCAGAACCTGACCTTCTTTCATTTGTTTCATTTTCTGTGACGTCTTAACAATAGGCATGGGACAATACAATCCTACGCAATCCAGCGTTTCATCTGCCTTCAACTCATCCTCCCTTTTTCTTTGTCTATCAATATTTACCGGCTGACGGGAATGCCGTGCTATTATAGGGAGATTCCCTGAACCTGGTGAAAATTTTTAATCTCCCTCCCCAACTTATTTTTATAGAACCTGGTTTTTCAATACCTAAATAAATAGAGTGATTTTAGACTGACGTGCCTCATTCAGGAAAAAAGCCGCACCGGCCTGATTAAGTATGCCGTCACGGAAAGCATCATCCGGAAGTCCCAATATCCCGCAGGAAGTGGAGCAGGGAATCATTTTGATCCCCATTTCCTGCGCCATGGAAATAAACTCATCTATGGAGGGCATATTTTTTTGCTTCATCATTTTTTTCATCATCCAGGTGCCTGAACCCAGCATATTGAATTTCGATAGCTTGAGACGCCGGGAACCACCACGGTTTATCATATTCAACATTTTCCGCATCAGGCCCTGACTTTTTATTCCGCCCTCGTTTCTTTTGATAATATTGAGCCCCCAAAAGGTAAAAAACATGGTAACTTCCATGCCCATACTGGCCGCTGTGGTCGCCAGAATAAAAGCCGCCAGAGCCTTATCCAGATCTCCGCTGAAAAGGACCAGTGTAAATTTTTCTTTCTCCGGCATAATTCTTTATACTCCAGGTTTCATTTTAGCGCCGCAGGCCGGGCAAATCCGTTTGTTCCTGGGAGCCGGCTTACCGCAGGATGGACATTTAAAAGTGGTTACCTGGCATGGCTGGCAAAAGGGGAGTTTTGCTTTGGATATTTCATCCTCGCAGTAAGGGCACCACCGTTCTTCTTTTTCCTCGATCTTCCGTTCTTCTTTCTTTCCTTCATTCGCGGATTTCATTTCTTCCCCCCACCTTTTTGTTTATTTTCATAATCCTCTATGGCTTTGCCCAGCGCCTGTGCGCCCAGGTTGGAACAATGAAACTTTTGTTTGGGTAGTCCCTTAAGCTCCTCTGCCACCATTTCAGGTGTAATTTTTTTAGCTTCCTCAAGGGTCTTACCTTTGGCCATTTCGCTGACCATACTGGAGACAGCAATTGCTGCACCGCAGCCGAAGGTCTTGAATTTGATATCCTCCAGGCGGTTGTCTTTGACCTTAATATAAAAGGTCATCATATCTCCGCAGACCGGGTTGCCCTCCTCGCCTACGCCATCGGCGTTTTCAATCTCACCCACATTACGCGGGTGCATAAAATGGTCCATCACCATTTCACTGTAAACCGGCATTTTTTACCCTCCTTTTCCGGATTTAATATATTTTGCATAAAGCGGTGACATCTGCCTCAATCTGTCTACGATTGGCGGCATCACTTCCAGCACATAATCCGCATCTTCAATACTATTCTCGATGCCGAAAGTGAACAAAATAGAGCTTTGCGCTATCTCGTGCGGCAGACCCATGGCAATCAGAACATGTGAAGCCTTCAAGGCCCGGGAAGTGCAGGATGAACCGCTGGAGACCGCAATGCCCTGGCTATTAAGCATCATCAGCATGGATTCTCCCTCAATAAATTCTACGCAGAAGCTGGCTAGATGAGGAAGACGCTTTTCAGGATGGCCGGTGATGACGATATGCTTTATCTGAGACGGAAGGCTCTGCATTAAACGTTGACGCATTTTTAGCAAGTTTTTCATACGGGTTGCCATGTTCACTGATGCTTGCTCACAGGCTTTTCCCAGCCCAACTATTGCTGGCACGTTTTCACTTCCGGCTCTTCTTCCTCCTTCTTGTATACCGCCATCCAATAGCGGCAAGATGCGCACACCCCTTTTTACCCAGAGGGCAGCGCTGCCCTTAGGTCCACCAAATTGGTTACCGGCCAGACTGAGAGCGTCTGCTCCCAGGTCCTTAACATTTACAGGAATCATACCACAGGTAGCCACTGCGTCCGTGTGAAAAAGGATATTATGCTCTCTGGTTATTTCAGAGATTTCTTCTACAGGCTCAATAGTACCCACTTCACCATTGGCATGCATAATGGAAACCAGAATGGTATCTTTACGCAGGCTTTTACGTACTTCAGCAGGATCAACCAGTCCGTATTTATCCACCGGTATTAGAGTCAGTTCAAAACCCATTTTTTCCAGGGTTCTGGCTGCATTCATCACCGAAAAATGTTCAATAGCAGAGATCACAATATGTTTGCCTTTGCTTTGCTGAGCCAGAGCCATCCCTTTAATAGCGAAGTTATTGCTCTCTGATCCACAGGAGGTGAAAATAATCTCTTCTGGTCCAGCGCCAATAAGTGCCGCTACCTGTTCCCTGGCTGCTTCCATACCTTCACGAGCAGCATCCCCCCAGTCATGTAGAGAAGAAGGATTACCAAAATCATTTTCCAGAAAAGGCAGCATGGCCTGACGCACCTCAGGTAAAAGCGGTGTGGCTGCTGCATGGTCTAAATATACCTTTCTCATACTTACTCTCCCTGCTTATCAGAAAATATTTCGCCTTTCTTTCATTTTATGGTATTTGATTAACGTATGGGGAAAAATTCACAGCATAATTGACGGTAATGAGGTTTTGCTGCTGACTGGTAACAGCCAGCAAACGCCAAATGCCGGAAAATCCCTCTATACTTCAACTTTTATCATTACGTTAAGAGGATTAATGAGGTTTTATACAGTAATCAGTTATAGTTACGAAATGAGATTACCAGTTGTTTTTAGAAAGTTTTTATGCTTTTAAAAAACGAGGAAAACAGGAAATTTATTAAGACCCTGCCTCAATGCAAACATCCTTGGATCATTTGCTTAACTCCAGCATCCTGTCAACAGCTCTAAATGCCGGTATCCTTATAGCTTCAGGCACCTTTACTTCAGGAGACATTTGTTCCAGAGACCATAAGATTTTTTCCAGGGTAATCAATTTCATCCTCGGACAGATTGCCTGTTCTGAAACCGGGATGAATATTTTTTCCGGGCACTCCTTTTTCAGGCGGTAAATGAGGCCTATTTCTGTCCCGATGATAATTTTCATTGCCCGGGTGCTTCGAACAAACCTCAACATTCCCCCGGTACTTAGGACCTCATCAGCCAGGGCTGCCGTTTCTGGACGGCATTCGGGATGCACCATTACAACGGCCCCCGGATTTTCTGCTTTTACACGCAGTATATCCTCCGGCCGGATGCGTGCATGTGTGGGACAATAGCCAGGCCAAAAATGCATTTTTTTCTCTGTTTTCGAGGCTACATACTGCCCCAGATACTGGTCCGGAATGAATAATATCTCATCAGACGCAAGGCTCTGAACCACCTTTACTGCATTCGCCGAAGTGCAGCAGACATCCGATTCTGCTTTTACCTCCGCGGAGGAATTAACATAACAGACCACTGCTGCCTTGGGCAACTCCTTCTTTTTTTCCTTCAACTGATCTGCTGTTATCATATCTGCCATGGGACAACCGGAATTGAGGTCCGGCAGTAATACTATCTTATCAGGGCAGAGGATGGAAGCCGTCTCAGCCATGAAATGGACTCCGCAAAACACAATAACACGGGCATCTGTTTTAGCGGCCTTTTGACTAAGTTCAAGGGAGTCCCCAACAAAATCGGCAATATCCTGGACTTCTCCCAGTTGATAATTATGTACCAGGATAACAGCCTCTCTTTCTTTTTTTAACCTTAGAATCCTGGTTACTAATTCATTATTAATATCTTGCATTTATATATCCAATTTTTATGATTTTTAACCTGGTATTACTTCAATAGGATCACCGGTTTTTACACAACCTCCTTTGATAACCCGGGCAAATATCCCCTCTTTAGGCATAATACACTTTCCTGTCAGCTTAAAAATGGCGCAGCCGGTATGGCATTCTTTGCCGATCTGACTGACTTCCAGGACTATACCGTCTCCTACTGATAAACGAGTGCCGATGGGCAAAGTATACAGCTCAATTCCTTCACAGGTCAGATTCTCTGCAAAGTCTCCGGGACCTACATCATAGCCCATTTTTTGCATTTTTTCGATGCTCTCCTGGGCCAGCAGGCTGACCTGACGGTGCCAGGCTGAGTCAGCATGGGCATCCCCTTCTAGTCCATAATCTTCTCTGATTATTCCCTGCTTAACATCCTCTTTCCGTACTCCTTTAAGCGCGCTGGTACACACCGCAATCACTTTGGCCATTTAATTAATAACCCCTTTTAAGAATTCCTAATTTTTATAGAGAAACATCAATCACTGTTTCTTCTGAACTACTGACGCTTACCGGACAATCTCCATAATAGAATCCCAATTGCTCCCAGTGCTACAGCCATCACTATCATAAAGGCACCTGCGCCCATGGCTATTTGGGTTACCCCAAAGCTCAATACCCCCAGGTACAGGTAATTTTCCAGATTCATAGCCTGAGCATAGGTCAACTGTTTGGGATCCGCAGGATTATATTGTCCACCTCCCAGCGCATCCTGATATGTATCTGCTATTGAATGACGATGTTCCCTCACCGTATCTCCTGCTTCTTGTAAATCGCCGGCGGTCTCAAGTACTTTACCGCTTTTTATTTCCTCCTGAGTCAAACCCAGGGTTATCTTCTCCTGTTTAATATTATCGACCAGCCAGTAGTATTTACTCACTCCCTGATATATGAAAAAGGCTCCTACTCCCAGGCTAACTACACTCAACATAATCACAAATAATGCCAACAAACGGTTCATTCACTTTTCCTCCTGTATTCCTGCTATTTTGTCAATGGTTAATTCTCTCATTTAAATTTATCTGAATTTAATAACAAATTTAGGTTAAATCCTGCCAAAATTTTTAGTTTTTTCCAGGGCCCCATAGAAGGCTTTCCAGAATGGATCCACGATAGGATGCACCAGTTCCTTTTCCTGACCACCTTGAATCAGAACCATTCCCTTATCTGGCTGCGTAAGCTCTCCTGCGACAGAGGCTTTAATGTTTTTATTCAATAAAGCCTTAACGATAGCCTCCGCACTTTGTGGCCGGCAGGTCAGTACCAGGGTCCCTTCACTGATGGAAGTATAGGGATCAATACCAAAGTACTCGCAAATCTCCCTGACACAGTCCTCTATCACTATTTTTTCCTGCTCTACCCTGACGCCGGTACCTGAAGCTTGCCCCATTTCAAAAAGAGCCCCCCAGATTCCGCATTCGGTAGCATCATGCATGGCTGTAACGCCATTCTCTCGTCTGCCTACACCCACGGCCGTCATCGCATCTTCTACCACGGACATCTTATAAAATATATCCTGGGCTTTCCGGCTGAACGGAGCGCCGAACTTTTTCTCCAACAATTGAGGAAACATGGTTGCAAAAATACCAGAAGCCTCAATGGCAGGCCCCTTGGTAATGATGATTTTATCTCCAGCTTTGGCCAGCCGTGGCGTCACGTATTCATCTAATTCTCCTACGCCTACTATAGTAGCACCGCCTACCATAGGATAATGACAGTTTTCGTATCTGGCAGTATGCCCAGTAACCACATTGATGCCCATCTTGACACATTCTTTGTGAATGACCTCCCACATGATGGCTAATTGCTCTTTGGTCATCTCCATGGGTAAATTCAAGTCTATGGACAGATAAGCGGGTTTTAACCCGCTGGTAACTGAATCTGAAGCTATTATATGTATGGCAAACCAGGCAGCCCTTTCCCAGCCGTATTCCGGAACTATAAAAACAGGGTCACAGGTAAACGAGACTGCTTTATTGCCAATTTCTACAATGCCAACGTCCACGCCGTGCTGGGGCCCCACTATCACCTTATCGTTTTTAGCTCCCAGACGCGGATATATCAATTCCTTAAATATTTCTGGAGATATTTTACCAATATCAGGCATTTCGCTCATTTCTCAATCTTCCTTTGCGTGTTACTTATTTACAGCAGCTCGGTAAAGCGGAGATACTGCCCTTAATTTTATGATTATTCCCGGTAAAACCTGCAACAAACGATCGATATCAGCCTCATCTGTCCATTTCCCAAGGGAAAATCTTAAAGAACAGCGGGCTTTTTCCGCCGGTATCTGCATGGCGGTCAGTACATGAGACGGCTCCAGGCTTTCGGAGCTACAGGCGGAACCGGTAGAAGCATATATGCCTTCAAAGTCCAGGCTGGCCAGGGTTGCCTCGCCTTCTACAAATTCAATACTAACATTGATATTATTAGGCAATCTGTGCTTTGGGTGTCCGTTTAAATGGGTAAACTCAATTTTTTGGATAAGACCCTTAATTAGCTTTTCTCTATACCGGATGAGCCTTAGTTCTTCTTCTTGCATTTCCTTTCTGGCTATCTCAACAGCCTTACCGAGACCTATTATTCCAGGTACGTTATGAGTGCTGCCTCTGCGTCCATCTTCCTGGCCCCCGCCATGCATAAAAGAAACAATACGAGTACCCTTTTTAATAAAAATAGCTCCCACTCCCTTCGGGCCGTAAAGCTTATGTCCGGAAAGAGACAAAAGATCTACATTCATTTCATGTATGTTAACTGGTAAATGTCCCAGCGTTTGAACGGCATCCGTATGCAAATACACCCCTGCTTCACGTGTTATTTTACCGATTTCCGCTATAGGCTGGATGGTGCCAACCTCGTTACTGGCATGCATGATGGAAACCAGGATAGTAGCCGGAGTTATGGCTTTCTTAACAGCCTCCGGGTCCACCATACCAAATTTATCCACAGGTAAATATGTCACTTTAAAGCCCCTGGCTTCCAAAAAATGGCAAGTTTCCAGTACAGCATGGTGTTCGATAGCGCTGGTAATAATATGATTACCCCGGTTTTCGTTGGCATAAGCTACGCCTTTAATGGCGTAATTATCTGACTCAGTCCCACCGCTGGTAAAGACCACCTCCTCCGGTCGTGCACCGATAAAATCAGCCAGAATATTACGAGAACCCTCCACAGCCCTTTTAGCTTCCTGCCCCATAGCGTGGATGCTGGAAGGATTGCCGAATATTTCTTGAAAATAAGGCTTCATGGCCTGGAAGACTTCAGGATGTACAGGTGTAGTAGCCGCATAATCCAGATATATGCGTTTCAATAATAATACCTCCTTAAATTCTCCCCTATCTCCCCTGCTGATTCCATTTTAATCTGTCTTTTTTGTGATTAAAAATATTCCGGTCAAAGCCCTGAGATTAGGAAATAGGTTCACCGGCCTATCTCTCCCCAGGAAAAGAGACTTTTCAATTTTTATTTTTGTCTTGCGGCAATAGACCATAAAATCCGCAATGCTCAAAAAATGGATATTAGGCGTATTATACCATTCGTAAGGCAGAGAATTAGTAATTGGCGCCCTTCCCAGAAAAGCCAGTTGATAACGGGCGCTTAAGTGAGCGAAATTAGGGAATCCCACGATGACATAATGGCCAACTCTTAAAGCTTCTCTCAATACCAAATCCGGGTTTTTTACCTGCTGAAAAGTCTGATTTAGAATAACATACTCAAAGGAATTATCCCCATATTCGCTCAGGCCCCTATCGATATCTCCATGAAACACACTTAAACCTCTGGCAACGCACTTATAAATGGCTTTCTCGTCCAGTTCAATACCCTGAGCGCGGTTGATACCCCGTTCTTTCTTTAAAAGGGCCAGCAGTTCACCGTCCCCACAACCCAGGTCAAGAACTGAAGTCTCCGGCTGGATAATGCCGGCAATTAAGCGGTATTCTGTTTTACAGGGAATCGTATGATTGTTCATCGTCAACTTTACCGTTGAATACACTCCCTAAAAAATATTTTATCAAATGAGTCTCTTCCTCAGTCTCCAACAAAAATGCATCATGCCCATAATTGGATTCTATTTCGCAAAATGAAGCCTCCAGTCCTGCCAGCTTACAGGCCCGTACAATCTCCTGACTCTGATAGGAAGGATATAGCCAGTCCGATTTAAAAGCAATCACCAGGGCTTTCAAGTCCCGTCCGCGTAAAACCTCCTGCGGCTTCCTGCCTTTCGCTGCATCATAATAATCCATGGCCTTGGTGATATAAAGATAAGTATTGGCATCAAATCTGTCTACAAAGCTCTGACCGCGATAATGAAGATAACCTTCAACCTCAAAATCAGCCGTAAATTTAAAAGGCTTCCGGTCACACTTCATCCGGCGGCCAAACTTGGCCTCCATGGACTTGTCACTCATATAGGTAATATGGCCCACCATTCTGGCTACTGCCAGTCCCCTGGCCGGGACCTTACCACCGTAGTAATTACCCTCCTGCCAGTAAGGATCAGCCATGATGGCCTGACGGCCAACTTCATTGAATGCAATTTGCTGTGGCGAATGCCGCATGGCGGTAGAAATGGGTATGGCGCTTTTAATACGCTCAGGATGAGAAAACATCCATTCCAGCACCTGCATACCGCCCATAGATCCTCCAGCCACGGACAATAACTTATTAATACCCAGGTAATCAATCAGGTATTTCTGTGCATTCACCATATCACCGATGCTGACAAGAGGGAATTGCAGGCCATACGGCTGACCTGTAGCCGGATTCGCTGAGGAAGGACCTGTAGAACCCTTGCATCCACCTAAAATGTTGGAACAAATCACAAAATACCTGTCCGTATCAAAAGCTCTTCCTGGTCCCACCATCTTGTCCCACCAGCCAGAGTTCTTATCCCCCTTATGAAAGCCGGCTACATGGGCATCCCCAGTTAAAGCATGTACAATAAGGATGGCATTCGATTTATCCGTATTCAACTGACCGTAGGTTTCATAGGCCAGGGTAATTGGCCCCAGCTTCTCGCCATTTTCCAGTATCATCTGGCAAGGCGGCTGGGCAAAGGTATAATAAAGGGTCTCTACCGTGCCCACGCTCTTTTCTTCTGACATAATTTCCGTTCCCATTATTGTTTCACAGACTTTTTCAATGCCTGATCAAGGTCTTCTTTAATATCGTTAATATCTTCCAGCCCGATTGATAACCGTATGTAATCCTCAGTAACACCGGTGGCAGCTCTTTGTTCCCCGGTGAGCTGCGAATGTGTGGTGGAAGCCGGGTGGATCACCAGACTTTTGGCATCACCAATATTGGCCAGATGGGACAGCAATTTGACTGCTTCAATAAACCGCCTCCCTGCTGCTAATCCGCCCCGGATACCAAAACCCACCAGAGCTCCATAACCCCCTTTCAGGTATTTTTGAGCCAGGTTATGGCTGGGATGATCCGGTAAGCCCGGATAGTTGACCCAGGCTACTAGCGGATGTTTCTGTAAGAATTGGGCTACAGCCAAAGCATTTTCTGAATGTTTTCTGATACGCAGCGGCAGCGTCTCCAATCCCTGTAAAAGTAAGAAGGAGTTAAACGGGCTTAAGGTAGCTCCCAGATCCCTGAGCCACTGTACACGGGCTTTAACGATAAAAGCCATATTACCAGCGCCGGGGATATCCCCGAAAGCCTCCCAGTAATTGAGGCCGTGGTAGCTCGGATCAGGTTCTGTAAATTCAGGAAATTTACCGTTAGCCCAGTTAAACTTTCCGGAATCCACCATAAGGCCGCCCATGGTGGTGCCGTGACCGCCAATGAACTTGGTTGCCGAAAGGGTCACAATATCCGCGCCGTACTCAATCGGCCGCACCAAGCCTACTCCCACGGTATTGTCCACCATCAAAGGAATCCCGGCCTCATGAGCAATGTGGGCTATTTTTTCTAAATCCGGGATATCCAGTTTGGGATTGCCGATGGTCTCGGCATAAACCAGCCTGGTTTTATCCGTGATAGCTTTTTTAAATTCTTCCGGACGGGTAGAATCCACAAAGGCTGTGTTTCTGCCCATCTTATGAAACATGTAATGCAGTTGCTGGTATGTCCCGCCATAAAGATTATTGGCCGCCACAATTTCATCACCCAGTCTCGTAATATTCAGGATAGCCAGCGCCTGTGCTGCATGCCCTGTAGCGACCGCCAGAGCGCCTGTGCCGCCTTCCAGCGCGGCTATTCTTTTTTCCAGAACATCCGTAGTAGGATTCATCATACGGGTATAGATATTGCCGGGCTCTTTTAAGGCAAAAAGATTGGCTGCCTGCTCAGTGTTCATAAAAACATAAGAGGTGGTCTGGTAAATGGGGACCGCCCGCGCTCCGGTCGCTGGATCGGGAATCTCCTGGCCGGCATGTAAAGCCATTGTTTCAGGTCTATAATCTGTGTTTTTTTTACTTGTTGACATCGAATGCCCCCGGGACAAAATTATTATTGATGTTTATCAATCCCTGCTGTTATATTTTTTAAATTGCTTGGGGGTAAATGAGGCGTTAGCAATATCGAATCATGCGTTAAAGCCCTCCAACCGGAAATGATAATATCCCTGTTTTTACTTTTGATTTCTGACTTTTTATTTATATTATTTATATATAGTACATATGGTTACCGGCAGCGGCAGTCTTATTCTTCTGAGAGTTTACCAGGTCTTGAAGTGAAGTGGATCCCAGAACGTTTTCCATGGCCTGCTTCATTTCGTTCCACAGGTCCTGGGTAGCACATAAGCCCGAACGAGGACAGCTTTTTGTATCCATTAAACAATCAACCGGCGCCAGGGGTCCTTCCAGAATTTCTATGATTTTATTAAGCTTTACCTGTTCAGGCGGTTTAACCAGCACAATGCCTCCTCTGGCTCCCCGTATGCTTTTAATAATACCGGCTGATATCAGAGGATTGATCAAATGCTCCAGGTAAGATAAAGATATCTGCTGCCTTTCAGCAATATCTTTCAATTGCACTGGTTGACCCGTACCCGAAATAGCCAGGTCCACCAGAGCCCTTAATCCATAGCGAGTCCTGGTAGAAAGCTTCATATCACTTCCTTGTTTACTAATCTAATCATATTTATCATATTAATTTAAAAACCTCAGTTTGTCAACTTTTCAATGGTATAAAAAAGCCCATGAAACAATTTCATGGGCCTGGCTTTTTCAAACGGTTAGAGAGATTAAGAGTACATTATCCCCGAACCGGCCAAACGCCAGGCGCGAGGCATCACCATCTTACATGCTCCTCTGCTCCAGGTATTTATGCTCAGGTCCGGCATTATTTCCTCCAGAATGAAATAGATGCTTATGTTGTGATAATAAGTATTTAACAACCAATTGTCAAATCAAGCTTTGTGCTCTAAAAAGATATTAAGGCCGGGATTCTATTAAACCCCGGCCTTAATCAATGGATCTAATATCTTACGTAGGAAGGCACCAGGCTCTTATATTTCCGGACCAGGTTAGTCCAGTTAGCTGGTAATTCAACCTTTTTGGTGACGTAAGGTCGAGGACTGCCACCGAAAAGGCCTATTCTTGAGCCCGTTCCCCCCGCTGTGAAGATCAATATCGGATCAGGTTGATTTTCGGTCCGCCTGAGAATAGCCGCAGAATCCTGAGGGTTCAGCGGCGGCACTTTAAGTACAGGATTGCCTGAATCTGACCAAGAGCGCGGGTGGCGGAACCAGGGAACACGGGAATTCTCAAGAATAAAATCCTTAACGTTTTTCTTGCTCCAGCCGGCACTGCCGAGTGCACCGGCCAGGGTCGGTGTCAACATAATCTGAAGAGAACCGTCGCTCTCCGGCCAGATATTATATATCAAGGTACTTAATATTCCTTTATCCTCTGTACCATAAGGTTGCAGGGTTACGAACGAACGGGAGAAGACCAGGGTAACGGCGTTTTCTTCTTTGGCGAATCCGTGTTCCACATGTAGAGGTTCCCAGGGACTTTCCTCCTCGTTTTCTGCGATAACCATTGAATACTTACCAGGATTCCCCAGCACCCCCATATCTTCCACACCCTTCCTGACGCCGCGGATATTCTTTGTAATCAGCCCCATTGCCCTCCCGACGGCAGCATTGGCAATATCGCCCGGATTAAGAACGCCGTAGCCCTTATTAATATTCAAGTCATGGCGGATTGGGCCGTTAACAATCCATAGGGGTGCAAAGGAAAGGGTACTGACTGCCAGACCGGTGGGACCGATAATTGGATCAGCCAGGGCCTTAACACCGGCTACTAAAAGCGGCATATAGGTTGGTAAAGCCCCTGCCATAACGGCATTAACGGCTATTTTTTCTATAGTCGCTTTACCCATCCTGGGACCCAGCATGGCTACCACATAGTCCGGAGGCAAATCCACGGCGGAGAGCATCTCCGCCACCTTCTCTTCAGTGGGAGGAATGACCGGCAAACCATCGGTCCAACCTCTAAGATAGAAAAAGCGGTTCACTTCCTCCAGATCACCCTTGAAAATAATCCGCGGAGGTTTTTCAGTCTCTTTGATCCGGGGCGACTTCTCTTCTTCGCTTAAAGGTCTGGTCAGAGATGAAATAATTTCATCTATAACGGAATTGATACCGGCTTCAATATCCTTCATATTAGTCCATTCTGAGGGAATGGGCTCCGGCACCAGCCTGACTGGCGACATACCCTTGCTTGAGGCAGCCGAGTGCGCATCGTTGGCAAAGTCCCTATAGATCAAGCCTACTGCCGGTTTATTTCTTTCTTCTACGGAAATGGTTTCGTACACAAGGTACTTGGTGCAGGCGCCTCAGTCTCCCACAGCCGCCACTACAGCATCCACCCCCTTCAACCAGTATTCGAACTTCGATTTATTTGGGGTTTCTACTTCAGCAGGACCTACAGCGAACTGGGTATAATACCAGCTTATTTCGGCGGAAGGGAACCTTTCTTTTAACTTAATCTCCACCATAGAAAGAATCGGCCGGGCAGCCCGCTTGGCATTAGCCAGCAGACCGATCTTTTTACCATCAAGACTGGAAATCCTGTCAGTGATCCCTCTGGAAGGTACAGGATCAGCCTCTGCCCAGGGACTTAATACCTCATAGGCATACGATTTACCTGCGGTCATATATCAACCTCCAAGACCTAATTTTTTAAATAGACCATCATAGGTTTTTGGCTGGTCCAATCCCAGCATCAAGCGAGCCACCGGAGTGCTGGCGGCGACTGCCTCAGCCAGCGCCATGGCAGTCTCATTGTCCTTATCATCCAGGCTTTTAACCGCTTTACCCGAGGCAGAGGGCTCCGGTGATGATCGCGGTGCCCTGGCTGCCATCATCAAACTGCGGCTATAACCCGTGCTGAGCCGCATGGCTTGGACTATTTTATCCACATCCAGCCCTGCCTTGACCCCTATGTTCAAACACTCACGGGCAACCACGGTATTGCAAAACATGGCCAGGTTATTAATCAGTTTACAGGCCGCGCCGTTGCCGCTGCCGCCCTGATAAAAGTTGTTTTTAGTCATGGACTGGAAAACCGGCCACACATGCTCTACAGCATCTTCATCGCCCCCTATCATAAACGTGAATACCGCTGATTCCTGACCGGGAGTGAAATTCCGGCTTTCAGTACTCACAGGCGCATCCAATACCCTGATCCCCTTTTCTTTACCCCTGGCATACAGCCGGCGGCAATAATCCGGACTGATGGTACTGGAGGTGATAAAGGTACTTCCGGGTTTGATGCCCTGCCAGACCCCATCAGTACCAAAAACAACCTCATCGGTCTGGGGCTCATCGCGGACACAGCAGAAAATTACCTCACACTTTTCGGCTACCTGCCGGGATGAAACGGCAGCCTCAGCACCCAGAGATACCATTTGGTCCACCGCTTCTTTCTTCAAATCGTAGACCACCAGCTTTTCCCCGTTTTTAACCAGGGCTTTAGCCATCAGAATACCCATCATGCCGAGACCGATAAAGCCAACCATGAATCGACTCATTTTGTTTATCCTCCTGTGAAAGATGTACTTCATTGTACAGATCGTGGTATTCGCATAAAGGCTTATTTTTTACGATTAACATTCAAGGTAATAATATAACATGGAACAAGAAAATATCCAGCTAAAAAGGGTAAATATGGTTTTATCAAACCCAGCGAGCGGCGATAGTAGTGGTAAAAGACACCGGTACTGGCATAGCGGATGAACATCTGCCGTACCTCTTCGAGCGGTTTTACAGGGTGCATAGAAACAGCGGTAACGGAAATGGCCTGAGACTAGCTATCTTCCCGCATATTTGAAACTGCATCATACCAGGATCGAGATTAAGAACATAATGGGAGAAGGAACAATGTTCACGGTAATACTGCCATTATCAGTTATATGAATATTTCACACTACTCTAATGGCCTTGATCTCTTTAACAAACCATCTTTTAATATCTGGCCACTTTACCGGCTTAAGCATAGAAGGCATTTCTTCTTTATCAGCATCTGCGAAATAGACCAGGGACTTCATCAGTAATAATTTTCTTTCTCTAAAATTGTTGTATTTTTTTTCATAAAAGGAAAACAACGTAGCTAAACTGAACTTCTGAGCCAGGAAATATACATCAATAAAGTCTCTCTTAGTCCCCCGTCCGATCAAAGTATCCAGTTTCATGGCTGCCAGGTCAGGCAATGAAGCTACCGAAATATTCCGGAATATTTCGGTTTTGCCTATTTGGGGGAAAAAATAGCCGAATATTGAGATCTTAACCCTGTCTAAATATCCAATAAGAGTTTGCCAGTCTCGTTTCAATAGTATAAATCCCAGATCACGGCTCAGTTTTTCCTCCCACTGTTTTTCTACAAATTCCACAGGGGTAAAAAAATCCAGATCAGCCGATCTGCGGTGTCCCAAATAAAGAGAGACGGAAGTCCCTCCCCCTAAATAAGTGCCTTCCGGCAAGTCTTCCGGTTTCAGCTTATCTAAAAGGGCTGCAGTTTCGCGTGTCAAAACCTGATCAAACATCAGAGTACTAATTTCCAAAAAGTCAATGATTTGGGTGATAGTTTGCCTTTTTTTACCACGGATTTAATCTTTCTCTTGCCATAAACCAGCATCAGCCATTTCACAGCCTTGTCGTCGCCATATTCCAGAATGCGTGTAATGTAATACTCCGGGTGCTTTTTAGGCGAGGCTCTGGCTGGATCAATATCCCAAAAATACTTGCGAATATAAGGAGCTACCGGCATTATATGAATTATCCTTCTTCCGGTACATTTAAAACCTGCATGATAACTTCCAGTACTCCGGCGGATATCAGACGCATTTTATCCTGTATGTTGAAGCAAGCGGTTTTATCATTCTCAGGGTCTATTTCAGCCACCTTATCATTGGACAGCACCTTAACCTCATTACGCAAAATACCACGCAGAACGCCTGAAACAGGGGCTTTCAAAGGCGTTTCTCCCAGCATACCTATAATATCACCACCCAGAACGGCATCCCCCAGGTTTTTATCCGTAGTAAAAATGCCAGATTCCTCTGCCCGGATAACTGTTTCTAACTCCTGTTTTTTGTTTTGGTCCGGTTTCTCGTCAATCTCTCCTGAATCTCCTTCCAGTAAAATCCTGCCGGCATTGCGCCTGCCCGATGCAATTGCGAAATGGACATTACCACCCGCCGTAAACCCGGGGCCAATGCCGATCACCAGGGGTGCGTCAGTTTTTCGTGTGCTGGTCTCTCTGCCCAGCATCATGGCATTTACCAGAACATCCGGTTTTAACAACGATTTAGCTAATAAATCCGGATCAACCAGAACAGGTATTTTTTCCTCCCGCCAGACTTTGTAAATATTCTCCAGGGTAGGCAAGGTCCTCTCTGCGGTAATACCTTCAATTGTTTTACTATGGTCGTAGATCGATTCTGAAAAACACACTCCTCGGTTTACTTCCAGCGGGCTGGCTGTATCCGTAATGCAAACACGGAAATGGGTGCAATATAGCCGGTGAGCAATAGCACTGCCTTCTTCCCCACCACCCCTGATAAGAACAATCAGATCGTTTAACTTCCTCATCGCCTCTCCTGCCAGATTAAGTATTTCAAGTATTCATATTTTACATGAAACCCGTTGTAATTGCATAGATACGTTCAGCACACTATAAATATTCCCCGGATTGATCAGTCCTGTTATAATATTAATAGTCTAAAAAAGTACGGAGTCCCTGCTATGTTCAGACCGAAGCCAGAACCGAAGTCCCAGTTTAATATCATACATGCTCCGGTGGCAAATGATGAAATAAACTCATTTTCTCTGCAAAACCAGTTAAAGGTTTCTGATGTAGTTATCTGCCTGGAACACAACCGTTATCGTGAGGAAACCAAAAGCAATTTACATCTGAAAATTAATGGGGATGAGGTCTGGTCTTTAAAAAAAAATAATTTATGGATGGCCTTTACTCTGGACGGAAATAACATTTGTGTTGAGTGGGTCACCGTAATATCTAAATTCAGAAGGAAATAGTTGTAAAGGGGCATTAAAGGCCGCCGTTAAACGAGCGACCTTTAATGCTCTAAAACTGAGACCTTGCTGAGATCAACGAAACCCAGAGGATTAACCGCATAATCCTTAACATACGGTTTTACCAGAATATAACTGATTCCGAACGCAATCGGAATACAGGCAGCTTCATCTACGATAATTTTTTCGGCCTGCTGGTATAGATTGATACTTTGTTCCTGGTTAATTGTCTGATTGGCCTTTTGGATAAGGGCATCCACCTCAGGGTTAGAGTAATTTCCATAGTTATAATTCCTGTTTGAGTGGAATAAAATATCTATAAAATCCTGGGGATGAGGATAATCCGCTATCCAGCTTCCGTCAAACATCTGATCAATTTCAGCTTTTAACAGGTAGGAAAATTTTTCCGGTTCCAATTGCCGGATTTGTACGTCTACCCCCAGATTTTGTTGCCACTGATAAACCATTGCCTGTAATACCGCACTGGCATCTCCTCCATACCCATAAGCAGTTATGGTAATTGGCGGTAACTGGCTTGTTGTACCGTATCTGGAATTGCGTATTAATTCTTTGGCCCGGTTGATATCATATCCCAATCCCACCACTTTTTCATTATAACCCGGCAAGCCAGGGGGTAGAATGCCATCGGCTTTTTTCCACATATCCCGGAAAATTAAGGAGACTATTTTATCCTTATCAACAGCCAGACTGAAAGCCCTGCGGATATTAACATCATCAAAAGGCGGTTCACTGCAATTAAAGCCGACATACCAGAAATCTAAAAGGGGCGAAATGGCCAGTTCCTGGTAAAAAGTACCTGTTTTATCCATCACCCTATCGATGTAAACAGTACCTACTCCGGTTACGTCAATTTGTCCCGTCTCATACAAATCCATGGATATTCCAGTATTATACTGGTATCGTACCTGATACAGCCTGGCTTTTTCTCCATAAAATAGTTCATTCCTTTCCAGGACCAGAGACTCGTCCTTAACCCAGCTTTTCAGTTTAAAAGGCCCGGTGCCGTTAGGATGACGCCACCACTCCGCTCCGGATCTGACATTCTCTCTATCAACGATAAAGGTGGAGGGATAAGTCAGTTTAAATAAAAAATAGGACCTGGGCGATTCAAGTGTTACCTGCAAAGTATAATCATCTATTAGCTCAACCCCGCTGATCTCCGTTGTCTTACCTTCCAGTACTTCTTTAACGCCCCTGATATCGCCCAGATATAGTTCGGCTGTTTGGGACCTGGTAGCTGGACTTACAGCCCGCTCCCAGGAGTATTTTACATCCTCAGCTTTTACCTGTCGCCCGTTCTGAAATTTGACATCACGCCTCAGATAAAAGGTATACTTCAATCCATCAGAACTTAACTTCCACTCATTGGCAATATCGGCTACAGGTTCAAGGTTTTGATCCAGGCGCAGTAAACCATTGAACAATTGTAATACATACTCACCGGAATTAGCTTCCACCATTATCGCCGGATCCAGGGTAGCAGGATCTGAGCCTAACAAATTGAGTACACCAGTTCCACCTGAGTCCGACACTGCTGGATTTCCTGACTTCGCACCGCATCCCGGAAAAACCAGGGTAATTATTAATATTAATATCCAACCTAATAAAATAGCCCTTTTCAAAACAACCCTTCCCTCTTCATGCTTATAAATTTCCCTTCTCCCATTACGATATGGTCTATGACTTCTATACCGATAATGGATCCGGCTTCATTCAAACGCCTGGTTAGTTTTATATCATCCTGAGAAGCCTCTGGTATACCTGAAGGGTGGTTATGAGCTACAATCATGGTAGAAGCAGAGGCTGAAATAGCTTCCTTAAAAAGCTCCCTGGGATGAACAACGCTGGTATCCAGGCTCCCTACCGATATCTCCACGGTCTTGATAACCTGATTCCTGGTATCCAGCAGGATGGCCCAGAAATGTTCTTTCTTCTGATCACGAGATTTACCCTTTAGTTCTCTGTAAGCCTCTTCGGGTGTTTTGATAACCGGTTTACTTTTCCCCCCCGTACTTCTTTCCCAGCGGTTAGCCAGTTCAAAGGCAGCTTTTAACTGGCAGGACTTAGCAAGACCGATACCCTTGATCAGGGACAGCTCCTCTACCGTAGCGCCGGCAATTCCCTGAAGGCTGCCGAATTTATCCAGCAACCTCTGAGCGGTGACCATCACAGATTCATCCTTTATCCCGCGTCCCATTACCAGCGCCAGTATTTCCTGTGCAGACAGGTTCTCCGCACCCAGCCGCTGTAATCTTTCCCTCGGTCTCTCTGAAGCCGGTAAATCATGGATGGTAAATGATTTTTTTCTTTCGTTCTCAGGCATGGTATCGGTATATGTTACCTACCGGTATACAATTTAGTAACCCATATTTTCCATTGATTATTCAGTTGATCCATATCAAATCCATAAGTATCCAGGAAAGCAGCATCATATTCACTGCCCTTTTTAAATACCTTTAAAAGCTCTGCAATTTTAGCTGAACCATACTGACTGATAAGATAGTCTAATAGGCTGAAACTCTGAGCATAAGAAAGATAGGCATGGTCGCCAATAGCGGAAAATGGAGCAGACAGGCTTCTCACTGAAATCAGGCTGTTTTGCTGGATCGCCTTTTTCAAAGGTGTGGTAAACTGGGGTCCTAGAGTACCTTCGGAGTACATGGCCAGCCCTTCATTCAACCAGACCGGTAAGCTGTTGTAAGGATTGGCTGTTACCTGATAAATGACTACATGCGTCAATTCATGAGGTATCCCGGATATATCCAGTGCTAATTGATTGGGACGGATAATAATAGAAATCGTACTGAATTGGGTAAATGCCAAGCCGCCGGACCATTCCGGCTCGAAAATGGTGGAATTATGAAAGTCCTCTGAACTGGCATAAGCATAGATATTAACAGGTTTCTCAGGGGTTACACCTGTATCGTTGGCCAGTTTTACCAGAGATTGCTGCGCAGCAGACATAATGGCCTGAGATAACTGGCTTCCTCCGCTGTAAAAATACACATTAATTTTATCTTGTTTCAAACTTTGCCACTTATGTTGTGTATCATCCACCTGATATTTGATAGGACTGGTTTCAATGCTAGCTCCGCTTTTATCTTTTACTTTCCACCAGTAGTATAAATTGGTGCCTGGAGGTACACCGCCGGTCCCTATTTTCCTCAGATCCAGAGAGTAACCGGCTTTCACCAAGGCGGCAGGAGTAAAGTCAACCATTACTTCACTGAAAGCCGTGGCAAAACTTACCTGTTCAATTTGATAGCAAAGGCGAATGTCAGAGATTACAGCGCTGCTTTTTATCTGGGATGAAAAATGAATAGCCTGCGGATAATTTACCTTAACCTCGCTGTTGGTAACCGTGATCTGTGACTGTGTTTGACTCGCTAGCTTAACCGGACTTAGAAAAATCACTATTAGGACCAGGACTAAAGCTATGAGACCGATTTTTTTAATCAATTTCTCTCTCCAATCCTGCACGTAAATAAGCTGTGATAAATTCGTCCGGTTCACCTTCCAGTACTGAATCAGGGTTACTGGTCTGATGCTCTGTACGATGGTCTTTTACCATTTTATAAGGATGTAAAACGTAGCTTCGTATCTGATTCCCCCAACCAGCTTCAATTCTCTTTCCTTTCAATTTGGCCTTCTCTTCAGCGCGTTTAGCGAGTTCTTTTTCAAACAGTCTGGATTCCAGAATCTTAAAGGCGATGGTCTTATTTTGCAATTGAGAACGTTCACTCTGGCTGGTAACCACCAGACCTGAAGGCAGGTGAGTAATTCTGACGGCAGTGCTGCTTTTTTGCATATGCTGTCCGCCAGGGCCACTTGAACGGAATACTTCAAGCTTAATATCCTCAGGGTTGATGATTACATCCACGTTGCTTTCAGCTTCCGGGATAACTTCCACCAGCGCAAAAGAAGTATGCCGCGCATGGTCTGCGTCAAAAGGTGAAAGGCGTACCAGACGATGAACACCATGCTCAGATTTTAAATAACCATAAGCATATTCTCCGGTCACCGAAACGACTACACTCTTTATACCTGCCTCTTCACCGCTTGAGATATCCAGTATTTCCGCTTTAAATCCCCTTCGTTCCGCCCACCGCAAGTACATGCGTAAAAGCATATTAGCCCAATCCTGAGATTCAGTGCCTCCAGCGCCGGCATGGATGGATAAAATGGCGTTTCTGATATCGTACTTGCCTCTGAAAGCCAGTTCAAATTCCATTTCTTCCAGTTGTATGGCTGTTTGTTGAATTTCGTTTTGTACTTCTCCGGCCAGGTCAGTATCGTTATCGGTATCTGCCAGAGCGCTCAGCTCATTAATATCATTTAACCTTTTTTCTATAGCCCTCCATCTCTCCACTGTTTTACGGTTATCCGCTAACTGGCGCATGATACTTTGAGCTTTGTTCTGATCCTGCCATAAATCAGGTTGAGTAGACTGTGTTTCCAGTTCCAGGATTTCCTTCTCTTTTCCGGCTACATCAAAGACGCACCAGTGCGGATGCCACTCTAGCCTTTAAATCCTGTAATTGTCCTTTTATTTCTTGCATTTTTACCTTTGATCCTTTTTGTTGGTAATATTTTTGCCTTTACCCTGAATAATGATGTTTACAGTATCATTATACCCAGCCACTACCGCTATCACAACCAGACATACTTAACCAGAATGCGCCGTCAAGTATTCTTAAACAGGCATGAGGTTTCTGCTCCAATCTGGTTAAAATATTTAGACTCGCTTAGCTTCATTTGATGGTGAATCAATGCTTAAAACGGAAAGACCTTTTTTATAATATAATGATATTATCATTGAGCGTGATCAGAAATGGTTTATAAAAGGTAATAGCAGAAAGGAATTCAGCGGTTTGTATTCACCCTGAACTCTCTAAACCGGATTGATATTTTTATTTGACATAGTGCCTTTCCTTATTGCATAATAAGCCTGTACTAAAAAGGGGTTTAAGCTAGAGGAAAAAGAGAAAAATGGTAAAAATCAAATTACGCCGAGTTGGGGCAACAAAACAACCATGTTATAGACTGGTAGTTGCAGATTCAAAGTCATCCCGAGATGGCAAATTCATCAACATTATCGGGCATTATAATCCACGAACTCAGCCCGAAGAGTTGGTTATTAATGAACCACAAGCTTTGGAATGGCTCAAACAGGGTGCTCAGCCGACGGCTACTGCCGCAAGATTATTAAACAAGGCAGGCATCTTAGATAAGTTTAACGAGAGCAAGGAGAAACCATGAAAGAGCTACTAGAGTACATTGTAAAAGCCATCGTTGATGCTCCGGACAAGGTAGTCATTACCGAAGAGAACAGTGAGCAGGGGGTTACTTTCAAATTACAGGTGGCTGATGAGGACAAGGGGAGAGTAATCGGTAAGCAGGGACGGATAGTAGAAGCTATGCGTACTTTGCTGAGGGTTAAAGCAGCCAAACTCGGTACCAGAGCCACTCTTCAAATACTCTAAACAACCGTTAATAATATAGCCTTACACCTGACCAGAGTAAAAAAACTACGAGCTGGGATAGTTTTGTGTGATTCCAGCTCGTATTATTATTTATTATCTATTTTGAGATTGTTTCTTTTTCCTTATTCTATTGGCAACTTCAATTCGCGCAAGAGCCCGGCGTAAAGCCGCTTCTGCCTGAGCTGCGTCCCCGGGCGAACTGGGATGATCCAATTGCTTTCTGGCCCGTTCTTTGGCTTCTTCAGCCCGCATAATATCTATTTCCTCAGCTCGTTCCGCGGAATCCGCCAGAATGATTACCCTATCAGGGCGTACCTCCACGAATCCACCGCTGACCGCTAGATTATATTCTTCTCCTGAGGTCCTGGCAATAAGCTCACCCGGAGCTAGAACCGTCATCAGTGGAGCATGATGTGGCAATATGCCCAGTTCACCTTCCAATCCTGGAGCTAGTATAATATCCACATCGCCTGAAAAAACGACTCGCTCAGCAGTGACGATATCCAGTTTGATGGTCATTCAACTAAACCTATTGCTGTAGTTTCTTGGCTGTTTCTACAGCCTCATCAATATTCCCTATCATAAAAAAAGCCTGCTCCGGCAGAGCATCATGTTTTCCTTCCAATATCTCTTTAAAACCGCGCACAGTCTCCTGAATTGAGACATATCTGCCTGGACGGCCTGTAAAAGGCTCCCCTACAAACATGGGCTGTGACAGGAATCTTTGAATTTTACGAGCACGTGAAACAGCCAGTTTATCTTCTTCACTGAGCTCTTCCATGCCCAGAATACTGATAATATCTTGGAGGTCTTTATAACGCTGCAGAACCTGCTTGACCCTGATAGCCACCTCGTAATGATCTTTACCTACTATACGTGGATCAAGTATGCGCGAACTGGATGTCAAAGGATCAACTGCTGGATACAGTCCCTGTTCTGCAATTGATCTTTCAAGAGCTACTACAGCATCCAGATGTCCGAAAGTTGTAGCCACACCTGGATCGGTATAATCATCCGCAGGGACATACACAGCCTGAAATGAGGTGATAGAACCGCTTTTAGTTGAAGTAATCCGTTCCTCAAGATCACCCACCTCAGTAGCCAGTGTTGGCTGATAACCCACTGCCGAAGGCATGCGACCCAGTAGAGCGGAGACTTCCATCCCAGCCAGTGTATAACGGTAAATGTTATCGATAAATAATAAAACGTCCATGTGCTGTGAATCCCGGAAATATTCAGCCATGGTCAGACCGGTTAAACCTACTCTTAGCCGGACCCCGGGCGGCTCGTTCATCTGACCAAAAACCATCACAGTCTTGTCAATTACGCCAGAGGCTTTCATTTCGTTCCAGAGGTCATTACCTTCCCTCGACCGTTCCCCAATGCCGGTAAAAACCGAATAACCTCCATGCGCAGTGGCGATATTGCGTATTAGTTCCTGGATGATCACTGTCTTTCCAACCCCAGCGCCGCCGTAAGCTCCAATTTTCCCACCTTTGGTGAAAGGTGTGATCAAATCCAGAGCCTTCAAACCTGTTTCAAGGATCTCCGTGGTAGTAGACTGGTCCTCAAATGAAGGTGGAGATCTGTGAATTGGCCAGGCTTCCTTAGTAACAACCTTTCCCAGTCCATCCAGAGGTTCACCCAGAACATTAAATAATCTCCCCAGAGTACCCGTACCTACCGGAACCCTGAGAGCAGCCCCTGTATCTACAGCCTCAGCCCCTCGCTCCAGTCCTTCAGTTGGCGACAAAGATACACACCGCACCCAGTCATTTGGCAAATGACCTTCAACTTCAAGTATTATTTTGCCTTCTGAAGTTGTTACTTCAACAGCATTAAAAAGCGCAGGCAATTGACCGGATGGAAATTCCACGTCCACCACCGTGCCGATAACCTGCACAACCTTACCTTTTGCCATAATAATCTCCCCTGTTTACGCAATAGCTGACGCACCACCGACAATATCCAGAAGCTCAGAGGTAATAGATTCCTGACGAGCCTTATAATAAGCCAGTGTCAGGGCTTCATTCAATTCCTTGGCGCTTTCGGTAGCATTCCGCATGGCCACCATACGAGCGGACTGTTCACTGGCAATAGATTCCAATATTGTATGATAAATTTCCGATTCTACAAATCTGGGCAGCAGTCTATCCAGCACAGCCTGCGGACTGGGTTCAAAAATATAGTCTGAGCCTTCAGATTTTGGCAGATCGGCAGGGATTATGGGTAATATTTGCTCAATAACGGGTACTTGCCGCATGGTATTAACGAATTGAGGGTATACAATATAAGCCTCGTCTACCAACCCCTGTGTATAGTCCTCAATAATTATACGGGAGATCGGTAGAGTATCAATTAAACTCGGCCTGTCACCCAATTTGCTGAACTCAGCGCGGATCTCCCAGCCGTAACGCCTCATATAATCAATCCCTCGCCTTCCGAGAAGTATCAGGGATACGGGAACCGTTTGCTCGATAATAAAAGAGGCAGTTTTGCGGTTTAAACTGGCGTCCAGCCCGCCTGAAAGACCCCTATCCGGTGTAATATGTATAATCGCAATTTTCTTTATTTCCCTGCGTTGTAGTAAGGGATGCAAAGCTCCCTCTACCTGTGGCAGAGCTGCCAGATCAGAAATCACCTGCTGTATTTTTTGAGAGTACGGTCTTCCAGCCAGTCCACGCTCCTGTGCGCGGCGCATTTTGGAACTGGCTATCATTTCCATTGCCCGTGTGATTTTGGCTGTATTCTGTACGCCCCGGATCCGGCGGCGAATCAAACGAGTATTGGCCATTATAATATAAAACCTTTTTTAAATTCTTGCAGGGCTTTTCTGAGAGTCTCTTCTAATTGTGAATTCATCTCTTTTTTGGCGGCAATAGTTTTCAACAGATCTGCATAAGAAGCTTCCATGTATTGAGCAAAACGGCTTTCAAAATCTTGAACTTTGCTTACCGGAATATCATCCAAAAAACCATTAGTAACTGCGAATATTATCGTTATTTGCTTTTCTATTGGCATAGGTGAGAAGGCCGGTTGTTTTAAAATCTCAACAATTCTCTGTCCACGGTTAATTTGATCACGGGTAGCTTTGTCCAGCTCAGCTCCACCAAATGAGGTAAAAGCTTCCAGCGCTCTGAACTGGGACAATTCAATCCTTAACCTGCCGGCAACTTGTTTCATGGCTTTTGTTTGAGCGGAACTACCCACGCGGGAAACCGAGTTACCCACATTAATAGCTGGACGGATATTGGCGTTGAACAAATCTGCCTCCAAATAAATCTGGCCATCAGTAATTGAAATCACATTGGTCGGAATATAAGCAGAAAGATCGCCGGCCTGTGTTTCAATAATTGGTAGGGCAGTCAAAGATCCACCGCCATGCTGGGGGGAAAGTTTGGCAGCTCTCTCCAACAAACGGCTGTGTAAATAAAATACATCCCCCGGATAAGCCTCTCGTCCCGGAGGGCGCCTTAATAACAAAGATATTTGACGGTAAGCCCAGGCATGCTTGGACAGGTCATCATACACCACCAGAGCATCCTTTCCGGTTTCCATGAATTCCTCTCCCATAGCACAACCGGCATAAGGCGCCAGATACTGCAAAGCAGCCGAATCAGAAGCCGCAGCAGCTACCACAATGGTGTGATCCATGGCTCCATATTGTTCCAATGAAGCTACTACCTGCCTGACTTTGGAAGCTTTCTGACCTATAGCCACATATATACAAATTAAATTCTGACCTTTCTGGTTAATGATGGTATCCAGTGCAATGGCTGTCTTGCCGGTTGACCGATCACCGATAATCAGTTCGCGCTGTCCCCGTCCTATTGGAATCATACTATCTACTGCCTTAAGACCGGTTTGAACAGGAGCATTAACCGCTGTTCTTATAGCTACATTCGGAGCAATCCTTTCAATAGGTCTGGTTTTGCCGGTCTTGATCGGCCCTTTGCCATCGATAGGACGGCCCAGTGAGTCTACAACTCTCCCAATCATAGCTTCACCAACAGGGACTTCAGCAATTCTACCGGTAGTCTTGACTTCATCACCCTCTTTAATCCTGGAATAGTCACCCATAATAATAGCGGATACGCTATCTTCTTCCAGATTCAGGGCAATACCGATGATTTTGTTGGGGAATTCCAGTAGTTCGTTATATTTACATCCGGCAAGCCCGTGAATCCGGGCAATTCCGTCTCCTACTTCAACTACCGAGCCTACATCGCGCATGGTAACCGGCATGCCGAACTGCTCAATCTGCTGTTTTATTACTGAAACAATATCTTGACCCTTGCTGGCCATCCCGTTTCCTCGCTTTAAAAAAGGAAGGGGAAGAAGGGAAAAGGGTAAAATTCCCTGCTCCCCCTTCATTCAATCTAACCTGAATTGTAATTACTGCTTGCCTTTGATCAAGGTATCAACAACCGAAGGATCGGCCAAGGTGGTAGTGTCACCCAGATTGGCCGTATCTCCGGCAGCTATCTTTACCAGAATTCTTCTCATGATTTTGCCGCTTCTGGTTTTGGGTAATCCTTCCGTAAACTGGATTTTATCCGGACTGGCAATGGGTCCAATGACCTTACGTACATGGGCTACCAGTTCTTTCTTCAGTGCGTCATCGCCATTAATGCCTGCTTTTAGAGTAACATAGGCATAAATACCTTCACCCTTGATGCTGTGCGGCATACCGACGACGGCAGCTTCAGCCACGGAGGGATATGATACCAGGGCGCTCTCTACTTCAGCAGTGCCGATGCGGTGTCCTGAAACTTTGATGACGTCATCAATACGTCCCATCAGCCAGTAATAACCATCTTCATCTTTACGAGCGCCATCACCAACGGTATAAACGCCCGGGAACTGGACGAAGTATTTTTCCAGGAATAATTTCGGATCATCTTTATCATCACCCCAGATACGGCGCATTAATCCAGGCCAGGGTCTCTTAATAACCAGATAACCACCCTCGTTAACGTCAGCTTCTGAGCCATCAGCTCTTAAAATAGCTGGTACACACCCCGGGAAAGGCACTGTAGCAGAGCCTGGTTTCTGAGGTACTGCGCCCGGAAGGGGTGAAATTAAGATACCTCCGGTCTCAGTCTGCCACCAGGTATCCACCAGCGGGCACCTGCTTTTGCCTATATTCTCGTAATACCAGATCCAGACCTCAGGATTAATAGGCTCACCCACACTACCAAGAATCCGCAGGGATGAAAGGTCATGGGAATTGATGTAGTCCATGCTTTCTCTCATCAGAGAACGGATAACGGTAGGAGCGGTGTAGAAAATACTGACCTTATATTTTTCAATGATCTCCCAGAATCTGTCCGGTTTGGGATAAGTTGGTACGCTCTCAAACATAAGAGAAGTAGCCCCATTAGCCAGCGGACCGTATACAATATAGGTATGTCCGGTAATCCAGCCGATATCCGCTGTGCACCAGTGTATATCTTCATCTTTAAGATCAAAAATCCATTTGGCAGTTTGCAGCGCATACAGCAAATAGCCGGCCTGGGTATGAACAACACCCTTGGGTTTGCCGGTGCTGCCGCTGGTGTAAAGTATGAACAACGGATCCTCAGAGTCCATGACTTCAGGTTCACACTCTGCCTTAATGTCTGGGGCACTCATCAGGTCATGCCACCAAAGATCGCGACCCTCCTTCATGGTCACTTCGCAATTAGCTCTTTTAACTACAATAGCATTCTTGATGGAAGGATTGGCTGCCATAGCCGTATCGGCGCCAGCTTTGCTGGCTACGGTTTTACCAGAGCGATAGTACCCGTCTGCGCAAATTAACAGGCTGGCCTGGCTATCCTGAATCCTATCGCGTAAAGCTTCTGCGCTGAATCCGCCAAATACTACGGTATGAATAGCGCCGATTCTGGCACAAGCCAGCATAGCTACAGCCAGTTCGGGAATCATGGGTAGATATACACAAACCCGGTCGCCTTTTTTAACACCCATCTTCTTCAGAACATTGGCAAATTTGGTTACTTCATAATATAACTCCTGATAGGTGAGTGTACGGGTTTCACCCAGAGGTTCACCTTGCCAAATGATGGCAGCTTTGTTCCGCCGCCAGGTTTTACAGTGGCGATCAACGCAATTATAACTAACGTTTAATTTTCCGCCGATAAACCAGGAATGTTTGGCTTTAGCAAAGTCTTCTACCAGCACTTTATTCCATTTCTTATACCAGTCTAATTGCTGAGCCATTTCACCCCAGAAACCTTCAGGGTCATCAATTGATCTTTGGTATATCTTTTTGTACTCGTCGAAACTTTTGATATATGCCTTTTTACTGAGTTCTTTAGGAGATTGAAATATTCTCTTCTCCTCCATCATGGAAGTGATAGTGTTTTCCGCCATGAGATACCCTCCTTAACCATTAAAATATTTATTTTCAGTCTAATGACTAATTTTTTATTAAAGATATCTTGGATAATTACTTGAGATACGGGCCAAAGGCTAATTACCGGCGCCGGCCAGTTCCTCTCTAAGAGCTGCCAGCCGGGAGGAGGTGCTGCCATCGACAAGTTTTCCCCCTGTCCGGATAATTATACCTCCCATAATACCCGGATCAACTTTTAGGTTCATCAATATTTTTTTCCCGGTCAACTCCTCCAATTGTTTGGCTAAAAGTGACTTTCCTCCTGCCTCCAACGGTACAGCCGTAGTCACATCAGCCATTTCGATTCCACGAAAACTATCCAGTAAACGCTGGTATTCTGAAGTAATACTGGTTAGTAAATAAAATTTCCCATGACTTATTAAAAGATATGCCAGGTTTAATGCCAGCGGACTGATATCCTTGATGTTAAGGTTTAAAAGCCGGCTTTTTTCTTGGAATGCCAAATTGGGATTGTCCATCACAGTCACAAACTCAAATATTTTAGCCATACCTGACAGTTTTTTAAGGTCCGTTTGCCATCTATCCAGCTCATTACGTTCCCGCGCAATTTCAAATATAGCCTGTGCATAACGTTTAGCTTGAATTACTTTTGTGGCCAAAATAATATCTCCAGTTTCTATTTAGCCTTTATTTAACGTTTTACTTTCTTTTAATACCTTATCGATCAATTCCTTATGAGATTCTTTATCCAGCGATCTTCCGATTACTTTACCTGCTGCCAGGACTGTTAAATCTGCAAATTCACGGCGTATTTCATCAATCGCTTCATCCCTTTCGGTCTTGATCTCCTGTCTGGCTCTGGCTATCAGGCCTTCAGCATCCAGTTTAGCCTGTTCCTGGGCTTTTCTCCGGATTTCTTCACCATTTTGCGAAGCCCTTGCTATCAGTTCCTGTCCCTGCAGGCTGGCTTCTTGAATTTGCTTCTTTACTTCCTCTTCTGCATGCATTGACTGCTCTTTAACCGCCTCTGCCTGTTCCAGGCTTTCTCTGATCCTTTTAGAGCGTTCATCCAGTATCCTCAACATGGGTTTATACAGTACCATTCGTAAAACGAAAAACAAGATAATAAAGGCCACCAGTTGTGAAATCAATACCGCCCATTCTACTCCAAGCTCGCCCATAACATTACCCCCTGGCCATTAATCCAACAAAGTAGTAAGTAAATTGGTAATACAAATCATAGTAAGGCGAGGATGATAGCAATGATTAGAGCATAAATGGCAATAGCTTCAGCGAAAACGATGCCTAATATCATATTTTGCTGGATAGCTCCTCTGGCTTCAGGATTACGGCCTATAGCCTGCATGGCGCCGTATCCTAAAATACCGATGCCAATCCCCGGCCCCAATGCACCAAATCCAATAGCCAGGCCGGCTGCTAATGATTTCATTGCTTCTGGATCCATGTTTATCCCCCTCTCGTAATTCCTATTACGCCTTTAAAATAAATTTAATGCTAGCTATGTTCTTCCTCATGGCTGGTTACTGCCAGGTTAATGAATATCAGGGTAAGAAAACCGAAAACAAAACCCTGTAAGAGTCCAATGAATGCTTCAAGGCCATAAAAAGGAGTGGCTAGTGTAAGCGGTACCAAAAAAGCCAGAACTAGTAACAATATTTCACCAGCAATCATATTGCCGAAAAGACGGAAACTGAAACTAATTAAACGGATAAACTCACTGATAGTCTCCAGGAAACCCACAAAGGCATCCAGGATACCGAAGAACAGGGCGCCGAATGCAGATTTAACCTTTCCGCTAAAAAGTAAAATAAAACCATTTTTCAATTGTCCCAGCCGGACAAATTTCTTAAGATACCGGAATAATCCTAGGTCTTTAATGCCATAATATTCAACTGCTATAAAGGAAAAAATTGCCAGAGCCAGAGTAACATTCAAATCGGTATTGGCTCCCCTTAAAAGAGGTATATGTTTTTCTCCTTCTATGAGGTAAAAAGCGCTGCCAAAAACAGGCAACAAGTTCAACCAGGCGTTGATTACCACAAAAATTACGATGGTAGCCATCACAGGAAAAAAACGGCGTCCGTTCTTTTCCCCGCATACACCCGTACAAAAACCCAGAAGAACCCCGAAAACAGCTTCCATTAAAGCCTGAAGACCTGAAGGTACCAATTTTGGACGCCGGAAAGCCAGGTAAGATAAAACTATAATCAGTATTATCGTAATCCAGGCGGTAATCATGGTATTGGTTACATGGAAAGCGCCAATTGAAAAAAGTGCTTCAGGAGGGAGTTCAACTTGAGGAGCAGGAACATGGAGCCATTCAGGGCCTACACTTCTACCTAATAATTTGGTACCTATGGAACCGGTGAGGATGCCGACTATAGTAAGAGCGAATACGATAATTCCGATACCTATGATAAGGGGAAAAGAACAACCCAGACATCCCCTCTTTGGCACTGGTTATCTCCTCTCCTTTTTATTGTTTTTTAACATAGGCAGAAGCATTTGATAAACACCCCAGGCAGCTAAAATTAAACCCACCAGCAAACCACTTAACATAAATATAGGCTGGGTATTGAATTTCCGGTCCAGCCACACCCCTGCTACTGCGCCACCCACCAGGCAAACGCCTATATAAAAGCCCACCCCTATCAATCTCGCGGCCGGACCCCATTTATCCATCGTCGCCAGCCCAGATTAAAGGAATAATTAAGATTTACGCTTGTCGAAGTCTTCTAAATCCAGGGTATTGATGAAATCATAAAAGGCAGACATCTTTTTCATATCATCCTCACTTAATTTAGCGTCCGCCTCTTTAGAAGCCATCCCTTCTGGAGATGCTAAAGGTTTGCCGGTCTCCCGGTCCAGTAATATACCAGCTTTATCTAATACAGCATCTTCGGCAAATATGGGTACCTCAGCCCTGACCGCCAGGGCCAGTGCATCGCTGGGACGAGAATCAACCTCCATCTGTTCGCCGTCCACACTCAGTAAAATCTTAGCAAAAAAGGTATCATTCTTGAGATCGCTAACTACTATAGAGTTTATGGTAGCTCCCAAAGCATCAATAATTGAGCACAGTAAATCGTGGGTTAAGGGCCGTGGCACACTTACCCCCTGTAATTTAACAGCAATTGCATCTGCTTCAGAAGGCCCAATCCAGATGGGTAAATATCGTTCTGCGGTTTTTTCTTTTAGAATTACCACTCTCTGGTAATTCATGAGGCTAACACGAATGCTGTCAACAGTCATTTCAATCATAGCCGGTCCTCCTGTGTTTCCAGCCGCCTTGAAAAATTCTACCTTATCCCCTATCGGCTGTCAAATTCAGCTTCATTCCATGCAACTAATTAGCAATACTAAAAAATAGTCCAAAATGATAATTCAATACATATTCCTATATCATTGAGTAATCATGAATGGTACTTTTAAAAAACTGGAGATATGACTTTCCGGTGCATATACTTGCCGCTAGTCATTCTCTATATTTTCAAGATAGCGGACCACTTCATCTACCGTCTCTTCAGATGTAGAAGCACCACTGGCAACGCCAACAAAACTCTTCCCAATTAACCAGTCCGGGTTAATTTCTTCAGCTTTTTCTATTAAGTAAGTTTCAGTTACACCTGAACATAACTCAAATAAGCGTCTGGTATTTGCACTGGATTTGCCGCCCACTATCAGCATTAATTCCACTTTCTTCGCCAGATCCAGGGATACAGACTGTCTTTTCCGGGTATTATTGCAGAGTGTATTTAAGATATGCATTTCGGAGTTACCGGTTAAAGCCAGATCAAGCATTTCTTTAACAAATGAGATATATGAATCCTGTATCTGTGTAGTCTGAGCGATAATTCCCAGTTTTCCGGGTAAATTCACACCCTTTTTGAATGGTTCTACGTTAAGTGTGGCCAGTCCTTTGCCTTGAGCATACCCCAGTATCCCCTTCACCTCCGGATGCTTGGCATCACCAAAGATGACCACGTAGTAACCATTTTCGGTTAATTTGCGAGCAGCCATCTGTACCCGCCTTACGGAGGGACAGGTTGTATCGATTATTTTAACGTTTTTTTCTTTTAATTCGGCCTCTATTTGAGGACTAACACCGTGGCTGCTGATTGCTACCATACCGCTCTGGATTTCATCCAAACCTTTAATGACACCTATTCCAATATTATTTAGTCTTTGTAATACCTGATCATTATGAACTACTGCTCCCAGGGTGTCCAACCGGCCGTTTTCTTTAGCAGCTTTTTCAAGCATATCGATAGCTCGCCTGACGCCAAAACAAAAACCTATTTCCGGCGCTTTTACAACTTTCATCTTCATTTAATTTCACCTTACTGGATAATTCCCCTGATATTTTTCAGGCAGAAGCTCTGAAATACGCCTCATGATCAGGTCAGTATACTCCAATAATTGTTCTCTGGTCAGCCCATTCTGTTTTCCCGGTAATTGAATTGGTTTTCCGATTACGAATTTTATTACAGGTCTATGCCAGATCCAACTCAGTCCATGAATTGCCTCAGTACCTGTAATACCAACAGGCAGGATAGGCACTTGGTAATGATATGCAATGAACGCTGAACCTAACTGGGCTGTTTGTAAGCTGGCAGTCTTACTCCTTTTACCTTCAGGAAACATCACCAGTGCTTTTCCTTCCTGAATAATCCTGCCGGCCTGTCTGAATGCTTCAATATCGGAACGCCCCCTGCGTACAGGAAAAGCGCCAAACTGACGTACGAAATACCTTGAGAGTGTATTTCTAAATAATTCCTCTTTAGCCATGAAAAATACCCTTCTTCCCAGACATGCCCCCAAAATAGGAGGATCACTCACTCCCAGGTGATTGGCCACCACCAGCAAAGGCCCTGTACGCGGTACGTTCAACTTCCCCTCAATTCTGAAACGGGTAAAGATTAGTACCAGCAGGCGTGTAAGAAATACTTCAATGTAATACAAATTAGTTAACAGCCTTCCTTAATTTCAGGATGATCTCTATTATAAGTGTTTTTCAGCCAGGGATAGAACCAGGTTAATTAAAGTCCGCACCATTATACCGGTGGCTCCTTTTATCTGGTAACCCCTGTCTTTATCCAGCATGCTGGTGCCGGCAATATCCAGATGTACCCAAGGAGTAGTTTCAACAAATTCACTTAGAAAACAGGCAGCAGTGATAGCCCCTGCTAACCTGCCGCCGGTGTTTTTGACATCTGCTACATTGCTTTGATTCTGCTCTTTATATTCTTCATTCATGGGCATTTGCCAGATACACTCTCCGGCATCTCTTCCGGCGGCAATCACCTGGTCAACCAGTTCCTGACTATTGGTAAAAGCGCCGGTACAAACATTACCCAGTGCAACTGAGCAAGCTCCGGTCAGAGTAGCTACATCTACCATCCGTTTAGATCCAATTTTGTGCGCATAACTTAAGGCATCAGCTAAAATCAAACGGCCTTCTGCATCTGTTGAGATAATCTCGGCGGTTTTTCCATTCATCAAGGTGATCACATCTCCGGGTTTTAAAGCCGTTCCACTGGGCATATTTTCGGTTGCAGGAATAATGGCAGCCACATTGATTGCAGGTTTATATTCAGCAATTGCGCTTATTGCTCCCATTACTGAAGCTCCTCCTGCCATATCTCCTTTCATATCACCCATATTTTCAGAGGGTTTAATCGAGATCCCACCAGAATCAAAGGTAATCCCCTTACCTATCAGGGCAATATCCAACTCATCACTTTCTCTACCTTTGTAAGTTAATACAATGAATTTTGGAGGTTGCTGAGTGCCCTGGGAAACTCCTAAAAGACCACCCATACCCAGAGTTTGCATTTCCTCACGCTCAATAACTTTGATATTAAGATTATGTCTTTTGGATATTTGTCCTGCTATTTCAGCCATATCCGCAGGGGATAGTTTATTTGACGGTTCATTAACCATATCTCTTGCCAGTATGACGGCTTCGGCATTGATTCTCCCGTTACTACAACCTTTTTCCAGGGCATTAAAAATCCCCGGATCAGAGTTGACAATCCTTAACTCTTTTATCTCATTACCCTCAGCAGGTCTGGTCATATGCTTACGGAAAGTATAAGTGCCCAGTAAGGCTCCTTCAGCCATACTCTGTACCAGAACTTCTACTCCAAACCTGCCTGTATCTCTACCTAAAAGCGCAGTATCTATTTTTTCCGTATTCTTCTGTTTGAGGAACTTGCAGACTTCCGCAACAACCACCCTGATTTTATCAGGATTTAATTCAGCTTTTTTACCCAGCCCCAGGATTATCACCTTGGCAAATGGTAACTTCCCAAGCGTGTATAAAAGCGTTATCTCTTTATATTTTCCTTTAATTTCCCCCTGTTTAATTAACCGGTATATGGAACCTCCCAGAGCTTCATCTACTTTTGCCAGTTCATTTTCAAGTTGTCCTGCATCTTCATAATAACCTAAAATGATAGCCTGGCTTTCACTTTTGGTGATATCTCCAGTGATTGCCTTAATCTCCATTGTTGCTCCTTTTTCCAATTAATAGAAACAAACGATATTCTATTTCTGTGAAATATTGACTTTTAGCCCCCCGTTGTCACAATCTTAATCCTGTTTCAGCCTGGTTTCCGGAATCAGGTTGAAATTTACTTTCTGATTCATGGTCAGTTCCGAAAATAGTGATTAAGATAGCGCAATCCGTGCTACTATGTATTTTCATACTTCTTGATGGTGACTGCAAGCAAGCATAGATATTATTTGGGAATAAAAGAGGACTATTTGCTATTCGCCGCTATAGAAAGCTACACCCACGAGACCGGGACCAGTATGCACGCCCATGACGGGTGTGAACTCACAAAGCCATTGCTCATCAGGCCTTATTTGAGTGTTGATTTCTTCCATTAGTATTCTTGCGGTTGCTAAGGCATCAGCATGCATAACAACAACATGAAAAGGCAATCCCTGGACTTTTTTTTCAGATACTATCTTTAACAGCCGTGTTAAAGCATTCCGTGTAGATCTAACGCTGGTATACGTAGATGCCTCCCCGTCTCTAATAGTGAAAATGGGCTTAATTTGAAAAATTGAAGTGGCAATAGACGCCGCACGAGGCGCCCGGCCGCCTTTTACCAGATATGAAAGAGTGTCGAGCATAGCAAACAGATGCACCTGCTCGCTGACTTTTCGGGTAATCCTGACGACTTCCTCAAGGTTTTTACCATCAGCAGCCGCACGTGCGGCTGCCATTACAACCAGGCCCTGGGCTCCTGCTGCAGTATGGGAGTCAATAATATTAATTTTTAAATCTTGAATAGTTTTCTGAACAGATTGTCCTGCTATGCTGGCTGAATCAAACATTCCACTAAGTTTTGCAGAAATGGTAATGCACAAGATTTGAGCGGTTTTTTGAGATACTCTTTGAAAACTTTCTATATAAGATGGTACCAGAGATCCTGAAGTGGTGGGCAATTTATTAACCCGTTTCAGGTGCGCATAAAATTCGGAATTGGTCATATCAATCCCATCACGGTAGGGTTTACCCTCAATAAGATAAACTACAGGAACAACTTCAATATTATATTGTTTTACCAGGTCGGCGGGAACACAGGCGGTAGAATCTGTAACGATGGCTACCCTGTTATTCATAATAAAAAGCCACACCTAACGTCCCGGTACCGGTGGCATAACCCATTACCGGGCTGAATTCGCTGATCCACAATTCCGTACAATCGAACTCAGAGGCAATCCTTTCTTTCAGTTTTTTAGCTTCATCAAATGCATAGGCATGCATTACTGCGCAGTGTACAGGATTTTGTCCCACCTCATCCCGCATCATTTTTATTATACGTTCTATACCATGTTTTTTACTGGCAACCGCAGTAGCAAAACGAACTTTACCTGCCACAGTAAATATGGGTCTAATATTTAATACTGAAGCTGCCTGGGCGGCGATTCTGGGTACCCTGCCGGAACGATAGACATAACGTACAGTATCCAGCAGGACAATTGTTCGCACTTTTGATTTCATCTTATAAGCCAGACTAATTACATCTTCAAAACCTGCGCCTTCCCTCACCGCCCGCGCCGCGGCCAGAGCTATAAAGCCTTCTGCGGATGTCGCTGTTTCTGAATCAACGACTGCTATCCTGACTCCTGGAAGTGCTGCCATGGCTCTTTCCTTAGCAACTATTGCCATTTGAGCCATGGCGCTAATCCCTGATGATACGGTAATACATATAATATTTTTAGCTTCCTGACTGGCCTTTTTGAAGACTTCCAGGCATTCTTCCGGCGTGGCCGGAGAGGTTTTAAATGAATCTGGGTCTTTTAACACTAGTTCATATGCTTTTGAAGGCGAGATGTCTATCCAATCCCTGTAAATTCTGCCTCCAGCTAGAATATTAAGAGGTATAATCTGGATACTGTATTGTGCGATAAGTTCTTTGGTAAGGCAGGCAACACTATCGGTAATAATGGCTATTTCAGGCAATACAAACCCACCTGAGATTCTCTTAAGTCATGGGACGGTGTTCAAATATCCTGCCCCATTTACCTGAGCGGACACCATTCTCCAGCAAGGCGGGAATGAGAAAAATACTCACCAGGAATAAGAGTAGTAACAGGAGCGTCACAAAATCCAGGCTACCCCTGGCATAAGAAAAAATCAGGGTTAGCACTATGGCTCCGCAAAAAAATAAAACTGTTATTTTTAACCAGCGCTTCCGGATGCGGATAAAACTCACTACCCCCAGAGCTAAACCCAGGAAACTCAGACCTATCCAGGGGCCATAAATATAAAGACGTTCAAATGAAGGACCATAAAAATTACCCTGCCATTGAGTGACCAAAAACCAGCTTATGATAATAGGCATCGGTAAAAGCATAAGAGATAGATAAAGCCAGTCTTTTTTAAGGGTCTGGTTAATTATTCGGATTATTAGCCACAAAGAAAAGGGGAGGTAGACCAGTATAGCCAGCCAGGTCCAGGCTCTGGGCAAATATATCAAAGATAATCCAGCGGCAACCACGGGCAGTAACGAATATCCTAACCAGGGAAAAAGCCAGGTAGATTTGCGATGCCACCAACCATATACGGTTATGCTTAGAATAATAATGAGCGTCACCAGTACCCATCCGATGCCGCGCCACCAGTTTAACATGAAAATCAGACCGAAGAGAGCATGAGGAAGTGATGCCATTAACGCTTGCCGCCAGCTTCCCTGGCTATGTGCTTCGTAAATTTGACGTGCAACTGTTTTTGCGGAACCCAAGAGACGGAGGCAGGCTTTAATAGCTTCTTCATCGCGCAAGCCTCTGTTTTTCAGTTCCTGTACTTTATCCTCAATATGCGTCGCCAGCTCAGAGATGATTTCTTTTTCATCCGCGGCTTCTAATCTTAAGTTCTCTTGAACGCTATGTAAGTATTCCTCTATAACAGTTGACACTTACTGCCTCTACGATTTGTTCAAATGAATTTAGAATTCAATACCTACGGTTGGTTGGATGATGGATAGCTTCCTTATGAACTTTGCTCTATCTGGAATATCAGGTTCATAGCAGTAAGAAAATCCATCCAACTGCTCTTTTTATCAACCAGGGTAGCAAATCCTTTTTCAGTTATATGATAGTACTTCCTTTGCTGTCCGCTTGGTAAAGCCTGCCACTTGCCTTCTATCAGGCCGCTCTTTTCTAATCTGTGCAAAGCAGGATAAAGAGTACCTTCCTTGAACTTAAAATACCCCTGACTACGTCCCTCCAACTCCTTAAGTATACGGTAACCATATAATGGTTGTTCACTTAGAAGGCTTAGCAGCAGCGAATCTATATTATTGGCAATCAGTTCATGCTTGGTTGACATCCAATTCTCCTCAAAAATACTCCAACCCCACCCAAAATATTTTTTATTCCGTTGGATGAACAGGGTTCAATTTTTATTATATAACGGGCTACCTAGATATTCTAGGTATTGGCCTTCGAAAATTAATAATAGCAGACACCAGAACAAACTGCAATGAATAAAAAATCAAGTCTATTAAGATTATCATTTAAGGGATTGACTTGTATTATGGTAAATTTTATGCTTATAATGTGGAAAGTTTTTTCATGGAGATAAATAGCCAAATTTCCCCCGGGAAATTCATACGATAACCTGACAAGCCCAGACTTATAACACTTTTAACTTAAACCCTTCAAGAGGCTATTTATTATTGAAAAAATATTTCATTATGTCAGGAGCTTCCTAAAAGTGTCTAGCAAAAGCAAGGTTTATGATAAATAAGCAATAAGCAAAAACGTCATTCTCAGCAGGAGCAGCATACATGAAAATAGCAATCAGTGGCAAGGGGGGAGTCGGGAAAACTCTTCTTGCAGCTCTTCTGATAAAAGAGTTTGCCAGGAACCATTTTAGCATACTGGCTATTGATGCTGATCCTGATACCAACCTGGCGTCAGTTCTTGGTTTTACTGATGCAGAGCATATTATTCCCATTTCTGAAATGAAGGAACTGGTGGAAGAACGAACAGGAGCCAGACCCGGCCAAAGGGGTTCATTATATAAACTGAATCCTAAGGTAGACGATATTCCGGAAAAGTACGCACATCGAATGAACGGCATTCGCTTAATGGTAATGGGTAGAGTAAAAAGGGGAGGCAGTGGGTGTTATTGTCCGGAAAATACCCTACTTCAGTCTTTAATGGCCAACCTGCTGGTAGTAAGGAACGAAGTAGTTATCCTGGATATGGCAGCCGGTATTGAGCATCTCAGCCGGGCTACCGCCAGATCTGTGGATTACCTTATTATTGTGGTTGAGCCTGGACGAAAAAGCCTGGATACTGCTCTCAGAATAAAAAAAATGGCACAGGATATTGGTTTGACCCATTTAGCCATTGTAGGTAACAAAATTCGTAACTCTGCCGACCGTGAATTCATAGTATCTAACCTGGCAGGTTTTGAGTTCCTGGGTTTTATCCCTTATGATGCTGCTATCATAGACGCAGATATTTCTAATGATATGTCAATTAATGCCAGTCAGCCAGTAATCCATGAAGTAGAGGAAATCTACCGCAAACTTCTTGGCTTAGCCTCAAATCACTGACTTGAGTATTTCATAAAAGGTATAAAATAAAAAAGGAAGAAGTTAGAAGTAAGGAGACCTATGGCGTACGATGCAACAAAATATAAGGAATGGCAAATAGCTGAATTCGCAGAAGCGAATATGCCGGGCCCGGATGAGTGGCGAGAAAAGCTTAATCTGGAAAAAGATGAATTGTTGCCCTACGGTAGAATTGCCAAATTGGATTTTCTAAAGATAATGGAGCGCTTAAAAAATAAACCGGATGGAAAATACATTGAAGTAACTGCTATTACTCCCACGCCTTTCGGGGAAGGAAAAAGTACCACCTCTCTGGGACTGATGGAAGGTCTTGGGAAACGCCATAAAAACGTAGGCGGCTGCCTGCGGCAACCTTCCGGTGGTCCCACCATGAACATCAAAGGTTCTGCCGCAGGAGGCGGCAACGCACTTTTAATTCCGATGACTGAGTTTTCAATGGGACTAACCGGGGACATTAACGACATAATGAACGCCCATAACCTGGCTATGGTAGCCCTTACTTCCAGGATGCAGCATGAACGCAACTATAACGATGAGCAACTCGAGAGACTCAGTCATATGCGCCGTTTAGAAATAGATCCCAACAGGGTTGAGATGGGTTGGGTGATTGACTTCTGTGCTCAAAGCCTGCGCAACATCATCATCGGTATAGGCGGCCGTATGGATGGCTACTTGATGCAGTCCAGGTTCGCCATCGCTGTCAGTTCAGAATTGATGGCTATTCTGGCTATTGTTAACGATCTGGCTGACCTGCGTAAAAGAATCGGAGAAATCACCGTCGCCTATGATAAAAAAGGTAAACCAGTTACAGCTAATGATCTGGAAGTAGCCGGCGCTATGTCAGCCTTTATGCGAAATACTATCAATCCCACGCTTTGCAGTACTGTGGAATACCAGCCTTGTATGGTTCATGCGGGACCTTTTGCCAATATCGCTGTGGGACAATCGTCTATTATAGCTGACCGTATGGGTTTAAAAATGTTCGATTATCATGTGACTGAAAGCGGTTTTGCTGCTGATATAGGTTTTGAAAAATTTTGGAATGTGAAATGCCGCTATAGTGGTCTCAAACCAAATGTTTCTGTCCTTACTACCACAGTCAGGGCTTTAAAAATGCACGGCGGCGGTCCTAAGGTTTCTCCAGGCATGCCTTTGCCGGAAGCATATACGAAAGAAAACCTGAATAATCTGGAAAAAGGTCTGGATAATATGCTCCACCACATCAGGACCATCCGCGCTTCAGGCATCAACCCTGTGGTCTGCATTAACCGGTTCTTTACTGATACTGATGCTGAAATTGCCATGGTTAAAAAAGCTGCTGAGGCTGCCGGAGCGCGTGCAGCCGAGTCTAATCACTGGGCCCTGGGCGGTGACGGCGCATTGGAATTAACGGATGCTGTTCTGGATGCCTGCAAGGAAGATAATAATTTTCAGTTTCTTTATCCCATGGAAATGAAGCTGCGAGATCGAGTAGAAAAGATTGCCAAAGTAGTCTACGGGGCGGATGGGGTTACCTGGAGCCCAGAGGCTGCCAGTAAAGCCAGGGTTTTTGAAGCCGATCCAAAATATGATGAATATGCTACTATGATGGTTAAAACCCATCTATCCCTGTCTCATGAACCCAATTTAAAAGGCGTCCCCAAGGGATGGACTTTACCAATTAATGACGTCCTGATTTATTCCGGAGCTAAATTCCTCTGTCCTATGGCTGGTACTATCAGCCTGATGCCCGGTACTTCTTCCAGTCCTGCCTTCAGAAAGATTGACGTAGATGTTAAAACGGGCAAAGTGACAGGTTTGCATGAAGTAGATTAGTCTTCCGGAGCGCTGAATGACCATGGTTTTACCGGGTGATAACTGTAAAATACTGTTTCTCCCAGACAATATTGAAGTTTTGGTTAAGCGGGGTACCCTTTTACTGGATGCTGCTATCGCAGGAGGTGTTCACCTGGCGGCCTCCTGCGGTGGTACCGGCATATGTGGCACCTGCAAAGTTAAAATAGAAAAAGGCGAAGTTGAAAGCATTAAAACCGAGGCCCTTTCCGAAGTAGAATATCTAAAGGGCCTTCGTTTGGCCTGTCAAAGTAAAGTGCTGACTGATGTGACGGTCTTTATTCCCCTGAAGTCCAAGCTGGATAAATCAATAAAAATCAGAGAGAGGGTAGAGACCTCGGGAGTTCTGGCTGTTGGATGGCATATCAACCCACCCCTGGCAAAGCACTTTTTACAATTACCACCGCCTACCTTAACAGATAATATCAGCGATACTTCCCGCATAATCAGGGGATTGAAAGATAAATGCGGCATTAATGATTTACCCATTGATTTAGAAATCATCCGCAAATTGCCCGAGGTGTTAAGGGAAGACCACTGGAACGTTACGGTTACAACTCTGACACGGCCGGCTATTCCTGATATCCGGGAGGCTCGTGCCAGAATTGTTAATGTTGAGTCAGGGGATACCCGCAGCCGTCTTTATGCCCTGGCCATTGACATCGGAACCACCACCGTTTGTGGTCAGTTGCTGGATGTCAATCACGGCGTAGTGCTGGCTGACAGCATTGTTTTTAATAAACAAATCAATTATGGAACGGATATTATCGCTCGTATTGCTTTTATTCAAAAACCCGGGATAGCAGGTTTGAAAACCCTCCAGCAAGCTATCGCTAATACGATTAATCAGGTTATAGACGAATTAGTTTCGCAAAGTAAAGTAGAACGGAGCGATATCGTTTTTATCACAGCAGCCGGGAATCCAACCATGACTCAAATCCTCTTCGGTTTGAATCCCAAATACATTAGGATCTCCCCTTATACCCCGGCCGCCAATGCTTTGCCGTTGGTAAAAGCGTCATCACTGGGACTTAACCTGGCAGATTATGCTTATCTTTACGCCTTTCCGGCTGTTTCCAGCTATATTGGTGGAGATATCGTTTCTGGGGTGATTGCCGCCGGCATGCATCAAACCCATAAGCTAACTTTTTTCATGGACATCGGAACTAACGGGGAGATCGTTATTGGGAATGCCGACTGGATGGTCTCTGCCTCCTGCTCTGCTGGACCGGCTTTTGAAGGTGGAGGCATCAAATATGGAATGGTGGCCATTACTGGGGCCATTCAGGATTTCAGCCTTAACCGGGCTACTCTCGAACCAACCTTTCATACCATCGGCAATGTTAAACCACGTGGAATTTGCGGCTCTGGTTTAATATCCATACTGGCTGCTTTACTTGAAGCCTGTGTTATTGAACAAAATGGCAAATTAGACTCCAGTCTGGATTCTCCCAGAATACGTCATGGCCAGGATGGCTATGAATTTGTGGTGGCCTGGAGTTCAGAAACCCAGTTCGGCCAGGATATTACCATCTCCGAAGCTGATATTGACAATTTAATCCGCTCCAAAGCCGCCCTGTATGCCGGCTGCCACACGTTGAGCCGGAGCGTAAATTATACCTGCCGAGATTTTGAACAGGTGATTTTAGCCGGAAATTTCGGCAGCGCTCTGGACATTGAAAAAGCTATTACTATTGGCTTGCTGCCTGATTTACCCCGTGACCGTTTTGTTTTCATTGGTAATAGTTCTTTATCCGGAGCCAGACTGGCTGCTTTCTGTACTGACTTTTTAAATGATTCTGTAAAAGTTGGACGCATGATGACCAATATTGAACTCAGCGAAAACCTGGATTTTTCTCAGAATTATACCGCAGCTTTATTTTTACCTCATACTGAGGAAAGCAACTTCCCTACCATTTCCGCCAGAATAAAAGAGTGTTTCGAAACGAATAAACTCCGGAGAGATTAAAATGGGATTTACTATTGCCATAGCAGGCAAGGGAGGCAGCGGCAAAACCTCCATCTCCAGCTTGATTATCCGTTACCTGAAAAAGAACCTTCTGACACCGGTGCTGGCTGTGGACGCTGACCCTAATGCCAACCTGGGAGAAAGTCTGGGGTTAACGGTTGAAGAAACTGTCGGTTCCATGCTGGAAGCTTTTCAGAAAGCCAAAATCAATATACCGGCTGGAATGACCAAAGAAAGCTTTATCGAGTTTCAATTAAACAATCTCCTGGTAGAAAGCCCGGGACTGGACCTGCTGGTCATGGGACGGGGCGAAGGCCGGGACTGCTATTGTTACCCCAACCTCATTCTCAGGAAGTTCATAGACCGTCTTTCCAGCAACTATAAATACATAGTAATGGATAATGAAGCAGGTATGGAGCACCTCAGCCGGGGGACAACTCAAGATATTGACGTATTATTGATCGTATCCAACCACTCTATAAAGGGAGTACGTACTATCGCCCGTATCAGGGACCTGGTCAATGAACTGAATTTGAGAATTAAACACCAGATCATGGTGATTAATATGACACCAGAGCAGATTGACCCTGAGATTACCAGGGAACTGGAAAAGCTTGGGTTGCAGGTAAATGCCTTTATTCCTCTGGATGAACAAATAAACGCCTTCGACCTCCAATTTAAACCTTTGCTGGAACTGCCGGACTACAACCATGCAGTTCTGGCGGTTGATCAATTAATGTCAGTTGTACTGGCTCAAAATAATAAATGATTAAGGGGTGAAAAATTATGGCAGCACAAATCATCAGTGGAACTGAAATCGCCAGGCAGATTCGTGAAGAAATAAAAATAGAGATAGCTGATCTCAAATCTAAATATAACCTGATCCCCGGTCTGGCTACCATCCTGGTAGGTGATGATCCGGCTTCTAAAGTTTACGTAGGTCAAAAAGAAAAAACTTGCAACGAATTGGGTATTTTTTCTCAGAGGATGGATATACCCGGAACTACCTCTGAACAGGAGCTATTAGCCCTGGTAGATAAACTGAACCGTGATCCCAGTATACACGGCATCCTGGTACAGGTGCCTTTACCCAAGCATATAAATGAAACGAAGGTGCTGTATGCCATTGATCCCCGTAAGGATGTTGACGGGTTCCATCCTGTGAACCTAGGCAAACTAATGATCGGCGAGCCGGACTTCATACCCTGTACTCCCCATGGTATTCAACAATTGATTTTGAGATCAGGGGTCAGGACAGACGGCGCTGAGGTAGTAATCGTAGGGCGCAGTAACATTGTAGGCAAGCCAGTGGCTAATATTATGCTGCAAAAAGCTAAGGGCGCCAATGCCACTGTGACTATTTGCCATACCGCCACCAGAGATATAGCATTTCATACGCGCCGGGCTGATATACTTATCGTGGCCGCCGGCAGGCCCAAAGCTATTACCGCAGACATGGTCAAGGAAGGAGCGGTGGTTATTGATGTGGGGACTAACGAGATCGGACGTACTGCTAAAGGCAGCCGGATCCTGGTAGGTGATGTGGACTACGAGGCTGTTAAAGAGAAGGCCAGCGCCATTACCCCTGTGCCGGGTGGAGTGGGGCCCATGACTATCACTATGTTGATGTTAAATACCCTTAAAGCTGCTAATATAAGCAAAGGACTATCATAAACGAGGTTCAATAGTGGGAAATGAAATTATAAAGAAGACAGCTCCAGGACGTCAGGAAGTTGAAGTCCTGGGAGATACCTTTGAAAAAGGAAAACCCGCCGGAGAAGAAATGGGCAAATGGAGGCAAAAGCTGGCTTCCAGAACTGAAAAACTTAAATACCTGGAAACCGGTGAAAGATATTTTTACAGCCAGGAATGGTTTGGCAGCGAAAAAAGAAAAAAACCTGCGTAAAGCAAATCGACTTGATCAGCAGCCAGCTTAAGAAAACCTTAGCTGACTGCTGAAACGTAATTTGGAGAATAAATGCAAGGAAGGTAAGTATGACGCTTCAGATTCCCAGGACCATTTATAACGGCAGAATAAAAGAAATAAACTTAGGTCCGGATGGTCATCGCATTACTGTAGGAGGCGAGAGCAGTTATCCCTTTCATCTTTTTGAAGGGAATTTACCCAATTTGCCCAAAATCGCCATGGAAGTGTATGATGCGCCCCCCCAGGAATGGCCGGAAGCTGCTATTGACCCTTTTAGGGATGTACTGGACGATCCAGTAAAGTGGGCCGTTAAATGTGTACAGGACTATCAGGCTGATATGATTTGCCTTCAGATGACCAGTACTGACCCCAACGGCCTGAACCGCGGCGCTGATGAAGCAGCCGCTATAGCTAAAAGGGTCGCTGATGCCGTATATGTTCCCCTGATAGTTTGGGGTACTGCCAACCTGGACAAAGACACCGAAGTGCTGAGGAAGGTAACTGAAGTTTGCCAGGGGAAAAATTTGATATTAGGCCCCGTAGAAGAAGGCGATCATAAGAAAATCGGTGCGGCCGCCATAGGTTACCACCATACAGTAGTCGCCTCTACACCCATTGATATCAATCTGGCCAAACAATTGAATATTTTACTGGGCAACCTGGGACTACCAGACAGTTGCTTAATTATGGATCCCACCGTGAGCAGCATAGGCTACGGTATCGAATATTGCTATTCAGTCATGGAGAGAATCCGGGCCGCGGCTCTAACTCAAAGCGATGATAAGTTGCAGTACCCCATCATTTGCAATATCGCTAAAGAAACATGGAAGACCAAAGAAGTTAAGGTCTCAGAGCAGGAGGATCCGAATCTGGGAGATATGAAAAAACGAGGTATTCTGCTGGAAGCTATGTCTGCGCTGTGCCTGCTCCTGGCAGGCGGCGATATTGTAGTCATGAGACATCCTGAGGCGGTTAAATTAGTAAGAGATATGATTGGCGATTTGACCCGCCCTATAAAGTGAAATAAAGGGAGATTAAACCAAGATGGCGGAAAAGGAAGTTAGAAGCATTGACCAGGCAACCCTAGAAATGTTAGCCAAAGCAGCGCAGGACGGCTGTAATACGGCATTCGACAGGTCGGATACAATCAAGCCCTGCCCGATTGGGGTAGAAGGCAGTTGTTGTAAAAACTGTGCTATGGGTCCCTGCCGGGTTCCGTTGCCAAAAGGTAAAGAGGAAACACCGGAAGATCGTAAAAAACGTAAAGGAGTTTGCGGCGCCACTGCGGAAACCATCGCTGCAAGGAATTTTGCGCGTATGATCGCTGCGGGAACATCAGCTCATGCAGATCATGGAAGGCGTGTAGCGGAGCTTTTCCAGGCAGTTTCTGAAGGCAAAGCTGCCGGCTACCAGATCAAGGATGAACAAAAATTACTGCAATTAGCGCTTGATTTCGGCGTGAAAATCGGCGACCGCACTAATGAAGAAATTGCCCAGGATGTGGCGGAAATAGCTATAAAGGACTTTGGCCGACAGGAAGGCGAACTCCTCTGTATCAGAAGAGCCCCCCTGAAACGTCAGGAGATCTGGCGGCAGCAAGGGGTAATTCCACGGGGCATAGATAGAGAAGTGGTTGAAACCATGCACCGCACGCACATGGGAGTTGACCAGGACTATCACAGTCTGATGCAGGCTGCAACACGGACCGCCCTGGCAGATGGATGGGGCGGAAGTATGCTGGCCACTGATCTACAGGATGTTATGTTCGGTACGCCTGCGCCTGTTCTCAGCCAGATCAACCTGGGGATCCTTAAAGAAGAGGACGTCAATATAATTATCCACGGGCATGAACCTGCCCTGGCTGAGATGCTGGCTATAGTCAGCCAGGATCCTGAAATGGTGAATTATGCCAAAAGCAAAGGCGCCAGCGGCATCAATCTGGCCGGTATGTGTTGCACTGCCAATGAAATTTTGATGCGGCACGGCGTGCCCATTGCTGGGAATTTTTTACAGCAGGAACTGGCAATTATAACTGGCGCTGTTGAGGCTATGGTGGTAGATATCCAGTGCATTATGCAGGGCTTAACTGATGTAGCACAGTGCTACCATACCAGATTGATTACCACTGATCCCCGGGCTCATATCTCAGGTTCAACTTATATTCAGTTTGATGACCTTAAAGCATCTGAGATAGCCCGGCAGATTATCACCATGGCCATAGACAATTACCCTAACCGGGGTAAAAATGTACGCATTCCCCAGCAAAAGACTGATATGATTGCCGGTTTCAGCCATGAGACCATCACCTATTTATTAGGGGGGTTGTTTAGAGCTTCTTATAGGCCCCTGAACGATAACATCATCAATGGCAGGATCCGGGGAGTAGCTGGAGTGGTGGGCTGTAACAACCCGCGAGTAACTCATGATGACCCCCATGTAACCCTGGTTAAAGAACTCATTAAGAATGATGTTCTGGTTCTACAGACCGGATGCAGCGCCATGGCTACAGCTAAAGCAGGCTTGATGGTGCCTGAAGCCGCCCGGTATGCCGGTGAAGGGCTGGCCTCAGTTTGCGAAGCGGTAGGTATTCCTCCAGTTTTACATCTGGGTTCATGTGTTGATAATTGCAGGGTATTAATAGCCGCCACATCCATGGTCAAGGAAGGCGGACTGGGAGATGACCTGAGCGACCTGCCGGTAGCCGGAGCAGCCCCGGAATGGATGAGCGAAAAAGCGGTCTCCATAGGCCATTATTTTGTTACCTCAGGAGTTTATACCGTCTTCGGGGTTACCTGGCCTACCATTGGGTCCAGGGAATTAACCGATTATCTTTTTAAAGACTATGAAAAAATTTACGGGGGAATGTGGGGATTTGAAAAAGACCCTGTAAAAGCCGCTCATATGATGATTGCCCATATCGATAAAAAACGCAAAGCGCTGGGAATAGATAAAGCCCGTGAAAGGGTGCTTTACGATATGGCGATGAGAAGAGACCTGGAAAAATAGGGGGAAGAGTGAAAAATGTCCAAGATTATTGCATCAGCGGCTATCAGGGGCGCTTACAAAATAGTCAACAAGGCTGAAGAAAAATGGCGTAAAGCCATGGAGTCATATAGTCCCCATGAACCTGTGGGTTTTCCTAACACAGCTTATTATCTTCCCATTATCTACGGAATACTTGGCATTAAAGTGGAAAAACTGGGCGATATGGAAGCGGTTATCCGCAGATGCAAATTGTTGTTGCCTCCGCCGGTAAGAGAGCTGCATCCTCTGCCTTATCTGGCTCCAGCCCTGGATGCCGGCATGGCCACCCTGTTTGCCGAAGAAATCATAGAAGCTATCCGCTATCTGGAGCAGCCGCAATTCTATACTAAAACGGAAGACATTGCCGGTGAAAATATCTGGCTGGGCGCAGCCGATGATGTGATCCTGCGAAAAAGGGGAGTGGAGTTTGTCGACGGTACTGCCCCAGGTTTTGCAGCGGTACTGGGAGCAGCGCCTACGAAAGAAATCGCTGTCAGGATTGCCCAGGAGCTTCAGCAAAAAAACCTGTATGTCTTTATGTCTGCCGAATACAATGGTCAGAGATTCGCCAACCAGCTTTTGGAAGCCGGAGTACAGATTGGCTGGCCAACCCGGCTGGTATCCTTTGGTCCGGATGTTTCCGCCACTGTCTTCTCATTGGGTTTTGCCACCCGCGCAGCCCTATCTTTTGGAGGCATCCAGCCTGGAGAATTCAGAAAAATCCTGATATATAACAAGGACCGTATCTTTGCCTTCGCCCTGCCGCTGGGCTTTGTCAGTGATGAATGGTATGCCAACGCCGCAGGGGCGATCAACTTCGGCTTTCCGGTTATCGCAGATACCCCTATTCCTGAGGTCCTCCCTACCGGCATAACTACCTATGAACATGTCGTTTCGAATATCAGCCATGAAAACCTGGTGGCTAAAGCTGTTGAGGTCAGAGGACTTAAAGTCAATGTGACCAGCGTTCCTGTTCCCGTGGCATATGGAGCTGCCTTTGAAGGCGAAAGAGTACGCGGGGATGACATTTACCTGGAATGCGGAGGTGGCCGTACTTCTATGGTTGAATGGGTTACTACCAGACATATGAATGAGGTTGAAGACGGCAGAGTGGAGGTAATCGGCCCCGAAATAACCGACGTGACCATAAACTCCAAATTGCCTATGGCCATTTGTGTGGAAGTCGCGGGAAGAGAGATGCAGGATGATTTTGAGCCCATTCTGGAAAGACAGATCCATCATCTCATCAACTATGCCCAGGGCATCATGCATATCGGGCAGAGGGATATTGCCTGGATCAGAATCAGTAAACAGGCCGTAGAAAAAGGATTCAGGATAAAGCACCTGGGCGCTATCCTGCATGCCAAACTGCATCAGGACTTCGGCCGCATTTTTGATAAGCTTCAGGTAAAAATATACACCAATGATGCTGATGTAAAGTCAAAGCTGGAAAAAGCCCGAGAGGTTTACCGGACAAGGGATATGAGAATTGAAGGCATGACGGATGAAAGCGTGGAGACTTACTACTCCTGCACCCTGTGCCAGTCCTTTGCGCCCAGCCATGTTTGCGTCATCAGCCCTGAAAGAACTGGGCTTTGCGGCTCATATAACTGGATGGATTGTAAAGCTTCCTTTGAAATCAACCCCACCGGGCCCAATCAGCCAGTGCCTAAAGGTGAGACCATTGATGCAAAACTGGGCCAATGGAAGGGAGTGAATGAGTTTGTCTTTAAGGCTTCCAGGGGTAAAATCGACCATTACAATTTCTACAGTATAATAAACGACCCCATGACCACCTGCGGCTGCTGCGAATGCATTGCTGCCGTGTTGCCTATTTGTAATGGTGTAATGACGGTTAACCGTGATTTCACAGGCATGACCCCCTGCGGGATGAAATTCACCACTTTGGCCGGTACCATTGGCGGAGGTCTGAGCACCCCGGGTTTTGTGGGTCACGGTAAATATAACATCACACAGAGAAAATTTATCATGGGTGACGGGGGTCTGTTAAGAATGGTGTGGATGCCCAAAATGTTGAAAGAAGAGCTTGGAGAACGGATTCAACAAAGAGGTATTGAGATGGGAGTCCCTGATTTATTGGATAAGATTGCTGATGAAACCATAGGAACCACCGAAGATGAAATCCTGCCTTTCCTGACAGAGAAAAATCACCCGGCCCTGAGCCTGCCGCCTATAATTGGATAATAAAAAGGAGTATTTGATATGCCGCTAACTGGAATAGAAATCTTTAAACTGCTGCCTAAGACCAATTGCGGAAAATGTGGAGTTCCTACCTGCCTGGCTTTCGCGATGCAACTGGCCGCCGGCAAAGCTGAACTGGCAGCCTGTCCTACAGTCTCAGAGGAGACAAAAGCCAGGTTGTCCGAAGCTTCTGCACCTCCCATCAGGCCTGTTATCATCGGCACAGGAGCCAGGGCGGTGAAGACAGGCGGTGAGACTGTCATGTTCCGCCATGAAAAGAGATTTGAAAATCCCCCCGGCCTGGCGGTTTTAATCAGCGATACCATGCCCGAAACTGAAATTGACGGTCGCCTGGGAAGGCTGGACAATCTCAAATATGATAGGGTTGGTTTGACCCTGCGTGCGGAAATGGCTGCTATCAAATGCGATTCGGGGCAACAGGAAAAATTCTCCACACTGGTTAGTAAAGTTAAACAAAAAAGTGATTGCAGCCTTATCCTCATTAGCAGCAACCCGGATATCCTGGCTTCCGGACTAAAGGAATGTGCAGATAGAAAACCGCTTCTCTATGCCGCAGATAAGGATAATTTGGTAAAAGTGGCAGATCTAGCCAAATCCGCCAACTGCCCGGTGGCTGTCAGGGGAAATGGACTGGAAGAAGTTGCCCTTCTGACCGATCAACTGGTAAAAGCAGGGATCAAAGACATTATAATCGATTCCGGAGGCCGTAATTTACGCCAGGCCTTTGAGGAGCAAATATTTATTCGCCGGGCAGCCTTGGGAAAGATCAGAACGCTGGGTTTTCCCACAATAGCCTTTCCCTGTGAAATGACGCCAGATCCCATGAAAGAAGCCCTGATTGCATCCATATTCATCGCTAAATATGCGGGTATTATAGTGCTTTCCGACGTCCAGGGTCACTCTTTGTTTCCGCTCCTCGTGGAAAGAATGAATATTTTTACCGATCCCCAGAAACCTCTGGCTACTAAAGAAGGAATTTATGAATTCGGCAAGCCCAATGAGAACTCCCCGGTACTTATTACCTCTAATTTTTCTTTAACTTACTTCATTGTGTCAGGCGAGATTGAAAACAGCCGGGTGCCGGCCTATCTGCTGGTTAAAGATACCGAAGGTCTTTCCGTTATGACTGCCTGGGCTGCCGGCAAATTTGTAGCGGATGCCATTGCCCCCTTTGTTAAGAAAAGCGGCATAGCCGGACAGGTAAAGCACCATAAACTGATTATCCCGGGATACGCAGCTCAGGAAAGTGGGGGGCTGGAAGAAGAGTTGCCGGATTGGAAAATAGAGGTAGGACCAAGAGAAGCTGCCCATATACCTGTATTTTTGAAAAACTGGAAAGCATAAGGAGCAAACAGATGATTCTGGTAGGTGAAAATTTGAATATCATGTCCAAGTCACTGGGTCCAGCCCTTCGTGAAAGAAATGCAATTCCTGTCCGGGAGATGGCTCAAGCAGAAAATGCCGCGGATGTGGATTATCTGGACCTGAACATTGGTCCGGCCCGTAAAGGCGGTGACGAGTTCATGTCCTGGGTAGTACAAACTGTACAGGAAGAGACGAAAAAACCGCTTTCTCTGGATACCACCAATCCGGTAGCTATGGAGGCCGGCCTCAAAGTCTGCCGGAATAAAGCCCTGATTAATTCTATTTCACTCCAGCCCGACCGCTTGCAGCAGGAACTCCCGCTGGTCAATCGATACAATACAGACATGATCGGCCTGTTATGGGGAGTGGAAGGAATGCCCAGGGATGCCAATGAAAGGTGCATGCTAGCTGTTGACCTGGTATACAGGGCCAATGAGCAGGGCATACCTAATGAGAAAATCTGGATTGATCCGATCGCTACTCCGGTCAGCGGTGAAATCAACCAGCTCAAGGCCAGCCTCGAATTCATGAGCATGCTGCCAGATATTGCGCCCGGCTGCAAGTCTATAGTAGGCCTATCCAATGTTTCCAACGGAACACCTTCCGAACTCAGGCCATGGCTTAACCGTACCTTTTTGATGATGCTTATGAAATACGGCCTGTATGCCGCCATCATAGATGCCTTTGATAAAGACTTGATTGACATAGTAAGAGGACGCAAACCCTCGCTGTTACAGATGATCCACCGGCTTATGGAAGGAGAGAAAATCGATACAGCTAAACTAAGTCCTGAAGAGATTAAGTATGTTAAAACCTTCAGGGTACTGAATGGAGAGTCCCTGTATTCCCATTCATGGCTGGAAGTATAATTGAAAACATGGATCATTCAATAATATCTTTACCGGACCAAAAAAATTATGATAAGGCCTACGGATTAGCTTTAAAACTGGCTGGCGAGCAGCTTGCCGGTCTGGATAACGTGAAAGAGCAATGCAGAAGAAGCGGCTCATCTTACCAGATGAAGGGTAACTCTTTGATTATTAACTTACAATACCTCTACAGGAGCTTTGAGGTTATACTACCGGAAATGAGTATCTGTCTGAAAAACGGTATGGAGGCTGATTTAAAAGATAAAATACTGATCCTCCATTACCTGATTAGGGCCAGAGGGACACCCCTGTCCCGGGAGGTAATTGCTTACCAGGAACTGAGCGAAGGAAGTGTCTATTATCCGAGTTTTTTTAAGCGGGCAGTCAAACCTCTGATTGATCATTTTGGCGAATCTCCCGAACGCCTGGTAGATGTTTCAAAGATTTTTGGGGGAGTCCAGGCTTCTTTTGGAGATATAGCTGTCACCATACCGGCCTTCAGCCGTGTGCCTGTAACCCTGGTTATCTGGAAAGGTGACGATGAGTTTCCTCCCAACGGCAATATCCTCTTTGACAGATGCATCCTGGACTATCTTTCCGCAGAGGATATTAATGTATTATGCCAGAACATCACCTGGTCATTGGTCAAAGCCGGATAAGAATACAATAAAAAAGTCCCAATATACACCGGCATAATTACATTCTAAGAAACAACCAGATCAGTAGCTATCCGCAAAATAACAAACCGGTAACTTTTCTCTGAATTATAATAAATGTCTGTGGCATAATTATCCCAAATCAGATAGACTGTTTGTAACAGAGCAGGAAGGGAAAAAGTTCAATTGACAGAAAAAAACAATCAAGCAAGCCTTAAAAAGGTGCTGGCCGGATTCAAAGGCAATAAAGATGAATTGATACCAATATTGGAAGCCGCTCAGGAGGAGTTCGGATACCTGTCTGAGGATGTTATGAAGGCGATCTCCAGGTTTTTGAAGGTCTCTGAAGGACATGTTTTCGGGGTCGCTACCTTTTACGCTCTTTTTCGGCTTAAACCCGGAGGTAAAAAAAGTATCCGGGTTTGCCGGGGAACAGCCTGCCATGTTAGAGGAGGAGCCCGCATTCTGCAGGAGGTAGAAAACCAGCTTGGCATTAAGGCAGGACAAACTACTCCGGATATGCACTTTAGTCTGGAAACCATCTCGTGCTTCGGGTCCTGTGCCTTAGCGCCCGTATTAGTGGTGGATAAAAACGTCTACGGACGTATGACTGTGGCCAGGGTAGAGCAAATTCTGAGGGAAAACCGGCCAGAAAAATAGGGAGTGGCGGGAAAAATGATCTTTGAAATACTAAAGGAAACTGCTTTAGCCGATTGGAACGCTCTGGAACAAAGTCAGGAGCCGCGTATTACAATAGGTTCGGCGACCTGCGGCAGGGCTGCTGGAGCCTTAAATGTCATTGATGCTGTTAAGAACAAACTACAGAAATTAGGTATCAAAGCCAATTTAATGGAAGTCGGATGCCTGGGTACCTGCTATTGTGAGCCTATCGTCAGCATTGCTAAACCCGGAAAGCCCGAAATTTACTACGGTAATCTTACTCCGGATTCTGCCTCGCAGTTGGTTGAAGACTATCTTGTTTACAATAACCTTCATTCTGAACTGGCCCTGGGTACCACCGGCAAGCCGACCATACCGGAAATACCCCCCCTTTTTGAACTACCCATGTTGAAACCTCAGGTGCGTATTATACTGCGAAACTGTGGATTCATTGATCCTCAGAATATTAACCATTACATTGCCCACGGTGGTTATGCCGGCCTGGCAAAAGCTTTAAGCATGCACCCTGAGAAAGTAGTCTCCGAAGTTAAAAACGCAGGACTCAGAGGACGGGGAGGAGCCGGTTTTTCCACAGGTTTGAAATGGGAGTTGTGTCGCAGAGAACCCGGTCCGGTGAAATATATCATTTGTAATGCGGACGAAGGAGACCCTGGCGCATTCATGAACCGTTCCCTCCTGGAAGGAGATCCACACTCTGTTCTGGAGGGCATGTTGATCGGGGCATATGCCATAGGTGCGACTAAAGGTTATATTTACTGCCGGGCAGAGAAACCACTGGCCATTGAACGGTTGAAAGTTGCTTTGAAACAAGCATCCGAATATGGCCTCACCGGGAGCAATATATTCGATTCGGGTTTCAACTTCCAGATTGAACTCAGAGAAGGCGCCGGAGCGTTTGTCTGCGGAGAAGAAACTGCCCTTATAGCTTCTATTGAAGGCGACCGTGGTATGCCCAGCCCCAGGCCTCCCTTTCCTGCCCAGTCAGGGTTGTGGGGAAAGCCCACCAATATAAATAATGTGGAAACTTGGGCTAATGTAGCTGCTATTTTACAGAATGGCAGCGATTGGTATAGAAGATATGGCTCAAATAGCAGCAAGGGCACCAAGACCTTCGCTCTGGCCGGAAAAATCAACCGTACAGGGCTGGTAGAAGTGCCTTTTGGTATCCCTTTACGTACGATTATCTATGATATAGGCGGTGGCATCCCAGGTGGGAAAAAATTTAAAGCAGTTCAAACCGGGGGACCTTCGGGAGGTTGCATTCCGGAGAGTTTTCTGGACCAGACAGTGGACTATGAATCCCTGACTAAACTTGGTTCCATAGTAGGATCAGGCGGTATGGTTGTAATGGATGAGGATACCTGCATGGTAGATGTAGCTCGCTTTTTTATGACATTCATTCAATCAGAGTCTTGCGGAAAATGTATACCCTGCCGTTCGGGAACCAAGCAAATGCTGGATATTTTAAATAATATCACTAATGGAACTGGAAAAAGTAAAGACCTTGATTTATTACTGAATCTGGCTGTTGGGATAAAGGCCGGTTCTCTTTGTGGCCTGGGACAAACCGCTCCTAACCCTGTGATTACCACTTTACGCTATTTCAGAGATGAATATGAAGAGCATGTGGTCGGAAAAAGATGTCCGGCACATTTGTGCCTTAATATGATCACTTTCCAGATAATGCCGGAGAAATGCCAGGGTTGCGGTATCTGTGCCAGGAACTGTCCAACGCAGGCTATTTCAGGCGGAAAAAGAATGATCCATGTTATTGATCAAAAAAAGTGCGTTAAGTGCGGATCTTGCCTTGACCTCTGTCCGGCTAGATTTTCAGCCGTTATCAAAGCTTCCGGTGATAAAGAGAAAGTAAGAGTACCTGAAAAGCCGGTCCCGATAGCTGAAAGTAAAAAACTTTAATTCACCCATGTCAGCATAAATTTATTTCTTTTCCCCAGGTAGTTGTCTTTCGCAACATGTTTCAGGCGAATATCGCCGCACTCATGGTTATAGCCTATATTTATTATTATAAAATAAGCTTGAAAGAGGTATAATAAGATACAGATCAGCAGGCCGAGGGCAACTTGTTTCTTTAATCTGACCGTTGATATCCTGATACGCGGATAATTATAATATTATGAATCCAGAATTACCGGAAAATATCGAACTAATGCAAAATGATCCCGGAGCAGAACCAAACTTTCATGATAGTACGCATGAAATCCCGGCTCCGCTAAACGTTGTCGAAAGTCAGCCGCTTGTGGAGGAAAAAGCCGCTCCGGAATGGAAGGCTTATCGTATCCGCGGTTTCATCGTTGCAATTGCCGTCAGCATCATCCTGCTCTACACATTTAATAATTTATTATTAATTTATGTTCCCTGGATTCCCTCAGATTTCTCCAAATTCTTTTGGAACATATTAAATAACGTGTATAATCATGTTGAAATTCCATTTCTCTCAAAGGCCTATGAGCAATGTCTCTGGGCTATTAATATAGCTCTCTTCTTTAGTATTATGGGGAATTTCTTTTTGCTTATGTTCCGTCCCCGCTGGTTTCAGTACCTGGTTCGTGCAGTCATTTTCGGTTCTGGGATTCTGCCCGCTTATGTGATTTTTGCCATATTTCCGTTTAAAATTGATAATGCAGTTTTAGAAAATAGTATTGAGGTAATTTTAATCATCGGGATCGTCGGTCTCTCTATTGGCGTAATCATATCACTAATACGATGCATATTCTCATTCAAGCGCGAAAAAGGTACTCTTAAAGATAAAATTGAACCTTTAGCTTTTACCAGCCAGCCGGGACCCTCTGATTTCCGCTCTTTATGAATCTCTCAACTTCTCAGTTTGTAATAGCTTTCAGGCTGTAAAGCGCTTCCGGGTCTGATATAATTCTGCTATGATCATAGATTTTCATACTCATATCTTTCCACCATGGTTGATTAAAAAACGCTCAGAAGTGGCTGCCTGTGATCCACTTTTTGCGGAGTTATATTCCAATCCTAAAGCCAGGCTGACCAGCGCTGAAGAATTGATCGCGGAAATGGATCAAGAGGGTATAACCCGCTCAGTGGTATTAAATTTCGCCTGGAACAGTCATGAATTATGCCATACAACCAACGATTATATACTGGAATCAATAGCACGTTATCCGGATCGTTTAATCGGCTTCGGCACAATAAAAATGGAGCGTCCGGAAATTTCCATAAAAGAAATAGAACGTTGCATTAAAGGCGGAATCCGCGGCATCGGAGAAGTGCGGCCGTCCCGCGATCTATTTGAAAATATCAAAACAATTGAACCGGTAATACTTACCCTAATCGAGAATCATTTAATCCTGCTCACTCATACTTCCGAGCCTTTAGGACATCTTTATCCGGGAAAGGGAGATATCACACCGGATTTAATTATAGACTTAATTAACACTTTCCCGGATCTGACTATGGTTTGCGCTCATTGGGGAGGCGGACTGCCTTTTTACGCCTTGATGCCTGAAATTAATAAAGCTTTGAAACATGTTTATTTCGATTGTGCCGCATCTCCTTTTTTGTATTCACCTCAGGTATATCAACAGGTTTCCAGCATTATCGGAAGTGATAAAGTTCTCTTCGGCTCTGATTATCCCCTGCTTCATCCTGGCAGACTTTTAAAGGAGATCATGAATTCTCAGATGAATGAGAAGCAAATAGAAAAAATACTATCCGGAAATGCGGTAAAACTATTGGGAGTTGAAGATGATAAAAGGTGAAAATATAGATCAAATCCGCTCTTTCATTGCCATCCAATTGCCGGAACCGGTTATGATGGGGTTAAAACGGGTGCAGGAAATTCTGAAATCCTCTGAACCTTCCTTTATCAAATGGGTTGATCCTGAAGGAATCCATCTTACCCTGAAATTCCTCGGTAATGTACCTGCCGGACGGATTGAACAGATAATCAAACTAATAGAAGCCGCATCTCAGGATATCGGACCTTTCAACCTGGAACTTAAAGGTCTGGGCGCTTTTCCGCATCTGAAAAGAGTTCAGATAGTCTGGGTAGGGATAAACGGAGACCTGGATATACTCCAGCTTTTACAAAAAAACCTGGAAAATAATCTGTCAAAGATAGGATTTCCTCCTGAAAACAGGGTATTCACGCCTCATCTCACACTGGCCAGGGTGCGAGATTATGCGTCTCCCCTTCAGAGACAGTCGCTGGGAGAAAGTATTGCGCGCCTTAATTTTAATTCCGATCTTGTTATAAAAGTTAATTCTATAAGCTTGATGAGAAGCCAGTTGACCCGGAGTGGGGCTGTTTATACAGAATTAGCCTCGATCCAATTAAAAAACTCTTGCTAATTTCCACTCGATTGTTGTATACTTCATTAACAAGCTGGACGGGAGGTGGACTTTTGGAACCTAATAACAGTTTTCCGAAGTGTCAAAAATGCAAGGTAGGCGACCTGGTACCGCTATCTGATTTCGGAAGTCAGGGAGCTGCTATTCAATACAAAGCGTGGGTTTGTACAAACCCCGACTGTGGATTTAACCTGAAGATCAGAAATGGTGATGTTTATATTTATGAGCCTATCAACAACGGAGCTCATTCGGTTAGATCTCACTGAAGTTCAGATTCCGTTCAGTTAATTAGTAAGGATAGGTGGTTCAGGTGCTTCCTCGATTAATGCAATTCAAAGGGGTAGCCCTGGATTTTCTATTTCCGCAGAAATGTGTGGGCTGTGGGGAAGAGGGAACTTTATTGTGTTATTCCTGCCAGCAGACATTACCACTGATTAAACCTCCTATTTGCCCCAAATGTGGTAAACCTCAACCTGGCGGTTTATTATGTCCCGGATGTAACGGATGGCAATCCAGCATTGATGGAATACGCTCACCATTCATTTTCGAAGGTCTGGCTCGTAAAGTTATCCACCAGTTTAAATATAAGAACTTAAAAATCTTAGCTGGTCCACTTGCGATTCTGATCAGCAACTATTTAAACTTGAATCCCATGGAAGGCGAGGTGCTGGTTCCAGTACCTTTACACCCCAAACGGCTAAGAGAACGGGGATATAACCAGTCAGAATTACTAGCCAGATGTTTAAGCAAAACGGTTCATCTTCCGGTTATTAATGATTGTCTGATTCGTCAGAAATATCTGCTTCCCCAGGCTCAAACTCACTCTGTACAGGAACGCAGACGTAACGTAAAGCAAGCCTTTGCCTGCACCGGTAAGGCAATATTCCATAAACAAGTCCTGCTTATCGATGATGTTTCAACTTCAGGCGCTACACTAGACGCCTGCGCCGTAGCTTTGAAATCTGCTGGAGCCATCTCGGTATGGGGAATTGTGCTGGCCAGAGAAATATAATTATTTACAGAGGAGGGAAAAAATGGACATGCAAATTTCCGGAAAAAACATTGAAATGGTACCCGCAGTAAGAGACTATATCACGAAAAAGTTGGGGAAAATAAACCGCTATCTCCCCAATATATTGGCTTTTGATGTAGTCGCTACTGAAGAAAAAACCCGGTCTCCCGAACAACGTTTCGTCTTACAGGTGACTATTAACAATAAAGGAACCCTGCTCCGCGGTGAAGTCAGGGCACAGGACCTTTACAGCGCTGCTGACAAGGTTGCTGAACTTATGAACCGTCAGATTGAACATTACAAAAGCCGGAAACCTTCCATTAGAGGCAGAGGCGGTCCATCCATCAGAACTTCTACCACTGAGGCAACATCAGCAATAACAGCCGAAGCAGAAGCATCTGAAAATGAAGAACCCGGTCCCAGAGTAGTGAAAAATAAGCATTTTGAAATAAAGCCTATGTCTCTTGAAGAAGCCATCGATCAGATGATATTACTGGGGCATGATTTTTTTCTATTTTTTAACCCTGATAGTAACAACATGAATCTGGTTTACCGCCGTAAAGATGGAAATTACGGATTGATTGAAGCCACCACGAGATAGCATTCTATTTTTATAGAAGCCCCTCCCTGATTGGAGGGGCTTCTATAAAAATTTAAAAATACACTCCTTAATATAGTTATCCAGGTCTACATTTTTCAATTGGGACAGCAAATAATATGAATGATCAGAATAGAACAAATTGTCGTTTAATATATACCATCTTTTCAACATGCGCCGGATGGATAGGCCTGTTAGCTTCACCGGAAGGTTGTTTACAGGCTACCTTCCCCCAGAAAACCCGTGACCTGGTAACAATAAAACTGGGGGTTAATAATGCCGTAAATTACATGCCGGAATATTTCCAGGAATGGTGTGCAGAACTACAATCCTATTTCAATGGAAAAAATATCAATTTCAGTGGAAAAATCGATATATCCGGTGCTACCCCTTTTCAACAGTCAGTTTGGACCGCTACCAGAAGCATTAAATATGGCGAAACCCAAAGTTACAACTGGATAGCCTTGCAAATTGGTAAACCTCTGGCTGCTCGTGCCGTTGGTCAGGCTCTGGGCAGAAATCCGCTGCCTGTCATTATCCCCTGTCACAGGGTGATCTCCAAGGATGGCGCCCTGGGTGGATTTGGTGGAGGTCTGGATATGAAAAGGTTTCTTCTAGCCCTTGAATCTAAACAATATTGTTATTGATCAGACGGCTATTTTAAGCAGATTGACTGCATTGCGCCAGAAGATCTTTTCCTTTTCTATCTTTGGAATATCGGATGCTTCTATACAGTAAATCGTCTCAGCGGTCAGGCCATATTTGGGCCCCAGAGGCATATCCGTACCGAAGAGCATATGATCAGCGCTGAAAAAATCATAAGCGCATTTAAAAGCAGAAGTACTGCCGTAGACCGCAGTATCAACAAAAAACCGGCGGAACTGTTCCCGGGGTTCTTTTATCTCTATTCCAAATTCCAATGGGTACATCCATTTAATGCGTCCTTCAAAAAAAGAAACCATAGAGCCGCCATGATGGATAATGAACTTGATTTCCGGGGAGTCGCGTATGATACCTCCAGCTACCAGTTTTACCACTGCTGCTGAAGTCTCATAAGGCCAGCCGAAAAGCGCCTGGTCTCCGGTAACACCCAGGCAGGGGTGCAGCCAGATGGGAAGATCATAGCGTACCATTTTCTCATACAAAGGTCTAAATCTGGCTGCATCCGGGAACTCGCCATTGACATTGCTATAAATCTCCACGCCCCGAAAACGTAATTGAGTGATCGCCCGGTCAACCTCAGCCAGGGAAGCCTCAATATCATTCAGAGGCAAACAAGCTATGGCTCCTGCGAATTTGTCTGGATATTTCAGCACTAACTCAGCCAGCCCATCATTAGCAATCTGGGCCAGTTCGACAGCATCTTGAGAAGAAGCAACTTTGTCCAGAGGCGGTTGAGATATGGACAATACCTGTAATATATCAGGATAACGGTCCATAAGGCGCAGCCTGACATCCAGGTTGGTATTGGCCTCATTGGCCAGTTCACGGTCATAGTTCGAGGTCAGCCTGGCTTTCTTTTGCAAAGCGGTAAGATAAATCGGTGGCATAAAATGGCAAAAACAGTCTATTTTCATCCGCCTCTATCCTTCTGACGTTCCAGCAAATCATATTCCAACCAGGCGGGAAAACCCTCCCCCTGGCTTTTACGCCTTACCTGCATACAGGTTTCCACAGGTCTGGTGTTAATAAATGTAAAATCAAGATATAAAATCAAGATGAATTTCTTTCAATCAGTGAGATTATTTATCTCAAGACACTGGAACCCCCATCTTCCTTTTCTGATTTCAGAACAATATTTTTAAAGATGGATCAGAATTATGTTTTTAATATTAATTCAAAACCCCTGCTTTAAATTTAAAAGCCCTGCTTCAGTTTTATCAGTTCCACTTCACTCCTGCCTATAAGTCCTTCAGCGGCAAAACTGTAGAACCGGTTATCGCCTATAATAATATGATCCAGCAACTTGATCTGCATCATTGAGCCGATATGTACCATGCTGCGCGTCAGTTCCTTATCGCTTTCACTGGGTGACGGATTGCCTGAAGGATGATTGTGCACCAGAACCAGTGAAACTGCTCCACATTTTATAGCGCCTTCCATTACCTCGCGGGGGTAGACAAAGCTGCTGTCTACAGTCCCCGGTGGAAAATCCTGTATTTCTAGGATCTGGTTCTGACTATTAAGATACACTACTTTAATGACTTCCTTCTTTTGATCGCGCATGGAATGATAAAAATAATCATAGATTTCCTGGGAGGAACCGCAAACCGGTTTTTCCAGGCTCTTTTCTTTAAGGAATTCCCGGGCGACTGCCTGGGTGAACTTGATGCCAAAAACGCTGTGAGGACCTATCCCTTTTATCTCCTGAAGTGCTTCAGGAGTGGCTTCCAGAACACCTCGTAAAGTCTTAAACCGGCGGATAGCTTCCTTGGCCTGGTGTTTCATATCAGTGCGGGGTCTACCTAAAGTGAGAAGCAATTCAATGATTTCATAGTCCTGGAATCCCGCCAGGCCGGACTTCAGGAATTTTTCCCGTAACCGTTTGCGATGCCCCAGATAGTCTTCTTTTTCTTGTTTGATTTCAGGTTTTTCCGGCATTTAGCTTCCCTACAATTTCGCCCTTTCGTATTTTAACACCGGAATGGATTACTTTCTATGTAAAATTCTTTTCAATTGACCTTGATATCCGGCGTTGTTTTAATAATAATAACCGCCCTGGCTGACTTTTTTGAATCCAATACCTGTGTGGAACTTATCTCCTGGAGATGTGGTCTCTTTTCATAAAATAATTTAACCAGGATGATGACTGCCACAGCTCCCAGTTACACGGAGGTACGATCAGCGTACCAATGGTATCCTCCTTATGCTGAGCTTTCAGACGCAAATAAGCCCTGACCCAGACACACTTTCTTTCATGGGGATAAACCTCGCACCAGCCGTGATAGCTGCCGCCGCAGGGTCCATTTCTCTGATTTTTGGGGCACTGGGATACAGGGCACAGGTATGCCACATCAAATAGTGCGCAGTCGCCGCAGTTCATACAGCCGTAAAGTGTAGCCTTGATCCAGTACTCAACTGCTCCGAAAGCTTTACGCATCCCGGGAGAAGAATCAATCCGCCGCATAACAGGTTGCAGTATCTTAAAAATGGGACTGGCCGGTTCAAAAATGGTAACGTGCAAAACGCGTGATAAATAATAAATAATGGGATGAACCGGTTTTTGAGTGCGGAGAGACTGTTTTTCCAGGTTCAAACCACGTATCAGTTTTTCAGGTGGATCACCGGTGAAGTCCCCTCCAGGAGCAACTTCTGAGACCTCAGAAATACCTGAACCTCCTGTGCTAACAGGTTTGCTTTTATTGTCAATGCCTTTTTCAAAAAATGAAGCCTGGTTAGCGGGTATTTCTAAGTGCAAGCTCTGAGCCTTCCCTCTATTAAAGGAGGAAAGGGGAAGATCCCCTCTTTCAAAATAGTAGAAACCCTTTTCCTGTGGAAATTCAAACTCAGGCAGCAAATCAGGCCAAACAGAGGTTAACTCACGGCCTTTTTCAATGATATATTCCACGCTTTCATAGGGTATGTTCTGACCGCTGATGCAGGCCCCGGCAAAACCCATACCCCGGGCAATGGCAAACATCTTTGCCGCCCGGTCCAGGCGGGACTGCTTCCCTTTATCAGCAGATCGTGACTCTTCTGTTATCTGCGCCAGCAGTTTACCGGTAATAATACAGCCGGGGACCCGGTTATCATGCATGGACCTGGCAGCGGCCAGCGAAAGAACCTGGATACTGATAAGAATCGGTATTTTGTATCCATGCGTCTTCAACCAGATTTGAAGTTCATGCAGTTTGCGGAAGTCATAACCTATCTGGGTAATAATAAAGTCAGCTCCGGCTTCGATCTTTTTCTTGAGTTTAAAATATTGTCCCATGACCTCCGCTTCGTCCCTTTTAAATGGCGAGAAGGCTACGCCGGCAAAAAAATCCGTGGGCGCCAGACGGGTTTTCTTACGCATCATCTCATGTTCCATACCCTGGTTCATAGCTGCAATAAGCTGCAAACCATTGACAGAATCCAGATCAAAGACCGGCCGTGACATACCCTGAAAACCGGCATTAGAGGGATAATCGCCGGTTAGTATCAGCAGGTTATTTATGTCAAGGGCCGCTAGCTGGTATAACAGGCTTTCCACCTGGTTTCTGCTCTTATCCCGGAAGGCCAGGTGCACCAAGGGCTCTATCCCGATCTTATGGATCTCAGAGCAAAGTATTTCAGTGGCAATAGCCGGATTACCCCCCGGATTATCTACAATGCTGATGGCGCAAATTTTACCTCCCTGAGCTGCTTTCCTGGCATTTTCCAGCACCAGTTCTTGTCGTATTTCAAAAGCCCCCAGGCCGGGTATTTGTTCCCAGGTTACGCAAAAGCCCTCAGGATCAAGGATAGAATCTTTCAGGGCATTTGACCTCTCATCAAGTATGTCCTGGATTTCTTCTTTTAAAACAGGTAAAAAAATGTTTGCCGTAAGGAACTCACCTGAAGTTGTAACAGTTGGTTTGTCAGCCCTTCCTGATATATCACTGGCTGCATCTTTTACAATACGGAAAGAACCTTCCAATATGTTTTCATCAATCTCTAAAATGGTAGAGTGACGGGAAATCCAGCCTGTACTAAGTTCACTTGCCAGTTTTTCAACTTCACCCGGTGGTTCTAGATGCCCCAATACAATTATTTCAGGATGCAGGAGGCGGACTTTTTCCTTAGCTTCAGACGCTGTCGAGACCGGCGACAGTTCAATATTCTCCTCTGTAGCTTGACGGAGTATGCCGGCCAGCTCAGGAGTTTGAGAGACTACCAGGATATAACGCTTTTTATCCATGATTTATTTTATATTATTTTATTAATATTGAAATTATTATTAATCTTACTTAATAAATTTAAAATTATAAAATAATTTAATATACTATAATTAGAAATTAAATTATATTATGATATTTGAATCATGATCTCAATATTTGCCTTTTTTATCTTTAAGTAATTCAATTAACCTGTCAGCGTCTCCACCTTAAGAGAATCAGGGCCTACCAGTTTCTCCAATCTTTTTTGCAGGTCCGGGGAATAATTCACGTAGACAGCGGTTAATTTCAGATTGGTAATTTGTACTTCATTAACCACCCTCAGATTGACCTCATCCTTACCCCGGTTTTCTTTAAGAATATCCATCAATTGATTGATAAAGGCTTCATCCTTTTCTTCATCCTCAGTCTCATGGATGGTGATGGTGATTTTATGCAATTCGGAAACAGGAGGAGAGGATAGACTTGTTGCACCGTTCGCGGTAGAATTTGAGGTTTGTGCCGGCATTTTTCCATTTTTTTCGTTCGTAACGTGGCCGTTGCCGGTCTTGCCATTGACTGGCTTACCATTCCCGCTCGTGACGTGGCCGCTGCTACTTTGACCTTGGTTATAGCCATTTTTTAAATTGCCGTTAAATGGCCTGGCCTGGTATGCAATTTGAGGGGCAGCCGCCTTAACCTGGGGTACCGGGGCTCCCGGTTGATATATCTCTACTCCGTCACAGGTTATCTGTACACGCTCTTCTTTGATTTTAACTTTACCTTCAATCCTGAGGACATTACCTTCCTGCCATAACTCGCGAGTTTTCTCATAAGTCGCCGGCCAGACCATAACTTCAACACTGGCTTCCAGGTCTTCTATTGTAGCGCTGCAAAATGCACGGTGGTCTTTGGTAAAAAGCTCTCTCAATGAAGCTACCATGCCCACAATGGCCACATTTTGCCCCTCCAGTTCGGCGTTTATCTGCCCGATAAGGACAATATTCTGAGTATCCAGCTTGCTGGCATAACGTGAAAAAGGATGCTCAGACAGGTAAACCCCCATCAGTTCCTTTTCCCAGGCCAACTTATCTTTGATTGAAACATCTTCTCCTTTAAGCTCCAGGCTGGCCAGGGGTACTCGAGTGGTCTGTCCGAAAAGATCGAACATGGTGGCCTGGCCGCTGCTGCGTAGCTTTTGTTCAGTTTGCGCCAGGGAGAGTATGCGATCGATATTATTGATTAAGGCGCCTCGAGATCCAAGGCAGTCCAGGGCGCCGGCCTTTATCAAACTTTCCAACACCCGTCGGTTGGCTGTCTGTGCATCCAGGCGCCTGCAAAAGTCTTCGACTGACTTGAAAGGCCCGTTTTTCTGGCGTTCGGCAATCAGCGGCTCAATGGCCCCCTGACCTACATTCTTAATAGCAGCCAGGCCAAAACGGATGTCCGGCTTATCAGGATTACCATTTTCTTCCAGCGCAAAGTTGAGCTGGCTGCGGTTAACATCCGGCGGGAGCACGGTTACTCCCAGCCGGCGGCATTCAGCTATAGCAGTGCCCATCTTTTCCAGATCATCAGATACCCCCATTAAGAAAGCCGTCATATATTCAGAGGGATAGTTTGCTTTAAGGTAAGCTGTCTGGTAAGCAATTAAAGCGTAGCTGACGCTGTGAGCTTTATTAAAGGCGTATCCGGCGAAAGGTTCGATAAGAGAGAAGATGATATTGGCCATCTCTTCCGTATAACCCAGCTTTTTAGCGCCGTTAATAAAATTAGCTTTTTCTTTCTGCATGACCTCAGGGATCTTTTTGCCCATGGCCTTGCGGAAAATATCCGCCTGCCCCAGGGAGTACCCGGCAAACTGACGGACAATAAAAAGCACCTGGTCCTGGTACACTATCACTCCATAGGTCTCTTCCAGGATTTTTTCCAGGGCCGGATGGGGATAAGAAACTGGCTCCAGTCCCTGTTTGGAACGGATAAAACGTGGGATATGCTCCATGGGCCCCGGTCTGTAAAGTGCCACCATGGCTGAGATATCGCTGAAGCAGGTAGGCTTTAAGTCCCGGATATAACGGCGCATGCCCGCACTTTCTAGCTGGAACACGCCCGTGGTCTCGCCTTTTGAAAGCAGATCAAAGGTTTTCTTATCATCCATGGGCAGACTATACAAATCGAAATCTATGCCCCTGTGACTGCGTATAATATCCCTGGCTTTACCCAGGATAGTCAGGTTAGCCAGTCCCAGAAAGTCCATCTTTAAAAGCCCTATTTTGGCTATATTCTCCATGGCATACTGGGTCATGACCAGTCCCGATCCTTCGCTTTTGGCTACCTGCTGCAAAGGGACGTGCCGTGTAAGGGGGTCTTTAGAGATGACAATACCGGCTGCATGCGTACTGGCATGACGGGAGATACCTTCAACTCGTTTGGCAGAATCGATCAGCCTGCGAACTACTGAATCTGTATCATAGATGGCTTTGAGTTCAGCGTTCTCTTCCAGGGCTTTATCAAGAGTCATGCCAACTCCAAAGGGAATCAGGCGGGCTATGCGATCCACATCACTAAGAGGCATACCCAGGGCGCGTCCGACGTCCCTGATGGCAGCCCGGGCGCCCAGTGTACCGAAGGTGATAATCTGGGCTACATGGTCAGAGCCGTATTTACTGGAAACGTAATCAATTACTTCCTGCCGGCGCCAGTCTTCAAAATCAGAATCGATATCCGGCATTTCCTTGCGTTCGATATTAAGAAAACGCTCAAAGACCAGTTTATGTTCGATGGGATCTATAGCTGTAATGCCCAGACAGTGTAAAACAATACTGGCAGCCGCACTGCCTCTGACGCCCACCAGGATGCCTTTTTTACGCGCAAAGGAAAGCATGTCCCAGACCACCAGGAAATAATTAGCAAACTGGGTCTTCTCTATAACCTCCAGTTCATACTGCAAGCGCTGCTCGATTTCCGGCGTTGGGTTTGGATAATACTGGCGGAAACCCTCATTACAGAGGTCCCTGAGATAATCCTGGGCGCTTTTCCCCTGTGGCAACTCAATCTCAGGCAGATGCAAGCGAGTGAAATCCAATTTCAGATCACACATTTCAGCAATGCGGTGGGTATTTTCAATGGCTTCTGGAATATCCAGATAAGCTTCAACCATTTCCTGAGGAGTCTTCAGGTAATAACACTCTCCCTCCATCTTCATCCGCTTTTTTTCGTCCACCGTGGAGTTCGTACCGATACAGAGCAGCAGATCATGATAGGGGGCATCGTCTTTATTCAGATAATGTACGTCATTGGTAGCTACCAGAGGAATATCCAGCTCACGGGAAATAGCGATAAGTTCACGATTAACGCGTTCCTGTTCAGCAATCGGATTTCTCTGGATTTCCAGGAAGAAATCGCCGAAAACCTGTTTATACCAGTGTGCAGCCTGGCGCGCCTCCTGATGGCGGCCCTGTAAAATCAAGGCGGGAACCTCTCCCCCCAGGCAGGCGGACATAGCTATCAATCCTTCATGGTACATTTCTAAAAGCTCATGGTCCACCCTCGGCTTATAATAAAAGCCCTCTAAATGAGCTTTAGAAGTCAACTGTATAAGGTTGCGGTAACCGGTCTGGTTTTTTGCTAGCACTACCACATGGTAATTACTTTTATCGGCAAGAGTCTTAGAAGTACGGTTGTTTAAAGCCACATATAGCTCGCAGCCTATGATAGGTTTAATGCCGGCATCCTTTGCCGCCAGATAAAAATCGATGGCGCCGTACATTGCCCCATGATCAGTAATAGCCACGCTGTCCATACCCAGCTCTTTGACCCGTTTGATAAGCTGAGGGATGCGGCACATACCGTCCAGAAGGCTGAATTCGGTATGAACATGGAGATGGATGAACATAGTCTTCCCCTGAAAAGTGATGCCTTATTATAACATGGGGGGGAATTTTGCTGAACAGGTATTTTAAGGGGAATCGGTAAAAAAGGAAACCAGGGGCTTTAGGCCTTCGCTGATAAGACAAATTTTGATAAAATCATAATATACATTGTAGGTTTATGAGTAAAGATTAGTTTTACCTGAGATAGAAAAACCGGTAATTACATCTAACACAATTTATATCGGTAATAGTTCGAGGCATCACCATGAAACAAAATATCTATGATATCCCCGGCTTTTTCAGCGGATATAAACGCATGCGTGACAATAAGGCCGGTTTAAATGAGGTGCTGGAGCAGCCGTGTATGCTGTCTTTACTCCCTGAGGTCAAAGGTGCGTTAATACTGGACCTGGGATGCGGAGCTGGTGAACTGTGCCGGAGATTGGCTGCCCTGGACGCCCGGCAGGTGACCGGCGTGGATATTTCTGCCAACATGATAGAACTGGCCCGAAAAGACATTCCGGAAGGGGTAACTTATCTCAACCAGGCTATGGAGGACGTGGAATTCAGCCCGGAAACCTTTGACCTGGTTGTCAGCTCCCTGGCGTTTCATTACATAGAAGACTTACAGGCATTATTTCAAAAAATATACCGCTGGTTAAAACCTTCAGGCATACTGCTATTTTCCAATGAGCATCCTGTAGCTACCTGTTCCCAGGGCTTTCATCATGGCTGGATAAAGGACGCCTCCGGTAATGCAATATGCTGGCCTGTAGATTGCTACCACCAGGAAGGTAAACGGGAAAGCCACTGGTTTGTAGAGGGCGTGATCAAGTACCACCGGACAGTTTCAACTATTATTAACACCTTGATCAATAATGGGTTTACGATCAAAGCAGTCTGTGAACCGGTAGCCTCCGAGGAGGATGAAAAACTATGGCCGGTCTTGAAAGAAGCCAGAAGGCGGCCGCCATTCCTGATAGTAAAAGCTGTGAAATAAAAGATACTGGTTTTTCACCCCTGGGTAGGGTTAATGAATATGAGTGCTGTTGCCGATCACCTGCCAGCCTTTCTCCTGAGCCAGCCTTAATAGTTTCTTATCAGGATAGGCGGCTACCCGTTGGCCAACCAGATTGAAGACCGGCATATCATAATAGCTGTCGGCATAAGCCACACTCTGCTGTAAATCGATATTCAGTTTTTTCTGCCGGACATATTCATTAAAAAGTTTTACCTTATTATCGCCGAAACAGAGTGGTTTGACGATGTGCCCGGAATATACGTTATCTATTTCTTCCAGTCTGGTTCCCACTACAAAATCAGCCTTTAAGGATTTACCTACTACTTCCAGGAATTCAGTAAACATACCAGACAGCAGCATAATTTTGTAGCCCTGTTGTTGATGTTCATGCATTTTTTCCACTATATCATGCCGCATTAGCGGCAAGAAATAATTATCCGTAACCCATTGGAAAACTTTTTGGGCGCTATCCCTGGTGAACCCTTTAAATAGAAAAGGCAGGTCTTCTCCCCATTCCATCCGGTTCTTTTCTTCGCTGTATAACCCCATTTTGGCTGCCACCCAGGCAGGAAGATGGTATGAGACATAAAGATAAATCCTGAAGCGGTTGATTTTATGCGTGCGGTGATGGCGTGCAATGCCGACCCAGAGGTGGCCTTCCGTAAGAGTACCGTCAAAATCAAAAATAGCCAGTCTTATTTTGTTTTCTGCCATCAAAGTCTCCGTTAAAACTTTTATTGATGGTTATAATGAAATAATAAGTTCAATTGAGAATCAGAGGTTTGAGCCTCTAAAACTGAAGGGATTTGCACCGCTTGTTCATCCACATTAGATTAGAATCCCACAAAGCAGTCTATTTATTTTAACACCTATTCAAAGGGAAAGGGAAAAACCATAACTGGAAATCAAAGTAAGAAATCTGGAACACGGATAATTGCGCAACCCTGTTTCAATTGTCAGAAATCAAAATGATAAGATTTGACCAAAACTACCTGTCAATTTTCAGGCGGTGGCTTTGTCAGGTAGCGGTGACCGCCGAACTGGTGGCGCATAGCCGCCAGCAATCTGGCCCCGAAAGGCTGAAACTGGCGCGAACGGAAACGCACCTGAAGTGATTCGGAAATAACCGGTACCGGGATAGCCATTTCAAGGGCTTCCTGGACCGTCCAGCGGCCTTCACCGGAATCCTCAACATATGCCTGAATATCTTTCATCGAGGAATCCTGCTTTAATGCTGAGGCAGTTAACTCCAGAAGCCAGGAACGCACTACGCTGCCCTGGTTCCACAATGCTGCCACCCCGGCTAAATCCAGGTTAAATTCCTTTTTAGCCTGGAGTAATTCGAATCCTTCAGCATAAGCTTCCATTAAACCATATTCAATACCATTATGTACCATCTTAACGAAGTGGCCTGAACCGCTGGATCCCATGTAGGCATATGCCCTGCCACTTGCATAAGCTAAAGATTGGAAAACAGGCTCCAATCTATGAAAAACTTCAAACTTTCCGCCTATCATTAAGCAAAATCCTTCTTTTAGCCCCCAGATACCTCCGCTGGTACCCACATCCAGCAGAAAAATCTGCCGACTTTCCAAATCCGCTGCTCTTCTGATACTGTCTTTATAATACGAATTTCCTCCATCCAGAATAATATCTCCCTGAGAAAGATTTTCTGCCAGGGTATTGATAATCACCTCCGTGGCTTCCCCGGCAGGCGCCATCACCCAGACCGCACGGGGAGCTCTTAGGTGCTGTACCAAATGCGGAATAGAATCTTCACCCCTGGCCCCCTCGCCGGTAAGTTCTTTAACCGCTTCAGGGCGAAGATCATAAACCACCATTTGATGGCCTCCTTTCAGCAAACGCCGGACAATATTGCTACCCATCCGCCCTAGACCTATTAATCCTATTTCCATCTTTTATCTCCTTTATATAATACACATAGACAACAGGTGCGGAACTAAAAAAATCTCTTGCATCGCCCTGCTTGAGAATGAAATCTTTATGAAATGCCTTTTTTAACATTTTATCATCTTTCCGGATTCTCCCCTCCAAACTGGGAATATAAGATTGCCTTGATAATATAACAGGATTAGTTTACACTTTCATTAGATAATGGGATAGTGTGCCGTAAACATCAGGCATACACCTAGATTCCTACTCTTTGCTGAGGAATAGCTTGTTTCATCAGGAGGCATTATTAGCTGATCCGGCAAGAAAAAGGAGGTTAACATTGGAAAATAAGGTATCATTTAGAACCATCCCGGAACCTAACAAAGAGATCAGGGTTTGCAGAGAATGTGATGTAGTGGTTGTGGGCGGAGGTCCTGGAGGAATAGGGGCAGCCCTGGCTGCCGCCCGGAATGGGGCTGAAACGGTACTTATCGAAAGATATGGATACCTGGGCGGTATGGGTACAGGAGGATTGGTAACCATTATTCCCTGCCTTTCCGATTTTGAGGGAAACCAGCAAATCGCAGGTATTACCCAGGAATGGATTGAAAGGCTGTCTCAGAGAGGAGCTGAAACACACCCTCCGGCCGAGATATGGGGTTCAGATGATAAAAGGCTGACCACTTACTGGAACGAACGGTCATTCTTTACCGTCCGCGAAGGAAAAATAGTATATGCTGCCCTTATTGATGCCGAAATTTCAAAATGCATTCTGAATGAAATGGTCAGGGCAGCCGGAGTAAAAACCTATCTTGACTCATGGGGCACCATGCCGGTAATGGATGGCAATAAGGCCGCCGGTGTTATCTTTGAGAGCAAGTCCGGGCGGCAGGCTGTAATGGCGAAAGTGGTGATAGACTCTACCGGCGACGGCGATCTGCTGCCGTTTACTGGTGCCAAATTTGATACGGATATCGATCCCAAAATCAGAATTGCCAATCTCTCTCTTTGCTACTGGGTGGATGGAGTCAACTTCGTTAAATTGGATGACTACCGTCATGATAATCCTCAAAAATACGGGGAACTAATGCGTGAACTTATGAAAATGGGAGGCCACCCGGGATTCTTCAGAAGCAATTTAAAAAATCAGGAAAATATCCTCTGGTTCCATCCCCGCTATCCTTGCTCCAGCCAGATAGACGTTGATGAACTGTCCAGGGTAGAAATGCTGGGACGCGAAAAGATGCTGTTAACACATGATTTTCTTAAAAAGAACATCCCCGGATTTGAACAAAGCTTTATTGTATTATCCAGTCCGCAACTGGGTACCCGGGGAGCCAGGAGAGTCCACGGCGATTACATGTTGACAGCACAGGACTTGCTAACCAATGAGCCTTTTGAGGATACCATCGCTGTTTTCCCCGATCTGGACAGAGGGGAAGCTTCAATTAAGCATCCACTGGCCTATATTCCTTACCGCTCCCTTTTACCTAAAGGAGTAGAGAATATGCTGGTAGCTTGCCGTGCTTTCTCCTCGGACCAGACCATCAACAACTTTTTTAATTTGATCCCACACTGTATAGCTTTTGGTGAGGCTGCTGGTACGGCGGCAGCCCTTTCTTTGAAACAGGGCGTGAGCCTCAGGTGTATAAATTTCGAGTCCTTGCGCGCACGATTGATTGCCCAGAATGTACCCCTGCCGGGCAACCTGGGTAAGAATCCTAAAAAAGGCCAGGGAACAGCCGTGGCTTTCCAGGCGCAGGCTTTCGTTGGTTCCGGTAGTCCCAGGCCAGCCTCAGCAACGCCAGTACGCTGACTATTATGAAATATTAACATTAAGATCAAAACAGAGGAATCTGGTGAAACGGTTTCTGAGGGGTCAAATTACTTTTATCCTGTTCGGCCTGGCTTTCTGGCTGCCGGTGGTTGTGGTAGCAGTTATCGTGTCAATACTGGTGACCAATGCTGAAGACCTGGGAAGGAAATTTTTAAGTTTTTTCCTTCCAGACTCCCTCATTTACCCGGGCCTGGGCGTAGCTCTAGCTTTAGTAATCATTTATGTCTCCGGGGTGATTTTCAGGCTAACCAGGATCACCAAAATATTTTCCAAGGTGCCGGTCATAGGTCTCTTTTTTGGGGCTGGAGAAATTGTCACAGTAGATCGACTTATACACATGCAGCCCTGCCTTTTTATGATTTCACCCAGTTGTCTTTCCTATGGCTGGATACTTTCAGAGGAGCAGGTTAGAATTGGAGAAGAAAAAGCCGGATTTCAATTGCTGAATGTTTATTATCCCAATGTGCCTTCTCTGGTAACTGGCCAGGTTTATCCCGTACGCAAAGAAACCGTTATCAAGCTGGGCAATCCTTCAAAGGATGTTATTGATCTCTTGCTTTATGCCTTCCGCAGCCCTAAAGACTTAAAATATCTTCCCTGGGAGGATGAATGCCCGGAGGATTTTGCTAAAAGAGCCAGGGCGTTCGGGCTAAAAATAGATACCAATAAGGAACCATAAAAATAAACATGACCTCTACCATAGATAAAAAACCTGACATACATGCTGAAGATTTTCAGGGAAGCTATGAATTTCTCCGGACATTGCTGGACAGCGCACCTTATCCCATCCTGGTAACCGAGCTGGACAGCTCGATAAGCTACGCTAATCCATCCTTTGAAAAAATGACCGGATTTGCCATTACTGAACTGATTGGCCGCAAATGTCCATACCCCTGGTGGCCAACAGAAAAAATAAACGAATATCTTGCCGCTAACGATGAGGGAAGAAAGAAAGACCTCAACAAATTATTAAGAAATTATGTCAAAAAGAATGGCGATTGTTTTTGGGCAGTGGTATACATCGCACCTGTCAGATCTCAGGGTAACATTCTCCGTTTTATAGCTAACTGGGTAGATGTTACCGAACGAAAACGAACGGAAGCAGCTTTGCAGGAAAGCGAAACTCGTTTCCGCATGTTAAGTGAAAACTCGATATCCGGGATTTATATCTTCCGCAATGGACGGTTTAGCTACGTTAATCCGGCTCTGGCGGAGATGCTAGGAAGAGCGCGGGAGGAATTGACGGCCTGCAATCTGGATGCCCTGGTTCACCCGGAAGACCGGGAATCCCTGCTTGAAAATATGCAAAAGCGTTTAGGAGGCGAACAGACTCATCTCCAGTATACCTGCCGTTGTCTTCGCGGAGATGGAAAAACCATCTGGCTGGAAATGCTGGCTACCAGATTTGAAGATGAGGGACAACCATCTTTATTGGGCACTGTGCTGGATATTACAGAGCAGCGACAGGCTGAAGAAGAGGTAGACCGGCTCAGGCAGATTATGGACCGGGTTTCCAGGGTGAATACACTAGGAGAGCTGGCCGCTTCACTGGCCCATGAACTGAACCAGCCCTTAGCAGCTATTATGATAAACGCTAAAACCGCCTTGCGTCTGATAAGCGATGGCCATGACCATATTGACGAGATAAAAGGCATCTTGAAAGATATTGTCTATGATGATAAAAGAGCTGGAGAAATTATCCGCAGGATGCGTGAACCTTTAAAAAGGGGAAACCTGGCTTTAGAACTGATGGATATCAGTGAACTGGTTAAAGAGATATACCCTATGGTAAAAGCTGATGCGGCGATTTCCGGAGTTACTATTGACTTATGCCTGGCATCCGGATTGCCCAGGGTTAAAGGTGATCGGACGCAGATTCAGCAGATATTACTTAACCTGGTGATTAATGCACTTGATTCAGTCAAGGGTCTTACTGCCGGACACCGGTGGATTGAAATTCGCACCGCAATTGAAAACAACCAATTCGTTAGAATTGAGGTCAGCGATTCTGGCCCCGGAATTCCTGAAGCTAACCGGAAGTATTTGTTTTTACCCCTCTTCACTACTAAACCGGATGGTTTGGGGATTGGACTGTCAATCTGTAAAAACCTGGTGGAAGCCCAGGGAGGCCGCATATGGCAGGAAAACCGGCCTGAAGGGGGAGCCAGGTTTACCTTTACCTTGCCGGCTGAATAAGAAAATCTGTATGGATGTATAATTTGAACTGGCAAACCATTTAGAAAAATTTGATGACCCTGATTATTGGTTTATTTCTTTAATTCAAGGTTAATCTCTGGTTACCAAATTGAAATTTTAATTCCGGTTTATCCGGGTCAGGCATTGATGATGACTGGTACAAGAAGAAACGAGCCGCTATCTTCTGTGTATGTAATTGATGATGATCCTTCGGTACGAAAGAGCCTGCAGCGCTTGCTAACGGTATATGGGTTCATGGTAAAAACCTATGCTTCAGCACAGGAATTTATGGGTGACATTGAAGTTAAGAGCCCGGATTGTTTGGTATTGGACGTACGCCTGCCGGGGCTGGATGGACTGGAACTCCAGAAGCTGTTAGGTGAAAAAGGCATGGCAATACCCATCGTATTCATTACAGGACACGGTGATATACCCATGAGTGTTCGTGCCATGAAAGCCGGAGCGGTTGATTTTTTAGCCAAACCGTTTTCAGATGAAGACCTGTTAAGTGCGGTTAAGCAAGCAATTGAAAAAAGCCGGCAGGAAAAAGCCCTCACCGCAGATATTGCCAGAATTCAGGAAAAACTCATCTTACTGACGCCCCGTGAGCTGGAAGTAATGAGATTCGTGGCTACCGGTCAATTGAATAAGCAGATTGCCTCACAATTAGGGGTCACCGAAAAAACCATTAAGGTGCACCGGGGAAGGGCTATGCACAAATTACAGATAAGGTCTATTGCAGAGCTGATACGTATGCTGGAAAAAGTTGGGGGCCTTGAAAACGGCAATGCCTGGCTTCGACATAGCCAGGCATTGCCTAGGAAGAAAAGTTAGAAGTTATCCATTGACAATTACTACTTTAAAATATATCGATATATCTGTAAATTAGACTTTGGTCTAACATGCGAATTTCGGATTTCCATTACTCACTTTTGAGTTTGAGATAAATTATCAATTGATCATAAGGGATATAAAGAGAGGCAAGATATTTTATGAGAAAATCATATTTACCCGCTGGCGGAGAAAATCTGTTTCAGGCAATTAAAGCCAAGTGCCGGGACGCTGAAGCCGCAGGGCAGAAACTTTACAGGCTATCCATCGGACAGCCGGCCGGGCCGGCGCTTTTAAGCGCCAGGAAAGCCGCTTCTGAAGCTGTTATGAGCGACCTGGAATCCATGCATGAATACCAGGATAACGGTTCCCCCGGCGTACCTGATTTCGCCAGGCGCTTTATACAGGCACATTTCAATTTCAGCCTGGCAGGGAAAGACGTTGAATACCTGCCCATACCCGGTATAAAACCTATGCTGGGGCTGGTGCAGATGGCTTGCGGCGCTACCCAGAGATCAATAACGGTGGGCAACACCACCCAGCCGGGTTATCCCACACCGGCAGACTGGTCCAACTACCTCCGTTTGAACCACTACGCTTTGCCGCTCAATCCGGCTAACAGCTTCCGGTTTAAAACAGCGGAAATCAGACCCAACACGGATCTGATAATGGTAAATTACCCCCATAACCCCAGCGGACAGATCGCCACCCGTGAATGGTGGACTGAGTTGTGCCGCTATTGTGAGAAAAACAATATCCGGCTATTCAACGACAATCCCTATTATATCCTTTCATATTCGAAAGAAAGCTGCACCCTGACCGAAATAGCCACTGAATTCAACGAACTTTCCTGGGTAGAAGCTTTCTCAGCCTCTAAAGTGATCAGTAATGGCACCGGATGGAGGGTGGGCGCCATGGTAGGATCGCCCGATTTTATCCGGGATATAGCCACTATCAAAGGCAATACGGACAGCGGTTTTGCTGCTCCCATGGCAGCAGGTGTACTAAATGCCATTGAAAACGATAAAAAAAGCGTGGCTGCCTGCGGACAATTGTACGGAAGACGCATTAAAGTGCTCACTGAAATCCTGACCAGGCACGGTATGAAACTGGCCATAGAACCCGGGGCAGGATTCTTCACACTCTGGAAACGACCGGACCAGGCCTTCGGCATAAATATCAGGAATTCCGAGCATTTCAACTTCTTGATGATCGAGAAGACCGGCGTGGTCGGCGTGCATTTTGAACCCTATATCCGGTACGCGGTTACAGGCGATATCGAAGGCATGGCCCCGGTCATTGAAGATGCCTTTGCCAGGGCCAAAGTAGTCTATAAATAAAAACAGGTTAAACCAGGAATCCCTCTGTGTGTTATCTGATCTTTGCATACGTTTGGCCCTGGGGATTATAGAAGAGAGGCTAATTTAAAGGCTTAACACGTGTACCAGGTCGAAAACACAGGGGCGGGTTTCGAACCCGCCCCCCTTAATTGCTAAAATCAATATTTCTTATTTGAGATAATTTTTCCTGCCCACGGTGTTATGTATATAACAGGTTGAGGGATGTAATGGAGAACAATCTGTCATTTATCCGGAGGGAGCTGTAAGCTGAGAATAACTAACCCCAAAACGGCTGGGAAGCAAACCAGCAAGAATACCGAATACATTTAACCGTACCCCGTATATAATGCCACTCCAATGAACAAACCTACCAAAAGAGAAAGATCAATATATTAAAGATAGCAATATACGCCACATTTCACCATCAAACTACACTAATCGATCCAAAAATAGACTAATTTCAGATTAGCATATTCATAATATTAACCGCCAACCAGCCATACTCAATGCTATAAGCTTTAATGGACGAAAAGAATAATTAAATGCCGAGAAACCCAGGTGAGTAACTTTCTTATCTCTATAAAAATATTTGCTGTCTGAATTATATAATCAAAACTCCCAAAATGGAGCCGGCCAGAAACCGAACTCGTTTAATAACTAACTCTTGCCAGTTCTTTCAGAAGAATGGGAATCTCATCAGATCGCCGCTGATGGCCGTGATAATAAAGGCAATAAGGAATATAACATGCAATTCAAGCATAAAGGTGGTAAAATACCGGTTAACTAAATTCGTGATTTATAGGAGGGAAAAACATGGTCATTATTGCTGCAGTTATCAGAGTCAATGAAGGACAAGGCGCATATTTTGAAAAGGAGTTCAAGCAACTTCAGCCAAAGGTACTCAAGGACCCCGGCGCCATTACCTATACTTTACACCGTGGAAAAGAAGATCCCTGCAAATTCTTCTTCTATGAAAAATATAAAGATGATGAAGCCGTCAAATATCATACCTCCACCGAGCATTTTAAGACCTTTTTCCAGAAAATGGGGCCGGTTATGAAGGGAAAACCGGAAATCGCCTATTACGAAGAGGTGGTTTAAGCCGGTCGATATGAAAAGTCACTCGGCTGGGAGACTCCAGCCGCGTGACTTACTGCTGTCTCTGATACCAGTTCTGATGGTTTGAATGGATCTCAGGTGTAAACCAGCGCTCTTACTTCGCGGTCCCGTTTTTAAGTATAAGCTCCGGATTCTTGATAAAGACCCGGGTATCCGGAGGGATGGATTCCGTCAGCCAGACATTGCCGCCGATCACGGATCTGGCCCCGATCACGGTTTTCCCGCCCAGAATAGTGGCGCCGGAGTAAATAATCACATCGTCTTCTATGGTCGGATGGCGCTTCACCCCACGTAGATGCTCCACCTCTTCCTTGGGAAGAGAAAGCGCACCCAGGGTAACCCCCTGGTATAGCCGCACCCGGTTGCCTATTTCAGTGGTCTCCCCGATCACCACCCCCACCGCATGATCTATGAAAAAACTCTCCCCGATGCGGGCGCCGGGATGGATATCCACCCCGGTCAGGCCGTGAATATACTCACTCATAATGCGCGGCATCAATGAGATTTTTTGCAGGTGAAGCTGGTGAGCTATCCGGTAGACCGTTACCGCCTGCATCCCCGGATAGCAAAAGATTATTTCATCATAGCTTGAAGCAGCAGGATCACCTTCATAGGCTGCCCGCACATCTTTAGCCAGTAGTATCCTTATGTCCGGTAACCGGCGTAAAAATTTCAGAGCTTCCTCATATCCCCGCTCTTCGCAGTTGGTACAGGGAAGATCATGGCGTATGCATTCATGCCTGATACAGAGGGTAATCTGCCGTGAAAGAGCTTCCAGAAGGGAAACCGTTTCATGCCCCAGGTAATAGGGGAGATTGACCCGGTCAAGGTTATAGTTGATAAAATACCCCGGAAAAAGTATCCTTTGAAGCTGGTGAATGATATCAATTATGGCATCCCTGGATGGAATTGATTCTGTACCGATATGGTCGAAACAATCTTCCCTGCTACAGGTAGACACCAGACTGTCAACAATAGAGGGAATATCTTTGCGGTAATCACGCAGCGCCTGGATTTCCACCCGGCATTTGTCTTTTTCCGGCTTCAGTACCATATCTCACCCCTCTCCGGCCTTTTTTACTTGGATGTTCATTATTCTCCCGGTAGTATCCAGACTATTCCGGGAATAAATAGTCATAGCCGGACTATATCCTTTATTTTACCAGCTTAGCACGAAGTTTTCCCAAAAATCCTCTATTCCGGATGGCCGCCGGTGCCACGAAAGATGAAAATGACCGCTGGATGCAAGGCCGCCTCTTTGTGTCCCTCTTCCCTTATGCAAGGAGCGGCCTTACCGGTAAAAACGTCATTTTCGGGGAAACCATCCGGTGATCTGGCATTAACAGAAAGGGCTGTGCTAAGATATGTAAGAAAAGGAAGGAAACGGCATGAAATCAATTGTTACTGATGAGGTCCTGGCCATTTTTCCGCAGTACATACGCGGCGTGGTCAGTGCCAGAAATGTAAATAATACAGGGGAGAATCCTGAGCTGATTGAGCTATTGAGAAAAGCCGAGCTGGCTGCTACTCATGACGCCTCACTCCAGGAAATCAAAAATCATCCCTGCATTGCACCCTGGAGACAGGCTTACACCCGGTTCGGCACCAATCCGAATAAGTTTTACTCTTCCATCGAATCACTCTGCCGACGCGCCAGGCGTGGAGATCAGTTGCCTTATATCAATACTGCGGTAGCTCTCTTCAATTATTTTTCACTCAGGCATATTGTGCCCAGCGGCGGAGATGACCTGGATTCTGTCAAGGGCGACCTGCGTTTGACCCTGGCCAAAGGGAATGAACCCTTTACGCCTTTTAATGCAGATGAGATAGAACACCCTGACGCAGGTGAGGTAATTTATATTGATGACGTCTTCGTCATGTGCCGTCGCTGGAACTGGAGGCAGGGTTATCAGACCCGCCTTAATCCGGAAACCCGCAACATCGCCATCAATGTAGATTGTTTACCGCCTTTTAACAGAGAAAAGGCGGAAGAAATCACCGCAGAACTGGCCGGTCTGGTCCGCCGGTTTTGCGGGGGCGAAGTCAAATATGACCTGCTGATGAAGGGGCATAACGAGTTCAAAGTCTAGGACATTGTGTGAAACGGGGAGCCGGATGCCGGCTCCCCGTTTTTGTTTCTATTGAACAGCGCTGGCGAACTGGCTGAAAGAGCTGATCAGACGGCTGCGCT
>CAYLRY010000006.1:0-95673 GCA_964386535.1 uncultured Dehalococcoidales bacterium | reverse complement strand
TACACCCTATCCTACACTCTTTCCCTACACGACGCTCTTCCGATCTTTTATTGACGCATTTACAATCCTGTGTTACGATTAAGCCATCTTCTGAAACTTATTGAACGTGTGCATCTGAGTAAGTAGTTGTCTGGCTTGGCCAGCTCTGGAGGGCATGTGCAGGTGGAGCAAGAGCTAGCTGGGTTCCGGCCTGATCAAGATAGCTTGATTACTATCGGGGTCTTTGACGGAGTCCATCTGGGTCACAAGTATTTGATATCACAACTTAAAGAGCTTGCTAAGCAGCAAGGCTTACGCAGTATAGTCATTACTTTCCGTCAACATCCACAGGAAATCTTAACCCCCGGATCTCAACCTCCTTTTCTGACTGATACAGAAGAAAAAACCCGTTTGCTTAAAAGTGAAGGTGTAAATACCGTAATTGTTCTTTCCTTTACCCCAGCACTCGCACGGGTAAGCGCCAGGGAATTCGTTATTACACTCCAGAAATCACTCAGAATGCGGGGACTGGTCATTGGCCCTGATTTTGCCATGGGTAAAAACCATGAGGGTGATATTGCTGCCCTCTATCAGCTTGGTTCAGAGTTAAATTTTAGTGTCACGGTTGTCCCCCCCATGAAAAACAATGGCGATGTAGTAAGCAGCACTGCCATACGCCAAGCTCTAGCCGGGGGCGATATGGGAAAAGTCCAGAGACTGTTGGGGAGACCTTTTAATCTTCACGGGCAGGTAATCCATGGTAAAGGTAGAGGTACGGGTCTGGGATTCCCCACCGTGAATCTTGATATTTTACCAGATCAGGCTTTACCCAGTGATGGAGTCTACGCTACCCTGGCAATTGTTGGAGGAAATACTTTTCATTCGGTTACTAATGTTGGTAACAATCCCACCTTCGGAGATAATGCCCGTACTATCGAAACCTTTTTACTGGACTATCACGATAATCTATACGAACGTATGGTCCAAATCGATTTCATACATAAAATCCGCGACGAAATTAAATTTAATAACGCCGCAGAGTTAAAGAAAAAAATTGCTGAAGATATTCTCCAGGCAAGAAAAGTTCTGGGGAAAAATTAAACATTTAGATTTCTTGATCTGGTTTTTTGATAGTACAGGCAATTGATAACTGATAAATCTCAAAAGAGGAAAGAAAAGGAGAAATATATGGCTCAATTACGGATTCCCGGTCCTACCCCCCTTCCACCAGAAGTTTTACAAATTATGTCCAAACAGATGATCAATCATCGGAGTGCTGAATTTCACAACATGCTGCATGATATTACTGAAAAACTGAAACTCTTATTTGAAACGAGGAATGATTTATTTGTGCTGACCGGTTCGGGAACCGGGGGTCTGGAGGCAGCAGTAGTCAACATGCTCTCTCCAGGAGATGCTGTACTGGCAGTCAGCATAGGTGTTTTTGGTGATCGTTTTGCAGCTATCGCCCAGGCCTTTGGCGCTAAAATAATTCCATTTAAATTCGAAATGGGTAAGGCTGCTGATCCTGAAGCTGTCCGCAAAGCCTTACAGGCCAATCCGGATGTCAAGGCTGTTTTTATTACCCATAATGAGACCTCCACAGGTATCACTAATGATATGGACGCCCTCAGTGAAGTAGTCAAAGAATTTGATAAACTATTGATGGTAGATTGCGTTTCCAGCCTGGGCTCTTTAAGGTGTCCGGTGGATGAATGGGGATTGGATATAGCTATCTCCGGTTCTCAGAAAGGCTGGATGGCCCCTCCCGGCCTATCCTTTGTCAGTGTCAGTAAAAAAGCCTGGGAAGCTTATGCCAGAGCCAAAATGCCCAGGTTCTACTGGGATTTTGGTCAGGCTAAAAAATATCTGGAGAAAGATGAGAATCCCTGGACTCCAGCCGTAAGCGCCATTTACGCCCTTTCAATAGGTTTGGAAATGCTGGTTAAGGAAGGTTTACCCAACATAGTAGCCCGTCATGCCCGCGTCGGTAAGGCTTGTCGCGATGGCATCAAATCCCTTGGGCTGAAACCTGTTGCTGACGAAAAATATGCTTCCAACACTGTTACTGCCGTCTGGTTACCAGCGGGAATCGAATACAAAGCCCTAAGTAAAGCTTTGAGAGATGAAAAACAAATTACCATTACAGGCGGTCAGGGCGCTCTGGATGGTAAAATATTCCGTATCGGTCACCTGGGTTGGGTGAATGAGAAAGACATCCATGAATGTATTGAAGCTCTGGCTTTCGTACTGGCTAAATTAGGTTATAAAAAATAAATGTGGAGCTAAGAAATGAAAGTGCTGGTGGCTGATCCGCTTTCGAAAGAAGGCATTGAAATAATGAAGTCTTCCGCTGAGGTAGATGTCAAGACAGGACTGAAAGCGGAAGAAATCCTTGCTATTATTGGTAATTATGAAGGACTGGTTGTACGCAGTCAGACTCAGGTGACCGCTCCGATTATTGAAGCTGGCAAGAAGTTAATAGTGATCGGACGGGCGGGTGTAGGTGTGGATAATATCGATCTGGAAGCAGCTACCCGCCGGGGTATTATTGTAGTCAATGCCCCCACTGGAAACACTATTTCTGCGGCTGAACATGCCATCGCCCTGATGTTGTCCCTGGCCCGTCATATCCCTGCGGCTAATTATGCTCTTAAAGCAGGTAAGTGGGAAAGAAGTAAATTCATGGGGACTGAAGTCAGGGGCAAGACCCTTGGCATCATCGGATTAGGTAATGTCGGTTCCGCCGTTGCTCGCCGCGCCCGGGGTCTGGAAATGAAACTTATTGGTTATGATCCATTTGTTTCTCAGGACCACGCACGTAACCTCCAGGTAGAGGTTGTTCCCCTCGAACGCCTGTATAAAGAATCCGATTTCATTACCCTGCATATACCCCTGTCATCTCAAACCAAAGAAATGATCAACACCAAAGAACTGGCCATGATGAAGCCCACTGCCCGCCTGATTAATACTGCCCGGGGCGGACTGATTAATGAAGAAGCACTGGCTGCGGCTCTTAAAGAAAAAAGGATCGCCGGAGCTGCCATAGATGTCTTTCCACAGGAACCTTGTACTTCCTGTATTCTCTTCGGCCTGGATAATGTTACGGTTACTCCTCATCTCGGAGCATCCACAGCCGAAGCACAGGCGATGGCTGCCAGTGATGTTGCTGAACAAATAGTAGATGTATTTAAAGGACTAGCTCCCAGGTATGCTGTTAATGCTCCCTTTATTCCACCTGAAATGATGCCAATCCTGGGACCTTTCATGCAAGTAGCTAAGAAAATCGGCAAGCTTGTCAGCCAGATCAGTGAAGGTCAAATTAATGCCCTGAAAATCAAGTATGAGGGAGAAATTACCCGTTACGATACCAACGCCATTAAAGCTGCCCTGCTTGGCGGATTGCTGGAAAATGTCAGTGAAGAGAAGATTAACCTGGTAAATGCGAACCTGATTGCCAGCAAACGGGGGTTAACAGTGGTTGAACAGAAAGACGTCACCTGCGTCAATTATGCCACTCTGATTACTGCGGAAGTTACAACCAGCGTTGGGACAACAGATGTAGCTGGAACCGTGTTGCGGGGTGAACCGCATATTGTCAACGTAAATAATTACTGGATAGATTTCCTGCCTACCGAGGGTTCTTTCCTCTTTGTAGACCACAGGGACAGACCTGGCCTTATAGGAGAAGTCGGGAATGTCACCGGCAGTGTGGACGTTAATATCAGTGCTATGCATGTCGGACGACAAAAGGCTAGAGGCAAGGCTTTAATGATCCTGGATCTGGATGAACAACTCCCAGAAGCTGCTAAAAACAAAATTATGGCCATCAAGGATGTTTACAGCGCTAAAACTGTCCAGCTTTAAACTCTTAAGCAGAAAGGACCTAAAGGGGGAGCCTAACGGCTCCCCCTTTTTCTTATTACCACTTATAAAATACAAGCCCGGCCGGAGATTTTGGATAAAAGTAAGTTGATTTCCGCGGCATACGGTCTCCGGCGTCGGCAACAGCACGTATAAGTTCGGGTTTAACGGGATTTAAAAGAAATACGAGTTGGTATTCCTGTTCCTTTACCCTTTTGATAGCATCTATTCTATCGTAGGTGTATACCAGGGCTTTTTCTTCTTTATCTTTATCAAAAGACAGTAATTTCTCTAAGATAACATGGTCTACCAGGCTAACATCCAGTTTTTTATACAGATCTCCATGGAAAACCGGCATCATCTGGTTTACCGCATTTTCTTCACGCAAAGTTAGTATTAGTAGTTTTTCACTTTCCAAACCGAAAATAGCCAGACTTACCCGGGTCATATCCGGTCTCATACCGCTTAATTGAGCGTCCACCTGTTGCCAGACATTCGGCTGGTTAATGGATATTTCTTCAATGTCAAAAAAAGATCTAAGTTGACTCTTTAAATTATTGATCATTGGCCGTGAAATCCCCCTTAACAACCGGTGTGGTGGTAAAATAATCAGACCGGGGTCAGTAAAATCTACCAGACTCGTCATTACGAAATTATATCCTTCCTGGCCGGTAGAAGAGTCTGATTGGGACACTTTCTCTCTGCGGTGTGTAAGTGCACTGTCATAACGATGATGCCCGTCAGCAATGTATAATGGCTGGACTTCAATCACCTTTTGTATTTGCTGTATAATTTCAGGCTGAGTGATGGCCCAGACTTTGTGACGCTCGCCGAAATAATCTACCGCGTTGATAAGAGGAGGATGGACCATTTGGGCGGTTAAAGCAAATGAAATGATCTGCTGTGGGTCTTCAAACATTGCCAGTACCGGACTGGTATTGGCCTGGCAAGCCCATAACATATTTAAGCGGTCGCTTTTTGCTCTGGGGATTATATTTTCATGGGGCCTTATGATCTTACTTTCCCATTCCTCCAACCTAACCGCGGCGATAATATTGTTCCTTTTATATTGACGGCCCTGGCAGCTAAAGTAGTGCTGGTGAATATATAAAGCAGGAGTCTCATCTTGCTTTAAAATGCCCTGTTTGATCCATTGCATCATGTTAGCCGCTGAGCGGAGATAGCGGTTATCCTGTGCATTGTCCTGAGGTAGTTCCCTGTTATATTCAATTCTGACGAAATTATATTCGCTGCATTGATAAAGTTCTTCCTGAAGCTGAGGACTGATGATGTCATATGGAGGACAAATCACTGATGTAAGGTCGCTGATTATTTTTTGGTTGTAGCGTATGCCCCGGAACGGACGAATTTCAGCCATTAATTAACCGCCCTATTGAATTATATATTTCGTTTTTATTTCTGCTTTAAGTTTACTTTATACAGTAAAATAAGCGCAAGTGAAAGCAAAGATAAGCGCGTAAGATGATTATAATTTGATATGTCTCTCACCATCATTAGACAAGATGTTTTTTTTCCGCTAATATCAACATGGCCCCATCATGAAACCTTTCTACAATAACTGCGCCAGAACATGAGGGAGTGTAATAATACTTGCAAGAAGAAAGATACTACCAGACCGAAGCGGTGATTATTAAAAAGATCAAGCTCGGTGAAGCTGATCGGATTCTTACCCTGTATACCCCCGGATATGGTAAGATCGAAGCGGTAGCCAAAGGAGTCAGACGGCCTAAAAGTAAAATGGCAGGACACCTGGAGCTACTGACCTACAGTCATTTAAGACTGGCCCACGGTAGAAACTTAGACACTATTATTGGAAGCCAGACGCTGGACAGCTTCATGTTTTTAAAAAACGACCTCTGGTTGGCTTCTTTCGCATTGTATACTGCCGAAATGTTAAATCAGTTCACTGCTGAACACGTGGTGGATGCGCCTCTGTTTTTTCTTTTACTTGAAACCTGGCGCAGCTTATCGCAGGCACAAAATACGGAATTGACCCTGCGCTACTTTGAGCTTCACCTCCTGGAAAAAGCAGGTTACCGGCCTCAGTTTCAGGAGTGTGTATCCTGCCATACAGTATTGAAACCTGAAGATAATGCCTTTTGTTCAGGGGCTGGAGGTATCCTCTGTCAAGAATGTAAATTTGACTATCCTTCACCGCTTCCCATTTCCGTTGATGCTATTAAAGTTTTACGGTTGCTGCAAAAAAGTAATTTTGATATTGTTAAAAGGCTGAAGATTAACCCGGAACTATCTTTCGAATTGAAAAACATACTGGCCAACTATGTTCGATACACGCTGGAACGAGAAGTAAAATCAGCCTCTTGGTTAGATACACTTCAAGACCAAATTGTTAAAGCTAGGCCCAATTGACATCTCCCCCTGCCAATAGTATAGTTTTAGACAAGTACCTAGTTACTCTAGGTACAGGTTATAAGGCTCATTCCGGACTTTCTTTTAATTAATCAGTTCTTAGAATCCGGAGCTTAGAGGAAAGCCAGTCTTTCCGGTCTCATATTCGTATTAAAGAAAAACAGGTCTGGAAACCCGGTACAGTTGACCTGTATGTTGAAAAATATATAATTTTCACTTTTTTTACAAAATGCCGGAGGGCTTATATTAAATGATAAAAGCCAATCAGGAACTCAAGGGACGGGTAGCGCTGGTCACTGGCGCAGCACGTGGAATCGGCAAAGCCACGGTTTTCAAACTGGCTGAAATGGGCGCTCAAGTGGCAATTAATGATTTACCCGGTTCTGATCAAGCTTTAGCTGTAGCAGAAGAAGTCATAGGCAGGGGTGGTGAAGCCATGACGGCACTGGCTGACGTTTCCGATGCTGCTGCTGTACAGTCTGCTGTTTCTCTGGTGGCTGCCAGATGGGGGAAAATCGATATCCTGGTAAATAATGTAGGGATTCACCAGGACAGCTTCCTCCTGAATATGACTGAAAGGGATTGGCATAAAGTCATTGATACTAACCTGGGCAGCAATTTCCATTGCGCTAAATCCGTTTTACGTTACATGCTGGAACAGCGCTGGGGAAGGATTATAAACATTACTTCCGTGGCAGGGATAATCGGCAACGTCAGACGTGCTAACTATGCTGCTTCCAAAGCTGGGATTATAGCCCTTACTAAAAGTCTGGCTCAGGAGATAGGTTCACGCAATATAACAGTCAATGCTATAGCTCCAGGCCTTATCCTTACCGAGCCCACAGTTTCACTACCTGAAGCAGAAAAAAGGGCTATCATGGCAGGGCTGGCTATTAAGCGTTTCGGTCTACCTGAAGATATTGCCGGTGTTGTGGCTTTTCTGGCCAGCGAGAGGGCCGCCTATATTACCTCCCAGGTAATACGAGTGGACGGGGGATATTGTTGAACTCCAGCCGGACTATCGTTTTGGCTTCCTCTTCTCCCAGACGTAAAGAGTTGCTGGAAAAGATCGGCTTAAAATTTACCGTGGATCCCAGTGATTATCCTGAAGACTGCCATGGAGAACTAAGTCCTGAAGAACTGGTAAAATCAATTTCTCTTGGTAAAGCCATGGCTGTAGCAAAGAACTATAGAGATGCCGTTATTATAGCTGCTGATACCATCGGGGTTTTCAAAGGTAAGATCATCGGCAAGCCGCATTCAGCAGGAGCAGCCCGGAAAATGCTGATGAATATGAGTGGTAAATCCCACAGGGTTATTACAGGGTTAACCATATATGACACCGTCACTCTTAAGCTGGTCACACTGACGGTGGAAACCAGAGTCTATTTCAAAAAGCTGACAACGGAAGAAGTACAAAATTATGTAAAAACCGGCGAACCCCTGGATAAAGCTGGCGCTTATGCTATTCAGGGGCTGGGGGCAGTTATCGTGGAGAAAATCAATGGTGATTATTATAATGTTATGGGACTGCCTCTGCATGCCCTGGTTGAGAATTTAAAAGAATTCGGTGTACAGGTACTCTAAAGAGGGTTATTTCTAAACAACGCGCTATCGCATGCTTTTCTGACCGCACAGGACAAAAATGTATGCTAGAGATCATATTTCATTTTTGATCAATGTTTTTGATTTTTGAGATTCGGCTCAAGTGTAATAAGATCCTAAAGTTTTATTTTCAGTGGATTTTCGCAGTAAAATTTTTAAGAAAAATGCTCAATTAATCCCTTTTTACAATATGGTCAGATTTGAATTTGTGTTCGGAGTTAGAACTCTGGTTCCTGGTAGCTGTCCCATTATTAAAGATACCCACGGAGGAAAATATGGAAATACCCCATTTATCGCTGGTCAAAGTAGATGAAAACCCCATGTGCTTCGGTTGTGGTAAGGATAATCCTCATAGTTTGAAAATCAAAATGGACCGTAATAATCCAATAGCCCGGGCTGAGTTTACACCTACTGAATGTCATCAGGGCTGGCCCGGATTCGCCCATGGAGGGGCTTTAAGTGCTGCCATTGACGAATGCGTAGGTCTAGCTACTTTTGTGAATAAGATTTATGCTGTTACCGCCAAACTGGAGATCAGGTATAAAAGCATGGCCCGTATAGGAGAGCCTTTAATCATCACGGCACAGATAACCAAAAAGACCAGCAGAACGATTGAGATCGCAGTACAGATGAAGCGTCATGACGGTTCTATAGTGGCTGAAGGCTCATCTGTACAATTTATTGTGCATCCTGTAGATGATAGTCCTGTGCTCAATAACCCTCCTACAACAGTTAAGTAATTTTTCTTATCTTGATAGCATCGGTATACCCAAAAACCATGAAGACGGCTGATAATATGAGCCGTGCACCCAGTAAATCTATCCAGGACATTATCCGGAATCTACAAGTTGAACACGTCCCACATCTTGACTGGATACCAGGATAAGAGATTGTTTAAAATCAGAAAGCCTGTCAACCCAGCCGTTTGCATCTGCTGCCCATTTCGAGCGGACAAAGTATAATTCAAAGGAGACGGTAGATCCCTGCCTTTACAGGAATGACATGCCTAATCCATTATAGCCAGCGAGATTTATGGATAATGATGAGAGCTTGCTGGAGGGAGGAGGGGACAAATCATCCGGAGGTAGGGCGATCCCGCCGTTTAGTTCCTTTTTAAGAATTCAGCAGCGCTTTCTCCTGCTACAAACCCCGTTGAAAAGGCCGCCTGAAGATTATAACCGCCGGTATCGGCGTTAATGTCCATCACCTCACCGCAAAAGTACAGGCCTTTGACCAGTCGCGAAGCCAAAGTCCGCGGCTCAATCTCTGACAGGTCCACACCTCCGGAGGTTACCATGGCAGAACTTAAGGGTAAAGAGCTTTTGATATTAAACTGCAAATTTTTCAATAATGATGCCAGGCGGTCCCTTTCTGCGGAGTTGATCTGATGTGCGGGCTTTTCAGCGGCTACTCCGCTCAGCTTAATCACAGGCTCAATCATTTTTTGCGGTAGAAGCTCTTTCATGATATTATGCAAAGACCGCTTACTGTGACTATCGAAATCCCTCTGCAATCTCTGCTGCAATTGCTTCATATCCAGTGCCGGTTTCAGATCAATAGCCACGCTTACCGGCCCGTTCTCCAGGGCTTTTACCACCCCGAGACTCATCTGGAGGGTGATGGGACCGCCGATCCCGAAATGGGTGAACATCATTTCTCCCTGAAGACTGTCTATCACACTGGAGTTCTTTACCAATTCTCCGTCCAGGGCTCGCCCTCGAAAGGCAGTCAGCCGTACATTGCGTAAACTGATGCCCTGCATGCTGGCTGCCAGCTCAGTTTCTTCCACCACCAGAGGTACCAACCCGGGACGTAATTTCACAATCGTGTGGCCCAGGTCTGCCGCCATGCGGTAACCGTCTCCGGAAGAACCGGTAGCAGGAAAGGAGGCCCCTCCCGTAGCCAGGATGACTGCCCCGGCCTGATAGTCCTTTTTTTCTGTCCGCACACCGCAGACAACCGGAAACGTGTCAACATTGCTTTTTTTAGTAAGAATGCCTGTAACCTTAACCTTAGTCTGAAGTTCTACGCCATGGTCAGCGCCGTACTTTACCAAAGCCCGGACTACTTGCTGCGCGTCATCAGAAACCGGAAAGATGCGGCCTCCCCTTTCTGTTTTGGTCTCCACCCCGTAACTTTGCATAAGCTCCAGGAGTTCATCGCGAAAAAAACGGTGAAAGGCGCTGAAAAGGAAACGTCCGTTACGGCCATAGGCGCTGATGAAGTTGTCCAATTCGCAGGCATTAGTCAAATTGCAGCGCGTCTTGCCGCTGATCAATATTTTTTGGCCCGGGTGATCGGTTTTTTCCAATAAGAGTACCCTGGCATCCTTTTCCGCAGCTCTGCCGGCTGCCATCAATCCCCCTGCACCGGCTCCGATCACAATAATTCGCTGTTTTTCCATAATTACTATTTGCTATGCCCTGGTGACCGCGATTTTCCAATGGTCTATTTATTGTTTATTTGATTTATTTATAAAGAAGGTAAATTCTTAATCTTAACTCTTTAATTTCAAGGTCATTTACTGATTTCTATTCATCCAGATGTTCAGGGCATATATTTTTCAATTTATTTTACCTATATTAAAATACTTGAGAGAAATCTTTCTTCTATCTTATATTTGCTGGATTCGGCTCCCAGTTCACTTTTTAATATATCCGTTGCATCTGATGCACTAAGAGTGCAATAATAAGCCATTAAGATCAATTCACCTGAATCCGTGATCATATTTTACAGTAGATGGATATTATTCAACAAAATGGAATCTATACTTGTTCAATACTTATCCGGAAAGAGTTCTTAAGACAGGCAGGTTTTATGAAAAAACCAGTAATCCTGCTATAAATAATAATTAATTGGTGGTACTAATAGCAGCTAAAAACGACCTCAGTAAAAACCAAAATAGCTTTACCAACGGATAAGGTGCCCGCCGTCATAAACCTTGATTCACTATCAAATGAAGCTAAACAAGCCTGAATAATATTGGTGCAGAAACCTCCTGCCTATTTGAGAATATATGATGTTAAATTATGTTAAAATAGCCTTCTTGCCTTTCGTAAAAATATTTACTTTAATATTAAGGGAAAAGGTCAGTATAATAATAAATAATAGGGATATCATGACCATTGTGAAGCAGTAGACTGGACACTGCGTTGTTGAAAGTGCATTTACAAGGCAAAAAACCAGATCTTAAGTCCTTTTAAAAACTTTAAGTCAGTTCAAGAAGAGCGCATATGCTGGAAGATACTATTACTCAAATAAATAATCTCAGATCTGAGATCAACCGTCATAATTACCTTTATTATACGCTGGATAAACCGGAAATCAGTGATGCAGATTATGATAAGCTTATGCATGCCCTGCGCCGCCTGGAAGCGCAGCATCCTGAACTGGTTACCCCTGACTCACCCACCCAGCGTGTGGGCGCTGCTCCGGTGGAAGCCCTGGGCATAGTAGAGCACCGCGTCCCCATGCTATCCCTGGACGATGTAGGCAACGACGCTGAACTGGACGCCTGGTATACAAGAATCCTCAAATTGCTAAACAGCGAAGACTTCAATTTCGTTTGCGAGCATAAGATAGACGGCCTGGCAGTAGCCCTGACCTATGTCAATGGCAGGCTGGAAATCGGCGCCACACGGGGAGACGGCTCGCGCGGTGAAAATATAACCCAGAATATAAGGACCATTCACAGTATACCTCTAGTACTAAGAGGGAAGGCACCACCTCAATTCGAAGTACGTGGAGAAGTGTATCTGCCCAAGTCTGGGTTCCAAAAAGTCAACGAGGAAAGAGCCGTGGAGGGACTGCCGCTATTTGCTAATCCCCGTAATGCCGCTGCCGGTTCCGTCCGCCAGTTAGACCCCCGCATAGCGGCCAGGCGTCCTTTGAATATGTTTATCTATCACCTGGGCTGGATCGAGGGCGCAGCTACCCCGGAAACCCACTGGGAGATCCTGGAATATCTGAAATCCCTGGGCTTCCGCACCAATCCCCATAACCGTCTTCTGGCTAATATAGAGCAGGTAAAAGAATACTACCATAATTGGTTAGCCAACCGCGACAGCCTGGAATATGAGGCAGACGGCATAGTGGTCAAGATCAACCAAATACGCCTACAGGAACGGCTAGGCTCAGTAGGTCGTGAGCCCCGCTGGGCCATCGCCTATAAATTCCCGCCAATTGAAACGACCACCCGCTTAATCAAAATCGAAATCAGTGTTGGACGGACAGGGACACTGAATCCTGTGGCCGTACTGGAGCCGGTGGCTATCGGTGGAGTCACTGTCAGCCGCGCTGCACTGCATAATGAAGAAGATATTAACCGGAAAAACATCCATGCCGGTGACATGGTTATTGTGCGCCGCGCCGGGGATGTCATACCTGAGGTAGTTGGTCCCAGCCGTCATACCGGTGACGATAAAGAGTTTAACCTGCTGGATGCTTTACCGAAAAACCAGGAAGGACAGCCTTCCTGTCCTTCCTGCGGCTCAGAGGTCTTTAAAGTTGAAGGTGAAGTGATGTACTACTGCACCAACGCCGCCTGCCCGGCTCAGTTAAAAGAGCACCTCCAGCATTTCGCCTCTCGTTCAGCCATGGACATCCGGGGAATCGGTGAATCCATGGCCGAAGCCCTTTTGACTTTGAAAAAGGAGAAGGCTGCCTCTAAAAATAAACAGCTTCAGTTGAATATTTCTGCTACAGGGACCCCGCCGAAAGGAATTACAGGAAGCAATCTGATACAGGATGTGGCGGATATCTACTACCTTAAAAAAGAGCATCTACTTGAACTTGAAAGAATGGGCGAGAAAAGCGCAGGTAAACTGATAGAACAGATCCAAAACAGCCGCAGCAGGTCGCTTAACCGGGTACTTTTCGGACTGGGCATCCGGCATGTAGGTGAAGAAATGGCTGACCGCCTGGTAAAAAGGTTCCCCAGTATTGATGCCCTGATGCAGGCTACCGAACCTGACCTGATGTCCGTGCCTGCTATTGGTCCCAAAATAACCATGAGCATTTTGGATTTCTTCAAGCTAGAACGCAACCGTTTGATTATTGATAAACTTAAGAAGGCCGGGGTCAAACTACAACAGGAGACCATAGCAGGTCCTGAAAATCTGCCCCTGGCAGGGATGGAATTTGTTATTACTGGCAAACTGCGTACCTTCAGCCGGGAAGAAGCTGAAGAAAAAATTAAGGCCCTGGGTGGCAGCGCAAAAAGCGATATTACCCGCAGGACCAGTTACCTGGTGGTTGGCGAGGATCCTGGCGCCAAAGTAGCCCGGGCTCAAGCCCAGGGAGTGCGGCAAATCAGCGAAAATGAGCTGCTGGATATTTTGGGAATAAAGGGCTAAGTTAATTTTAATCAATCCTGGTTCAAGGGCAAAAAGGTCTCAAAATGGTATTTTATGCAAATTTTCCAGCTACCTTTCTGAACAAAATATTCATGAATTACCTTTTTGCAGTACAGTAAATATTGGTTGGTAGATGGTGATTTTTGATTGCTCCGGGTGGCTAGGGCGCTCGTAATGATGTGAAAGATGATCTATATCGGTTCATTATCTTCATATGGCAATATACTTCGCTCACCCGCCTGGCTCGTAATGACGAGTTATGTAAAAGAGTCCGCTACCTTTTTTAAAACAGAATGAAAAGAGTATTTATTAATGAAACTGATTATAGGATTGGGAAATCCGGGGAAAGAATACTCCGCAAACCGTCATAATATCGGTTTTCTGTGTTTGAACCACCTGGCTAAAGCAAACCGTATCACACTGGATAAAAAACAGGGCAAAGCCCGTGTAGGGTTTGGTAGGATAGCCGGGAGTGAGGTAGTGCTGGCTAAACCGCAGACCTATATGAACGCCAGTGGACAGTCGGTTATTCTTCTGATGCAAAAATACCAGTTGTCTGTAGACGATCTGGTGGTGATTCAGGATGATATGGACCTTCCACTAGGCAAAATCCGCCTCCGCAAAGGCAGCAGTTCAGGCGGTCACAAAGGCGCAGCCTCTATTATTTCCGTATTGGGCAGTCAGGACTTTGTTCGTATCCGCGTGGGCATCGGACGGCCAGTGACGGAAAAGGGTTCTAAAGAACAGGAGGTAATCGATTATGTACTGGGAGATTTCACCCGTGATGACCAGCCTGTCCTGGATGACGTTATACGCCGTGTGGGTGAAGCCGTAGTCTGTTACTTGACCGCCGGGCTATCAGCAGCCATGAACCAGTTCAACTGATCTCGGCTTTCAGATAACCAGGGTCGGTAAATAGATGGCTGATGTCTAATAAGAACACATAACAATAATAAAGTGAGAAATCTGCGGTTTTATCCATTTATTTCCGCATAATACCCTCTATTGTGCCTTGCGAAAAACAATATGTTTCTGCCATTCTGGCGAATGCTGCGGAAAGTCCGAACGGAAATGTGCCCCCCGGCTTTCCTCTCTCATCAGGGCTGCTTCTGCTACCAGGCGCGCAGTTAAAACCAGATTATTCAGCTCATAGGTAGGCCGGTCGGATGGTTCCGGAAGACATTTTTGCCAAGCTGCCAGTGTTTTAACGGCCTGGGTCAGACCTTCTTTCTCCCGGATGATGCCCACTTTACTCCAGAGCAGATCCTGCAAAGCCCTTAGGCTGGGCAACACGGCCGGCTGCGGCGGCTCATCCTCGCTGAGGGAACAATAAATGTTATCTTCTTCAAATAAAGCCGCTTCTTGAGGACCAGTCAAAGTTTTCTCTATTATTCTCTTGCTGAATACCAGCACATCCAGCATCGAGTTGGAAGCCAGGCGGTTTGCTCCATGCACACCGGTACAGGACACCTCGCCTGCAGCAAATAGGCCTTTGATGCTGGTCTCGCCCCAGACTGAAGTCTTTACCCCACCCATCATATAATGAGCCGCAGGAGCCACCGGGATTAAGCCCTTGGTGATATCCAGGCCGTGATCAAAACAATATTTATAAATATTGGGGAAACGGGTCATAACTACGCTTACCGGCAGATGGGTCACATCCAGAAAGACCCTATCCGAGCCAGTCTTTCTCATTTCAAAAACGATACTGCGCGCCACTACATCACGTGGAGCCAGTTCTGCCTGAGGTGCGTAATCGCTCATAAAACGGACTCCGTCAACATTGCGCAGGATACCCCCTTCTCCCCTGACAGCCTCCGATATCAAAAAAGGAGCCACGCCGGGTAGACGCAAAGCCGTGGGATGAAATTGATAGAATTCCATATCCGTCAGTTCAGCCCCTGCTCTGTAAGCCAGGGAGACCCCGTCACCGGTAGCTACATCCGGATTGGTGGTACACTTGAAAAGGTGCCCCGCACCCCCCGAAGCCAGAATCATAAACCGGCAGTTAAATTCTACTATTGATCCGGTCCGCAGGTCCAGAGCCCGGGCGCCTTTTACTGCTCCATGGTCCACCAGGATATCCGTGACCAGGCAATATTCTAAAACTTTTATCTTGTTTTCACGCACCCGGCTGCTCAAAGTAGCTTCAATATGCGCTCCGGTGGCGTCACCTCCGGCATGCAGCACCCGAGGCACGCTGTGAGCGGCTTCCATGGTCAAAGCTATCTCACCGTTAACTGTATCGAAGGGAACTCCGAAGCGGACGAGGTCAGAAATCCGGTCAGGCGCTTCGCTGGCCAGTATCTTGACTGCCTCCTGATCACACAATCCGTCGCCGGCTTTCATGGTATCTTGAAAATGTAAATCGGGAGAATCATTTAGACCGATAGGCGCAGCTATGCCACCCTGAGCATATTTGGTATTGCTGTCGTCTATACTGCCCTTGGTGATGATCAGAACGCTACCTCTTTCCCTCGCCAGTAAAGCAGTATATAGTCCTGCTATCCCGCTGCCTATGATAATATAGTCGTAATCATTCATATTTATTGCCCCATGGCTATACGGTATTTAGCTTTTCCTTCCTCATAAAGGTCGTGCCCATAGATGTCATTTATTACCGTCACCGGGAAATCTTCCACTTCCAACCTTCGTAATGCCTCAGCTCCCAGTTCTTCATAAGCTACTATTTCTGACTTTTTTATACATCCGGCAATAAGGGCGCCTACTCCGCCGATCGCTGCAAAATAAACCGCCTTATATTTTTGAATTGCTTCTTTAACGGCCGGGCTGCGGTTACCTTTACCAATCATCCCTTTAAGACCCATGGCCATCAGTGCAGGAGAAAAACTATCCATCCGGCCGCTGGTAGTAGGACCGGCTGCTCCAATTACCTGTCCAGGTCTGGCTGGAGAAGGCCCCATATAATAAATAGTCTGGCCTTTAATATCAAAAGGGAGCGGTTTTTCCTGGTCCAAGGCTTCCATGATTCTCTTATGTGCAGCATCACGGGCAACATAGATGATACCGCTCAGCTCAACATGGTCTCCAGTATGTAGATCTATTATACTTTCCTCGCTTAAAGGCAATTTGACTTTTTTTGACATTAGTCTTCCCTTTTCTAAGGCTGGAACTGCCATGTTATTTATAATATAGTTCCCAGTTTTAAAAGTCGATTCCCGATTATCTCTTTTTGCAGATCTAAAGTTCGTTCTGCAATCTGTTTGGACAATAAACCGCGGCAGAGTACTTCCATTGGGAGCCCCTGGACCGGTCCCGGCCCACCCCTGACCAGCACAGCCCGGTTAGCTGTCCTTTCCAGCATTTCGGTGGACAGGACTTTGGTCATAGCTGCTTCAATACATACATCCTGTCCTTCATCTGCACGGCAAGCAGCCTGATATACCATCAGCCGTGCAGCCTGGATGTCAGTCGCCATTTCTGCCAGGACCTTCCGTACATAAGGCCATTGACTTACCGATTGTCCGTAACTCTGCCAGGACTTGACGTGCTCAACGGACGAGTCTAACAATCTGACCGCTGCACCAACACAGCGAGCGCTTCTTATGATGCGACGGAATGGAAGCCACTTCTTACCAAGCTGGAAAGCCTGACCCTCGGTGCCCAGTATTTTATCCGCCGTGACTTGGCAATTTTCGAAACGCAGAGTCACCGGAGGTGAAACCTGGCTCTTCCAGCCGCTTTCCGGTTCAGCCGCTGTTATCGTAAATCCTGGTGTGCCTTTATCCACCAGAAAACAGGTTACTCCGTCTCTTAATGGCTTCTCCCCTTCAGTTGTGGCGAATACAAGTGCAAAGTCTGCTTTACCTCTACCCGCCGGAGCTATTTTTATGCCGTTTAGAACGTAGCTTCCATCCTTTTTTTTAGCTTTCATTTTTATAGTACAGGGTTCCCGGACTTCACCAGGTTCAATCAAGGCCATTAAGGCTGATCTGCGTCCTTCTAATGACGGTAAAAGATATTCTGACCGTTGTTTTTCATTACAATCAAATAAAATTGGGGTTACATCTCCCAGATTAAAAGGGGTTACGGTCTTGGCCAGTTCTTCTTCAACCAGACAGGAAAAAAGGACTCCCATACTGGCTCCACCCACTGATTCTGGTACATTGAGTCCCCAGAGACCGGTTTCCCTGGCTTTTGCAACCAGTTCCGCTTCTTTCTCAGGCGCCAGACGACGTTTAGCCCCTTCCAGGTCTGATTCTCGTCCTAGTATTTCTCTCTCCAGAGGTATTAGCTGGTCTTTGACGAAGGCCCTGGCAAGCGTCTGCACCATCTTCATTTCTTCAGGAATATTGAAGTCCATCTAGCCTTGCTCCATTGCTTCTTCCCAGTACAGATCCAGATCCGGCTCATCCTCGTCTCCGATACGTTCTTGCAGCCGTGACATCTCTTCAATCATGCGCCTGTTAACAATATAGTGTTTGATAGTGGTATCCACCTGGGGGCAGGAAAGCACACAGGCATAACACCTGTCACAGTCCTCGCTGACCAGATTTTCCAGGGCCATGGAGGTTCTCTGTTCCGTTTTTTCCCGCCGCTTTGGCTCGCGAGACAACACCGGGCAAATATCAATACAGTTGCCACAGCCCAGGCAAGCTTTTACTCCAGCCAAATCTTCAACTACCTCCAGGGCATGGGTAGGAGAAAAGCCGCTGGATAACAACCGGCACCTGGCTACCGGTGGGGAAGCTGTACTCAGTATCCCATGCAGGATACCTTCTATTTCTTTTACATCCCTCTGGACTCGAAGAGGCATTTCTCCTCCTTTTAGAGTTAAACTTATACTTTCACCTTCTCCACTTTACGGGCATAATCTGGTAACAGCATAGGTGAGGCCGGTCTTTTGCCAGCCAGTCCGGTTTCCTTAAGCTGCTGATGCCAGGTCCGTACGTGTTCTAGGCTAAGATTGCCGGGTTTTGTTTTCTTCGCCCATTGCCCGGCTGACCTTCCGGCCCGGCGTCCAAAGACAAAAATGTCCAGAGTTGAGTTACCGATCAACCGGTTTCTGCCGTGTACCCCACCTTCAACTTCACCCGCCGCATAAAGTCCGGGAATATTAGTTTCTGCTTGCGGGTTAATCAGTATGCCGCCATTCTGGTAATGCAGCGTTGGGTACATCAGTATGGGTTCACGGCTCATATCAATGCCAAAACGGGCAAATTGCCGGTACATGGCGGGCACTTCTTTTAAAATTGTTCCCGGGCCGCGGAGGATTTCGATCATTGGTGAATCCAACCAAACGCAAGGCTGACCGGTAGGCGTCACCAGGCCCTTTCCCCTGCGGCATTCGCGGATTATTGCAGAGGCTACCGTATCTCGGGTTTCCAGGTGATGAATAAAACGCTCTCCATCTTTATTGACCAGTTGAGCGCCCAGAGTCCTGACCTTCTCGGTTACCAGCAGACCCAGGATTTGCGGGGGATGAGCCACCCCGGTAGGATGGTATTGCATAGTATCCATATAAATTAGTTTGGCCCCGGCACGGTAAGCCATGACCAGTCCGTCCCCCGTAGCCCCGTAATGATTCGTGGTGGGATACCCCTGATAATGCAAACGACCGCCTCCCCCGGTGGCCAAGATAACTGATTTAGCCCGGACGATGCTGATTTCCCGGGTTTCCATGTTCATTAATACTGCCCCGGCAGCCTGCCCTTTATCATCCAGGATCAACTCGATAGCCGCCTCAAACTCCAGTACCTTAATACCGCGGTTGCGTATTTCATCCCGCAGAACGCGCATCTCCTCCAGGCCGGTATAGTCGCGGCAGGAATGAAGACGGCGGCGGCAAGCGCCTCCTCCGGACAGCTCATGCATGGAACCATCCGCTTCTTTATCCCACATTACGCCCAGGTCTTCCAACCACTTAACTACGTCCGGGGCATCCATTACCAGTGCCTCAACCAGTTCAGGTATGTTGGTAAAGTTGCCTCCACCCATCACATCCAGATAATGCAGCGCCGGGCTGTCTTCCGGCCTGTCCGCAGCCTGAGTTCCCGCCTGCGCGCCAACCGTATTGGCGTCACCCAGCCTCAACTTTGTTACCAGAAGCACATTCACGCCCTGTTCCTGCGCCAGTAAAGCGGCTGAAGCGCCTGCTCCACCCCCGCCTATAACCAGCACATCCACATCATAGTCTATTTGACGGAGGTCTATCTGATCAGGGTCCAGGCGGCTCTGGCCTTCCAGCAGATCCACCAGCTCATTGGGTGCATTTTGTCCCTGGTTTGGACCTATTTTAATGGCTCGCATGGCGCCTTCCACGTAATCGGGATGATAAGTTTTTAGTAAAGCGTTTTTCTCTTCCAGGGAAATCCTCTTAAAGGGGATTTTTAACCTTTCCTCTCTGCCTGCTTCTACCAGGGCTATATTGCTCTGTAATTCTGGAGGATACATGCTTTACTCCTTGTTAAATTTCCGGCTCAATTACGCGGCTGGTATATTTTTGAGCAATCTCTTCTCTGGATAATAATTTCATTGCCTGCATATCCGCAGCAAAATCGCCAGTTTCTAATTCTTTCAGCCGCTTTTCCAGGTGCTGGCTGCGGGGAGCTTTATATTTTCCCTGAAGCCGGCGGCAGAGAATGGCTACGTTATAAGGCTGAAGTCCCTGGGGACAGCGGGCGGCGCAAAGACCGCACATGAGGCAATCAAAAGACTTGTCCGCTGCTGCCGAGATATCTCCCCGGATTGCATCGGACATAAACCACATTACTTCCAGATCCTGCGGACAGGTCTTGGTGCAGGTATTGCAGCCGAAGCATTTAACTATGTCCGGATAAATGCGGTGTATCTCCTCCGCTTCCGCCTTTATTGAGTTGATCTGGTAAATAGCTTTTTGAGTGGGGAAAAAAGGTATCTGGGTTAAATACATGTCCGGCTGGACCTCGGTTTGACAGGCCAGGTCAAATTTTAACTGCGGATCACCCTTTATCTGATAAACTGTAGCACAAGCCCCGCAGAAACCGCCCCGGCATCCCACCCCTCTCACCAGTTGATATCCGGCATACTCTAAGGCCTGCATGATGGTTAGCCCGGCGGGGACCTGATAGCGCTTGCCCATAATATAAATATCTATTAACCTGGGCTCCGTTGCTGTGTCACTCAAATGATTGCCTCCTTGTGCCTTGAGCTGTGACAATTAAGATTGACTGCCACCGGCATGCTGGCCAGATGGGCGGGAAAAACTTCCACGTTTACCGCTAAAGCCGTAGTCCTGCCGCCATAGCCCATGGGACCGATCCCCAGATTGTTGATTTTTTGCAGAAGCTCTTTTTCTAGATCAGCATACTCCGGGTCCGGGTTATTTTCGCCGACTTTGCGGAGCAGTGCTTTCTTAGCCAGCAGCATAGTCCGCTCAGCGGTTCCACCGATTCCAACTCCCACAATAACAGGCGGACAAGGATTTGATCCGGCTTCGTCCACCGCTTTTACTACCATGTTTACAATGCCCTGGCGTCCGTCTGCCGGTGTAATCATGCCCAATCGGCTCATATTTTCAGCGCCCCCGCCTTTAGGCGCCACGATAATCTTGATCTTGTCACCGGGGACGATATCGGTATAAAGCACAGCCGGAGTGTTATCTCCGGTATTGATCCTGGCCGAGAAAGGTTTATCAACCATGGACTTGCGCAAGTAACCCTCATCGTAGGCCTTTTTTACTCCTGCATTAACTGCTTCAGTTAAATCTCCGCCTGTAATATAGACTTCCTGACCGATCTCTAAAAAAATCACGACCGTACCGCAATCCTGACATAAGGGGATTTTCCCCCGGGCAGCAATCTCAGCATTCAAAATGATTTTTTCCAGTACCTCTCTGGCAACCTCTGATTCCTCAGTTTGTGCTGCCTTTTTTATGGCCGCCAGCACATTATCACTTAAATAGTAATTGGCTTCTATTAATAGCTCAGCTATTTTATCAGTCAATTCTTTCGCCTGTATTTCTCTCATCCAGATCCCTTCAAAAATTCAAATCAACACATATATAAAAGGGGAAACTCCTTTTCAATCTTCTTGGGTTGAGAAAAAACTGTGATTATGTTTTCTGCTCCAGTCCATATTTGTATCCGGTCTCAAAAGCCTTCAGGTTAAATTCACCCGTGCCTTTGGGAACAGTGGCCAGTATGGACTGCCGCAGCGCTTCGGGGGAAACTATGTCACTGACAGCCGCTAGAAATCCCAGTAAAATTACATTGGCCACTACCACCCTCCCCATATCTCTAGCCATCTGGTTGGCCGGAATAGTGAGGATGCGGTGCTTGTTTGCCGGGGCGGTTTTAACCAGGTCAGGATCAATTATCATCAGGGCATCATCTGGTAAATTTTTCCCATATTTGTTATAAGCATCCTGTGAGAGGATAATAACGATATCCGGATCAACTACGTAAGGGTAGCCCACCGGTTCTTCCGAAGTAACCACTTCAGCCGTACATGAACCGCCCCGGGATTCCGGGCCGTAGTTCTGGGTGAATGTGGCATATTTTTTATCGTAAACCACCACCGCCTGACCAATAATTTGCCCTGATAATACCACACCCTGCCCGCCAAATCCCGCTATTCTTAATTCCCGTCTGCCCAAAATTTCTCCTCCAGAAATTATGCTTTACCTGCTATATTTATAAAAGACCGCTCTCTCTGGCTTTGTTCAGGATGGACTGGCGATTCTCCTCATAGGTGGGACGCTGGACATCGACGAATTTTCCCAATATCACAGGGCTATCCAGTGAAATTCCCAGGTCTTTCAGATCAGCGTCATGACGTACTACGCTTTTTTCTTTATATATCAACATCTCATCCAGTCCTCGTGGGCGCTTATTCATCCGCCCGTAAACTGTAGGACAGGGTGAAAGCACCTCGATAAAACTGAACCCCTGCCTGGTCATAGCTTCCGAAATGGATTTCTCCAGTTGCCTCGAATGAAAGACGGTCCAGCGGGCAATATAGCTAGCTCCCGCCGCTGCAACTAAATATGGCAAATTGGCCGGGGGTTCAAAATTACCATAACGCGAGGTGGTGGTCAAAGCGCTGGTAGGCGTAGTGCAGCCCATTTGTCCCCCGGTCATTCCATAATTAAAATTATTGACGCAAATACAGGTGATATTCAGATTCCGCCTTGCGGCATGGATAAGATGGTTCCCTCCTATAGTTGCCAGATCTCCATCTCCTGAGAAGACCACCACATTCAAAGCCGGATTAGCCAGCTTCAAACCTGTAGCAAAAGGTATAGCCCTGCCGTGAGTAGTATGAAAGGAGTCCAGCAGTACATAGCCGGCGGCCCTTCCGCTGCACCCGATGCCTGAAACAAAAGCTATGGAGTCAGGATCGATTTTAGCCTTTCGAAACCCGCGTATAAAAGACGCCAGTGTAATACCGATGCCGCAGCCGGAGCACCAAATATGCGGCAATCTGTCTGATCTTAAATAACACTCAATAGAGTTATCCAGATTTGAATCTATGGTCATTTTGCTGACTCCCTGATGGCCTGTAAAATGGACGATGGTTGCAGGACAGCTCCTCCCATATGGGAAACCGGTATAGTCTTAACACCCCCGGCACATCTTTCAACTTCCAGTACTATCTGGCCGGCATTGATTTCCGGCACCACAAAAGCCCTGGCTTTTTTGGCCAGTTGCCGGATTCTTTCTTCGGCAAAAGGCCAGACTGTAAGCAACTGTATAAGCCCGGCGTGAATGCCCTCCTGTCTCGCCATTTGTACGGCTAATTGTGAAATGCGGGCGGAAATGCCGTATGAACAGACTATTATATCTGCATCTTCGATTCCTGTTTCCTTATAGCGTATGATATCCCTACGGTGTACCCGGATTTTATCAATAATACGGTGTATCAACCGGTCCTGTACCTCTGCCGAGGTCTGCGGATAACCTTTTTCATCATGAGTCAGGCCTGTAGTATGAAAATGATAACCGGACCCTGCTATAGCCATGGGCGGTACCAGGTCTTCCTCAGCCTTATAAGGCTGGTAATCATCGCTGGAAACAGCAGGTTTCTTGCGGTTAATAATGCTCTCTGCGGGAATTTCAGGAACCACCACCTTTTCACTCATATGTCCCACTGCTTCATCTGCCATAACCAGCACCGGCGTCCGGTATTTTTCTGATAAATTAAAGGCTGTAATTGTTAAATCGAAAATCTCCTGGGGAGAACTGGGCGCCAGGGCAATAATTTCATAACTGCCGTGAGAGCCCCAGCGGGCCTGCATCATATCACTCTGAGCTACCAGTGTCGGCAGACCGGTTGAAGGCCCGGCCCTCTGGATATCCACCAGTACGCAGGGCGTCTCCATCATGATCCCCAGCCCCAGGTTTTCCATCATCAGGCTGAAGCCGGGCCCGGAGGTGGCGGTCATAGCTTTGACCCCCGCCCAGGAAGCGCCCAGAACAGCATTCATAGAGGCCAGTTCGTCTTCCATCTGGATATAAGTACCACCCACCTGGAACAGCCGCTCGCTCATCCTCTCGGCGATTTCAGTTGCCGGTGTGATAGGATAACCGGCGAAAAAGCGGCAGCCTGCACATATGGCTCCTTCGGCACAGGCTACATCGCCATTCAAAAAAAACTCTCCAGATAATACCCCTTTTTCTGACATGGAATTTCCTTACTAATTCTGATTCGGTTTTTTATATACCATGCGGATAGCATATTCCGGACAGATTATTTCACACAGGCCGCAACCTGAGCACTTTGCAGGATCATCCACCGCAGCCAGCATATACCCTTTGGCGCTTATCTCCTGGCTCATCTTTAAAGATTTCCGGGGGCAAAACTCCACGCAGTAAGTGCAACCTTTACAGCGGTCTTTATTGATCAGTATTTTAATACGTGCATCCGTTTTCTGTTCCGGATTCATTGTCTCTTCCTGTTGTCTCATAATAACACCCTGATATTACTTAAATACTTGAAAAAATCGCCCGGGGATTAGCCAAATTATACAACGTCACCCGTTCTTAAGCAAGAAAAGGGACAGAGCCCGGGTTTCTCCTTTATCTCCATTGAGAGATCAAACGTACGAAGATGAGGTGTAGAAGTATTGAAAAACTGGTGGTAGTTGACATTGGTATTATTGGTGGTATTTTTACAGTAAAGATTATTCAACCTTTCCTGTCAAAGACCATGGACTGGTGCGCAAAATCTTAACCCTGGTTAATTGTCCCAGATGATCAGCAGGGTCTTCAAAAAACACCAGCTTATCACTTCGTGTACGTCCGGACCATTTACCGTTTTCCTGCCCTTCCACCAGCACCTCTACCACCTGGTCCTGAAGCCCGGCGTTGATCTCACCGGCTATCTCAGCCTGGAGCTTTTCCACCTGGTTCAGGCGTGCCTTTTTTACTTCGGCAGGAACATCATCCTGCATTTCGCGGGCTGCCAGTGTGCCCGGACGGGTAGAATAAGCCGCCACATGCACCATATCAAACCTGGTCTTTTTAAGCAGGTCAAAGGTATTCTGGAATTGCTCACCGGTCTCGCCGGGGAACCCCACGATAACATCCGTGCTGAGAGAAATATGTGGAATTTTAGACCTGATTTTTTCAACCAACTCAAGGTAAAAGGCGGAGGTATAACCCCTGTGCATGGCTTTTAAAACAGCATCATCCCCAGCCTGTACCGGTAAATTGATCTGTTCACAAACCTTTTCCAGGTGTGCCACAGCCTCGATAAGCTTTTCTTTCATATCCTTGGGATGGTTGGTTAGAAAACGGATGCGGTAGAGTCCATCTATGGGATTCAATTGATGCAGGAGATCAGCCAGGTCAGGTGTATCCGGTAAATCATGTCCGTATGAGTCTACGTTCTGGCCCAGCAAAGTTACCTCTCTGACGCCCCGGCTGACCAGCGCTTTCACTTCGCAGACTATGTCAGTAAGAGGGCGGCTCCGTTCACGCCCTCTGCGGTACGGTACTATGCAGTAAGAACAAAAATTATTGCATCCCTGCATAATGGGTATATATGACGTTATTGGCGGATGAGACGGGAGGCATTCCTCCGGTTCCGGTTTTCCCAACCAGGCCGGGAAATCACCTGCCGGGAAAATGTAGTCTATATAAGGAAAGTCTTTCTTGAGTTTTTCATTATCCGTTCCTATAATGCAGCCGGTCAGGGCAATGGTGATCTGAGGCCTGGCTTTTTTTATAGCTTTCAGGGCATGAAGTTTATTAATAACCCTGTTCTCCGCACTCTGACGTACCACGCAGCTATTGATGAGGATAAGATCGGCCTGGCTGGCATCGGCGATAGGAGAATATCCCCGGTTCTCCAGATAACTGGAAAGTCTTTCGGACTCGGCTTTGTTCATCTGGCAGCCGATAGTCCAAATATAGTAATAATGCGTCATAGCATTCGGCTATTTTCCATTGCGTCTGTTACAGTGTTCGATTAGTTTCGTCATTGCGAGTCTCCGCGAAGCAATCGAAAGGCTGTGTCTATTTCAAAGTAGGCAAGCTTTACTTTCAGATTGTTTCAATCAGAGGCAAACAATACATCTTAGCGCAGGAGATAAATAATTTTTACCCTTTTGATTGCTCTTACCACGAAACAATCTAAACTCCCAGATCTAAAATCCGTTCCCCTGGACTCCTCTGGGAATCAATCCGCATTTTACCGCTTCATTTTCCAATTGTTCACGGAAATCCGGATGGGCTATGGATATTAAAAGCTGAGCTCTTTGCCATGCCGGGTGACCTTTCAGGTTGACAGCTCCATATTCAGTAACCACATGAGAAACGTCTGTAGCCGTGACGGTAACGGTATCTCCGGTATCCAGCCAGGGGACTATCCTGGAATGAATCTTGCCGTTCTTATCTGTATAGGTAGAGTGAAGACAGATAAATGCGTGCCCGCCCGGTGATCCCCAGGCGCCCCGTGTATACTCCAATTGCCCTCCCGTACCGCTGATTTGCCGGTATCCTACTGACTCTGAACAGACTTGCCCTTTCAGGTCCACTTTCAAAGCGCTGTTGATGGCTATTTGTTTATTTTGCTGGGCAATAACTGCTGGGTTATTGGTATAATCCACCGGAAAGCCTGCCATGGCCGGGTTACGGTTAATGAAATTGTAAAGCTTCTTCGAACCGGCTGCGAAACAGAAAACTGACTTGCCCGGATTTACTTTCTTTTTATCATTGGTCACGATGCCGGCTTCAATCAGGTCCATCATGCTGTCATTAAACATTTCGGTATGAATACCCAGGTTCTTGATACCGGCATGCTTCAGTAAAGAGGCTACAGCACCAGGGACTCCGCCGATGCCGATCTGTAAAGTAGATCCATCCTCAATGAATTTGGTAATATGGAGAGCAATTTTCTGGTCTTCTTCCGAGACCTCCGGAAAATTAAATTCGTTAATGCCGTATTGGGTGTTTTCAATAATATAATGAACCCTGGAAATATGAATGGTCTCATCGTAGCCGCCGTATACCCAGGGTTGAGTTTCATTAACCTCAACTACAACTTTTTTAGCCACATCGCACATGGCTTTCTCCCTGGTGATGGATGAACCAAAATTAAAGAAGCCTTTTGAATCCATGGGTGACACTTCAATAAATACAATATCAACATTGTCCTTGAGCCGTTCACGGTACAATCTGGGGCCTTCACTCAGGCCGAACGGGATATGCGAAACAGCGCCTATAGCATGATAACCTCTCTCCTGTTTGCCCAGAAACCAGGAATTGTATATGAAATGTTCCTGTTTGGGATCGGCTGCGGGTATCCTGGTCGGGCAGTTTTCCGCTCGGATTTTTACCCCGTTCAGATCTTTAGCCCTGGCAGCTAATTTCTCATCCAACAGGGAGGGAAATCCTCCGATGGCCCCATAATCAATCCACATCCCGTTTTTCACCAGTCCGGCGGCCTCTTCTGCTGATATTAATTTTTGTTTATAAGCATTATTCAATTGAACTTTTCACCCTATCCTTTGCTCTATCTCGTTCATTATACGAAAAAGACTGGTATCTCTCAAATACACCTTTTCAGATTAAAATTATAACATATGTAAACCTGCCTTAATAACAAAGGTAACAGGGAAATAAAACAGGCAGGGAAATTTTAGAGAGATAATTACCCCAAAGGCTTAATATTGGATCTGGCGGAGGGAGTGGGATTTGAACCCACGGCCCCACTTTAACAGCAGGGCAAGCGCTTAGCAGGCGCCCGCACTAGACCACTATGCGATCCCTCCACGAATTGCTGAGGCGCTTCCGGTATTTCTCATTAATATTAACACACCCTTTCAATTTGCTCAATAACAATCACTGGTAATGAGAAGACTGACAGGCCCAATCCGCACCCGGTTTTTATGTTTTGTTACACGCTCTATAATGCCTTATGAGATACCAGGTGAACAAGATGCCGGCGGCAACTATTACCCCGATGGCTGTAACCTGGGCCTGTTTCAAGCCCCAGAGTACAATCTCGTTGTCGCGCCAGAAAAAGACTACAATCTGGCTCAGTGAGTAAGAAAAAATATAGACAAAAAACAAAATACCCGGCCTGACTCTGTTGCGCAGAAACCACAGCAAAACGAAGATAATGATATTGATAACGGCTTCATAAACCGCGGCCGGATGGTAGGCTATATCGTGCCGTGGTGGGAATGAATTGGGATGGATATATATAAAACCCCAGGGCAAGTCGGTAGGAGATCCTATCACATCCCCGTTTATTATATTCCCGATGCGCCCGAAGAACTGGCCCACCACCGCAAAAATCACCGCTGCGTCCAGGAATATCCAGATAGATATTCGCATTCTCCAGGCCAGAATAATTACCGTAATTACTACCGTAAACACGGCTCCGTAAAAAGCCATCCCGCCTTCCCAGAAAGCCAGGATGCGCCAGGGTTCAGCCAGATACGGCCCTAAAGGTTGCTGTATAACATAATATAATCTGGCGCCCACCAGCCCTACGGGTATGGAAATAAACGCCACATTCAGTAGTTGATCTGCGGTGATTCCCCGGGACCTGGCATAAGGCCAGGCTGCAAGCAAGCCTGCGACAATGCCCACTACATACATCAAACCGTACCAGTGCACCTCCAGCGGGCCTAAAGAAAAGGCTGTAGGGTCTATATTGATGGTAATCATAGCTGCTCCTTACCGCGTATCCGGCTTCTCTCATCATATTCAGCGAAAAAGAGTGCAAACTTGCTGTATATGTCGAGTATGTTTATAATACACTTAGATTAATTTAATTAGAAGTAGGTGGTTTAATAAATGGAGCAATTCACATCACAAAACATTCGCAACGTAGTATTACTATCGCATTCGAATGCTGGGAAAACTTCTATCTCAGAAGCCATCCTGTTTAATAGCAAAGCTATTACCAGATTGGGTAAAGTAGATGAAGGAAATACTACTTCAGATTATGACCCGGATGAAGTTCAACGTAAAATCAGTATTAACCTCACTGTATTGCCTTATGCCTGGGAGGATGTTAAGGTCAACCTTCTGGATACTCCCGGTTATTCCGATTTTGTAGGTGAAGTTAAATCCGCTCTGCGTGTTTCGGAAGGAGCTGTTATTGTCATAGGCGCAACATCCGGCATTGAAGTAGGTACCGAACAAGTCTGGCAATATTGTGATGAAGCAAAATTACCACGCCTTATTTTTATCAACAAGATGGACCGCGAAAATGCTGACTTTTTCAAAGTAGCTGAAGCAGTTCAGGCCAAATTCGGAGTTAAATGTGTGCCCATGCAAATAGCCATTGGCGCGCATACCAGTTTTACTGGCGTGGTTGACCTCCTGAAAATGAAAGCTTATATCGGCAGCCCCGAAAAAGCCGTTGATATCCCGGCTGATATCAAAACCCAGGCTGAGGCTTACAGGACTAAACTGGTAGAAGCTGTAGCGGGAGTAGATGAAAAACTGATCGAAAAATACCTCAATGACGAAGCCATCAGCCAGGAAGAACTGGAAAATGCGCTGAATACGGCTGTCACCGGAGGGAAACTGGTACCCATCTTCACCGGTTCCGCCTTACAAAATATTGGCATTACCATATTAATGAATGCCATCAAACAATATTTGCCTTCTCCGTACGGTCAGCAGATAGAGGTCACTGATACCGCCAAAAATGCTGTATTGAAACTTGACCCTTCACCTTCCGAGTCTTTGGCTGCCCTGGTATTTAAAACCAGTGCTGACCCTTATGTAGGCAAATTAACCTATTTCCGGGTTTATACCGGCACCTTCACCAGTAACTCACAGGTCTGGAACTCCAGCCGTAACGAACCAGAACGTATCGGTCAGTTATTCCTGACGCGCGGTAAAAATCAGGAACCTGTCTCCCAGGTTATAGCAGGAGATATCGGTGTGGTGGCCAAATTGAACGTAACCGGGACCGGCGATACGCTTACCATTAAGGAAAGACCATTAAAACTGGCGCCGATCGATTTCCCCAATCCCATTTACAGTGGTGCAGTCACACCCAAATCCAAAACAGACCTGGATAAGCTTGGGTCATCTCTGGCACGCTTGTCTGAAGAAGATCCTACCATCAAAGTACGCCGCGATCAGGATACCGGAGAGATGGTTCTATCCGGACTGGGTGAAACTCAACTGGAAGTCGTTGTTGGCAAAATGCAGCGTAAATTCGGCGTAGGCGTCGTTCTTGACGTGCCGAAAGTCCCTTATAAGGAAACCATCACAATGCCAGCAAAAGGTGAATACAAGCATAAGAAACAGACCGGCGGTCATGGCCAATACGGGCATGTAATGCTGGAGGTGGAACCATTGCCCAGAGGCGCCGGCCTGGAGTTTGTGGATGCCATTGTTGGCGGCACTATTCCCCGCAACTTCCTCCCGGCTGTGGAAAAAGGCATTAAGGATGCCGTTCATGAAGGTACTGTAGCAGGCTTTCCGGTGGTTGACGTCCGCGCCAGGGTTTATGACGGCAGCTTCCATCCGGTAGACTCCTCCGAAATTTGTTTTAAAATTGCAGGAGCAGGGGCGCTTAAGAAAGCCATAAGTTCAGCCAGTCCTGTACTGCTGGAGCCCATCGTAAAATTGAAAGTAACCGTACCGGACAGTTATACCGGTGATATCATGAGCGATCTTAATAATAAGCGCGGACGGGTTATGGGCATGCTTCCTGAGGGCGGCAATAATACCATTGAGGCCGAAGTACCTCTGGCCGAAGTCCTGAGGTATGCCATTGATTTGAAATCCATTACCCAGGGACGGGGCCGCTATACTTATGAGTTCAGCCACTACGAAGAAGTGCCTGCTTTCGTTACCCAGAAGATTGTGTCTGAACGTCAGGCAGAGATGGCTGAAAAAGCTGCTGAGAAAGAATAAATAATTTTCTCTCCCATACAGTGATCCCCTCTCTCTTTTATTAAGAGAAAGGGGATTAAAATTAATAGACCTTAAATGAATTAGCTGAAAATATATCCCGCTGCGCTGAAATATAGTATTTTTAGCCTTAAAATAATTATTAATAAAAATACAACCCCGGATTTATAATGCCCGTAGAGACCAAAATCCGGGGTAATTTATTACTTAATCTGGATTGTTTCCTAAATTAGCTTACCAGTTCCTTGACCTTGGCGGAGAATGCCGGTAGGGCTTTCTTCCAGTCTGCCACTATGCCATAATGAGCTACTTTGAAGATGTTCGCCTCAGGATCCTTGTTAATGGCAACGATCACCCTGGAACCTGAACAGCCGCTCATATGCTGGCTGGAGCCGGAGACAGCCACAGCAATATACATATCCGGGCTTACTATTTTGCCCGTCAGTCCCACCTGCAAGGTGTCCGGTACCCATTTGTTATCACACGGAGGACGTGAAGCACCCATGGCCCCCTTTAATGTTTTCGCCAGTTCGCTCAGTTGCTTAAAGCCCTCCGGTCCACCGATGCCTCTTCCACCGGTTACAATAACACGTGCATCTTCCAGTTTGATGCCGGCAGCAGCTTCGATCTTTCTGTCCAGCAGTTTGGTCCTGATGGAGGCCGGATCTATTCCGGCGTCAACCTTGATTACTTCTCCTGTACGGGCAGCGTCCCTTTCCAGAGGAGCCATAGCCTTACTTCGCACAGTAGCTATCTGAGGATTGGTCTGACAGACCTGGACTGCCTGAGCATTTCCGCCATAGACCGGCTTGGTCTGTAGCAAACGTTTACTGGCAGGATCAATAGCCAGAGCCACGCAATCCATGGTGGCTGCGGTGTTTAGTCTGAATGCCAGACGCGGCGTCAGATCTCGCCCGGTTTGGGTTTGTCCTAAAAGGACAATAGAAGGCATGGCTTGCTTGATTACCTTCTCCATCACAGTTAAATATGGGTCTGTAAGATAATCCTTTAACAGCGGATCATCCACTACATAAACCTTTTTTGCGCCATATGCTATTGCTTCCTGGGCCAGTCCGCTGACGTTGCTGCCAGCAATCACCGCACTAACTTCTTCCCCCAGGTCGCTGGCCAGTCGGCTGGCAGCGCCGAGCAATTCAGTAGAAATTTGAGCTAATTTACCTTCTGTAATTTCACAAAATACCAGGATACCTTTGCTATCAGCCATTGTTTTCTCCTAATTCCTTCTATAATACCTTGACGTCTCTTAATTTTACGGCCAGCTTTACTGCAGCTTCTTCAGGGGTATCGGCTGTCACCATTTCACATTTTGATTCACGCACCGGCTGGTAAAGCTTGATCAATCTTGATTTTCGGCCAGCAGCCCCGGATTTGGTAGGGTCAGCACCTATATCTGCTGCTTTCCAGATAACCGGCTCTTTCCGCTTGGCCATCATAATGCCTTTCACATTCGGATAACGCGGTGCAGGATGCTCATTGCTGAGAGTTATCAATGCGGGAAGACTGGTTTCAACCAATTCAAATCCATCCGGGATGACCCTTTCTACCTGCGCTTTGCCGGAGATAATTTCTATTTTCCTGGCCAGGGTGATGCTGGGTATGCCCAACAGTTCAGCTATACCAGAACCTACCTGCCCGGAATCCCAGTCGGCTGACTGTCTTCCGCAAAGAATTAAATCAAATTGTCCGATTTTTTTAATCGCCAGCGATAGAGCATAAGCTGTAGACCAGCTATCGCCATCTACCAGTACAGGGTCTTCCAGTAATACCAGGTCGTCTACCCCCATTGAAAGTGGTTTCTTAACCACATCGCGCAGCAGGTTTATACCCAGGCTGATCGCAGTTACCTTACCGCCCGTTTTTTCCTTAATTCTTAAGGCTGCCTCAACAGCATACTCATCGAAAGTGCTGATTACAGGCGGCATACCGGGAGGTGGGATGACTTTGTTAGCCGCGGTATCAATCTTGAAGCTGCTGGGTGGGGCTTCAGGGTCATTTACCTGCTTCACGCATACAATAATATTCATCAGGAAATTAGCCTCCTCATACGCGAAAAATAGTCCTGTGTGTCCGGATATGCAGCAAGTATTACTTTAGCATTCTGACCTCAAAAGTGTCAAATTATTAAGAAATTTGATATGTTTCAGTACCGGCCTCCAGAATTCCGGTTGTCTCTAATCCCCAGCTCTTGTTTAGTCTGTAAATAGCGTAACACATCCGCTCTGCTTAATAGTCCCGCCAGCCGTCCTTCACTCAGGACAGGTATCTGGTTCAGACCGTTTTCAGCCAGCACTTTCAGGGCGCCGCTCAAATCATCGTCTTCTTTCACAGAAAGCAAAGGTGCACGAGTCATAACTGCCTGAACCGGTGTATTTGGCCAATCCTCCTGGGGTACCCTTTTAACATCAGCTAGAGTTACAATCCCCAAAAGGATATTATCCCTGCATACTGGTAAAGCCCTGCGCCCCCTCTGTATAAAAGCGTCCTTTACAATGCTTTCCACAGAAACTGCCGGGCTGATACACTCAGGCGACCGGTCCATTACATCTCCCACATGTACGCCTGCCAGTTGCTGCTGCATGGTGGTCTCCCGCATGCTGTTATCTGCCGCGCTGACCAGAAACCAGCCGATGAAGATTAACCACAAACCATCCAAAAAATTGCCCTGAAGCGGCCCAACCCTTAATCCGAAAAAGAGGGCTATCCCAAACAATATCATGGCCCAGCCAAAGATCCGGCCTATATTGCCGGCAATAAGGGTGGCTTTCCTTAGATTTCTGGTCGCTCCCCATATAGCAGCTCTCAAAACACGCCCACCATCCAGAGGAAAGGCTGGTATAATATTGAAAATGGCCAGTACAATATTTATATAAGCCAGGTAACCAATTACCACTGCCACCGGAGTCCCGTCATATCCGGAAATTACCAGAGCATAGGCCACGGCATAAAAGATTCCACCTAAAATCAAGCTGGACACCGGCCCGGCAAGTGCCATAATAAACTCCACACCCGCTTTCTCAGGTTCTGACTCGATGTTGCTGACTCCACCAAAGATAAAAAGGACTATGTTTTTTACCTTCATACCCCGCTTCATTGCCACCAGTGAATGGCAAAGTTCATGTACCATCACTGAAGCAAAAAGCAGCAAAGCCAGAACAACGCCTGATATCCAATAGGCAGCCGTAGTCCACCCTGGAAATAGTTCCGGGAAGGTACCGGCTGCGAATATCCAGCTAAAAAAAACGAAGGCAAATATCCAGGTATAATGAATACCTATCTCAATACCGGCAATACGCCCTATCTTGAAAGAGCCGCGCATTTCATATCCCTCCTTTGTAAGGATTATTAACCTCTGAATTCATTTTATCACGTGGGAATATCCAAACGTAACATTCTGAATATGATGGTGCTTCTTAAATATAGACGGATTTACTCTGAAAAAATGTTTTAGAAAGTCCTGAACCGTTGACCGGTATTTTATCCTGTAAAAAAGATAAACCAGGCTGATGGGAATTACGCCAATATAGTAAATATGTTGGCAGAAAAAAATCACTTAAGATATGATAGATCTATTCCCTGGCGCCAAAGGACTGAAGCGCCAGTTTAATTTTATCTTCCAGGCTCATAGTGGATTTAGCAGGTATAGCCGCAATTGCACGGGTGGCTTCCCCTGCTGAATACCCCAGAGAGACAAGTGCGGCTAAAACCTCACTGTTTTCCTGGACCGCTTCACGATCCTGGCTGATGATCCAGCCTTCACCGATTTTGTCTTTCAATTCCAGAACAATCCGGCTGGCCGTTTTTTTCCCTATACCCGGGACAGCAGTCAATAAACTGGCATCGCCGCTGGCAATGGCCAGGGTAAGCTGTTCAGCGTCCATTGCCGAGAGAATGGCCATACCCGTTTTGGGGCCAATGCCGGAAACAGTAATCAATGTTTGAAAAAGAGCCAGCTCGCGTGCTGAACTGAAACCATAAAGGCTCATATTATCTTCACGGACCACCAGGTGGGTAAGCAGCCTGGCTTCTTTGCCCACAACTCCCAGATTACTCAGGGTAGAGGTAGGAACAAAGACCTGGAAACTGATCCCTCCTACGTTAATGATTACCCAGTTGTTCCCAATGGCTTCTATAATTCCTTTAAGGCCGGCTATCATATTTTCCTCTGTTCATTTTGGCTTATTATGGTCTGGAGATGTATGGACTGTAAATGACACAATGCCACTGCCAGCGCATCAGCCGCATCGGCAGGGTCAGGAATCTGCTTTAAACCCAATTGCAGCATTACCATTTGTTGTATTTGCTCTTTGCTGCTGGCGCCATAATTGGCCACTCGCTGTTTTATTTCAGCGGGTGAATATTCAAAACACATAACCCGGCTATTGGCGGCTGCCAGAATAGCTACTGCCTGAGCTCTACCTATCGTAAAAGCCGTCTTGGCATTTTTAGCTACAAAAGGCTGTTCTACTGCTAAAGCATCAGGTTTATACCGGCTGATCGTCGCTACCAGATTGCTATATAAAAAACTTAAACGCTCCCCAATTGGAGAGCGTTCATTTGTTTTAAAAGCGCCATAATCAATCAATGAAATATCGGAATCACAGCTTTCTATAATTCCATAACCCATGACAATGGTGCCCGGGTCAACGCCCAAAACACGCATTGATTAATCATAATCTCCTGAGCGATACTTTTCTATCTGCTGGTCGGAAAAGTCCACGTTGCTATAGACCTTCTGTACATCATCCAGTTCTTCCAGCTTATCCAGCATTTTTAGCGTCTGGATCGCGGCCTTATCTTCCACTTCTACCAGGGTTTTGGGAATCATGGCTAACTCGGCAGAAGCAATGGGGACTTTATTTTTTTCCAGGTTCTTTTTAACCATCTCTAATTCTGTGGGCTTGGTGTATATTTCCATGCTGTCTCCCGTAACCTTGACATCTTCCGCTCCAGCATCAATAGCCTGCAATTCAAGATCATCCACGTTTTTCCCGTTTATTTCCACGGTAATTACGCCCCTTGAATCAAAAAGCCAGGCTACACTACCAGCAGACCCCATAGTACCTCCCTGCCGGGTGAAAACGTTGCGTACCTCCTGCACGGTACGATTACGGTTGTCACTGAGTGTTTGAGCCAGGATAGCTGTACCGCTGGGGCCGTACCCTTCCAGGGTAAGTTCCTCCAGCACTGCGCCTTCCATATTTCCGCTACCTCGTTCAATAGCACGTTCAATGTTGTCTTTGGGCATGCTGGCTTCCCGAGCTTTTTGAATTGCTAAACGCAGTTTGAAGTTGGTTTCAGGGTCACCACCCCCTTCACGCGCCGCCATTATGATTTCCCGGGTCAATTTGGTGTATATCTGACCCTTTTTAGCATCCTCTACTCCCTTTTGCCTCTTGATCTTAGACCACTTATTGTGACCTGACATCTGAACTCTCCTTAGCTGGCAATTTGCAGCAATGATTTCATGATTATTTTTGCCTGGTGTAAAACAAAACACAGGTTAAAATACCTGTTTTTAACCCGTGCAGAGCCTAATTAAAGCGAAGGAGGTTTCAGGAAGGCTGTCAACCATGTCAAATCGTTCCCTTCTCCAGATAACACCGAAAAAGGAAATTTAAGTGAATTCAGACCAGTCATAAATAGTTGCATTCAAATCATCCGGTTTAATGATATAATATTAATCTTCTCTGGTGCTAATTACAAGAGCCACTGCATTTTCCCGTGAATGTGATAGACTGATCTTCAAACTGTTTATTTTTAAGGCGCGGGCTATTTCATGAGCATTTCCATGGAGATAAACTACTGGTTTTCCGTTATCTTCTGAAAGTATCTCAATTTCTTTCCAGATCAGCACCCCCGGAGGCGGGCTCAGAGCTTTAATAACAGCTTCTTTTCCGGCAAATCGAACTGCCAGCGACTCCAGTTTCCCCTGATAAAGATGAATTTCAGTATCGGTATATATCCTCCGCAGAAAACGCTCACCCCAGCGGGACAAAGCCTGCCTTATTCGGGATATTTCAATGATATCTACACCGATTTGATGGAGGCTCATTTGCTTTTTGTCAGTACTAAACTTACAATGCTATCAAAAATCATTCTCAATCAGCTAAGTCCCAGTAACAGAGAATGCTGGAAGTAGTTGCTATTATCTTACATGTTGGTTACAATAATTACAATGCAACTTTAGAAGAAGTTTTGATGTTAACAAATTCTTAATAATTAGAGTTTAGAATTTAGTAATACTTGTCATATGGAGGCATTATACAATGGCAAAATCCCGGATAATTCATCTAATGCTTTGTTTAGTCCTGGTTTTGACAGTAACCGGCGGCTTTTTGGCCGCCACAGCAGCATATGCTCAGGAAACCCCAACCGTCACACCTACCCCTACCCCAGCGTCATTAAAATTGGAAAGCACCTATCCTTCTTTATCGGCTGATTCCGGACAATCTTTTACTTTTGATTTTGATATCAAATATAGCGGCGACCGGCAACTTTTTAATTTGAATTCCACAACCCAGCCAGGTTGGGACGTCACCTTCACCAGCTCTTCCGGTAAAACTATTACTGCCGTCCAGTTGGGTCCGGTGGATTATACCATTACTGAATCCATTAAAATCAATATGACCCCTTCTCTGGGGCAAATCCCAGTTCCCGGAGAATACCCCCTGACGGTAACCGTCAGTTCCGGTTCGTTATCTCAAACCATTAATTTAAAAGCTACGGTAAAAGCTAAATTTGATTTTGAATTAACCACCCCCACCGGCAATCTCAATACCAGCGCCACAGCCGGAAAAGAAAATCACTCAGCTATCCAGGTTAAAAATGCAGGTACCGCCGCCATTGACAAACTGGCTTTCACGTCCAATGCTCCAGAAGGATGGATTGTTACCTTCAACCCGAGTCAGATTGATACAATCGGCGCCGGACAGACTCAGCAAGTAGATGCCATCATTACACCTCCAGGCGGAAAAACAGTGGCGGGTGATTATACAGTCAATATCACAGCAAATAATGGAACCATTTCGCAAACTCTGAGCCTCAGGGTCACGGTTTCCACCCCAACACTATGGGGTTGGGTGGGTATTATTATTGTAGTACTGGTAATTGCAGGATTAGCCGTGCTGTTTATTAAATTAGGTAGGCGGTGATCTTGATATGCAACTAATGGTAGAAGCTACCAATCTGACTAAGGTTTATAATGGTAATACAGTCGTTGATGATTTGAATTTGCAGATAGAGGAAGGCCAGATCTACGGTTTCCTGGGCCCTAATGGAGCAGGTAAAACCACCACAATATTAATGATGCTGGGGCTTACCGAACCCAGTAAGGGTATTGCGCGAATTGGCGGATTCAATTCTACACGTGAACCATTGAAAGTAAAGCGGATCACAGGCTATGTTCCGGAAAAAGTAGGATTTTACGAGGACTTATCTGCGGCTTATAACCTGCTCTATATGGCTAATTTAAATGGTATCTGGGATGAGAAAGCGGAAAAAATCGTAGCTGAATCCCTCGAAATTGTAGGGCTAAAAGATAAAACCGATGCCCCTGTTTCCAGTTTCTCCAAAGGCATGAAACAGAGACTGGCCATAGCTGATATCCTGGTTAAAAAACCACGGGTTGCCTTCCTGGATGAACCTACCTCAGGTATTGATCCAGCCGGCATAACCATGATGCTGGATCTTATTCACCAGATCGCCAGAGAAAACACTATGACCATTGTCATGTCATCTCATCAATTGAACCAGGTAGAACGGATTTGCACACATGTAGGTATTATGTCAAGAGGTAAATTGGTGCTGGACGGTTCAATTGAGCAGCTCAGCAAGAAAGTCGGCGGCGGGAAAATAGTCTTCGATATTCAGCTTTCCGAAGTCACCCAGGATATTATAGACGGGATTAAAGACGTCAGGGGTGTACTCAGTGTGGAGCGCTCCGGAGATAATTTAAGCGTTACCTGCACAGAGGATCTACGGCGTCAAATTTCCCGGGCCATTCAGGATAAAAACGGACTGGTTCTTCAACTAAAACAACAAAGCCACTCGCTGGAAGAAATATACTTGAAGTATTTTAAAGGGGCTTAACATGTCTGGATTTTATGCCGTATTAAAAAAGGAGTTGCAGGATGATTTCGCCAGTTGGCGTTTTATCATCTTTTTTGCTATTATCCTTCTGGTCGGAGTTTATGCTATTTTTACGGCTGCTGAAACTATCCGCAGCGTAGTTACCGGCACCAGTGACTTTATTTTTATGGCCCTTTTTACTGCCAGCGGAGAAAATTTACCTTACTCGTTCCTGGAATTGATCGCGATGATTTTACCGCTGGTTGCTGTAGCTCTTGGCTGGGATGCCATCAATAGCGAAAGAAACAAAGGTACTCTCAGCCGGCTGATATCTCAACCTATTTACCGGGATAGTATTATCAATGCAAAATTCGCAGCCGGCTTGATTACCATCGCTGTTATAATGACCTCTATTGTACTTCTGGTCTGCGGGCTGGGTATACGCATGATAGGTGTAGTGCCGACCGCCGAAGAAGCCTGGAGGATCCTCTTCTTCCTGGTACTATCTATTATTTACGGGGCTTTCTGGCTGGGACTATCCATGCTTTTTTCCATTTTATTCCGCTGGGTCGCAGCCTCGGCTTTAGCCTCTATTGCCATTTGGATTGTCTTTTTCCCTGAGCTTTATAAGCTGCTGATTACATTTTTAGCTGATAGTCTACATCCCATCACGGATACAGTTGCATCTCAAGTAGCTAATGTGCAATTTATTGTAAACGCCTTCCATTTCTCTCCGGTTGAAATATATAAAGAGGCTGAAGCCATGATTTTGCTACCAGGATCCCGAACCATGTCTGAACTGCTCCAAATAATTACCGGAGGCAGCGCTACACCACAGTCAACTCCACTTTCACTGAACCAGAGTCTTTCAACCGTTTGGCCCAATATCATTATTCTTTTTACTATCACAGTCATCTGTTTCGCTATTTCCTACGTAGTATTTATGCGCCAGGAAATCAGGGCTACTTAGTACTAAAAAGAAGGTCAGGTTTTTTAATTAACCTGACCTTTTTTACCGGTTTTCAAGCCTCTTTTAATTAAAGAGTTTCCTTCAATTTTTGTGCCAGTTGGCGTGTAATGCCCTTCACCGTCATTAGTTCTTCTACCGAAGCCTGCCGGATGACCTGAACTGTGCCGAAACGTCTGATAAGCTCCTTCTTACGTTTAGGACCTATTCCCATTACCCCATCCAGCGCAGACTTAAAAGTCCGCTTTTTGTGAACATTCTGAAAATAAGTGATGGCAAAACGGTGGGCTTCATCCCTCAGGCGTTGCAGTAATTGCAAGCCGCTGGATGACCTGGACAACACCACGGGCAGGGTCTGGTCGGGGATAAATAGCTCTTCATTCTCTTTAGCCAGGCTGGCCAGAGAGATTGACTCTATACCCAGTTCCCGTACTACTTCCAAAGCGGCATTGAGCTGTCCTTTGCCTCCATCAATCAGCACCAGGTCAGGCATTGCTGCCCAGGAGCCGCAATTATCTTGATGCTCTTTAGGCAAAAGTCGTTTAAAACGCCGCCTTAACATTTCCTGGAGCATGGCGTAATCATTAGCTCCTTCTATGGTTTTTATCTTGAACCTGCGGTAATGGGATGGCCTGGGTTTCCCATCTTCAAAAACAATCATGCTTCCCACTGCATCTGTACCCTGGATATTAGATATATCGTAGCCCTCTATCCGGGAGGGTAGTCTGGATAAATGAAGGTGTTTCTGTATATCCGCCAGAGCATCCGCAAGGGCTGCAGTCTGTGAAAGCTGCTTGATTTTCAATTGTTGCAATCCTTGCCTGGCATTTTCTGCCACAATATCTATCAGTTGTTTCTTTTTACCGCGTTGCGGAATTTCAATATCAACTGACCCTTTTTTCTTCCCGGCTAACCATTCTTTTATTACTTCAGGGCTATCTACCGGATACTGGAGAAGCAACAAACGTGGTATATAAGGGCTGGAGCTATAAAATTGCTGCACAAAACTGGTCATAATTTCACGGGGCTCTTCATTATCAGTGCCCTTCAGACTAAAGCTCTCCCGGCCAATCAGTTTACCATGACGGATTAAAAATACCTGAACACAGGCCTGGTCATTTTCAGCCGCATAGGCTATAACATCCTGCTCACCTTTGACTTTCATTGCTATACTCTGCCCTTCAACCACATCCTGGACTGCCATTAACTGGTCACGAAGTCTGGCTGCCTGCTCGAAATCCAAATCCTCCGAAGCCGCTTCCATTTTCTTTTTTAAGTTTCTGGTGATGGACTCATGTTTCCCCTGTAAAAATTGAATTAACTGATGTAGAGTATTTTCATATTCTGACCTGCTCACCTTACCTGAGCAGGGAGCCAGGCAGAAACCCATATCATATTTCAGACAGGGCCTAACCTTTTTTCCAGGATCTATGGGCCTGGTACATGAACGTAATGGAAACACCCTCTTCAAAACATCCAAAGTCCGGCGTAAAGAATTAATACTGGCAAAAGGACCAAAATAGTGGCTGCCGTCTTCTTCCAACCGCCGGGTTATATGTAGTCTGGGCCAATCTTCTTTTAAATTTAGTTTCAGATAGGGAAAGGTTTTATCGTCTTTTAGCAGGATATTGTAAGGCGGCCAGTATCGCTTGATTAAATTCAGTTCCAGGATCAGAGCTTCCTGCTCAGAAGACACAACAAAAAATTCAAAATCATTAACTTGTTCTACCATCAGGCGGGTTTTAGGAGTCAATTTGGTTGGAGAGGCAAAATAAGATCTTACCCGGTTATGTAAATCAATAGCTTTCCCCACATAAAGTATATTGCCACCGGCATTACGCATTATGTAGCAACCCGGCGAGTGTGGAAGTTGTCTTAAGAGATCTTGTATCAAAGTACTGGCCATATCTGGCATCATTTTAACATTTTGCATCTTCAAGCCACAAAAGAAGGTTTCATAAATAGTCCCTTAGTATTAAAGAAAGCCGGCTTAACTGAATGGTGGATTTATCACTGTCACAGGCTCTCCTGCTTTCACCTGGTTAAATTCTTTCCTGGAAAGTACCACCAGAACGATAGCAGCCACACCAGCCATCCAGGCCCACCAGGTCAATAAGCTGCAAATAGCGCCGGCTAAAGCGAATCCCCAAAGTTTTCTCCTTAAAGCCAAGATGCCTCCGGTTATAGCCAGCACGCATATTATAAAATAAGGGGAAAATAGAGCCCACACCACAGCATTGACATTTTCGGAGTTAATGCTGCTGTCCCAGTAAGATGTAGTGGACATTATACTAAAAAATAAAGACATCAAAAAGCCGCCGATTAAACTTAATGCACCCACTACTATACAGATGATTCCTGCTGCCACAGGTAGAGACGTCCGGTTCATCTTGGCCTCCTTTATTTATTTATACGTCTTGATTTTTTTGACTATTTAAAAACAAAATTCTAATTCTTTCAGGTTGAGTTATTTTATCCTTTATGTTCATTATACTGATTCTAATCCCTGTCTGGAAAGCTGATTTTTATTTTAAGTTATGTTAAAATGAGATGATTATGACTCTGGGTGGAGAAGTATGAGAGAGAATATTGACAGCTTTCTTACCTATCTGGTAGTAGAAAAAGGATTCTCAAAAAATACAGAAGATGCTTATCGTAATGACCTGTACCAGCTAGAGAACTATATTAGAGAAGACTGTTCCAGACGGGGATTAATGCCGGGGTGGGATAATTTTGGCCGGCAGGAAATGCTAAATTATATGCTCGCTCTAAAAGAGAAAAAATATGCTTCAACCACACTAGCCCGGAAAATTGCGGCAGCAAAATCTTTTTATAAGTTCTTAACAGAGGAGCATCAAGTCCAGCAAAATCCCACGGAAAATATTGCCTCGTTAAAAGTTGGACGCGCCCTGCCAAAACCCATCTCAGTCGCCCAGGCGCGGCGTTTGCTGGAAGAACCAGCCAAAGAATCCACTCCCGAAGCTATGAGAGATAAAGCTATGTTGGAGTTGCTTTATGCCAGTGGTATGAGGGTCAGTGAACTGGTATCTTTAAATGTGGACGATGTAGATACGGCAGGCGGTTTTGTGCGTTGTTTCGGTAAGGGGCATAAAGAGCGGATGATCCCAATTTATCCCCGGGCAGCACAGTCTATTAAAGAGTATTTAATCACCGGAAGACCCAGGATAGTCCAGAATAATACCACTGAAAAAGCCCTTTTCTTAAACGTCCGCGGTGAAAGATTAACCCGTCAGGGACTGTGGCAGATACTAAAGGGCTATGTCAAAGCAGCTAATATAGACGCGGATGTTACTCCCCATACCCTGAGACATAGCTTCGCTACCCATATGCTTAACGGTGGAGCTGATCTGCGTATGGTTCAGGAATTACTCGGCCATGCCAATATTTCTACCACTCAGGTTTACACTCATCTGACATCTGACCATGTCAGAAAAACTTATGATAAATCTCATCCAAGAGCAAAATAGGAGGTTCTGAATGCCTGCAAAATCAAGGCGTAATCGTCGCAATATTTCTCAAAGTGCCAAAACTACTGTCAACCGGCCTGTAGCCAGCTCTGCGGGTGCGCCACCTGTTGCGTTTGCCCGTCCTGAAGTGACCGTTAACACTAATAACCCGTCTGCTAGAAATATTGCCGTCACTGAGGTAACATATCCTTATATTTTTAGCGAGATTAAGTGGATCGGACTGGTTACATTACTCGTAGCCGTAATACTGGTAATTTTATATGTCTTTCTGCATTAGCTATTGATCCGGCTTCAAATAATATTGCAATGGATTTCGCAGGAGAGAGGGCAAAACTAATTAAATATCTCAGGACTGAGATTCAAGACCAGCGTGTTTTAGCGGCTATGGCGCATGTTCCCCGTGAATGCTTTGTTCCAACCCACGCTGAAATTTATGCTTATATTAATGAACCTCTTCCCATTGGCTGTCATCAGTCGATATCACAGCCTCTAATCATCGCTATGATGACCGAGGCTCTTGAATTAAAAGGCAGCGAGAAAGTACTGGAAATCGGCACCGGAAGCGGATATCAGGCTGCTATCCTGGCCGAACTGGCAAGGGAAGTGATTTCTACTGAGCGTCTTCCCGCTCTGGCTGAATCAGCAAAAAAAATTCTGAAAAGCCTGGGTTACCAAAATATCAAAATTATTCTTACGGAAGAAGAGCTTGGGTGGGCGGAGGAATCTCCATATGATGCCATTATCGTAACTGCCGGCGCCCCTCAAGTGCCAGATAAACTTTTAGATCAGTTGGCCATTGGTGGACGGATGGTCATTCCTGTGGGTTCACGGGATATTCAGGACCTGTTTCAGATTACAAAATCTGTGGAACGGAATGTATACCGTAATTTAGGAGGATGCCGTTTCGTTCCGCTAATTCATAAAGATGCCTGGAAAGATGGATAGGAGGTCTCATGGAAGTAATTGAAGCCATTAAAAACCGCAGAAGTATTCGCAAGTATAAACCTGATCCGGTGGATGACCGGACAGTTGAAACCGTTCTGGAGGCTGCCCGCCTGGCGCCTTCATGGGCTAATACCCAGTGCTGGAGGTTTATTGTGGTTCGGGATGAAAATACCAAAACTCAAATCGCCGAGACCATGGCTGCTCATCCGTCTTTAGGATCTAATCCGGCTGTAAATGCAATCAAAACTGCACCTGTTTTGATTGTTGCCTGTGCTGAAATGGGTATTTCAGGATATTTCCAGGGTCAAGAGTCTACCGATAAAGGTAATGGATGGTTTATGTTTGATGTTGCTCTGGCCATGGAAAACCTGGTACTGGCGGCCACCTCTTTAGGCCTGGGAACAGTACATGTCGGGCTGTTCGATGCTCAGAAAGTTGCCTCCATACTGGGGGTATCCGGAAATTTCTGCGTGGTTGAAATGACTCCACTGGGTTATCCTGAATTTCAACCTAATCCGCGCCCACGTAAAAACATGTCCGAAATTGTGTTTTATGAAAAATTCGGACAAAAATAAAAAGACTAAAATACATCGGTTAATTGCCTGCCGTTGAAACACATTACCAGATCCAGTTTGATTTAATACAAACTGGATCTGGTAATTATCACCCACTTTCTAAAACTTTTTTATGGGTCATTTGAAAATGACCAGTATCTGGTCTATGAAGCCGCGGAAACCTTTGCGTTTGCCGAACCAGTTTGAAGTCCCTTTATTGTTCATACTCCAGATTATCAATCCCACGCTTGTGGCATAGGCTGGATCCTTCAAAGCCTCAATTGAGACTCCGCTTAAAGTGGTGGGGGTTCCTACTCTAACCGGCATCTTGCTTAATTTTCCTGTAACCTCCACAATACCCTGAATATTTGCGCAGCCGCCGGTAAGAACGATTCCTGCTGGAATCAGCCCCTCTTTGTTGCCGGGCAAATCAAGTAGCACTAAACGGATTATTTCTTCTACACGGGCTTGTATGATTTCGCATAAAGCGCCGTAATTGACTACATGCCCTTCTTCACCAACCGTTTTCTGAGGATCTATCTCTTCGTTTTGAACCAGAGTCCCGTATTTTTTCTTTATTTCCTCCGCCAATTCGTATGATATGCCCAGGCCTGCTGTAATATCTGTAGTTATTTGATGACCGGCTGCTGGTAAAACGGAAGTATGATATATACTGCCATCCTTTATTATGGCAATGTCTGTGGTGCCTCCGCCAATATCAGCTAAAAGAACACCCGCCTCTTTTTCTTCAGGTGCAAGTACAGCTTCGGCACTAGCCAGCGGTTCCAAAACCAGGTCCTCAACATTGACACCAAGGCTCTTAATAAGTTTAACCAGATTTTGCACCGATGCTAATGAGGCGGAAATAAGATGTACTTCCACTGTAAGTTCGGCCCCATTCATGCCTACAGGATTTTTAACCTCATGGCCATCCAGGCTATACGAACGAGGTATTACATGTAGTATTTTTTGCTCCTGTGGAATTTGAACATTCAGCGCCACATTTAGAGCCCGTTTCAGATCTTCTTGTTTAACCAGCATATCGGCGCGGGTGATAGCGATGGTCCCCTTGCTATTCATGGAAGTAATATGTCTGCCGGTAACCCCAACATAGGCTGATTCAAGCCTGTAACCGGCCATCTGTTCTGCTTTACGGATTGATTCGCGAATTGACTCTTTGGCTTTATTAGCATCAGCAACCAGGGCTTTTTCTATTCCATGGGAAGGGGCTATGCCGACTCCCAGAACTCTCAAGCCCGTAGAACTATCCAGCGTGCCCATGATGGTGCACACTTTGGTCGTACCAACGTCAATAGCTGCAATTTTCTTTTTCATTTTATTATCCGTATTTGAACTCTATTTTTTAACTTAATTAACCCCGCTCTTCTTTATAATGCACATTCCATTTGATGCACAGTTCTTCAAACCATTTCTTCATATTCGGATCCTGCATTTTTTTAAGCTCTGCCAGAAAACCGTGGAGCAATTCACCCCCACTCATTCCCGGAGTCGGCTCGGCTGGACCCGGAATGTTAATGTAGACGATCTCGGTCATTTGCTTTTTAAAATCAATTGCGGTGCCCATCATTTCTCCTTATCAAATCTATTCCTGATTTAAAGCCCTGGAGGACTTTATTTTGCACCTTTAATGCCTGTAATTCCCAATAAGTCAAACGAAAGCTTATCCGATGGCGTTTGACTTTTCCTATTATAATCCTTTTTTTCTATCTTGGTAATACCCTTTTTTACCCATTTTCCCTGTTTACACCTGAAATAACGTTTTTACAGGTAGGGCCATCCTACCGAAATCCCCTCCCTAACGAAATATGGACTCTATTTCTAATATTTTAAAATATTAACAACCGCTATCCTTAACAAGGCCCGAATCAGTTCCGGATAGCGGTTGTTTTTAATTTTTGACCTGGATAATATTCCCCTTTATTGGAAGATAAATTACTTGCTTAACCAGGCTTTTTCAGCCGACCAGCGAAAACCTGAACCTCCCAGATTACTAAAGTACGTGTCGCGGGGCTTATCCGTCATTACATAGGCAGCGCTGCCCGCATATACCGGAATAGCTGTACAATCGTCCAATATCATCCTTACGGCCTGCTGGCAGAGGCTTTTCTCCGTAGCAAAATCCGGAGTCGCCAGTGCTTTATCTATCAGATCAGTCAGGCCTGCCGGCTTCTGCATGACGGGATAACGGGTGGTTTTAGCGCCGTAATATCGGTCCAGAAAAGCCACATAGTTGGTATCCGTAGCGCCCTGCGTCACCCAGAGCAGTGCATTGTCCCATCCTTTTAAGACATAGTCATTCCAGGCGGCAAATTCCACGATTTTCAGTTCCAGATTGATTCCGACTGCCGCAAGCTGGGCCTGAATAGCCACCAAAGGGTCTCTGGCAAAGGTACTGGCGGAGATAATACTGGCCTTAACGCCGTTGGGATAACCGGACTCCTTTAAAAGCTGTTTAGCTTTAGCTACGTCATATTTATAAGGGCTGTTATCCACACGGCCGAAATGGTTACCTATAGCCGGTTGGTCCACCACCTCCCATAGACCATAACCCAGGGTATTGGATATGCCCTGGCGGTCAATTGCATAAGAAACGGCCTGACGTACCTTGACATCTGCAAAAGGTGAAGTGGAATGCTTGCTGTCCGGGATCAGGTTCATCATGGCGCCGGGACGCTTTTCCATCCTGAAGCCCCGCTTTAACAGGTCTGCTGTTACGCTGTCAGTCATGGTGGAAACTACATCAGCTACCCCGGATTGAAAGGCCAACTGAGCGGTTGTGCCATCTGCGATATAGAAAAACTGAATGCCATCAAGATAGGGTTTACCTCCCCAGTAGTCATCAAAACGTGTGTATTCCAAAGTAACATCACGTGAAAAATTCTTGAGTTTATAGGGACCGGTGCCCACCGGGTTCAATTTCATCCAGTCAGCCCCGTTTTTCTGACCAGCAGTAGGCGAGACCATAGCACCTGCAAGGCCTTCCAGTCCGTTGAGGATAGTGTTCTGAAATGACTTTAGCTTAAGTTTAATAGTGTAATCATTAATCACTTCAATACTATCCCATTGGGCGGCTTCCGATCTTTTTGAAGCTAAAAACCTATCCAAATTCCATTTGGCAGCCTGTGCATTGAAATCCGTACCATCATGGAATTTGACCCCTTTTCTCAAATTCAAGGTAATGGACTTACCATCCTCAGCAATTGTCCAGTCAGTGGCCAGTACTCCCTGCATCTGGCCTGCATTATCTGAAAAAACCAGAGATTGAAGACAGGGTATGGAGCCCATAATAGAGTTGGAATCAGTCATTAAAGGCGGATCGCCCAGCATAAGCGGAGAACCTGAAACGATAATTTTTAGTACTCCGCCATATTGCTGCGGACCTGCCGTGGTCGCAGGTGGTTTAGATGTGGCAACAGGCGCAGTAGTAGTCTTCGCCACACTTGTTGGAGCACTGGTCACCACAGGCGCCGCGGTAGTGGTAACCACCGGGGCTTTGGTAGTGGTTGCTATAGCAGTTTGTGTGGTGGACGCAGGAGGCGCAGTAGATGTTTCAGCAGTACCACAAGCTGCCAGCGCCAGGCTGGCAAATAAGATAATAGCTATTAGGACAACCATTTTTTTATTCATCAAAAACCTCCTTATATAGATTACCGATTATATACTATTATCACCGCGAGCTTTCATTTTTGTATTAACTCATCACCCTTAGCATTAGCCCAATCTTGGACCATTATCACCTGTATAATAAGGTCTTTGAGTTAACAGGCTGGCTTATGCCTTAACCTTTATTTCCACGCCTGGTAAAGGTACTCCCTGTTTCAGCAGGTTGTTTTGCAACAATGTATAATCTACCCTGCGGGGGCTGATTCCCTGGTTAACTGCCAGAGCTGCCGCTGTCCCGGCTGCCTGTCCCATGGCGATGCAATGTGGTATCAGATTAATCATATTATTGGCCTGGGCATCCGAGGAGAAGCTGCGTCCGGCTACCAGCAGCCCTTCTACTGTCTTTGGCACCAGTGCCCGGTATGGGAAATACACAAAACGTCCGCCCCCGGGTGGTCCAAGCCTGGGAATCACCGCCACCGTATCTTCGTGCTTTTTCCCGCTATCAAGATCTTCTTTGGTTATCCAGTATTCTCCAACCAGTCTCCGGCTACCTCGTGTGCCGGTTTGAGAAGCTGTATCCAGAATGAAACTATTCTCGAAGGTGGGTACATTCTCCTTTAAGAACTTATGGCCCCGCAGCATTATTTTCCGCATCTCTACCTCCAGCTTGGTCAGGTCCTCCACCTTTGTACAGTCCAGGTCAGGTATCCAGTTATTGATCCAGAGAACATCGTTTCTGGGGCTCGGTAACGGCAGCAAACGGGTACCCGCCACCTTCGCCAATTCCTTCATCAGTTCATCATATTTACCGGGATTAGCTTCTTTAAAATCACACAGCTTCTGATAGTCGCAATTACCCAACCGGAATACCAGAGCCAGCATGGAACTCCTTATTGATCGGTCATACGAGCCGTCAAACTCAGCGCCTGCTGAAGGTAAAAGATCCCCGTCGCCGGTGCCGTCAATGATGATCTTGCCCAGTACCGCCTGGCGTCCGGACTTGCTTTCAAAAACTACCCCCACCACATTCCCATTTTCTACTATTGCCCTTGTTCCCCAGGAATGTAAAAGTAGCTTAATCCCGGCTTCACCAACCATATCATTTAAAACACACTTCAATAGTTCGGGATCTACCCAGGCGGTATGCTCAATACGCCCGTTATTGACATTACCCATAAAGCGTTTCCAACGGGTAACCAGGCCTGGTTCAGTGGAACCCAGATCTTCCATCCTGGGACGCAGGGTACCGCCGATCACATCCAGCCTCTCCAGCCACTCCAAACAAAGGCCGGCAATCTGTGGCTGCTTGCCTCCATCACTCATATGCGGTATTTGAATCACAATGCCGCCGGTGGCCATTCCACCCAGATGACCGTACCTCTCAAGGAGAGCTGTCCGAGCTCCGCTGCGGGCTGCCGCTACAGCGGCTGAGTGCCCTCCCGGACCTCCTCCTACCACAATTACATCTGCTTCATAACAGACCTTTGTCTCCATGGTTTCATGAACTGTTTTCATTAATAACTTATCTGACAAATGTTTCCTCCTTAAAACTTAATACTCATCGTTGTCTATCTGGTAAATCGAGAAAGTATGACCTTTACCTTATCTGATCCGGATAAGCCTCTTTATTCGATTCAAGCTGCTTGATAGCCCTAGAAAGCTCACCGGCGCAATTTTTCAGAGCTAATCCAAAGGATGCCATACTATCCCGATCAGTTCGCCCCGGAGGTAAAATTATACTGGCTGCTGCTTTGACATTTCCAAACCCGTCATAAACCGGAACTGCCATCGTCCACAAACCAATTTTATAGTCCTGCCTATCGTAGGCAATTCCATCTTTACGAATCATCTCCAGTTCTTGTTCTAGACAGGCTATATCTGTTTTTGTATTTTTAGTATAAGGTTTGAGGATATTCCGGCGGTAAAACGCTTTCCTTTCTTCCCCAGTCATAAAGGCCAGAAATATCTTCCCGCAGGCTGTTGCATATAAAGGCAGCCTTTTAGTCTCTCCGGTAAAAGCAGGCAAACCCTTTGAGGAGATGCCTATCTCTTCAATCACCAGCGATTTATCTTCATCCAGTATGGTTAAGTTAACCGCTGCTTTTTGGGTTGAATTGAGTCTTCCCAGGTACAGGTATGCCAGATCAATATATTTCAGGTTCCTTCTTATGGCAAAGCTGCAATCAATCATTTTTAAACCCAGCGAATACTTACCGTTTTTCCTGGTTTGATGCAGGAATCTCCTTTTGACCAGTGTGGAAACCAGCCTGTAAGTAGTGGCTCTATCCAGGCCTGTCAGACCTGCCAGTTCGGCTAATCTGAAATCTCCATCCTTTTGCAGGAAGATTTCCAGAACATCCAGAGCTTTATTGACGGTCTTGGAAATATTCTCCATTGAATCCTACTGAAATTTCAAATATTGAAATATGCCGGATTATAGAAATCGGCAAAATTTTACCAGAAACCTGAATCCCTGTCAAATACGCTGATCGTATCTGTCTATCGTTTTAACCTGGCTGAAACAATGTCAATTGCCGCTTGCGGCATCAATCTCTAATGTTGAAATGTTGAGAATAAGCTATTATGCCGGCATGCAGGCCCCCTTTCGCTCAAACAAGGCAAAACTAAAAGCGGCGAAAGATATCATAAGGCTAATTGAATAATTGCTTTTTACCTGAAGGGAAAATTTCACTTCCCAATAACTTTAAGACGCGGTTTTCTGAAAGTATACCAGTAGTTATCCCTGCCTATTTCTTCCGGTTTAATCAGCATCCTGAGCTGCCCCCTGGCCACAGCTTCCTCCGCAGCTTTAAACCAATCTTTTACAATATTCCTGTCTACGAAATTGGCTACCGGAGCCCAGTCCACTTCAATAGCCCCACGCGGACATATCTGTTCACAAAACCAGCACCTATCGCAGCTCTTTCTGAAAATGGCAGGAGTAACACTGAAGTTGATGCTCTGGGTAGGGCAGTTATCTATACATACAGTACATTTTGGATACAGGCATTTCTCCGGATTAATCCTGAAATCAAAACTCCTGAGGTCAATCAGTTCCCTGGTTTCCCGGTATCCTGATGGTCCCTTCTCCTGAAATGCACGTATGCGGTCTGTGCTGCCGGGTCCGGGATAAAGCTCATGATACTTTTGACCCTGCGGCAGCTCTGGCAGAGGGATTTCTCCGGCCGTTACTCCCGGACTTTTTTCCGCCATCTCCCGGCCGAAAAGCCTGGCTTCTTCCAGATCAATATCATCCGGATGACCGTCAGTAAAATAGGGTTTCGGATGTTCCGGCACCCAGACGCTGCCGAACCAGTTCTTCCAGCCGATAACCCTGATACCTTCCAGTTTTAAAGCCGGGACCATTCTACCTAAAAAATGACCTGGATATAGCCCGTGAGTGCAAAAAACAAAGCCCAGCTTCCCTTCCAGCGATCTCAGCTTGTACTCGACGAAATTGAGCACATTCAGAGGCTCCCGCCTGTGCCATACCGGGCTCCCCAGGCCTATCAAATCGTAATCTGCCAGGTCTTCTCTGTTTACATCCTGGATTCGCGCAATATCACAATGTGTTCTGGTTTCATTTATGCCCTTCTGTATAGCCTGGGCGATTCGCTGGGTATTGCCTGTTTGAGAAAAATAGATCACTAGGCTTTTCATTCTGCTTCCTCAACCGTTTTTGTTGTGTTACCGGTAGATTCACGCCTGCGCTTTAAATGAAAGCCACGCCTCATACTAAAAGCCAATAATAGCAGGCCGCAGCCGCTGTTCCCCGGTTGATATCTGCTATTATATACCAAAACCCCCTGCCTCATATTTCCAGGCAGATTGGCGCTTATGTTAAAATTAAGTTGTCGTACTGAATAATAAGGACCCACTGGAATGATCCCAGTAAAATTGACCCTGCGCAATTTTATGTGTTTCCGGGACAATTTGCCTCCTATCAGTTTTGAAGGCATTCACACTGCCTGCATCAGCGGCAATAACGGCAACGGCAAGTCCGCTTTGATTGATGCCATCACCTGGGCGCTGTGGGGCAAGTCCCGCGCTAACAGTGATGATGACCTGGTGCATTCAGGTCAAACCGAGGTGGAAGTTGACTTCGAATTCACTGTTGGGCCGCAGTTGTACCGTATTATCCGGCGTCATTCCCGGCCTAAAATCCAGAAAAGATCCGGGCAAACCATTCTTGAGCTTCAATTGCTCACCCCTGAGGGAGCCAGAGTACTGACCGGTGATACCACCACTCAGACCGAGAAAAAAATTATACAGCTTTTACACATGGATTATGAGACCTTCATTAACAGCGCCTTTCTTAAACAAGGTCGCGCGGATGAGTTTACCCAGAAGCGTCCTGGCGAACGCAAACAGGTCCTGAGCAATATACTTCAGCTTTCAGTCTATGATGAACTCGAAGCGAAGGCCAAAGAACTGTCAAAAGCACAGGAAAACATCATCCTGCAACTGGAAAATGCCCTGCAAAGCCTGCGGGAAGAAATAGCCCGCAAACCGGCCTTCCAAATGGAACTGGATAAGGCCCAAAAGGATCTGCAGCAGGCCGAGCAAATGACGGCTGAACAGGAAAACCGTTTGGTCCTGCTGCGTAAAGAGAAAGAAATCCTGGAAAATAAAAAAGCCCAACTGGCTTTGATCAGCGCCCATCTCCGGGATTCGGAGCGCAACTATAACCTCTGGAATGAACAGGCCCGGGAATGCCGTTCGCGTATCGAAATCTATGAAAAGGTGCTGGCTCAGCGGTCTTTGATTGAAGAAAACTTCCGACTTCTCCAGGAGACACGCAAGCAGTGTCAGGATTTTGATCAGAAACTCAAACAGGTAAACTCCCTTATGCAGGCGAAACACCGGTTGGAGATGGTTATTGCCAGAGCTGGAGAAAAATTAAATGAGGAGCACGCGGTTATCGAGAACCGGATACAGGAGTTGGAAACTGTCATCAAACAGCTACCCGCCTTGCAGGAAGAGCTTAAAGAGATAAACGTTCGCCTAAAGACACTGGAAGAGTCTGAAACCCAGCTCCAGCAGAAAAGGGAAGAAAGCAAAAATCTGCGCTCCCGGGTTCAATACCTCCAGGCTGAAAAAATAAGGATAAGCGGGGAGATAATTGAGATAGAGGAAAAATTGAAGATACTTTCTCATCAGGAAGGTGTTAAGTGCCCTCTTTGCGAAACTGAACTGGGCCACGAAGGGCAGAAACGCATTGAAGTTCGGTACAGGCAGGAAAAAGACAGCAAAACGGAAATCTTAAAAACCAATCAGGCTGAACTGGACCGGCTGGAAATTGAGGAAAAATCGCTGGAAAAACTTATTTTACAGTCTGAATCCAGGCATAAACGCGATAAAGACCTGGCCCAGATCCGGTATGGCAATTTAAACAAAGCTGTCTCCGATGCCCGTGAAGCTTCTGAAAAAATCTCCCCTGAAAAAAGCCGCCTGGATGAAATCGAAAAAAGACTCGCCCTTAGGGACTTCGCCCTTAGCGAGCATCAGTCGCTGGCGCAAATCGAGAAAGAAATCCTCGCCCTGGGTTATGATGCCGTAAAACATGAACTGTTGCGCTCTCAAACGGCTGATTATGAAAGGTACGAAGCGCCATTCCGGAAACTGGAAGAAGCCTTGCAGCAAATCAACCGTGAACGTGAAAATGAAGCTAAGGCGATCTCTACAGCCCAGGAATTGCAGAAACAATCAGCCAGAGAGCGACTCAGCCAGCAGGCTCTACAGGAAGAACTCTTTAATTACGGAAAAATCACAGGTGACCTGGCCCTGGCCGAAAAAAAATACCAGGAGTTGCTGCATAACCAGAAATACTTCCAGGAACTAACCGGCGGGGCCAGGGTCAAACTGGAAAGGCTGGCTGAACTGGAAAATCAATTCAAGGAAAAAGAATCCAGGCTATCGCAGTCATTGCAACAGGAAAAAATATATAAAGATTTGGCCCAGGCTTTCGGCAAAAACGGCATCCAGGCTATGCTCATTGAGATGGCTATTCCTGAAATAGAAGCTGAGGCTAATAAATTGCTCTCCCGCATGACGGATAACCGCATGCATGTTAAGATGGAACCCCAGCGGGAAACCAAAAAAGGGGAGGTAATGGAGACCCTGGATATCAACATTTCAGATGAACTGGGCACCCGCAACTATGAGATGTTCAGCGGCGGGGAAGCTTTCCGCATCGATTTCGCTATACGCATCGCTTTATCCAGGCTGCTGGCCCGCCGCGCCGGAGCCCCTCTGCCTACCCTGATCATTGATGAAGGCTTCGGCACCCAGGACAGCACCGGTATTGAAAAGGTCAAGGAAGCCATCTCCTCCATCCAGGACGACTTCGAAAAAATCCTGGTCATCACCCATATTGCGGACTTTAAGGACGCTTTCCCCATGCACATTGAAGTAGTCAAAACCCCGGAAGGTTCCACCGTATACCTTAACTGATTTCGCTACGCATGGTTTACCGGAGTTTGTCATTCCGTGCTCTCAGCCGGTAGCCCATACCCTGAACTGTCTCAATAACCACATCATCCCCCAGCTTTTTGCGCAAATTCTTGATATGCTGGTCCACCACGTTGGAAAGGCTGTCCAGTCTTATATTCCAGGCATGCTGCTCCAGACCTGAACGCAACACAACCTGGTCCGGGCGGCGGGCAAGATATTCCAGGATGGCGTATTCTTTTGGCGTAAGCTTAATTTCCAACTGGTCCAGCCAGACCTGGCGGTGTACAGTGTCCATTACGAGTTTTCCGGTATAAACCAGAGGCTCATTTATGCCCGCCGGCCTTCTCAACAAAGCCCTGACCCTGGCCATGAAAACAGGCATCCGGATAGGCTTGAATAGATAATCATCTGCTCCGCACTCCAGCCCTTCTATTTGATGCAGGTCCTTTTTAAAAACACCGGTAAGCAGCATTATGGGAGTTTTGATCTTTTTCTGCCGCAATGAGCGGCAGATCTGGAAACCGGTTTTTGCCGGAGGGCTGTTCTGAAGGTCAAGCAGGACATCCAGGATAATCAGGTCATAAGGGATACTTTCCGCCAGCTTCTCCCCTTCTTCTCCGGTTAAGCTCACATCCACGGCATAACCCTCCAGGGAAAGGGCGTCTTTAAGCACGCCTGCAACAGACTCATCGTCGTCTACCACCAGTATCCGCATTTCTTCCCTACCCCACGACTTTAGTACCAGCCGCCCTTTTATGCTTCAGGCTCAACGTCTACATGAAAACTACATCTTCATTCATTAAACTTATTATAAGGGACAAGTCAGGTAATTAAAATAGCTCTGGTACAAAAATACATATTAGAAAAAACAGATGGCATTTGAGGATATATGAAGATAGAGGATAAATATAAATAAAATATCAGGAGAGAAAGAAGAGGATGACTAAAATACTAAGTTTTATACTGGCGGTTATAGTAATATTTATGTTCATTCCCCAGGTTGCCGCTGCGGGGGAAACGCCTGAGCCGGCTGAATCAAACATAACGTCTACCACAGCCGGTTCACAGACTACCGTCACAGGAAATGTCACCGAGGTTGTTCCCGGAGAACAGCCAACCCAACTCCCTGCCTCTGAGGTCAGGTCAATTCCGGAAAAAAGAGCCGCACTGCTGGCTGAAGGAGCCAGGGAGGAAATCGCTGAGCGCAATGCATACTGCGAGGTATTCCAAAAAACCGATGGAACCAAAACCGCTATTATCTCATCAGCCCCTATCAACTACAAAGCTGAAGACGGCAGCTATCAGCCGATAGACAACAGTCTCATTCCCGGGTCTGAACCCGGTACGCTGGTCAACAAAAGCAACTCTTTTTCCGTTAAGTTTTTCGAAAAACATGGGAATGGAAATATCTTGATTAAAACCACCTCCGGAAAAGAGATATTGATCAATCAAGAGGTGAAGCTGCAAAGCCTCAACCAGGAAAACTTAATAGAACTACTGCAAAAGGCGAACGAAAGCCAGGCATCAGTAAACAACCACACTCTGACCTATAAAGAGCTATTTCCAGGGATAGATGAAGAATACCTGGTGCAAAGCTCCGGAGTTAAACACAACTATATCATCAACCGGCCTTTGCCCGGTTTGGAAAAGAAAGCCGGAGAGCAACTGGCCTTCACGGAAGAGATAGTCCTGCCGGAAGGCAGCCGTCTGTCTGTAGAAAATAAAATCCAGGCAGGTAATTTCGAAACTGATAAAGATATCGTCTTGCTGGATGCCGCGGGAGAGATGACCGGTGTTTTTGCCCGTCCGATCGCTTATGACAGCAGGACTGAACTGCCTGATCCGGAAATAAGCGACCTGCTGGATCTAACTTACCATGTGGAGTTTGTAAGAGAAAATATAGTCCAGATGTCAGTCCTGGTACCGGTAGACTGGCTTAACGATGCCAAACGGATGTACCCGGTTACGGTAGACCCTTGGTTTTATGAAAGCTACGGGTATGATGACGGTTTCCAATATGATTGGTATAACATGGATTATTCCTCTACGTATATGCCGGTAGGACAGGGATATTATGGGTATCCTTTTTACATAGCATACATGATGTGGCGGGGAATCCCAATCCCGAGATACAGTACGATAAATTACGTGACTTATTTTTACACTCCCTTTTTAAATTATTCCTATGACAACAACTGCTCATGGGAATGGAGGTTCGAATATACAGGGAATGCTCTGCCCTGTGCATATCAATTACCGGTAAACCGCACTTATTCTTATTGGAGCAATAGCTGGATAAACTATAATAATCCCTGGACAGCGGGAAGCTTAATGGGTTTTGGTCTTGGGGATAATGGAAGAATTGCCTTACAGGAAATAGTCAACCGTTATGATTGGAATCCCGGCAATAGCATTGGCCTGAAATGGTGTATGTATCCCAGTTACCCCAACAACTACAGGCTGATTTTCTCCCGGGATGTATCCGACTATTATGCTCCACAGCTTTATATCGATTATGTGGTACCGCCTTTACCGCCAACAGGAGTTACAGCAACTGACGGCTTATTTACAGACATTGTGACGATCAATTGGTCTTGGTCGAGTGGTGCAACGGACTATAAAATTTACCGTAATACAGAAAATAATCAGTATGGAGCCTCATATATTGGAGGTACTGACGGATTAGCTTTTAATGATAATAATGCTGAACTTGGTAATTTATATTATTACTGGGTGAAGGCTCATAATGCAGCAGGTGACAGCGATTTTAGTTTTCATGATATAGGTTGGGTAGCGGTTGCTGCTCCGATGAATGTAGCAGCGTCTGATGGTACTTATACCAATAAGGTTTTGATTACCTGGAGCGGATCATATGGAGCTACAGGATATAAAGTATTACGAAACACAGAATGTAACTGCTATACAGCCGCCCAAATTGGTACAACTTATTTGTTAGGTTATGAAGATACATCTGCATCAACAGGGCTTCAATATTTTTACTGGGTCAGGGCATATAATGGGCAAGGCGATAGCGCGTTCAGTAACTATAACACCGGGTGGCGGGCGGGTGATGACGCCGTGAATGATGTTGGGGCTTTTTGGGTAAGTAATTATATAGAATATCAAGATTTATTGAATTCTAACGCAACCGCCTCAGGATTTATTAATACCTTAACCGGGATTGGTTGGAATCAAGCTTTCTATAAAGGTGATGAAGGTCAGGTGATTGAGGCTGATTTTCAAGAAACTGCAGAGATAAATACCAGCCCGGATGGTGTTGATATATTCTGGTTCCAGGGACATGGTAGTGCTGGAGCTTTACTATTAAAAAACGATTTTTATGGTACTGATAGGGTTTGTTATAACGAAGTAGAGTGGGGAGATCGTGATGTGGAATGGGTATTCCTGCATGCTTGTTTGACCCTTCAGGATGATGATACAGGCTTCGGTTCAGAGACTCCTGGTTTAAAAACGAATGGGAAATTTGCACAAGCACTCAATGGTTGTCACATGATTTTAGGCGCCGGCTCAGTAATGTTTGATGATAGTACTCAAGAAGGACAAAATGTGGCGACTCGTCTTGTTGATTCTGATGGAGGAGGACCTGATGAGGCAATGAAAGTGGTGAATGCATGGATTGAAGGCATTGATATTACTAATGATTCCCGAGTAATATTACGCATTGTTACTGAAGATAAGTCTTACTGGGATGATTTTATCTGGGGGCAAGGAACGGGTCCAGTATCTGATGTATCAATAGATAATTATTATTATAGCATCAGTCATCAATGCCTTAATTAGTTATATAAAATAATTATACTTATATTGGAGGTTAATATGAGACTACTGATTGGTATCTTATTATTAAGCGTATTTTTGACATTGTCAGGGTGCTCATCACAAATTGAATACCATTCAAATCCAAAGTATAAAATATTTATTCCCTCCGCAGCCGGAACGACTCCCACTGCAGTATTTAATTTAAATACATCACTGCCTGATTTACCTGAAAAGATACAGTTATATAGGGTAGTAAAACCGGAGGTCACTACAAGTTATGTCGCAGAGATTGGTATTAAGCTTGGAATATCTGGGGAAGTTTCCTTTGGATCAGATAATATATTTCATATGCGAGATCAAGACGCATACCTTGAAGTTTACCCTGCTTCTGGAGCTATAATATATGGTAAGGATAATAAATTATATTCAAAATCATTATATGATGTCAATAAATCACCTAATCTGCCCACATCTGAAGAAGCAATTACTATCGGGACCAATTTTTTAAAAAAAAGAGGATGGTTTCCTTCTGAAGTAAAAGTTGATGAAGTAATTATAGGAGGATGGGTTGGCAACACTCCTGACCATTTAGGTGTTATTTTCAGCTTTAGTATTAATAACTACAGGCTAACTGGTCCCGCATTTAACTATAATCTTCGTTTAGCTGATAAAGGTGAGGTTGTACAAATGATGATATATCCTGTTAGTTATAAACCGCATGAAGAAGTTGAAATCAAGTCAGTTGAGCAGGCATACAATGAATTGATTAAAGGCAAACAATATGTAATTTCACCTGATTCAACCAGGATTAACATAAACAATATCTCAATTGGATATTGGATGGATTCTATGAGCCAGGGACAAGAATATATTATACCTGTGTTTATATTTCGAGGTGAATGCCTGAACTCTAACGACAAGATTGTGGATAACCGGTTTACTGCCTGGATAGAGGCGGTAAAATAAGTCTATTTAGTAATCGGTGCATTAAGAGGCTTGCTGTATCTTTATGAAATATGAACGTTTTATCTGCGTTCTTGTTATAAGCATTCTTGTAATATTGACAGGATGTTCTTCGCAGAACATAACTCCCGCTTATCCTCAATATCATATTATTATCCCCTCTGTGGCCGGAGACGTTCCCTCCGTGACTTTTGAGTTACCCAAAACACTGCCGGCGTTTCCTGATAAAGCGATGGTCTACCGGACAGTGAAACCGGAAGTGACCCTAGAAATGGTGACTGAGATTGGGGCCAAACTGGGACTAACGGGTGAAGCGGCCTTTTCCCCGAGGGAAGCCACTTATCATATGTCCGATAGTAAAGGAACACTTTTAAGTGTATATCCTGCGACCGGCGCCATTTCATTAGCCACGAACAAATTATATACAACGATTTCACCGGAACTCCCGTCCTTCGAAGAAGCGGCGGAGATCGCCAGGGAATTTTTAGATGAGAGAGGATGGCTTCCGCCAGGGCTTAAAGTAGACGAAGTAAAAATAGGAGGAACAAGTGGAGGTATGCCTGATCACCTGCTGGTCACTTTTGATTACCGCATCGACGGCTTCAGGACTACAGGCCCCGGGAAAAAATTCGGAGTGCGTATTGCTCACAAAGGAGAAATAGGATATTTACAGATAAACCCGGTGAAATGCTCACCTCATGAAAATGTGCCTATCAAGAAGGTTGAGCAGGCATTTCAGGAACTGAAGGAAAACAGGAAATATACCATTCCATTAGATACAACCAAGGTAATGATCGATAGCGTCTCAATAGAATACTGGGTGGGCTCCATGAAAGAGGGACAGGAATATGTCATTCCTGTGTTTACCTTTAAAGGCCGGAGCCTGGGCGAATCGGATAAACTACTGTCGGATTCCTTTACCGGCTGGATAGAAGCAATTAAGTAAAGTAAACTAAATTGATAACCAGGGCATTAAGAGGATTACTGAATCTCTACCTCTTCCCTGGTCGAGAAAAGATCCAGGGGCAGGCTTTTTGGCAAAGGGAAAGAAAGCGCAAATGGAGTCTTATGATTTTCTGCGTTTATTCTAATGACTAATGCGGCAATAAGAAGAGGATGGAAAATGATACAAGCATTACTAAGCCTGCTGCTGGGAATAGTACTGATACCGGCAGTAACCGCCTGTTTAGACTCAGATGCGCTAGGCGGCATTTCAAGTCAGTAAATTACTGCCAGCGCTGGTCAGGTTTCGCTGGTTGGGGCTAATAAATGGTGCAATAACTTCGTGCCTATTTGAGACTATCTGATGGTGCATTCAGATTAAAGAGGAGGGGCATCAATGAGCATTTAAAAAGCTGACAAGCGCAGGAAGCGTGTCAATCTAAAGATGGCTGGGACCATCCTCAGGGCTGTGGTCTACCCGGGTAATAAGCCATGAAAAGGAGATAACAACTCGCAGAAATCATCTTTCCTTTTTGGATGACGGCTGTTTAAGCGCCAGAGCCAGGACTATTCCAGCCCCTGCCAGAGCCGCAAAAATGATAAAGGCTGTATGGTAGCTGCCGGTTATATCGAAGATACGCCCGGTTAAAATGGGTCCGGTGAATCCGCCTAAAGTATAGACAAAAGTAATTACGCCTACCATCACTCCAAGTGAAGCCAGCCCGAACATCCTGGCCGGAGTCAGGGTTTGCATGGCTATTAAGGCGCCGTAAGCGAAACCGTACATAATTGCAAACAAATAAAGTGAGGCCAGGTTATCGGCCCACAGCAGCCACAGGAAGGCTGTCAGGGCTACCCCAAGCCCAATAATCAAAGTGTATTTTACACCTATCCGGTCGCTGATGCTTCCCATAATGATTCTCCCCGCAATGCTCCCCACGCCCAGGAAAGACATGATCGAAGCCGCCTGTCCGGGGCTGATGCCAATGGCTTTGGCATGCGGCACCAGGTGCAGCATAACAGACTGTACAAAAAAACCGAAAAAGATATAGATGCAGCAAATTATCCAGAAACGCCCGGTCCGCACCGCTTTTTTTAAGGGCATACCGGCATCGCCGGCCATGGACCTAGTTCCAGGTTCCTTATTTTCTCCATAAGCTTGCTGGCCGATTTTTCCCGGATCACGCTTCAGGAAAAAAGCCGCCGGTATAATTACTATTAATACCAGAACCCCTATAATAACAAAAGAGGTCTGCCAGGAATAGCGTCCGATCAGCCAGTTGGATACCAGAGACATCACGATAGTACCGCTGGCAATTCCTGCCACTACGATCCCGGTCATCATGCCGCGGCGTTTAACAAACCAGCGGGATACTGTCGAAGTCAGGGGTATGGCGGCCCCGCCGAAACCGATGCCGACCAGCAGGCCGTAAAAAATGTATAATTGCCAAATCTGGGTGACCTGGGACATCAGCAGGCAGCCCAGGGCCATACATCCCCCTGAAATAAGTACCATCATCCTGGGCCCTAATGAATCGCTGATGCGGCCGGTAACCATACCTATCACGCCTCCCACCAACTGGGCCATGGAGTAACCCACAGAAGTGACTGCCCGGCTCCATCCGGTATCCGCCAGCAGGGGATTAAAAAACACACCAAAGCTGTAGTTGGTGCCGAACAGTATCAATAAAATAAGAAAAGAGCACAGGACGATGATGTAACCGTAGAATAAACGGGGCTTTCCGGTAGAAGATTCAGCCTCGCCTCCGGTGCTTTGATGGTCAATCATGCAGTTTTTTCTCCGGGTTTAAGACATAACCGGATACATCATAGCTGAGCCTGAGTAAGCCGTCAAACCGTGAAGATCAAATTAAACCAAATTCCAGCTTTTCTGATAAATCGTCTAGGCAAATGATATCACTTTCTATCATGCGGTCTGATTGTATTATCCCAGCCTTAAAGTTGTAACCCAGTGTCTTTGTTGAGCGTTAGCCGGTAATATTTAGAGCCATCGCTGTGCATTATGTAAATCAAGATACTAACCGGTCTTTACCAGCGCCTTAAAAGCCCGGCTCAGGTACTGTCCGGTTGGGGTATCTGCCTTCTCAGCTACTTCCTCCGGAGTCCCGGTGGCTATGACCCATCCGCCGCGGTCCCCCGCTCCGGGTCCCAGATCTATAATATAGTCTGCGTTTTTCATCACGTCCAGGTTATGCTCAATAACCAGCACCGTATTCCCTGCATCCGTCAGCTTCTGTAAGACCCTTAGCAGGGCCGCCACATCTACGAAAGACAACCCCGTGGTGGGTTCATCCAGTATGTACAGCGTCTTGCCTGTAGAACGCCGGGACAGCTCAGTGGCCAGCTTGACCCTCTGCGCTTCACCGCCGGAGAGAGTAGGCGCCGGCTGTCCCAGATGGATATACCCCAGCCCTACATCCTTCAGGGTTTCCAGTTTACGGCTGATGCCGGGAAAATGCTCGAAGTATTCCAGCGCCTGGTCCACGGTCAGGTCCAGCACCTCAGCAATGTTTTTTCCCTTGAATTTGATCTCCAGGGCTTCCCGATTATAGCGGCTGCCCTTGCAGACCTCGCAGGGTACAGTGACATCCGGTAAGAACTGCATCTCAATCTCTATGAATCCTTCACCGCGGCAGGCCTCACAGCGCCCGCCTTTCACGTTAAAAGAGAAGCGCCCGGGTCCGTAGCCGCGCACTCGGGCTTCAGGCACTGAAGCAAAAAGATCGCGGATGGCTCCAAACATGCCGGTATAGGTCGCTGGATTGCTGCGCGGTGTCCTGCCGATAGGAGACTGATCAATGTTGATCACTTTATCAATATTTTCAATTCCCTTGATTTCATCGCATTCACCCGGCTTATCCTTGGCCCGGTAAAGAATCCAGGCTAATTTTTTATACAGAATATCGTCGATTAAGGTGCTTTTACCGCTGCCGGAAACCCCGGTAATACAGACAAATCTTCCCAGCGGTATGTGCACATCAATGTTCTTTAAGTTATTCTGCCGGGCGCCTTTGATTACGATTTCCTGGCCGTTTCCCTTACGTCTTTGCAGAGGCATGGGAATCTGCCTGGCTCCGCTCAGGTACTGGCCGGTGATGGACTCCCGGGACTTTAAAATTTCCGAAAGCGATCCGGTGGCTACCACGTAACCGCCGTGTTCACCTGCGCCAGGCCCCATATCAATGATATAGTCCGCCGCCCGCATCATGGCCTCATCATGCTCTACTACCAGAATGGTATTGCCCAGGTCTCTCAACCTTTTTAAAGTCTCTATTAAGCGTGAATCATCCGCAGGGTGCAAGCCTATAGTAGGCTCATCGCAGATATACAGGACGCCCATCAGGCCGCTGCCGATCTGGGTGGCCAGGCGGATTCGCTGGGCTTCGCCGCCGCTCAGGGTGGCTGCCGCTCTTCCCAGTGAAAGATAGTCCAGACCCACATCTACCAGGAAGCCTAGCCTGGCATGCAGTTCTTTCAATATCTGATGAGCTATCAGTTGTTCCCTCTGACTGAGCACCGGGTTCTGGCTGCGGTCTAATGTGGCTATCCATTCCACTGCCTGGCTGACCGCCATACCGGCCACCTGCATGATATTCTTGTTTCCAACTGTGACTGACAGTGCTTCCGGCTTCAACCGCTTGCCTTCGCAGGCGGGACAGGGCTTGGCTACCATATAGCGCTCTATATCGGCCTTGGAATTTTCCGACTCTGTGTCCCGATACAGCCTCTCCATGCGGGGCAGGATGCCTTCAAAACCGTCCGTATGCTGTCTTATTTTACCGAACCTCCGGTATTCATGGACCTCTCCGCCTTCCCCGTACAGGAGCACATTTAGCTGTTTTTCAGTCAGGTTTTTCACCGGTGTGTTGAGCGAAAAAGCGTACTGCCGGGCCACTTGTTCCAGCGCATAAAAATACCAGGTCTGGAATTGCCAGGGCCTGATGGCGCCCTCGCTGATAGACAGATTTTTATCCGGTATTACCATATCCGGGTCTATTTCCAGCTTAACACCCAGTCCGGTGCATTCCGGACAGGCGCCGTGAGGGTTATTAAAGCTGAAAGTGCGCGGGGCGATTTCTCCCAGGCTGATGCCGCAGTTGATACAGGCAAAATGCTCAGAAAAAAGCAATTCTTCGCCGTCTACAATTGAGACCAGCACCACTCCAGCTCCCAGTTTAAGCGCCGTTTCCACCGAGTCAGCAATGCGTCCCTGGCTGCTGCTCTGCCCGGTCACGATCCGGTCCACCACTGCTTCAATTGAGTGTTTTTTATTCTTGTCAAGCTGGATGTCTTCCGAAAGGTCGTGTATCTGCTTATCCACTCTTACCCGGGCATAGCCCTGCTTACGCAGATCATTAAACACAGCCTGATATTCACCTTTGCGGTCTTTGATCAGCGGCGCCATAATCATTATCCTGGTATTGGCCGGAATATTCTGAATGGAATCCACAATCTGCTGCACAGACTGAACGGTTATTTCACGGCCGCACTGCGGGCAGTGAGGATGCCCCGTCCTTGCAAACAGCAAACGCAGGTAATCATATATTTCAGTGATGGTCCCTACCGTAGACCTGGGATTGCGGCTGGCGCCTTTCTGGTCAATGGCAATAGCCGGGCTTAGACCCTCAATATAGTCCACCTCCGGTTTCTCCATCCTGCCTAGGAACTGGCGCGCATAAGCTGATAGAGACTCAACGTAACGTCGCTGCCCCTCGGCATATATGGTATCGAAAGCCAATGAGCTTTTTCCTGATCCCGAAGCCCCTGTGACCACTACCAGTTTATCACGGGGAATAGCTACATCTATATTTTTAAGGTTGTGCTCTCTGGCGCCTCTGACGATGATTGAATCGAGCGGCATGTTGTAAACCCCTTTTCCAAATACCTTCTCATTTTATCACCGTAATAATCATCCGAACAAGTATTCGGCTTAATAGGGCCACCCCTTTAAGGGGCGGCCCTTGACAGAGAAATATCAAATTAATAAAATAATGAATGAATATTCATTCATATTTTTGGAGGAGCGAAGAGTTGACCGACCGCCAGACTAGGAAAAAAATGATTACAGCCCAGCGCCGGGAGCAAATCCTACAAGCTGCTCTGGAAGTCTTTTCCAGCAAGGGCTTCAGCGCAGCCACCATACTGGAAATAGCCCGCCGGGCCGGCCTGGCAGCCGGCACTATCTACCTTTATTACCCCGATAAAAGGGCCTTATTCGTGGCAGTTATTGAGAGATTAATAATGACGCCCCTTCAGGAAATTTTCTCCAACGGAGCTGAGAAGAAGTTCCTGGATGTGGTACAGCAGGCCCTCAACAACCGGCTGAATGTCCTCCAAAATATGGCTTTAAACCGCCTGGTGTCCCTGATGAGCGAAATCCAGCGCGATCCGGAAATCAAGGCTCTTTTCGTAGGCGAACTTCTGGGACCCTTTATTTCTAAAATAGAAGAGCTCTACCGCAGCCGGATCGCAGCCGGCGAACTGCGCCCGATGGAACCCGCGATAGCGGTCAGACTGGTAGCCGGCATGATGATCGGTCTTACCTTGCTGGGAAGCCTGGAGGGTGAATCCAGTCCCTTACACCGGATGACTGACAAGAGACTACTGGACGAAATCACAGGCTTTATTTTATATGGCCTGACAGGTGAAAAAAGGAGATGAAACCATGAACGGTGCTGCTATCGACATCCGGGATCTATCCTTCCGCTACGGCGATCTGAAAGTCATTGATGGACTGTCTTTACAAATTCCCCGGGGTATCAGCTTCGGACTGCTGGGCGCCAACGGCTCCGGCAAGACCACCCTTATCCGCCTGCTGGTCGGTCTGCTTAAACCGGCCGCCGGTACCCTCAGGTGCCTGGGACGGGTTCCTTCTCCAGCCATGGCCAGAGAAGTGGGCTATATGCCCCAGTTACCTTCCCTCTATAACGAACTGACAGTGGAAGAGAACATCGATTTCTTCGCCCATATTTACGGGCTCCGGGACAAGAAGATGAGGCACCAGAGAGTTGCAGAGGTGATTAAAATGATCGATCTATGGCAGAAGCGCAATTCCCAGGTAGCCAGGTTAAGCGGCGGTATGAAGCAAAGGGTCAGCCTGGGCTGTGCTATCGTCCATAATCCTCCCCTGATGTTCCTGGATGAGCCTACCGTGGGTCTTGATCCGGATGTCAGGGCGCATTTCTGGGAATTCTTCAATCAATGGACTGACAGCGGCGCTACCATGGTGATTACCAGTCATACCATGGACGATGCCGCTCACTGCCAGAAACTGGCTTTTTTAAGGCAGGGCGCTGTCATCGCCTCAGGTTCCCCGTCAGAACTGAAAACCTCTACCGGCAATCTTAACGCCACACTGGAAGAAACCTTCATCTACTTTATTAAAAAAGGGGAGGAGAAGAAAGATGTTCGCTAATACCCTGACTATTGCCGGACGCACCATGCGCCAGTTGATACGCGACCGCCGCACTATAGCCCTGGTAGTAATCGTACCTCTGGTTATAGCCAGTATTTTCGGGGTCAGCATCCCGGACAGGTCCATCCTGAACTATACCCTTCCGGCTGTGCTGGCCATGATGGTACTTTTCTTTGGTTTCCTTCTCAGCGGCATCAGCTTTTTACGGGAGCGTACACAGGGCACCCTGGAACGTCTGATGGCTTCGCCGGTCTCCCGACTGGATGTGGTGGCCGGGTATTTACTGGGATTCTTAACTTTTGCAGTCCTGCAAACGTTGATCGTCTTTTTCTACACCGTTTATGTGCTGGACGTCAGTTTCACCGGCTCCTTATGGCAGATTATCATTTTTCAGATTATCATCGGCATCATGGCTGTCTGCCTGGGCATTTTCATCTCTGTTTTCGCCAGGAACGAGTTCCAGATGATCCAGTTTATTCCCCTGATCATACTACCCCAGGTCTTTATCTGCGGCCTGCTTTTTCCCGTCAGCCAGTTGGCGGATTACCTGCAGTGGATTGCCAAATTTTTACCCCTGACCTACGGAGTAGATGGCATCCGCGCCCTCATGCTCCATGGCCGGGACTTACTGGATATCGGCAAGGAAGTGGGGGTGCTGGTTGCCTTTGCCGCGGTTTTTATGATCGCCGCAGCCCTATCCTTCCGGAGAGGAGGATCGAGCTAATTCAGAAAGGACAACCGGATCTTTTCATTTTACCTGAATAATCGTCCATGACGTTCGTCAATGTCTTGCAAGGGGCAGCCTTTAAGGGGTGATCTGCCTTGACGCTCCAGGTTATGACTGATACAATTTGGCTGACATCTTAAAACCCCTTACTCCCAATCTAGAGTGTATCAATTCTTACTTACAACTCAGAAAGTCGAGGTCATAATGAACCAGTTGAATGCCCCTGCAACTGAATTAGAAGAAAAAACCGTTTACACCACCTGTCGCTGCAACTGCGGCGGAAACCACCAGTGTGTGATAAAAGCCCACGTCAAAGACGGGAAAGTAGTGGCGGTAGAACCGGACGACCGTTATAACAAAAACATCGGTCGTGAGGATGAAGTACTCTCTGAAAAAGACCTTTTAAAAATCAAACTTCAACGTCGGCCCTGCGTGATGGGCCTGGTCTTCCATAAATATATCTATCATCCAGAACGCATCCTTTACCCTATGATGCGTATGCCAGGTAGCAGGCGCGGCGAAGGGAAATGGCAGCGCATCTCCTGGGATGAAGCCCTGGATACCATTGCCAGCAAGATGAAGGAATGCCGGGAAAAATACGGTCCCTATTCCATCATGACCTCCTATATGCCCAATGAGACTGCTGAGCGCTTGTTTTCCTACTGGGGCGCCGGTGTGGAGGGCTGGGGCTGGTGCTCTTATGACGCCTCAAGGTTGATGGCCCACGTTATGGCAGGGGTCAGAGGCTGGGATTATGCGGGTTTCTCATCGGGTTCCGGGGCGGATATGCTGGCTAATGCAAAAATGGTCATACTCTGGGGTAATGATCCTACTGTAGGCCACCAGGGCCCGGCCCATCAGTGGGCTTATTTCATCAAAATGGCCAGGGAACGAGGCAAGCCGGTAATCATCATCGACCCGCGTTACAGCGTGGCCGCCCATAAACTGGCTGATCAATGGATACCCATCAAACCCGGCACAGACGCCGCTATGATGCTGGCCATGGCTTATGAGCTTTTCAAGGCCAACCTGTGGGACAAGGCCTTTGTAGATAAATTCGTAGAGCCTGTTGGTTTCAGAAAATGGCAGGAGTATGTGTTGGGCATCTCTGACGGCGTCCCTAAAACGCCGGAATGGGCCGAAATTCGCTGCGCCGTGCCTGCGGAAACCATCCGGGCTCTGGCCAAAATGGTCGGTACCCATAAGCCGGCCTGGTTGTGGTGCCATTTCAGCCTTTCCCGTAAAAGCCACGGCGAACAAACCATCTGGATTTTCAGCGCCCTCCAGGCCATGATGGGCTACTGGGGTACCCCCGGAGCCGGACCTTCCATCCACATTGGCTCTCACCGCCATGTCCCCGTGAACGTATCAAGCAGCGGTTTCGGTCCTGAAGGTCCCTACCGCGTGCCCAAGCTGTTCCGCAGCCATTTCTGGGCTGAAGCTGTGCTGTGGCTGGAAAAGGTACGCAGCGGTGAGATGAGCGAGCAAGAATATATGACCAAACTGGGTTGGAAAGCTGACCCGGCAATTCTCAAACAGTTCAATCCCAAATTCCTTTTCTGGGGCGGAGGCAGCAAGCCGCATACCTCCAATCACGTGGTAACGGCCTGTAACTCCTCCAATAACCAGGTGAGAGCCTTTGAGAAATTTGATTTTATTATTGCTTCCCACAGCATCATGAACCCCACTGTCCAGTATGCGGATATTATCCTGCCCGCCCAGGACTGGATGTGGGAGGAGACCGGCATCACTCACAGCGCGGCTTATGGGGCTTTTGAGAGCATCAACTACTGTCCCAAAGTGGTGGAGCCTCCCGGCGAATGCCGGCCCTGGGTCTGGGTCTACTGCAAGCTGGCCGAAAAATTGGGAGTGAACCCCCGGGACTTTTTCCCTTTCTACACCAGTGACGAAAACTGGGAGAAGGACTACGAAAGGGCCCACCATGCGGCTTATGACAAGCTGATTGATTGGTATCAAAAGAAAAATATCCGGATACCTGCATGGGAAGATTTCACTAAGGGAAATTTCATCAACTGTGATGAATATGATGAAGTCCCTTTCACAGGCTGGGATGAACAAATCAAGGAAGGAAAACCTTTCAAGACGAAATCCGGTAAGATAGAATTTTACAGCGAGTATATTGCCAATGAAGCCAACCGGGGTAAGGGAGAGCATTTCGACTCTCTAGGCCAGCCTTATGATAACCTGCCGGCAGACTGGCAGGATATGACCCCTACCCCCACCTATATGACCACACGGCGCGGCATGGATGATCCCATGGTCAGACAGTTCCCCATTATGCTCCTTACCTCTCACTCCCGCTACCGCGTACATTATGTTTTCTGGGAGCATAAATGGCTGCGCAACCACGTTTACCGCCATAGGGTCTGGATCAATGTAGCGGATGCTAAAGCCAGGGGCATCCGGGACGGAGACCTGATCCAGGTCTATAACGACCGGGGTAAAGTCATTATGCCGGCTTATGTTACCTCAAGGATAATGCCGGGACTGGCCCTGATCCATGCCGGAGCCAAAGTCATATATGATGCGGACGGCACGGACAGAGGAGCTTCTCCATCTACTTTGATGGGCGGCGATTTTGAGAGCTGCCTGGCGCCGGCCCGGGCTACCACCCTGGTCCAGATCAAGAAATATACAGGGGACGCTAAATGACTCAATATGGCTTTTTCATCGACCTGAGCCGCTGTATCGGCTGCAACTCTTGTGTAATCGCCTGCAAGCAATGGCATGATATAGAACCCGGTCCCGTCAAATGGATGAGGGTATACCAGTGGGAAAAAGGGGCTTTCCCTGATATTGAATTACATACCCTGCCCATCATGTGCCTGCACTGCCAGAATCCGGTTTGCGCCGATGCCTGTCCACATGGAGCTATTTATAAAGAAGAAAAATACGGCGCAGTACTAGTTGACCCTGCAAAATGTAATGGCGAGCGTAAATGTTTTGAAGCCTGTCCTTATGGAGCACCCCAGTATGCCGGGGATAGCCGGCAGGAAAAGATGACCAAATGCAATATGTGTATTGACCGACTGGAACAGGGACTTACCCCTATCTGTGTCTTGAGCTGCTCCCTGCGCGCCCTGGAGTTCGGCCCGGTTGAGGAGTTACGGGAAAAATACGGACAGGGTGCCGCTGCGGCAGGTTTATCCCAGGACAACCCACCCTGCCGCATTGCCTGCCCGGCAGAATTAGATGCAGAAGCATATATTAAATTGATTGCGGAGGGCAAAACCGCACAAGCTTTACATCTTTTCCGGCAGTCTACTCCTTTTGCCGGTGTTTTAGGAAGAGTCTGCGTCCATCCCTGCGAAATAGAATGCCAGCGCGGGAAATTTGATGAGCCTATATCCATTTGCTCTTTGAAACGCTACATGGCGGATGAAGAATATAAGTCCAAAAATAATTCTGATAATTTACCATCAAACCAGGCGGGAAAACCTATTTCCTTAAAGGAAGTGGTCAAAAAGGTGGCTATTATAGGCGCCGGCCCCGCTGGCCTGACCGCCGCTTATGATCTCAGCAAGCGGGGTTACTCTATCACAGTTTTCGAGGCCGCTCCTGAACCTGGTGGCCTGATGCGTTACGGCATTCCATCCTACCGCCTGCCTAAAGATATACTAGATCATGAAATTCGTCTGGTCGAAAAACAGGGAGTAGAAATAAAAACCGGCAGCCCTGTTAATAACCTGGAGGCAATACTCAGCCAGGAATATCAGGCCGTCTTCATAGCCACCGGCGCCTGGCAAAGTCAGAAGCTAAATGTTGAAGGAGAAACGGCTGAAGGCATTCTGTATGCCCTGGACTTCCTGGAACGAGTGAATTCCGGCAGGAAGGTCCTGCCGGGCGAAAAAGTGGTAGTAGTGGGCGGCGGCAGCGTGGCGATCGATTCTGCCAGGCTGTCTCTACGTCTGGGGGCCAAAGAAGTACACCTGGTCTGCCTGGAATGCCGTGATTTATCCTCAGCCGACCGTATGCCTGCCCAGAGACAGGAAATCCTGGAGGCTGAAAAGGAAGGGGTGATTATTCATGATTTACAGGGCATTAGCCGCCTGTTAAATAACAATAACCGGGTGACGGGAGTCGAAACCATGGCCTGCCTGGCTGTGCGCAACAGCGAGGGCAGGTTCGCCCCGCGCTACGACCGTTGCCGTATATCCGTTATTGAAGCCGACCAGATAATAATTGCAGCCGGGCAGACGGTGAATACCGACCTTTTCAAGCAGGTTCTGAAATACGAAAGCGGAAAGGTCTCCGTGGATCCGGTCACTCTTGAAACCGGCGTCAAAGGGGTGTTTGCCGGCGGAGATATGGTTTTAGGGGCTGCCGATATTATCAGCGCCATTGCCACCGGTAAGCAGGCCGCAGTCTCCATCGACCGCTATATTAACGGGACTGACCTGAAAGAAGGCAGGAAAACTCTTATAAAAAGCGCCAGGGAAAAGCCTTTAACCACCGGGAGGCTGCTCTTCAGATATTCAAAACAGGAAACCTCGCAACTTACAGACCAAAGACAGTTGCCGGATAATGAAGCATCTTCCGGCCTGAATGACAACCTGGCTCTGGAGCAGGCCCAGCACTGCCTGCAATGCGGTATTACCGTGCCATCAGTGGTCTTTAAGCCGGAAGACCCCAAAAAGCAGATAGTTCCCTGGGACCCACAAAAAGCCCTGAAACTCTGGCAGAAGCGCCACCCGGAAAACGGAGAAACTCTACCGGATGTATTTGAAAGCATTGCGGATGTAATTGATGTCCCTGAAGGCGTCTATCTGCGCAGCCAGCTTCATTTGAAACCCGGAAATACCGAAGAGCTGATGACCTATACGACAGACGATGAATAATTTGTCATAACAGGCCAAAAAGCGTTAAAATATGATAGTCATCAGTTCATCTTATTTTATACTTAAAAACTTTGACCTGTAACTGTCAACTGGAAGCTAAAAACTGGAAACAATTAATATAGGAGGTCGTGAATCTAATGAATGAAGTTGTCATCGTGAGTGGCGCCAGGACCGCCATCGGTAATTATGGCGGAACTTTACAGGATGTATCTGCTGCCCAACTGGCGGCTATTGCCATCAAGGGCGCCTTGAAAAAGGCTGGCTTAAGACCGGCGGCCTTTAATCCTGAACTGGATGCCGTAGAACCTAAAGCCTTCCAGGGATTAGGGTTAATTGATCTTGAGAAAAAGTACTACGACTGGGATAAGTCTCTACCGGAAGTTAATATTGATGAGGTTATCTTTGGCAACGTTCTCCAGGGCGGCCAGGGACAGAACCCCGCCCGCCAGGCGCAAATTTATGCCGGTATTCCTAAGGAAGTCAATTCCTATACCGTTAATAAGATTTGTGGTTCTTCCATGAAATCCGTAGCACTGGCCGCCCAGGCTATTAAAGCGGGTGATGCTCAGGTAATTGTTGCCGGCGGCATGGAAAACATGAGCGCGGCTCCTTTTTACCTGCCCAGGGCCAGAAACGGCTACCGGATGGGACGCTTAACCGATGCCGGAGCTGAATTGCTGGATGGTATGATATGGGACGGTCTCTGGGAGCTGTTCTACGGCTACCATATGGGTTTGACGGCTGAGAATATCGCCTCAAAGTACAACATCAGCCGATTGGAGCAGGATGAATTTTCCGCTCAAAGTAATGCCAGGGCTATCGCTGCCACCAAAAACGGCACTTTTAAAGATGAAATCGTCCCGGTAGAGATCAAGGTCAAAAAAGAGATAAAACTATTTGATGTAGATGAACATCCCAGGGAGAGCACGGTTGAGACTCTGGGGAAATTACCCGCGGTCTTTAAGAAAGACGGCACCATTACAGCCGGGAATGCATCGGCCATTACCGATGCCGGTGCAGCAGTGTTGATGATGTCCGCTGATGCGGCTAAGAAATACGGCAAGAAACCCATGGCTTATATTAAAGCCTATGCTTCCGGCGGCATCGATCCCGCCTACATGGGCATGGGCGTAGTCCCAGCCACATATAAAGCACTCAAGCTGGCCGGACTGACCCTTAAAGACATCGATGTGTTTGAGCTGAACGAAGCTTTCGCTGCTCAATCTCTGGGCGTTATGAAAGAGATGGGCGTCAGCAGCGTCAATACCAACCTTAACGGCGGTGGTATTTCTCTCGGACACCCCATCGGTTGTACGGGTACCCGTATCATCGTAACCCTGCTGTACGAAATGCAGCGCCGTAACAGCAAATATGGTCTGGCTGCCCTCTGTATCGGCGGTGGTCAGGGCATGTGCGTTATTCTCGAAAGAAAATAAAAAACAATCTATCAGGATAATCCAGGAGGGGCAGGCTAAATTCAACCTGCCCCTTTTTGCCATTTTCCAGCACTGAGACAACCGGCGACTTTCCTATCTCTGCCTGTTATAATAATACTAAATAATATTAATCTCTATGGCCATGTTATACTGAAAAAACAGGAGGAGCTGTTTTTAGTTATGAAGATCAAAGTCCTGGGTGCCCACAACACCGATTCCCGGAATACCAGGCATGTGTGCCTGCTGATAGATGATATCCTGGCCCTCGATGCCGGAGGTCTAACCTCCGCAATGTCTTTCAGAGACCAGATGAAACTCAAAGCCATCTTGCTTACCCACCATCATTATGATCATGTGCGGGATATTCCGGCCCTGGCCATGAATTTATTCCTGCGCGTAAAGAGCATCGATATCTATACCCACCAGACAGTGTATGACAGCCTTACCAAATATATGCTGAATGGAGACCTGTATCCAGAGTTTCATAAACGGCCCCAGGAAAATCCTACACTCAAATTTCATATTCTGGACTTGTTTCAAAAGACCCTGATCGAAGGCTATTCAGTACAACCGGTACCCGTCAAGCACTCCGTTCCTGCTATGGGCTACCAGATCGTTTCTAAGGATAACAAATCGCTTTTTTATACCGGAGATACCGGCCAGGTATTTGCCAGCCTGACACAGCATATTTCTCCCCTGGTCCTTTTCATCGAGTTGACTGCTTCAAACCGATGGGAAGAATCGGCTAACCGTACTGGACATCTTTCTCCTAACTTATTGAAACAGGAGCTTGTTCATTTTCGCGAGGTTAGAGGTTATCTTCCCCGAGTGTTTACCGTTCACATGAATCCTGATCTGGAAAAAGAAATTGAAGCTGAAACCTTCTCAGTGGCTGAATCTTTAGGGGCAGATATCCGGCTGGCTTTTGAGGGAATGGAAATAGAAGTCTAGTTAAATTTCTCGCGTAGGTTTATGTTAATCAATAAGCCCCGCTTTATTATCGACCAGAACGTAGGTAAATTAACCAGGCTGCTAAGGCTACTGGGGTTTGATGCCGTATTTTTTGAAGGAGAAAACGACTCCCAGATGGTAAATGCAGCTTATGCTGAAAAACGCATTCTTTTAACTCGGGATACCCATATCCCTGAAAGACGAATAGTAGCTGAAGGACGGGTTAAAGTTGTTCTTATCAAAGATGATCTCCCGGAAAAGCAATTGCGGCAGGTTGCAGCAGAGCTATCACTTACAGATCAAACCTTGCCTTTTACCCTGTGTCTGGAATGCAATCAAACGCTGGTCTCTATGACCCGAGAAGCGGTAAAAGACCTGGTTCCACCTTATGTCTGGCAAACACAGACAGAATATATGACCTGTTCCCGGTGTCGCCGCATATACTGGAAAGGCACGCACTGGCAGGCCATGGTGAAACGGCTTGAACAACTACAATTTGAAAGAGGGCTTAAATGAATACTGATCAGATATCTATACAACTGAGTCCAGACCAGATTGCCGGTCTTAAAGCTATCACCGGTGAAGGTAATATCCTGGTTGATACCGGAAAAGAGGACTATTCCCATGATGAAGCCCCGTATACCAGGACATGTATCCCAGAGGCGGTGGTCAAACCTGAAAATCCTCAAATGATTTCAGATATCCTGAAATTCTGTAATAAACAGGGGATACCGGTTACACCACGCGGAGCTGGCACTGGTCTTTCCGGAGGAGCAGTAGCTTTTTATGGCGGCATCTCTTTATCTTTGGAGCGTTTGAACCGAATTCTAGAGATAGACGAGGCCAACTTCTGTGCTACAGTAGAAGCTGGTGTTATCCTGAAAGATTTCTGCCAGGCTGTAGAAGCCCGCGGTCTTTATTACCCCGTATATCCAGGAGAACTTTCTGCTACACTGGGCGGTAATGTGTCTACCAACGCTGGCGGTATGCGGGCGGTTAAATACGGCGTCACGCGGAATTTTGTTTTAGGTCTTGAAGTAATTCTGCCGACTGGAGAAATCATCCGTACAGGAGGGAAGTTTATTAAAAGCTCAACCGCCTATGACCTAACCCAGTTGCTGGTGGGTTCAGAGGGCACGCTGGCTGTAATAACTAAAGCTATTTTAAGATTAATTGCTCCTCCCGGTAATCGCGATCTGCTTTTTATACCCTTCAAGCACTTAAAAGCTGCTATCCGCTGTGTTCCAGCTATCCTTAAAGCCAATATTTTGCCGGTAGGTATTGAGTTTATGGAGCAGGATATTCTAAGTATGGTGGAAGATCACACCGGGTTAAAAATTCCTATGCCCGGATATCCAGCTTATCTGATGATATTTCTGGAATCAGATAATCAGGAGCAATTTTTAAACCAGGCTGAACGCATAGGCGAAATCTGCATGGCGCATGAAGCGGCTGATGTGTTTATACCGGTGACGGAAGAATCCAAACACAATCTTCTGGAAGCCCGTGAAAAATTATATCCCACCGTCCAGCATGTAGGCTTTCTGGAACTGGCTGATACCGTGGTACCCCGCTCAAGAGTGGCTGAATTTGTAGAACAGGTTAAAGATCTCGGTATTAAATATGGAATACGTATAATCGCTTATGGCCATGCCGGGGATGGCAATGTTCATCTGCATCCGATCGGATCTCCCTCAGATCCGGGGAAGATGCAGACTTTAATGAAAGAGATTTACCAGGCTGCTGTTGATTTGGGGGGCACCATCTCGGGTGAGCACGGTTTGGGCATAGACAAGATGGGGTATCTTCCACTGGCCGTCGGTCAGGACAATCTTGACCTGATGAAGCGTATCAAAAAAGCCTTCGACCCTCAGAATATCCTGAATCCAGGCAAAGTACTGAAATAGACCAGAGGCTTTTTTCTTTTCTGGCTCCACAATTTTTCAAAACAGGCAACAAACCTGTGCCTCTATGCAGGGGGGGTGATTTTCTGTGATTTTCATTTATTCCGCCTTTTGCCTCTATCTGTTCCCTGGCAAGGAGATAAACAGATGTGTAGAAATATAAAAATAGATTATCTGTCAGCAACTCCTGATTTACTAGCTTCGGTAATGGCTTTGGCCCAGGCGGCTGCGCGTTCCAGCTCTCCTTCCTTTAAAGGCCCCTTAGTACCCTTCACGAAAAATCCCTCTGCCGGAACTATAAGAGTCCCGCCCTTTTTGACCAGATTATCCGCTATCTTGCCAGCGGCATAGCCGAATAAACCCACAATTTTATTAGTCAGCCTGGTATCAAAAGCAGCTATTTTCATACCCTGAAGAAACGTTCCGGGAATTTTGCCAAGAAACTCAAGCATGGCTGGCGTAGGTCTTCCACCATTAGTCGGGGCTCCGGCAACCAGCATCTCCAGTCCGCGTATTTGTTCCGGGTTTACACTGGCAGCCCGCTTTACAGCTACTTCTTCCGGCGGTCCTAAAGTACTGAAAATTGCCCTGGCGATCTGCTCCGTATTTCCATAAGCTGAATCATAGACCACCAAAATCTTCATAAAAACTCCCTCCGTTTTTCCGATCTATCAACTTCCTATCTAATAATTCCGGTTTCTTAAATTCTAGGCCTGGTTTAGTTAGCAGACATCTGTCAAAAGGACAGTTTGATAATAGACTGGCGATCAGTCTTCTACTGGTCAAATGATCAGTCATCAAAAAGTTGTTCTTGAGTTTCAGATGCACGGGTAGTATAGTAATATCAAACAAAATCGTAAGCGATAGTCTGTAATAAACGATAATCGCCCAGATAAACATCATTTTAAGGAGGTATCTCATGCAGGGTATTGAAGTGTACAATGAGATAATTAGAAAATGGGGCTCAAAGCCATCCCAGCGGCTGATCAACATACTTGAGGCTATGTTTACTCCTGAAGAGGGTAAGGTACTTCTTGAGCTTTATGCCCCGGCAACCTGCGGTGAAGTAGCGGAAAGGTTAAAAACAGATGAAAAAAGCCTTCACCTTGTGCTTGAAGACCTGGTAGCCAGAGGTTTCCTCACCAAAGGAAAAACTCAATATGCATTTCATACTTCCCTATTGGCTTTCCATCATGATGTGGTGGGTGATCCGGCGGTAGAACCAGTGCCGGATAAAATCAGGGAATTATGGGGCGATTACTTCTATAATGAATGGTATCAGGACTTCGTAGATGGATACATCAAAAGACAGGAAAAAACCGGCCGTCCCGTACACAGGGTTTGGCCTGCCATCGGAGCGCTTGACCTAAGCCCAGGCATCCAGCCGGACCAAATCCTGCCGGAAGAAAATTTCCGGCTTTTTATCCAGAATTCTAAAAGCAGGATTATAGCCCCCTGCGGCTGCCGTAAACTCTGGGCTAAATGCGATCATGCCATTGAAACCTGCTTCGCCTGTTTTGACAATTCCCGTGGAGAATACTACCTGGGTAAACCGGGACGTGTATTAAGAGAAATCTCCCTGGAAGAATCACTGGAAATCGTCCGTAAAGCCGAGGAAGCAGGTCTGGTACATATAGGTGTGTGTTATTGTTGTCCAGATGCCTGTGAAATCCTGTATTCTTTGACGAAAACAAAAAGATTTGACTTACTGGGCGCCAGCCGTTACCAGGCAGTGGTAAACACAGATCAGTGCACCGGCTGCCAGGGATGCATCGAACGCTGTTATTTCGAAGCTATTGAGATGACAAAACCTGCCGGCTCAAAAAAGCTCAAAGCCTCCATTATTAGTGAAAACTGTAAAGGGTGCGGCCTCTGTGTTGTCGGCTGCAAACAAAAAGCCCTGACACTGGAAATAGCCAGACCTCCGGAGTTTATCAAGAGTCCACAGCAAGGAGCGCCTGTCGATATGCGCCGGTTCTCTCCCTGGGGCTTTTATGACCTTAAATAGGAGACAGAAAGGTCATCCCTCTAAACTGGAGGCGAGCAGGATGCCGTTGTTTATAGGTTTCATACCAACGCCGGAAGAAGAGGTGGGTTGTTTTTTTGATCTGGCGCCGTTATCTGCGGCTGATATAGTCTATGATTTGGGCTCAGGAGATGGTCGTTTGCTTTTTGCTGCCCTGGAAAAAGGCGCCGGCAAAGCAGTGGGTATTGAGTTAAATCCCTGGCTGGTTGCTAAAGCCAGGGAGAAAGCCAGGGAAAACGGCTGGCAGGACAAGGTGACTTTCCTGGAATCAGACATTATGACGGTGAACCTTTCCGCAGCCACAGTTGTCCTGTGCTATCTTTTCACTACAGCTTCTAGAGCCCTGAAATCAAGACTGGAAACGGAGCTCAAACCCGGAACCAGGGTAGTAATGGAGTCCTTCCCGGTACCGGGATGGAAACCGGCAGCGATCACCCCTAAGGGATGTAAGCAATTTTATCTTTATATCATGCCGCCGGAAACCGCCGAAGAAAGCCCCGCTGATCAAATCGACTATAGTGAATATGAATGGTTTTTAGCGCAAAACGAGTTCTTTATTGCTCCAGATATTGATGCCGGAGATCTGTATATCAAAAAAACCAGTTAAAGTTTGTCAAACTCTCTATAATATTTTTTTATAAATAATTGGTATTGAAATGTCCGTTGGTCTTATCTATATGCATAGATATTAAATTCCTGAATTATTCATTTAAGATAGACAAGAAACACTCGTTCAGATTTTATAAAAATAACAGTACACCCTTATCCTTCCTGAAACAAAATAACGGAGATGGTTATATTTGAATACCACTCTCTTTAGAAGGTTTCTGATAAGCCTGCTTTGTTTGTCGTGTCTTTGCATATGCTTGTTGTATGTTGATGCAGCGGCTAAAAATACTATAATTGTCAGAGCTGGCATATATGAAAATAATCCAAAGATATTTACGGACGCTAAAGGCAAAGCTGCCGGATTCTGGCCGGATATCCTTAACTTTATCGCTGAAGAAGAAGGATGGGAAATTAACTGGGTGCACGGTACCTGGCAAGAATCATTGGAAAGGTTAACCAATAACGAGATTGATGTCATGCCGGATGTAGCATTTACAGAAGAGCGTAAAAATATTTATACTTTCTCCGATGAAGCTGTATATACAAGCTGGACACAGATTTATACACGCAAAGACACCGATATTCTATCAATTTTAGATCTGGAAGGTAAAATCATTTCTGTTTTAAAGGGCAGTGTCAATGTTGAGGGACCTGAAGGTATAAAACAACTGGTTCAAGCATTTGACATTAACTGCATTTTTATTGAGGTTGACAGCTATAACGCGGTTTTTGACCTGGTCAAAAGCGGCGTTGCAGATGCCGGTGTAACCAGCAAGGACTTTGGCTACCATTATCAAGACGAATTCAACCTTAAAGATACACCCATCATATTTCAGCCTTCCCGTTTGTACTTTGCTTTCCCCCAGAATTCCAACCTGACGCCTTTGCTTATTGAAAAAATAGACACCTCTATCCGCAAAATGAAGCAGGACAGTGACTCCATCTATCACCGGTCCTTGAGAAGATGGTTCGCTCAGGAGCCAATTGAAAAATTCGCAATACCGGGCTGGCTAATCTGGTTATTGGTTAGTATTGCAGGAATTGCCCTGATACTAGCGACATTTGGCTTAATACTTAGATCACAGGTAAGATCAAGAACCAGGGAACTGACCGGAGAAATAACCAGAAGAAAACAGGTAGAAAACGAATTAAGACAATATGAAGGACACCTTGAAGAACTGGTAAAAAAGCGTACGGCTGAATTGGAGCAAGCCAATCTTCATAAGTCTCAGTTTTTAGCTAATATGAGCCATGAGCTGAGAACCCCCTTAAATTCCATCATAGGCTATACCAAACTGATGCTGGATGGTATGGAAGGAGACATCAATACCGAACAAAAAGAAGACCTCCAGATAGTTTATGATAACAGCAAACATCTATTGAGCCTAATTAACGATTTACTCGACCTCTCAAAGATTGAATCTGGTAAATTTGAAATACTGAAAGAAACATTCCATATCAACGAGCTTATATCTAAAATAATACCCGGTATGGACAAACTGGCCAGAGATAAAGGTCTGGAACTATCATACGTGGTAAGTCCAGGAATGACAAAAATTTACGCAGATAAGAATAAAACCAAACAGGTCCTCTTTAACCTTTTAGGTAATGCGGTAAAGTTCACTCAAAAAGGCCGTGTCTGCCTGGAGATTAGCGAAAATGAAAGTGAATTCGTTTTTTCTGTGCAGGACACCGGTATCGGAATAGCCAAAGAGGATATAAACGTTTTATTTACCAGTTATAAACAGGTGGGGCCAGCCCGACTGGATGGTTCAGAAGGCACAGGATTAGGACTGGTCATCAGCAAACAATTTATTGAAAAACAGGGTGGTAAGATCTGGGTAGAAAGTGTCCTGGGGCAGGGTAGTAAGTTTATTTTTACTCTACCTAAACAATAGAAGAACTAACTCCATTTTATAGTCTGGAAAGAGGTTATTATGAATATAGAGGGAGCCGGTAAGAAGATACTGATTGTGGATGATAAAGAGGAAAACAGACGTTTATTGAGAAAAATACTGGCCCTGCATGCATACAGCACTATTGAAGCCGCCAGCGGCGAGAAGGCCATTGAGCTGGCTCAAAATGAAATACCTGATCTAATTTTAATGGATATCAGGCTGAGAGAAGGCATCGATGGAATTGAGGCCACCAGACGTATAAAGGCAATACCCGGGGTGAATCAAATACCCATTATAGCAATAACAGCCAGTGTCAGTCCCGAAGATTTACAGCGAGCTCTTGACTCAGGATGCAGTGGTTTTATCCGTAAACCGATAGACATCAATGAATTGCCTGAACAAATTTTAAAGTACATTGTCTGAAAAAGTTGAAATAACTCATATTATTTTCTAAAATGAAGTATTTCAACAGATTATAATATCTTGAATATCATTTCATGAGGCCGTCATGAGAATATTGGTAGTAGATGATAATGAAGACAGCCGCAAACTTCTGGTCAAACAACTCCGGGTTTTTGGTCATGAGATAACCAGCGCCATAAACGGGAAAGAGGCGCTTTCAATTGCCCTTGAAAATCCGCCGGATATTATTGTAACCGATATTCTGATGCCGGAAATGGACGGCTATGAGCTTTGCATGGAATGGAAGTTAAATAGGAAGCTAAAAAATATACCTCTGGTATTTTATACTGCCACCTACACCTCTGATGAGGATGAAAAATTTGCCCTGAGCATGGGCGCAGATGCTTTCATACGTAAGCCAACTGAGCTGGGAGTTTTTCTAGATATTCTATCAGGGACAATTGAAAAAACCAGTATTCAAAAGCCGAATACACCCTCAACCATTTCAATTGAAGAATCCAGGTTTCTTGTATCTCATAACCAGCGCCTGCTGGCAAAATTATTCTCAAAAGTGGCTGAGCTTGAAAAGGAAATTATTGAGCGAAAACGGATAGAGAAGTCATTAAAAGAAAGTGAAGAAAAATTCAGACAATTTTTCCAAAATGCTCAGGTCTATTGCTATATTGTTTCCTTAGAAAATATATTTCTTGAAGTCAATGACCTGGTATGTAAAGAGCTTGGCTATACCAGAGAAGATCTGATCGGACGCCCTATAGACATTTTATATGCTCCTGAGTCCTGGCCCAAGATCAATACACTATCCAGCGAGTGGAAACAGACAGGCATAATTCGAGGCGAAGAACTTACCGTTCTAACCAAAACAGGTCAAAGACGGGATGTATTTCTCACTGTAGGCGCAATCAAGAACCAGGAAGGACAGATAGTAAGCTTTATAACAATACAAAAAGATATCACCGAGTTAAAGGAAGCACAAAAAAAAGCTCAGCAGATTGAAAGCCTGACTCAATTGAACAAAGCCAAAAACGAGATGCTTTCGAATGTAGCTCACGAACTGAAAACACCTTTACAATCAATTAAAGGCTTCATAGAGACTCTGATTGAACCTGATGTAAAATGGAGCAAACAGCAACAACGGGAATTTCTCGAGGAGGCTAATAAAGAAGTAGATATCCTGAATCTGTTGATCAGAGATTTACTGGACATCTCGCGCATTGAATCTGGGAAAATGAGACTTGAAAAACAAATTTGTGAATTCAAGGATATACTGGAAACAACGAAAGGCAGGCTTACGATTCTGGCGGCTAGTCATCAACTTGAATATAATATTTCACCCGGTCTGCCTTCTATTTATGTTGATATTGTACGCATTGCACAGGTTATTTCAAACCTGGTGGATAATGCAACAAAATTCTCACCTCCAGGCAGTCATATTATAATCGGGGCAGCAGCATCTGCCGGGGACTTAATCATTACTGTATCGGATCAGGGAATCGGGATGTCTCAGGAAACAATAAACAATTTATTTAATAGATTTTATCAGGCTAAACAGGCCATTGATATACATAATAAAGGATCCGGGCTGGGTCTTTCAATTTGCCGGGGTATAATTGAAGCTCATAACGGTCAAATCTGGGTTGAAAGCCAGCCGGGAAAAGGTACCACGTTTCATATCAAGATACCAGTCGTGGTGCAAACCGATAAAACCTGAAGAATGCCCCATATTAAACTGCTGCGAAACATCATGGATTATTAACCCCAATATAATTTGACATCTTACGGAAAAAAGACTTACATTGAAATCAAAGGGGACTGGTTTTTAACAACGCCATAAGATATTCTTCTGCATCGAAAATAACCACAGGATCATTACAGATGAAGAAAAGCAAAGGCACTATAGACTTTATTTGCGAAGGCGGTTCCGGAGGAGAAGCTAACGTTAGAGTTGAACTGAGGACTGAGTTTCCAGGTATCGGAGGTACTATTATTACTCAGGAAGGCATAGCCGCTGCCTTCAGGGACAGTTATAATCCCATGCCTAAAGAAGGCCACAGATTGTTTGTTAAGCATACTATCATAAAAAAACTGGAGGATTATTTTCATCGATTAGGCCAGTACAGCTTTGCTCATATCACCCGCCCTCTCGGTTCAATTAGCGTTATTGGTGAGAAACCCCAGGAAGCATACATATATGAATGGGCGTTTGGTACAGACCGCTTTTCATGGGAATTTATTGACCCTGAAGATGGAAGATCCATTCCGATCGATTTACATGACTGGAACCGGTTTAATGGAGCTTTTCTTAATGCAGGAATTGACCTTCAGCGTGATTGTACAGATGCTGAAGACGGCAGAATTTCTCAAAATGTGGTGCATCAATTTCCCAATTGTAAAGATACCAATGTTCTCAGTTGCTTATGGAAGAGAATAGATTTTGGCGATAGGAGCATCCGGATTGATTATGATAAGCTGGCAGCTTTTTTACATGAAAAAGAAGAAAGTATGCGGGAAATATTGAGAAGCGAGAGGTACGAGATGCTCTTACTGGCTTATGAATATCTCATCAACAGGGAAAAAATGAATGAAATAAGTATCGGCAGACTGGATGCACTGCTGGGAGACTATCGCTTTTCCACTGTCCGCCATCTCATTTCAAGGGGTTCCGGTATAAATGAAAGAGAACTGGTGGAATTTGGGGCCAGAACTGAATCTTTATAAACTGTAATTATCGCCTTTGCTTAATAAAAGCTGCCATCTCCTGCTCAAATCTGCGGAACCAGGATGCCACTATGCCGGCAATATTCTGCATGATAATTACACCCAGGTGGGGATCCGCCTGAATAAGCTGTAACAAATCCTCTCTTTTTATGGCCAGAACTGTAGTTTTAGTTATGGCTTTTACATTGGCTGTTAATTTATTAGGCGGCACTATGGAAGACCATCCGAAAGCAGCATTCCGGGAGATAGTAGTCAGGGGAACCAGGTTAGCAGTACCCAATTCGGGCTCTACAGTCACCTGTCCTTCTTCCACAATATACAGTTTTAAGGACTCGTCACCTTCCTTACAGATTAAAGTATCCGGATCGTAATATTCCAGCTCTCCTAGATCACGCAAGGTTTTGATCTGTTTCTCGCTGAGCCCTCTGAATATCTCTGTTATGGGCATGGAATCTTGGGAGGAAACCGTCACTGCGGGTGTGGATTTAGCCGGCGTGTGTTTGGTCAGTGAACCCAGTGTAGCTCCTACCAGCAAAGGATCAATATTGAGTTCACCACCGCATTCAGGACGATAGCAGGTTACATTGTTGAAAATACAAACCTGGCTGCAGCCGGGACATCTTTCAGGCGGCAAATTTGCCTGAAGATAATAGCCGCAATATGAACACATCCAGTGAGTCATCACTGTTCCTCCTAAAAGCAGATTACAGAAAACAAGACTATTTTTACTGTTAAATATATTATATTCAACCAGTACATTTCCATACTGATTTTTACACTACTGGCGTTCTTCGTCAAGCCAATATAATAGGCCAAATCCGCCATCAAACAAGGCTAATCAAGCTTATGTAAGTTCACTTGACTCAAAAGTCAATTCAGGCTCAAAATAGTTAACATAATTTATTGGTCGAGGCTAGAAAAAAATTTAGATGGCGGATCGAGGATAGCGTGGATTTATTCGCCAGGTCATATCTGTGCCTGTATCACAAAGTTTATATAAGGTGATGAAAGAAAAACATAGCCATAGATCAGGTTAATAACATCCATAATGTGATTTTAACAAGCTTGCGGCCTGTAAGGCTTCCGGAGAAAGGCGATATCGCTTATAAGCTGCCAAAGCCCGGATTACCATTCCTGTGCCGGAGTGTGAGAAAGGTCTCGTCGGATCAAATGCCTGAACAGTCTCAGCATTTCTATCGGAAGTAAGACGGACTACATCACTCCACTTCAGATCCTTGAGGCCCAAAAAACCGGGGCTGCCTATTACCCACCCGCCGTCGCTTTGCCTAATTGATAAAAGCCATTGAATGGCTTTTTCAATGCGGGGTTCATCCTCAAACCCGGCTTTGATTAAGAGAGCGATTACAATTCCGGTATAATACGGTGTATACTGGTTACCCAGAAACCCGCGTATATCCCCTTCTTCAGTCTGATATGAAAACAGGTATTCACATGCACCAGCAACTGCTGGATGCGTGCGGTTGAATTCATATTGGTAAACTAATGCCTGTAAATTTTTAAAAGTTGCCAACAGATAGTGGTCTTTACTTTTTCCAGGATAACCCCAATATCCGCCGGGTTTCTGTTTCTTCAAGATATTCTGGGGCTTTTTACCTGACCATATTACAGAGACAGGAGGCACACTTTCCTCCAGCAGATCCCCGCCTGGCAAAATAGGAAACAACTTTTTCACTTGAGTTGATCAATGGCTTTAAAGGATCATGTGCTAAATACCCGTACCATTCCAAATTTATTCATTCCTGAGATGTGGAAAGGACTTAATACACTGTTTCTCAGCCAGAAAAGGATGTACTTACTATTAATTGCCGGCAATGTTAGAGAGACCTAAAATGATCCTCTCGATTTCTACCACATCTGCCATATTCGTTTTAGCATCCAGGTTAGCATCTGAACCAGGAGTCGGTGAATCCAATTTTAATATTATTCTTTCTATTTTAATTGTATCACCCATATCCAGGCATCCATCTGCATTTGCATCACCGCGGTTTATGATTGTTTGAACCAGGACTTCAGCTTGGCTGGAGGCAAAGCGGTCGTCTCCAGTATAAATCGCGGTAATGACATGTTTGCCTGCTGCAAGGGTATTTAAGCTGATACCGGCTTCTCCTGATGAATCAAGATAACCACTCTCAAGCATAAGGTCATCGTCTTTCAAAATAACGGTTCCTTCCGGAATACCAATATCAGGTGTAATGGCACTTACTGTTGCAGTATAAGTAACCTGCCTTCCTAAAATCCCGGGATTCGCAGAGGAGGTGAGGATTACTGAGGTGAAAGCCTTACTAATGGTAATAAAAAGCTCAGCAGTACCCATAAAGTGATGGGTATCGATTACCTGAACATTGATATTATAAGGTCCTCCGGCACAAGTGGGAACGCCTGAAATTACTCCTGAGCCTGCATTTAATGCTAATCCTGCGGGTAAAACTGAACCCTCCTGAACTGACCAAATATAAGGGCTTTCACCTCCGGTGACATCCAGAGGTTGGTAATAAGCCACCCCAATCTGGCCATCGGGAAGTGTTGTGCTGGTAGTAATTTGAAGCGTATTTTGTATAATAGTCAGGCACGTCTGGACGCTTTTACCATTAAACATGGCGGTTATCCTGGTTTGTCCCGGCGCCAGGCAAAAAGCTAAACCGGTATGCTCGCCAATAACAGCCACACTGGTATCATCGCTGCTCCAAGTGACTGAATTCGTAAGATCCTTTTTTGAATCATCAGAAAAAGTACCTGTAGCAATAAATTGTTGAACCTCATCCACCTTTTTGATAGTATTGTCCGGTGTAATGCTTAAGAAAGAAGGGGAAAGAGTAGTAAATGAAGCTGTACTGGGCGACCAGAATCCTCCGCCAGAATTTACTGCATAGAACCGGTAATAGTAAGTTGTGTTCATTAGCAGGTTGGAGATATCAGCATAAAAAATCCCGCTGGCCCTTAAGCCCAAGTTTATATCCTGTTCCCAGATTTCAGGAGCGGTACCGCCATCATTGCGACCCCAGAAAATATGAACTGCCGGGTTTTCACCTCCGGTTGAGACTAGCTCACCATACAGCCTGGCTGATTCCGCCGTTATGCAGCTAGCTCCGCAGGAGTTAGAAAAATATGGACTGATAATAGAGGTCCCATAGATATTCCTGATACCTTGAATATCATCAACATGTAAATTCCTTTTGATAGTACCCGGTGAAGAATAGCCGTACATTACCTTTGCACTATCTGTCGGACTGTACAGATCATTCAAACAAAGAAAGTGTCCAAATTCGTGCAAAGCTATGGTCTGGATATCAAAAGCCCCTAAAGAGGCTATAGATGCTGAACTAAAAGTATAATAATCATTAAATTCCATATCACATTCTATAATAAAGTTGGTGTTAATATTATACCAAATGGAAGTCTGAGCTACGATCCCACTACTGCCCATATTGGTCCATAATATTTGATTCACCCCATCAAAACCCGCAGCAATAATAGATGCGGCTTCTGAATATCGAAAAGAAAATTCAGCTCCAGTGGCATTCCAGGTGTCTGCAGCAGCCTGGACGGCCGAGCCTTCTCCAGTGCAATCGCCGGTATTTTCATATATTCTGTAAGTTACTGCAGTGATAGGAGGGTGTGGCCATGAATAACCTGAAAATGAATAAGTTGGTTGAGACGTAAACACAGATAAATCCGGTGGCGGAATTTGTGGGGACTGAACCAGGAGCCTGTTCTTGATTTGAGCTTTCAAATCAGAGGCTGAAACAGAACCTATTTTCCCCTTTTCTATGGAAAACTTGCCCCGATATCCACCATAGACTTCAAATTGATCTTCAGGGTACAGTTGATTTAAAGATTGATCCTTAAAGACATGCTCTATAACCGGTTTTTTAAGAAACACCAGAGCCCGCTCACCCTGGTTAAAGTCCGGTAAACCGGATACCCATAAACCGATATCACCTATTTTTCCTCCTGGCAAGGTAATGGCAATTCTATTCCCCTTAGTTACGGATTTAATGTTTTCCTCCACTGAGAGGATAAATGAGGTAAATATTTGAGTATGTTTATCATTCCAAAAGCTGCTGGATTCAACCACGGTCCCGGTAATAATGCCATCAGCACCGTTGATTAATTCTTCGAAATCTGATATTTGTGAACCTGCCTGACTATTGACATCTGAAGCAAGCCAAAATACAGAATTGCTAGCTAAAAGAATGAAAAGTAACAATGCCCGGCGAAAATATTTCATATTTTCCCTGCTCTTTATTCGCCTCTAATACTCACCACTGGTTTGACAAATAAATAAAATGATATATGAACTATTATATTAATTATAGTCTTATGGCTTTATAATAACAACAAGTACTAACGTAATGATAAGCAAAGTTAATAAAAATGCAGGCTTTTCCAGGCTGGTAATTTTCCATTGACCTCAACCAGGATTAACTGCTACACTTCAAACTGCAACATAATGCTGGATGGGTAAAAAATTGAAAATCGTCACTGTCAGTCAGATGAAAAAAGCGGAAAATGAATGCTCTCAATTCGGCATTTCCCTGAACGATCTCATGGAAAATGCCGGTAAAGCTTTTTCCTTAGAAACCCGGAATATCCTCGGAGACCTGCAAAAACAGGTTATTTTGATTCTGGTAGGACCCGGAAACAACGGCGGTGACGGTCTGGTAGCCGCCCGCCATCTTCATGATTGGGGATCTAAAGTTTATGTTTATCTATGCGGTCCCAGGCCAAACCATGATTCAAACCTGGAACTGGTGCTTAAACGTCAGGTGAATTGTTCTAAAGCAGAGGATGATTGGAATCTGGAACAGCTTCAAAAATGGCTGGATGAGGCCACCGCAGTAATAGACTCGGTGTTTGGAACTGGAAATAACCGACCGCTTACCGGCCCCTTTAACCAAATCTTAAAAACCATAAGCACAGCCAAAAAGAAACGCCCATATTTACGACTAATCGCCCTTGATCTCCCTTCCGGATTGAACGCTGATACAGGAAGAGTAGATCCTGCGACATTGCGGGTGGATAACACAATCACTCTGGGTTTCCCAAAAGCCGGGCTTTTTAATCTTCCAGGATCAGCCTTTGCCGGTAAAATATCTATTGTGGATATCGGCATCCCTTCCCAATTGTTAGATAATATCTCCACCGAGTTACTCACTGCTGAATGGGTCAAAGCTGCTCTACCAGAACGACCTCCGGTTTCACACAAAGGCACTTTCGGTAAGGTGCTGGCACTTGCGGGTTCAATCAATTATCTGGGTGCAGCTTACCTTTCCACTTCTGCTTCCATACGTTCAGGAGCAGGACTAACCACACTGGCCATTGCCCGCAGTCTCCTGCCGATACTGGCATCCAAGCTGACTGAAGTTACCTTTATTCCTCTTCCTGAATCTGAAACCGGTATTATCCCGGTAGATTCTGCTGCTGTTCTCTATCAGTACCTGTCTCAATATGACGTCTGGTTACTTGGCTGCGGTATCGGTCAGAGCCAGGCGGTTAATGATCTCCTGGAAATTTTATTATGTAATCCTCAAATACACTTACCTCCTCTGGTTATGGATGCTGATGGACTTTCTATTTTAGCCAGAATGCCGGACTGGCAGAAATGGTTCCGGAAAGAGGCAGTGTTTACACCCCATGCCGGTGAGATGTCCAGATTGGCAGGGAAATCCATAGAAGAAATTCAATCCAACCGTATCTTAATAGCCCGCCAGTTTGCCGGCGAATGGAACAAAACCCTGGTACTTAAAGGGGCATATACCATCATTGCTTCCCCAGAGGGAAGGGTACTGGTCAGTCCATTTGCTAATCCAGGGCTGGCTTCTGCCGGTACAGGAGATGTCCTGGCCGGCGTTATTGCCGGTCTGGCGGCACAGGGAGCAACACTATTTTCAGCCGCCTGCTGTGGTGTTTACCTGCACGCTTTAGCCGGTGAAATGGTTAGATCTGATATGGGGGATGCAGGTATGCTTGCCAGTGATCTTCTCCCAGTCCTGCCCCGCGCTATTAGACAACTGAAAGAGGTTTAATCTACAATAATATTATCTTTCAACCTTACTTACTGATGGTAAATTCAACCGTTTTGAGGTGCTGAGATGTTGCTGGCCATTGATGTAGGTAATACCGGGATAGGATTTGGAATATGGAAGGGTGATGAGCTTCGTGCAACCTGGCGTATGGCCACCAGCATCAGCCGTATGCCCGATGAGTATGCGGCGATTTTACTGAGCCTTCTTCACAGTGAAAACATAGAACCCAAAAATATCAAGGATGTCTGTATTTGCTCCGTTGTTCCGCCCATGGTGAACACACTGGAAACACTTTTTCAACACTATTTTGGAATAAAACCGTTAATTGTAGGAGCAGGAATTAAGACAGGTGTAAAAATCCGCATGGATAATCCGCGTGAAGTGGGAGCCGACCGGATTGTTCACAGCGCCGCGGCATATCACCTCTATGGAGGTCCACTGATAATTGTGGATATGGGCACAGCTACCACCTTCGATACCATTTCCAAGGAAGGAGAATATACGGGGGGCGCTATTGCACCCGGCATTCAAACAGGTGCTGAAGCCCTGTTTGCACGCACTGCTATGTTGCCCCGGGTCAATTTGATGCGTCCAGCCAGGGCTATTGGTACCAACACTATCTCGGCTATGCAATCCGGAATTGTATTTGGATATGTAAGTCTGATTGAAGGACTGGTCTCTCGAATTCAAAAGGAATTACCTGAAAAAGCCAAAGTGATACTTACTGGAGGGTATATCGACATCATTTCAAAGAGCACTAATATTATCGATGCGGCTAATCCAAATCTCATATTTATTGGCTTGAAACTAATTTATGATATGAATTGGGCTTGATGGAATATATTTATGTTAAATAATAGGAACATCATTCTAGGGATTACCGGCGGCATTGCCGCCTACAAAGCCGCCGATCTAGCCAGCAAGCTAGTACAGGCCGGTGCGATAGTCAGAGTAATTATGACCAGAAACTCACAGAAATTCATAACCCCCCTGACTTTTGAAGCAATTACCACCAATGCGGTTATCACTGACATGTTTGAGTCTTCGGCTGAGCACCGTATAAATCATATCGCTCTTTCCGAGATTGCAGATGCCCTGATCATCGCACCTGCCACTGCTAACATCATGGCAAAAATCGCCAGCGGTATAGCCGATGATATGTTAACCACCACTGTGCTGGCTACACGGGCGCCTGTAATAATAGCTCCCGCTATGCACAGTCAAATGTACCAGAACCCCATAACACAGGAAAATGAAGCCCGCTTAAAGGCCCGTGGGTATTATATAATACCTCCCGCTTCCGGACGATTGGCTTCCGGCGGTTATGGTGCCGGACGTTTTCCTGATACTGAAGTTATTATCGGAACGATAAAACAAATCCTGGGACTCAAAGGCGACTTGGCTGGAAAGCGTATTGTGGTTACCGCCGGAGGTACACAGGAACCCATAGATCCTGTACGCATCATCAGCAACCGTTCTTCCGGTAAAATGGGCTTTGCCCTGGCTGAAGCTGCCCGTGACCGGGGAGCTGCGGTTATATTAATATCTACTCACACCGTCTCTCTTCCCAGACCAGTGGGCGTAGACTTTATACTGGTAGAAACTGCCAGCCAGATGAAAAATGCAGTGGAAAAAGCCCTTCCCCTATCCCAGGCATTGATTATGGCCGCAGCGGTAGCGGATTACCAGGTAGCGCATGTAGCGGAAGAAAAAATTAAAAAGGAAAACGGTAAATTAACCCTTGAATTGGTACATACACCGGATATTCTGGCTGAAGTGCAGGGGGATTTTATAAAAATCGGGTTTGCTGCCGAAAGTGGAGACTTGCTGGCCAATGCCCGAAAAAAGATACAAAAAAAGAATCTTGACCTGATTGTTGCCAACAATATCACTGAAGAGAACAGCGGTTTTGGATCAGACACAAATAAAGTCACGCTGCTGGATAAGGATGGAACGCCGGAAGACCTGCCGGTGATGAGCAAACGAGCTGTGGCTGACCGTATATTGGACCGGCTGGTCAGGTTAATCAATAATAAAGCCGGCATTGATATGCATGTCTCTGGCTAGCTTTATACTTTACGAATTCAGCGGCTGTACCTTGAGTTTATTTATAAAAATTAAAAATCTTAGAGATTTATTTAATTATCTAGCTCAAATTGTTCGGTGGATTGATCTTTTGATCATCCACTTATGAATAATTGAGTGGATTTCACCCAAGATTAAATTCATAAGAAATCAAAGGATTAATATGTCAGAAAAAACTGTTGCATTTGAAGATATGCCCAAAGCTTATGATCCTGGGAAGGTAGAGGAAAAGTGGTATAAATTCTGGATGGAGAAGGGGTATTTTAAGCCAAAAATCGACCCAGGTAAAAAACCTTTCACCATTATAATGCCGCCGCCCAATATTACCGGTGATCTCCATATCGGGCATGCACTTACCGCGACCCTGGAAGACATCATGATACGCTGGCACCGTATGAAAGGCGAACCCACCCTCTGGCTGCCTGGAATTGACCACGCTAGCATAGCCGCTCAGGTGGTAGTGGAAAGGATGCTGGCAAAAGAGAATTTGACCAGATATCAACTCGGCAGGGAAAAATTTGATAAAAGAATGAGAGAATGGGCAGCCCAGGCTCGCACTTCCATAACCCATCAACATATGAAGTTAGGCGTTTCATGCGATTGGAGCCGTGAACGCTATACTATGGACCCAGGACCTACAAGAGCGGTACGAACAACCTTCTACCGCCTTTACCATAAGGGCTTAATATATCGTGGGGAAAGGATCGCCAACTGGTGTCCACGCTGTGCCACCGTGCTCTCAGATCTGGAAGTAGATCACAAAGATGAAGCAGGACATCTCTGGTATATCCGGTATCCACTGGAAGATGGCCAGGGTTACATTACCGTAGCCACTACCCGCCCGGAAACCCTCCTGGGTGATACGGCGGTAGCCGTCAGTCCGCAGGATGAGCGCTTTAAAGCCTGGATCGGAAAACACCTCTCTTTGCCGGTTTTGAAACGCATAATTCCGATAGTGGCTGATGAAGCTATTGATCCGGCTTTTGGCACCGGCGCAGTAAAAGTTACTCCAGCTCATGATCCGGTCGACTTCGAGATTTCACAGCGTCATCAATTACCTTTGGTAAATATTCTGAATGCAGACGCAACCATGAATGAAAACGCCGGACCTTACAAGGGTTTGGACCGTTTCGCTTGCCGGAAAAAGATCGTTGAGGACCTTCAAAATGAAGGTTTGCTAGACCGTATAGAAAATTATTCACACGCCATTGGCCACTGCCAGCGCTGCCAGACCATCATCGAACCTATTGCCAGCAAACAATGGTTTGTTAAAACAGAACCCCTGGCCAAGCCGGCTATTGAAGCGGTCGCCAGTGGTCGTATAAAAATTATACCTGACCGTTTTTCCAGGGTCTATCTAAATTGGATGGAAAATATCCGCGATTGGTGTATAAGCCGGCAGTTATGGTGGGGACACAGAATCCCGGTCTGGTACTGCCGGGATTGTGAAGAGATGATTGTCAGCATTGAAGACCCTTCTACCTGCCGCTGTGGGTCCAGAAATCTTGAGCAGGAGACGGATGTCCTGGATACATGGTTCAGCTCTGGACTCTGGCCTCATTCAACACTCGGCTGGCCGGATGATACTGAAGACCTGCGTTATTTCTATCCCACTTCTGTCATGGAAACTGGCTACGATATTATTTTCTTCTGGGTTGCACGCATGATCATGATGAGTATTGAAAACATGGGCGATATTCCCTTCCATACCGTTTACCTGCATGGCATGGTACGGGATGAAAAAGGCGATAAAATGAGCAAGGTAAAAGGAAATGTGCTTAATCCCCTAGATGCCATCAAAGAATATGGTACCGATGCTCTACGCTTTGCCCTTTCCACCGGTACTTCGCCGGGTAATGATATGAAAATGGCCGATAGCCGTCTGGAATCCAGCCGAAATTTCGTCAATAAAATCTGGAACGCCTCCCGTTTTGTTATCCATAACCTGGAAACTGACCAGGTCAATCTCAAGATTGAATATGATAAGCTGCCAGTAGAAGATCGCTGGATTTTGAGCCGCTTGAACCGTACTGTGATCAGTTCCATCCAGTTGATGGAAAATTTCCAGTTTGGAGAAGCTCAGAGGCAAATCTATGATTTTCTATGGAGCGAGTTTTGCGACTGGTACATCGAGATAGCCAAGATTAGGTTAAAAGTAAACCAGCCTGTCTCTCCAGTACCAGTGCTGGTTCATGTACTGGAATGTTCCTTACGGCTTCTTCATCCCTTTATGCCCTTTATTACCGAGGAGCTCTGGCAATCCTTAAAACTGAGGATTATGTCTAAGCCTATAATAACCACCGCCTCACCTGTAGAAGTATGTGACGTGCGGCCTGAATCAATTATGATTGCTCCGTATCCTGAGGGGAATGAAAAGGCTTTTGATCCGTCAGCAGAAAAAATCATAGATTCTTTAATAGAAATAATCCATTCCATTCGTAACGCCCGTGCAGAGCATAAAGTGGAAAGCAGTAAATGGATAAAAGCCCATATCTATGCCGGGGAATTGAAAACTGCTCTTGAACCCTATTTGCAAACTATTCAAATGCTAGCCCAGACCAGGCCGCTTGAGCTGTTGGATACCCGCCATAAAGGCACCTCGGATGAAAATGATTTAGTGCTGGTATTGAAAGACACCGAGGTAGTCATTCCCCTGGCCAGCATGGTGGATCTTGAGGCTGAAAAAGCTCGCCTTCTGAAAGAACTGGAGGGAGTCCAGGCCAACGTCAACCGGCTGCTGACCCGCCTGAATGATCCTGCGTTTACCGGTAAAGCCCCACCCGCGGTAGTCCAGAAGGAGCGTGACCGGCTTGCCGCCGGTCAGGACAAGGTTCAGCGGCTTCAGCAGCAGCTAGCACGTTTCAGCTAGCTCTATACAATGGGATCCCTTCATGGTGAAGACTACAGACTTCATGGAAACCCCATAATGGGTACGCGCCTGCTGTACAGCTTTACTTAAACTTTCCAGTTTGTAAGACTACCGCTGTTCTGGAAAATATTAATGTACCTCATTCTCAACAACCTGATATGAGGATAAAGATATTGCGTCTTTGCTTTGAATCTGATCAGGATTTTAAGCGGGACGAAATCACTGAGAATAAGCTGTACTTGAGGATATCTCCTTGTCCCGAAATGATCATAGAATCTGATGAAGGCATCTCTGTGATAATGTTATAACCTGACTTTTACAGTTAGCCTACCACATTAACCAGGAAGAACAAAACAAA